>CAZETJ010000001.1:0-127176 GCA_964514575.1 uncultured Candidatus Saccharibacteria bacterium
TTATGACAAAGGCTTTGAGTTTGCCTTTAATTTGATCAAGATACGTGGTGTCAGAAATGCCGTAGTTGATGCCCGGCAGGTCTACACCAAGGTCGTTGCCGCAGTCAATGACGATGGCGTCATTTTTGTATTCAATGACCATCATATTCTTGGCGCCGCCCTCGCTAAAGCCGCCCAGGCCTATGATGCGCAGGCTAGGTGAATCGTCGATAAGGTTGGCTCGGCGCGGCTTTTCAACGGCCGTGCCTGAAGCGTCACGGTACTGATTAGCAATTCGGTTGGCGTCGGATACCGAGCGTTTTTGGGCGCGCAAAGCCGCGCCGCGGCTGACGTTGCGGCCGGTGGCTGTCACTACATTGTTCTTAGGCCTAGGCTTCTGTGGTTGTTTAGGTTGGTTAGTATTTTTTGGACTCATATTTTCTTTTCCTTTCTTGGTTTAGAGTTGTTTGATGAGCTTCGTTTGAATTAAATTGCCGCTAAAATTCGCGGAATCTTATTAAAATCGTCAATTAATGTCTGGCGCATCGCACCGTTATAAAGCGCAGCCGCCGGATGGAACAAAGGCAAGTAAACTTGTCCGTTTAGGCGCTTGGCTTGTCCGTGGCAGTCGCTGATCCGAAGCCCGGGCAGCAGGCTATCCATACTGTGCCGTCCGAGCGTAATAACTAGCTTCGGCTTAATCACCGCCAGCTGGGCGCGCAGATAGGGCAAAAAGGCGGCTTTTTCGTCAGGCAACGGGTCGCGGTTATCTGGCGGACGGTATTTAACAATGTTGGTAATGTAAACATCGCTGCGCTCCATACCGATTCCCTCTAGCATCTCGTTTAAAAACTTACCGGCGGCACCGACAAACGGCAGGCCTTGGATATCTTCATTCTTGCCTGGCGCCTCGCCAATAAACACTAGTTCGGCGCCGGGGTTGCCATCGCCAAAAACTAGCTGCGTGGCGCCTTTGGCTAGGTCCGGACAAATTTTATCCTTCAAAATATCCTCTTTTATCTTGTCGAGTTCGGTTTGTTTACTCATATTCTTATCGGTCGGCGGCGGCGCTTCGGGCAGCTATGGCTCGGTTGATGGCCCATCCAGCGGAACAAACCGCTAGGAAATACTCCAAAACATTATTTGATGACATGGCCATAAAAATGAACAAATAGGTAACTCCAAGCAACGCAACCATTAGGATTAAGTTGACCCACCATTTATGGACCAGTAGTTCGCCCTGGTTGCGCCTTCTAACCCTTCGCGCCACTCTTTTTCCTTTCACCCCTTCTGATTATGACTATGCTAATTGCGACCAATCCCAGCCCAAAAATAGTCCAGTACATTTCAAAGCCGCTACCAATTATCACGCCTAAGCCTAGACCAAGGAGGTAGCGAGCATTTTCTCGAGCGGTGTAATTGGTGTACAGGTTATATCTCATCTATTTATTATTGTTAAGTTCTCGGGCCGCGGCTTTCATGCTTAGCTGCAGTCGGCCGCGATCGTCAATCGCTACTAATTTAACGGTGACTTTGTCGCCTTCTTTTAAGACATCGCTGGGTTTTTCGACCCGCTCTTCCCTGATTTCGGATACGTGCACCAAGCCATCTTTGCCTGGCATAATTTGGACAAAGGCGCCAAAATCCATGACATTTACGACTGGTACATCCTTGTAGATTTTGCCGACTTCCGGCTCAGCCGTCAGGCTGCGAATGTACTGGATAGCCGCCTCAATGCTCTTTTGATCCGGGCTGGCAATCATAACTGTACCGTCGTCTTTAATGTCAATCTCGGCGCCGGTTTCGGCGATGATCTTATTGATTGTCTCCCCGCCCTTACCAATGACCTCGCGAATTTTCTCGGGGTTGATAGTAATGGCTTCGACGCGTGGCGCGTACGGGCTCATCTCGCTCCTTGGCTTATCGATAACCTCTAACATGTGGTCCAGAATTGCAGCTCGGCCAGTTTTACCTTGGTCCAAAGCCTCTTTCAGTGTTTCTACCGGCAGACCGTGGACTTTCATATCCATCTGCAGGGCCGTAATGCCTTTGGCGGTTCCGGCAACCTTGAAATCCATATCGCCAGCAAAGTCTTCGGCGTCGGCAATATCGGTCAATATGACGGATTTCTTGCCATCGGTCATCAGTCCCATAGCGATGCCGCTGACTGGTGCCTTCAAAGGCACACCAGCATCCATTAGCGCCATGCAGCTGCTGCAAGTGGCTGCCATGCTAGTACTGCCGTTCTGGCTCATGATTTCGGTGACTGAGCGCATAGTGTACGGAAAGTCGACTTCGGCAGGTAGAACGGCGCTAAGAGCCCGCTCAGCCAAGTAGCCATGGCCGATTTCGCGGCGTCCAGGCGAACCTAAGCGGCGAACTTCGCCAACAGTGTAACCTGGCGCGTTATAGTGATGCAAAAAGCGGCGGTCGCCTTGGCGTTCCATGGTGTCAACCATCTGCGCGTAGCTTAGCGGCGCCAGAGTCACGACGTTCAAGGCTTGAGTTACGCCGCGCGTGAACAGGCTGGAGCCGTGCGCCCTAGGCAGTAAGCCGACCTCGGAAGACAATGGACGGATCTCGGTCAATTTACGGCCGTCGGGGCGAACATTTTCGTTCAAAATACCATCGCGAACATCTTTGTGTACGGCCATATCAAAGGCCTCATCATAGACTGGCTTGACTAGTTCAAAAACCTCGTCGCCAAGGCTCTGTCTGAAGTGCTCATGCATCTTGTGGCGCAGGTCCGACACTAGATCATTGCGTTCTGGGTAAGGCGCGCGCAGAGCCTTGCCCATTTTGCCCTCGGTCCAATCAGTAACGGCCTTTTGGACATCTTCGGCAGGCAGCGACAATTTGTATTCCTGAGTTGTTACACCAATTTTTTCTACTAGTTCGTTTTGCAGAGCAATCGCCGGTTGGATAGCTTTGTGCCCGTAGGCCAAAGCCTCGGCAATAAGCTCCTCGGAAACTTCGCGGGCACCGGCTTCAACCATCATTATGGCGTCCTTAGTTCCGGCCACGACTAGGTCGAGCTCGCCATTTTCTAACTGCTCGGCGCTGGCAAAAGCCTTGGGCTTGCCATCTACCACGCCAACGCGTACGCCAGCTACAGGGCCCTCAAATGGCACGCCGGTTAGCATAAAGGCGGCACTCATAGCGATCATGGCAATGGAGTCTGGGCGAAAATCTGGATCCAAACTTAGAACAGTAGCCACGCCCTGGACTTCGTGGCGGTAACCTTTAGGCCATAACGGTCGGATTGGACGGTCAATTAAGCGGCCAATCAGGATAGCTTCGTCGCTGGGCCGGCCTTCGCGCTTGATAAAGCGGCTGCCGCTAATCTTACCGGCGGCGTAGAACTTCTCTTCGTAATCAATGCTCAGCGGAAAATAGTCCATGCCAGTAACCGCTTCCGGGCTAACCATAGCAGTACCAAGTACTACCGTGTCCCCATATCGAGCTATAACTGACGCACTAGTCCTAAAGCCGACCCGGCCAACTTCTAAGCTAAGCTCCCGGCCGCAAAAGTCGGTGCTTACTTTAATAATTTTCTTCCCAAAGGGATTAATCGTTTCTGCCATTTCTAAATGGTCCTTCCTCGCTGTTTTTAAGGCCAGGGTGCAAATATATACGCCCTTGTGCTAACCCGGCTATATATCTGTAACTCTGCCCTTAAAACAGGTCTTATTTCTTAATGTGCACAAGCTTTATCGCTGCCCTTGTTGTAGCGATTGATAGTCTGGGCACGAACTAGCGTCTAATGCCAAGCTTTTTGATCAAGCTTAGGTATTCGTCGCCGTTTTTCTCAGCAACGTACTTAAGCAAGCGTTTGCGCTTGCCGACCAAAGATAACAGCGCACGGCGAGCGGCAAAGTCATGTTTGTGAGCCTTCATATGGTCAGTCAGCTCGGCAATCCGGGCTGTCATAATACCAGCCTGCACTGCAGGCGAACCACTGTCTTTATCGTGCTGGCGCAAATCTTTAGAGACCTCCGCCTTCTTCTCACTCGTTATCATTGTTACAAAGATTCTAGCAAATCAGGGGTGATTTGGCAATGCTTGATTTATTTTGGGAGCCCTAGCGGTCTCAAGTTCAGCCAGCGTCTGAGCACCGAAGATATGAAAGTCACCTACCGATACCCGCCGGAGATCCGAAAGATAGGCGCCGGTCCCAAGTTCTGCGCCAATATCTTCGGCCAGTGAGCGGATATAAGTACCGCTGCTTACAGAGGTGGAGAAGCTTACTTTAGGGTATTTATAGTCAACATCCTTAATCTTATAAATTGTCACCTGCCTAGGTTTAATAACAACCTGTTTGCCAGCTCGAGCGAGCTTGTAAGCCCGCTGGCCACCGACCTTGATGGCACTGAAAGCTGGCGGCGTCTGCCAGATTTGGCCTAAAAATTTATTCAAAACCGTTTTTACTTCTGCGCCCGATGGCCTATGTTCACTTTTTCTGCCTAACTCTCCCTCGCGATCACCCGTGGAGCTGATCGCCCCTAGTGTCAGCTCGGCCTGGTAGGTCTTATCCAGCTTGCTAAACTCGCTAGACCGCTTGGTATAGCCACCAATAACTAAGATCAAAAGTCCGGTCGCCATAGGGTCAAGCGTGCCGGTGTGGCCAACTTTAACCTTATGCCCTACCTGTTCTGTCAACAGCTTGCGGACAATAGACACGACTCTAAAACTAGAAATCCCGGCCGGTTTATCAACCAGCAAATATCCGTCCATTAATCAAAGTATAGGCTAAGCAGTATTGGTGATACTGGGATTTGAAGGAATAACTACGCCCTGCGTAGGTGTTAGAGGCGGCGGGAACGGCGGCGCGGTGGCAGCAACATCCACAGACGGACTGTTGGGCGCCCCTGTTGGCGGCGAAACAGCGGGATCGAATGGTGCAGCTGCTAGGGCGCTTTCTACTGCTGAGCGGGCTTTATCAACGCTTGGCGGAGCCACGGTTTTACCTTGGTTAGACGTCTCTTCGGTTTTTTTGGCCTGGCCAGGAGCCGTTGGCGAACCGCCTGAGCTTAACGGATCAACTGAGACACCGTTAAAAGGATCATCCCATTCCGGCTTGGCGTTGGCCGTGAAAGGCACGCCATCAGTGCTAGATTGCTCATCCGGGTTCAAGAACGTATGTGGGCTTACCTCTGTTCCGGCGGGCTTGGCGACGCTGCCGGGCGAAGGCACAATTAGATTTCCCTGCTCATCAATCAATATCTCGCCGTTGGCTACCACCGGAGGGGTGGCTGGTTGCTTAGATGGCGCGATTGGCGTTGCCTGAACTTTAGGTTGCGGCTTAGAGGCAGCTGGCGGCTGTTCGTGGGCTACGTTTAGGGTTCCATTATCTGGTATGGCTGCTGACGCAGCCATTTTAGACCCTGCTTTAGGCTTAACCGTCACGCTAGCGACGGGGGGCTCCAGTTTACTAACGATTAGCTGTTGGTTCGCGCCGGCGGCCATTAGCTGGGCGCTCATGGTCATCACCTTGGGGCTAGTTTTGGGGTTCGAGAAACGGGCGGTTTCAGCCACTATACCGGTCAAGAAAGCCGTAGCTGTTTGGTTATCAATCAGCCCCGTCCCAAAGGATTCGCTGATACTCACCAACATCTCGCACAGGCTGCTGGCTGCCGGGTCTTGCCAGTTGATTTGGCCGAGCTGAGGCGCCGCGCCCTGCCCCGCGTTCAGAGAAATAACCGTGGCATCATGCAAAATCTTTCCGTGAGCCGTGATGGCAGCGTCAATTTCCGTTTGCTTCTTGATACCAAGCGCCATAACAACTTCCACGTTAAAATCGCCTTGGCCAAAGACCAGATCGCTTTGGCTTAAGGATGTTTTGTAAGGTGTTATAAAGATCCTGACGAACTGATCTTCGACTTTGTAACGTAACTTGTCGGCCTTTTCTTTATCCAGGCTGATAATAAAATCTCGCAGGCTGTCAGTATTGGTCTCGATGGTTTTTTCGGGTTGCAAAAATTCCAAAGTCGATGGTACGTGTCCTGAAAATACCGCTGTGGCGTGTTTTTCCATGCGGTTCAAAAGCAGGGTCAAACCAATACAAGCCGCCAGTTGGTCGACCGTTGGGTTGGTACTGACGGTCACCAATATGTTATTGGCTTGGCGGATGCGTTCTGCTATCTGTTGTTTGGCTGCCGCGTCCATAATCTTAGATTATATTTTTTTATTTTGCTTACTTCTGTTGGCAGATTAACACAACAGATAAGCATAAGCAATAGTGTGCTGCGAAGCCCTACCCTTTACAAAGGTGTAGCTAATCTGTATATTAGTGACCTGATGCCAATTATTAAATCTGCTCGTAAACGAGTGAAGATAGCCGCTAAGGCTAGAGCTCGTAACGCCCAAACAAAGCGCACTATGCGCGAAGCTTTGAAAGCTTTTTCTAAAGCCGTTGCTGGAGGTAAAGCTGCCGAAATTAATGAAGCTCAGCGGCAAGCCATTAGCGCCATTGATACCTCTGTTAAAAAGGCTGTGATCCATACCAATAAAGCGGCCCGGATCAAGGCTCGCATGGCCGTTCAGGCAAAGGCCGCCGGCGCTAAGCCTACTAAAGTAGCTGCCAAGAAATCTGCCCCTGTCAAAAAACCGGCTGCGAAGAAACCGGCCGCCAAAAAAACGCCGGCTAAATCAAAGAAATAATCCTCTAAAGCGTAGTTATAAAGGTTTTTAGGGCTTCGTCTGGATCGATCGGCTTGCTTTTCGAGCCTAGATCGATCCTATAAGCCTCTTCGATCAGTTTCACTACGTTTGCTGGCCCTGCCTTAGCGGCTAAATGCTTCGCTTTTTCAATAGGAAATGCGCTGCCGCCGGTAGCTTTAGCGATCTGCTCAGACGACTTATCTCTCCCGAGGCTGGCCAGCGCCATCAGGTTTAGCTGCCAGGTTATCATCGCTAAGATTGCTTGGGGCTCAATCTTTTGGGCTCTTTGCTCCTCGTAAAGTTCTAGTGCTCTCTTAGTTTGCCCTTTGAAAGCTGCATCCAGCAGGTCGAAAACTCGGCTCTGCGGCGCTTTCTCGGTTAGCAAGTCTATATTTTCCCTGGAAATTGCCGGGTCATATGTCACTAGCTTAGTAAGTTCGCTGGCGAGTAGTTGTTGGTCTTCGCCAATGCGCTCGACTAGATAGTTAGCGTCCGCTAAGCTCAGCATTGCGTCTTGCTTTTTTGCCTCGCCTACTAGCCAATTGCCTAAATTCCGGGCGTCAACACTAGTGAATTCCTCTAGTTCCGTTTTGGACTTTAACACCTTAGAATAGACGCTTCGGCGGTCAATATTGGGTTCATATATTATAAGATCGCACTCATCTCCAACTGAACTAATAATTTGTTCAATATTCTCTGCTGCGGCCTTGTTCAGTGACAGGTCGCGGACTATAACTAGCTTGCGGCTGGCTAAAAACGGCAGGCTTTTTAGGCTATCAATTAGTCCTTCCGCTGTCGTTTCTTCCCCCTCAATCCGCTCTAAAGATAATTCACCAAACTTTTTTTTGAAATCATTCAATATTTGGTTGAGCCGCTGCTGCAAAGCGAACGAATTATTGCCGGCTAGGGTGATGATCATGCCTTTTTGCCCTCTTTTTGGCATCTGGGGCAGATGTGCGTTCCCCTGCCCGCTACCCTCGTCTTCTCGATAGTAGTACCGCAGCGGGGACATGGCTGACCTTCGCGTCTAAAGACCTGAGCAAAGGTGAGATAACTGCCCTTTTTACCCTTGGCATCCACATAATTTCTATCCGTACTGCCACCTTTGGCTATACTCAACTTCAGTATTTTGATTAGTGCATCGTGCAGCAGCACCAACTTAGATCTAGATACGCTGTTCACCAGTGTTGCTGGATGAATTTTGGCTGCCCACAGCGATTCATCGGCATAAATGTTGCCGATACCGGCTATAACCGTTTGGTCGAGCAGAACCGCCTTAATATTGCTCCCGGGCCGCTTTTTCAGGCGATCTACGAATAAATTCACCGTGAAGTCGTCTTCCAGAGGTTCCGGGCCAACTGTTTTGAAAAAATCGATCTCAGGAACTTCGACGCTAGGCAGCAGACGCATCCAGCCGAATTTTCGCTGGTCGTTAAAAAATAGCTTGCTGCCATCTGTAAAATCTAAGACTACACGAGTGGCTTTGGCTGGCAACTCGCCAACCAGATCGCCCGTCGGATGCCCGGCGCCAAACCGTTCTTTACCTATGAATACCAGCTGGCCAGTCATTTTCAGGTGGATTACCAGGCTATATTCGCTAGATAGCTCGATGATTAACACTTTAGCGCGACGGCGGACTTGCTTAATTTTGGCGCCTACTAAGAAGCGGGCAGTGTCAGCCGGGGCGTTTGGAAAGCTCTTGGGCCAATCGTGCCAAACATCTTTAACTACTTTGCCGGGCAACAGTTTAGCCAGCCCAATTCTAATCGTTTCAACCTCTGGCAACTCCGGCATACTAAAATTATAGCCTTCGCCAGCTATACTTATTGTTGTAGTTATGGATAGTTTGCAAGATATCTTAGGCAAAAAGCAATTTGAGGCGCCGGACGAGATGACGGCTCTAAGCGATTATATTAAACATAAGTATCAAAGCAGTTGCCGAATCAAAGTTGACGGCGAGGCCATAATTTTAAGCGTGTCCAGCTCTGCCCTGGCCGGCACGCTGCAAATGGAAAAACCGCTGATTTTGGAAAAGCTGCAAATTAAAAAACGTTTAGTTATTAGAATCGGCCGCTAAGAGCCTCTCTAGCTCGCCCTTCATTTGCGAAAAATTCATATACTGAATGGCTTTTAGACCAACGGCTGCTGCTCCGGCACAGTGGCTGGCACTATCGTCAATAAAGACTGCCTCGGCTGGCAAAACACCCAAACGCTTGGCGGCAAATTCGAATATCTCTTTTTGAGGCTTAACCATACCATGCCGATAGGAAAGTACCACGTCGTCAAATATTACCAAATCGGTTGGATCCAGAATTTGGCTAATATAGTCATCGCCCGCATTGGAAAGCATGCCAATTTTATATTTGGGTTTTAGATTTTCTGTTATATATGCCAGCAGCGGTGCGTTAGGCGCATTATTGCTCATGTTCTTTGTAACGATCGATAAATCCACGCTGGCTAGTTGCGCAAGTCCCTTTGCATACTCATCCTTCGTGAGAACTCCGGCGTCATGGCGGGTCACCAGCTGAACGGCCTGCTTTCTTTTCTGCGGATCATTCGGAAAGTAGGTATCACAGAAAAGTTTAAACCCTTCTGTAGAAAGCACCCCAAAAAAATCAAAAATTATGGCTTTAATCATGAAGCAGCTCCAATTTATTTTCTAAAACTAATTCTAGGAGTTCTTTGGCTTGGTCGCGAAAATCTATACCTTTGTTTTCAAGATCGCTGATGGCGTCCTTTTGCAGACCGAGTGTCCGCTGTATCAATACTGCCATTAGCTGCTCGGATTGGTGAGTTCTGGGTTCGGCCATGGCCAAAAAACTCGACAAAAAATATTTTGGGATGGCCCTAGTTTTGGCAAAACTATAAAGCCTGGTAAAACACCATGCCATATCGTAGTAGCGGGCGTGGCGAGAAGAAAAGTTCTCATAATCAATCAGGGTTATTTTATTATCCGGCCGCAAATATGCATGTTTGTAGGCACTCATGTCTCCGTGGGCAATTCCGGGCTCCAAATATTGCCCAAACCCTGCTGAGATTTCTTTAATGCGCTTAGAATTAGCTTCAGAAATTAGTTTGTCAGCCACATTTTCGTCGGCCCAGCGAGAAATGCTGAGCTCTAAATTTTCGTAATTG
Source organism: uncultured Candidatus Saccharibacteria bacterium (assembly GCA_964514575.1). Taxonomy (GTDB): domain Bacteria; phylum Patescibacteriota; class Saccharimonadia; order Saccharimonadales; family UBA10212; genus CAZETJ01. The sequence goes on from CAZETJ010000001.1 coordinate 9,775, forward strand.
GACGAGCCTTTATAGCCAACCTCTTGCTTTACTTGTAAGCGATCAAGTCGGGCCAAAAGCTCTGCCAATTTATCCAGTCTTGGTTTGACCTCCTCCAGACTCATATCCTCTTTAGCTACTGGTGGATCATCTGTAAATTCTCTTATATAAAAATCTGCCCCGGAATCAAACACTGCCGGTACATGTAGGGCCAAGTCGGGCTGTTTTTGGGCTAGATCAGTAAAAAATTGCATCCCGAGTACGTCATTCTGCATCCTCTTGACCCGAGTTTCTGGCGCCGTAGGTTTTGCGGTCTTTTTTACGGCAGGTTTACCCTGCCAGTCTATCAACTCAACTAAAAAGTTCTCGTCGTCCTGCAAAACCTGGCTCGGCTCGTGTGTCATTAATAAATTCCTCTTCCTTTTAGTTTATTATGAACGGGTGAATAGAACTATTGTGGTCCCGCTCGAAAAAGCCGGGGAGATCGAGGCGGCGGGTGGCAAAGCAGCATCGCTGGCACGTCTGATAAGGGCTGGTTTTAGAGTTCCGCAAGGTTTTGTAATTACTACCGGCTCGGAAATGAAGATGAACTCGGGACTCGAGGCACAAATTTTGGACAAGTTTGACAAAATGGGTGTTGAGACAGTGGCCGTACGCTCCAGCGCCGTAGCTGAGGACGGTAAAAATGACGCCTGGGCGGGTCAATTCGATACGTTTTTGAATATAAAGCGGCCTGAACTTATCGAAACGATCAAGAAGTGCTGGGGCTCAACGGAATCTGAAAGAGCTAAAGCCTACGCCAAGAATAAAAGCATAAAAAGCGGTGCCGTGGCTGTGATTGTCCAAGAGATGGTACCAAGCGACGTTGCCGGCGTAGCGTTCTCTGTACACCCGGTAACCCAAAACAAAAGTCAGGCTGTAATAGAAGCCGTGCGGGGCTTAGGTGAAGGTCTGGTTTCCGGCAAAATAACGCCAGATACATATGTAGTCGCCAAAGACACATTTGGATTTATTGAAAGCAGTCTATCTGGAGATAAACCCATCTTGGGTGAATCAAAGCTTATAGATATTACCCAGCAGATCATAAAGATTGAGGCCCTTTATGGCTTCCCGGTTGATGTGGAGTGGGCTCTTGCCGATGGCCGGTCATATATCTTGCAGAGCCGGCCAATTACCACTTTGAGTTAAAATATCTTTATGACGGATAGGCGACAGGCAAAATTATACGAGACACAAAAGTCACTGACTGAGTGGCTGGAAGATATAAAGCATAAAGACGCGGAGACAATTCGGCTGGAAGATAATGAGAAGCGCGAACGCCTAAAGGTCTTAAAAGAGACCATCGGCCTGCCCTTTGACGAGCCAGTTAAGTTTGAGGCGCTGGATATCCAAAATAACACTCAAAAACTGAGGGCTTATATCAAAAAACATGGTAGCGAGCTATGCGCCCTAAGGTTGATACCCAAAAAGGCCAGTTTGCCTAAACTACGCATGCGCGGGCAAACCGTGGGCAATGTCTTGAAGTGGTTTTTTGAGCAAAAAATAGATGCCAAAAATTACCGTGCAGAATTTATACCGCATGCAGAAATTTCGCAGTGGTCGACCATTTTCATTGTTAACAAGCACGGAATCCAGGGCGAGATTATCCGCGGCGGACATTACCAATTAACTCAAGGCTTTTTTGATAATGGCCAGCCAATCGTTTTTTTCTTTGATTTTAAAAAATGGAGGCTTTCTGTAGACGATAAGGAGGCCAAGAGTCAGCTGGAAATAATTGCCAGCCATCTGTGCGTCAAGAATAATACCAAGCAAAAAATCATTAAGCAGAAACTCGGCGGCAAATTTGCTGGCGACTATTTGCTTGGTTATTTTGAAACTGCTTCCAGCCAAGAGTTTGGGCTTTGGTTCGTAGATTACAGCCAATCGCTTGGCAGAATGTACGAAGATGTAGTGCTAAAAACCCGCAACAAAAGTAGCGGGCTGGTTAGCGGTCAGGCTGGTAGCCCGGGCAAAGTCCGCGGGCCAGTTTGTATCGTCAATGCAGACAAGATCGGTGTTGATTTTCCAGACGGAGGCATCTTAGTCTGCAACGTTACTACGCCTGATTTCGTGCCTCTTATGCAAAAGGCCGCCGCCATTATCACCGATCAGGGTGGTATCTTATCTCACGCCGCGATCGTTGCTCGAGAACTTAAAATACCTTGCATTGTCGGCACTGGCGACGCTACGGCGGTACTAAAAAATGGCCAGATCGTAAGCGTTAACGCTGACCTTGGTATTGTTACTTAATTTCTGGGAAGCGCTTGGGGTCAGCGGCGTAGTATTTTGCCCATTTGTTGCTAGCCGGCAGAGTCACGGTGTCAATAAAATGGCCTTTTTTGAAACCGCCGTTGGTGCGGCGCTTTTCAGCTTGGCGTTTTTTTAAATCATTCTTGGACAGTTTGAGATGTTCGGTTAAGGAGTCAACTAGTTCCTGCAAATCGGCCAATTCGCCGACTGATAAATCGCTGTAGCGAAGCTCCGTCGCCTCCTCGATAATTTTTTTAAGTAGAGCCTTGGTGAGTTTATCGCCGGAAACAGTTTTATATTTAACGCCCCCACCCATATCAAAATGAGTCTGTACGATCCTGTCTCGCACCAATTTGTTAAGCCTGAAGGTTCGGGTTTTCATTACTCGGTCCCAAAAATCCGGGGATTCTTTTCAAGGATTTTCAGTAGTTGCTGGTAGTATTCATCTACCCTAGGATTTTTATCAATCTTACCGACTTTGATGCTCTGCATCTTCTCAAGCGTTATGCCGTGTTTTTTCCAAGCCTTGCCTTCATAAAGATAGTTGTTAATTATCGGCACCAGTTTATCGAGAGCAAAAACAAATTTAGCCTCTTCTGAAGACAGATTTTCATATTCATAAACCGATTTGTGAAGCGAGTTGAAAGCCGGCCATTGTTCCCTGAGTTTCCGTACAGCGATAGCTTCTTTTTGCCTTTGATCAGCTAGTGTTTTGACCGGTGCGAACGCTATGACATCGCCTGCATAAACTTCCACAATATCGTGCACCATGGCGAGGCAGACGGCACGGTATTTATCAAGTTTAAGTTCATCCCGATCGATGATAAACCATGCAATGAAAGCTAACTGGTAGCTATGTTCAGCATCGTTCTCTTGAGTTGTGCCGTCTAGAATCAAAGCTCGCCGAACATTTCGTATTTCATGAGTAAACTTTACAAAATCGATCAAATCATTGATATCGCTCAAAGCTCACCCCGGTTTTGACTTCTAAGCTTTTTGAGTAGTTTCAGCTCATACCCAACGAACACCCACTGATCATCTTTGCCAATCAGCTCACTCAGTTCATCAAAAGAACGCCACTCTATCTTTTCCACTTCGGCTTCTTCTAGTTTCAGTCGTGCGGTATCACCCGACCAATTTACTAAAAATATTTCCAAAAATTCTCGGTCAATTGCGCCAGTAACTTTATCATCATTGATATATTTGAACGCAATGGCGTGCCTGAACTTATTTTCTGGTAACAAGACACCTAGTTCTTCTTGCAATTCTTTTTGGGCACATCCAAGATATGTGTCCCCTGGCCCCAAATGCCCGCCAAAACAAGGCTCCCACATCCCAGGACATGTGTCTTTAAATTGGGAGCGTTTCTGGCACAGTACTGTGTCCCCGTCAATCACCCATACATCTATACTTCTGTGCCAAATTCCTTTTTTATGAGCCGTACCCCTTTCAATTGGTTCTACCGGTCGGTTGTTCGCATCAACTGCAAGCAACAGTTCCTTGGGATCTATCACAGCTCGCCCCAGTTTTTGCCGATAGAAATGTCTGCTTTGAGTTTAACGGGCAGTTTATAGGCGGATTCCATGGTGTCTTTTAGAATTTTGCCTACTGACTCCGCTGCTTTAGCTGGTACTTCTACCAGCAGACTGTCGTGGATCTGCAGAAGCAATTTAGCGTCTGCGGGTAACTTTGGCGCTACTTGTACCATGGCTAACTTCATAATGTCAGCGGCCGAGCCCTGCATAGGATGGTTAATGGCGGCGCGGTAAGCCGCTTCGCGGACAACGAAATTGGAGGAATGAATGTCCGGAGTCGGTCGGCGGCGGCCTAGCAACGTCTCAACATAACCTTGTTTCTCGGCCTGTTCCCTCAACTTCTCGATATATTTTTTCAGACCAGGACGAATCTCGAAATAGCGCCTAATAAAATCGCGTGCTCCGCCGAACGTCATGCCGGTAGACTGGGATAGGGCATGCGGACCAAGGCCATACATAATGCCAAAGTTCACCTCTTTAACGGATGAGCGTTGAGCTTTAGTTACTTTCTCAGCAGGAATGTTATAAATCTGGGCAGCAGTTTCGACATGGATGTCGGCGTCATGGTTGAAAGCATCTATCATCTCCTTTTCGCCCGAAAGAGCCGCGGCAATTCGTAGTTCGAACTGGCTGTAGTCGGCACTGACTAGTTGATTGCCACGCTCGGCTACGAAAGCAGTGCGGATATTGCGGCCAAGCTCGGTTTTGACCGGGATGTTTTGGAGATTCGGATCAGTGCTAGACAAGCGGCCGGTTGGGGCAATCGTCAGATTAAAGGTGGTGTGTACCCTGCTATCTTTATCAACTAGTTTGGGCAGAACGTCCGCGTAAGTATTCTTAAGTTTGGTCGCCTCACGGAACTGCGTAATGAGATCGATGACCGGATGCGCGCCCTGCAGCTTGGCCAGTTCTGAGGCAGCCGTCGAAAAGCCAGTTTTGCCTTTTTTGATCCCAACCTTAGGCAGGTTTAGCTTGGTAAATAGAACGTCAGCCAGTTGGCTGGGGCTGCCGATGTTAAACTCATGATCAGCATAGCCATAAATTTGCTGCTCAATATCGCTGATGTCGCCTTCCAGCTTCTTAGCGAACTTTTTAAGATAGTCAGTATCAAGTTTGATACCGGCCATTTCCATATCGGCTAGCACCGGAGTCAGCGGCCATTCAATCTTATCGGCCAACTCAGCCAATTTGGGCATGGCTTTCAATTCTTTCAGTTGGCTGGCGTAAAGTTCGCGAATCACGGCCACGAATTCAGCGCCGCGCGGGATTAGGTCTTCGGTCGGTAAATCTTCGAAGCTAGCTCCCTCATAATCGAGGCTGGCTTTGGCTAAATCCGTCAGGCTTTGGGCGCGCAGCAGCGGGTTTATCAAGAAAGCGCCTACGAGTACGTCGTGGTCGACTGTAGGCCAGCCGATATCAAGGTTTTTTAGGACCTTAAGACTGCTCTTAACGTCATAGCCAGCTACTTTTTTGCCGGCCAGCAACTTATCTAGCGATTCCTGAACCAGATTATTATCAAGTTTGGCTAAATCAAGGGTATAGGCTTGCTGGCTATCGCCTAAAATTATTACTCTTGGCTCGGCGCCCTGTTGGCCAGCTGCTCGGGTATGGATAAAAGTTGTTTCTTTATCTGGTAGACTGATGCTCTCAAGCTCTTTGTCCGAGCTGACCACAGTATGCTTAGGAACTTTCAGGTTGGATGAAACCGTCTGCGTTGAATCTTCTGGCGCGCGCATATTTTCCGGCAAGTTGCGCAGCAAGCTCCTAAATTCTAGATCCTCAAGTAGTTTACGTAGTTGTTTAACGTCCACGTGTTTGCCGTCCATGGCTTTGAGATCGAGCTTCACCGGTGCGTCGCACCAGATAGCGGCGATTTTCTTAGACAAATAGGCCAGGTCTTTACCCACCTCCAGTTTTTTGCGCAGCGTATCTTTAATTTCCGGCAAATGTTTGTAAATGTTATCCAAAGTTTCGTATTTTTGCAGCAGCTCCAGGGCTGTTTTTTCACCAACGCCCGGCACACCGGGGATATTATCGGAGCTGTCGCCTTTCAGCGACTTAAAGTCCAAAAACTGGTCGACTTTGATACCATATTTAGTCTCGAAACTCGCCGGATGGAACTCTTCGATCTCGGAAAAGCCGCGCTTCAGCGCGTAGACTTTGACGTGGCCATTAATTAACTGCAGGGCATCCAGATCAGAGGTAATAAGGTCGGTCTCAATATCTTTGGTGCGCGCTTGGACGGCTAATGTGCCCATGATATCGTCGGCTTCGTAGTCGTCCAGCTCGTAAAGTGGCCAGCCAAAAGCGCTCAAAAGGTCGTGCAAGATTGGTATCTGCGTATAAAAATCCGGTGGCGCCGGTTTGCGCCCGGCTTTATACTCCGGATACATTTTGACGCGCTTGCGGATATTGGTCTTAGGTTTGTCCCAGGCTACAGCCACGTAGTCAGGCTTTAATTTCTTGATAAGTTCCAGCGCCATAGTGGCAAAACCGTAGACTCCTCCGGTCGGCACGCCGTCTTTTGTAGAAAGATTGGGCAGCGCATAATAACCTCGGTAAAAGACGCTTTTACCGTCGATGATAGCCAGTTTTTTCCTCTCCGCCATTACTCAAATTATACCTTTAGTTTGCTAAGCTATAAACATGGCCAAAGTCAAATTAATAGCTATCGCTGGTATGCCCGGTTCTGGTAAGGGGACATTAACTGACTATTTGCAGGACGAACGCCAGTTCCCTGTCGTCCATTTCGGTAACATGGTTTATGAAGAGGTCCAGCGCCTAGGATTAAATAACGTCAAGGATGAGAAATTTGTCCGTGAAGATATGCGCAAGCAAGATGGTAAAGAGGTCTTAGCCAAACGAGCGGCAAATAAAGCAGACGAGTTATTGAAAAGCGGAGCGCCGATAATTGTTCTGGATGGTTTATATAGCTGGAGCGAGTATAAGTACTTGGCGAATAAGTACGGCGACCAGCTTTTACTACTTGCCGTGACCGCTCCCCGGCATCTTCGTTATGAGCGGGCTCTTGGTCGTGATGAAGCTCACCGAAAATACACCTCTGCCGAGCAAATTCGCGAGCGTGACTATGCTGAAATCGAAAACCTGGAAAAGGGCGGCCCAATTGCCTTTGCTGACTATACGATCGTTAATGACGGCACGCCCGAACAACTGCTCGAAAAGTTGGATTCGATTCTAAAAAACTTGAACCTATTTTTCAATTAGGCTTTCCCTTTTTTTGACCGCGTCGCTTCTGGCATTATCGCCGCTAACTCCCAGCCGCCTATAGACGGTACCGACGCGTCCCTTAAGTTGTATAAGGGTCATGCCCACCAGCTGAGCAATTTGCCTGTTATTCAAGCCTGCAGCTAAATGTTCAAGTATTTCCTCATCCGTTTGGCTGAGTTTGTAGTTATTACCTTTGCTATCCACAAAATTACCAATTTTGCTATCGGCCTCTTCCCTGACTGGGTCTCCAGAGTCCGTCTGAAAGGCTTCGACATCCTTGGTCTTATCCCGCAACTCGCCCAATCGTGCCAGTCGTTTTAGAATCTCTTTCTCCTGATCACTGATGTAGTCACGTGAATGTCCTAAGAGTTTAGCGATTTCGTCGTAGGAAAGCGGCTGTTTGTTTCCGAGTCCGTAATGAAGTACCAATATTTCGCGCTCCATGGGCGTTAGACAGTCCAGCCCTTCCTTGAGAGCCGAGATACGACCAAGTGCGTAGACCGTTTCTTCCTCGGCCTCGTTGGAGCTGACAGCTATTAGTTCACCTAGCTCTGTTTCTTCATCGGGACCAACCAGCTTGTTAAGCGAAGTGGCGACTATTGGAGCGTCCAAACTGTCCTTAACCACCCCTGGTTCATAGTTAGTATTTTCAGCTACTTCATTGAGTGTTGGGTAGCGCTGTAACTCCTGGGTCAACATCGGTATGGAGCCTCTGACGTTTTGGCGCTGTTGGACTATATCTACCGGAAGGTGGATGGTGCGCGACTCCATGACTAGCGAACGGTCAATCGCTTGGTGGATCCACCAAGCGGCATAAGTCGAGAATCTAAAACCGCGGCCTGGATCGAATTTTTCGACGGCCCGAATTAGACCAAGCGCTCCACTTTGAATCAAATCTTCGAAGTCTAGGCCCTTCCTCAAGTACCCTCCAGCAATTTTCACAACCAGCCGCATATTAGAGTTAATCATTTCCTCTCGGGCGGCCTCGTCTCCCAGCCTGATGCGCTTGGCCAGTTCAATCTGCCGGCTGGGAGATGGCACTTTAAACCGGCCGAAGGAGTTTTTCATCAACTTGACGGTGTCCATTTGCGCGTATTCGTTACTGCTGGGTCGCGACTCGGCTTCGTCTTGCTCTTGAAGTTCCTCGTCAGTCGGTTCTTCGACTCCGTCTAACAGATCGCCGAGTTCGACTTCGCCAAACTCCTCAATACCGGGTTCGTCGAATTCCGGTAAGTCTAGCGATTCATCAACTAGCTCCAGATGCCGATGATGAGTTAGGGCTCGCAGAGCCACAACATGCCCCGGAATAGAATAAGTGCCCACCTCGCTTCTGGGTTCTAATCTCTCCGCGGGAACTGCCATTTAACTAGATTGTACCTAAAGTGTTAGCCAAAAAACTATTGTAAATATTCATGCAAACGGCGGGTTTCTTTGTTCTTTCGCAGTTTAGCCAGCGCTTTGGCTTCAATTTGACGGATGCGCTCTCTCGTAACCGAGAATTCCTGGCCGACTTCTTCTAGCGTATGGCTTTTGCCGTCTTCCAGGCCGAAACGCAGTTTGAGAATCTTCTGCTCTCGCTCGGTCAGGCTAGATAGAATCTGGCGCACCTGCTCTTTGAGCAGCTGTTCTGAAGCTGATTCACTAGGAGTCTTCTGGTCTTCGTCTTCGATAAAATCGCCAAGTACAGAATCTTCCTCGTCATCACGCACGGAGGCGTCCAAGCTGGAAATGTCCTGCTTAATTTTCATGATGTGCTCGACTTTGTCGACGTCCATTTCCATAGCCGTGGCAATTTCTTCGTTGGTCGGTTCGCGATTGAGCTCTTGGGTCAGCCGACGTTGGGTGCGCAGCAGTTTATTGATAGTCTCCACCATGTGCACCGGGATACGGATAGTGCGAGCCTGGTCGGCAATCGCCCTGGTGATAGCTTGGCGGATCCACCAGGTGGCGTATGTACTAAACTTAAAACCGCGGTCCGGGTCGAACTTTTCGACCGCGCGCAGTAGCCCTGTGTTGCCCTCTTGAATCAGGTCCAAAAGATCCAGTCCGCGGCCAACGTAACGCTTAGCGATGCTGACCACCAGGCGCATATTAGCTTCGGCCATAGCGTCTTTGGCGCGTTTATCGCCGCGTTTAACTTTCTTGGCCAACGCCAACTCTTCGGGCGGCGTAAGCAAAGGAATCTTGCCGATTTCACGCAGATAAAGCCTGACGCTGTCGTCGGCGATATCATCAATGTAAGATGTATCTTCTTTTATTAGTTCTTCGGGTTCGTCCCCGGCGACCCATTCGTGCTCGCCGTGCAGCTCGGCGGGGCTAGGCTCGGCGGCGGCAATCAATTCGACTTCGTTCTCAGCCATTTCGGCGTAAAGCCGTTCTAGCACGTCAATATTAGCCGGTGTATCCGGAATCAACTCAAAGACATCACGTTGCTCAAGCTTGCCATCTTTCTTGCCTTGCTCAATTAGCTGTGTGATTTCGCGATCATAAGTTTTTTTGGTTCGCTTTGGGCCGACGGCCTTTTTGGGCGTTTTAGGCTTTGGCGCTACGGTAGTAGTTTTCTTTTTTTGAGGCATATTATTCCCTCCCAATCTGTTAAATTAGCTTGCTTGTTTGATCAAGAGATTAAGTTTATCAGCTTTTTTAATAAGCTTCTGCAAATCTTCGCCCTTAGCATTTTCCATCTGCTCGGCGATTTTTTCCTTTTCAATTTTGACGAAGCGGTCAATTAGCCGCCGTTTGAGGTTGATGGCCTGTTCTTCCAGATCGGCAAAGGGCGCATCAGCGTAAAGCTCCTCAAACTGTAACGTTATAATTTTAACATAATCAGCGATGGGGCGCAAAGCAGCGGCAGTCTTCTTATCTGGTACAAATTTGGGATTATCTTTCAAAAATTCTAACAAATCTCTAGCTGAACCATCGCTAAAATACTCAGGTTTTGTTTCTTTGAGTATCCAGCGCAGTTTCGGCTGAACCAGCAGCATGGCCAAAAAATGATCCTGCAAGCGCTGGTGCTCGACAGCCACTATATCTATTTGCTCACCTCGAATTTTAGGCTTTTTAAAAAGCGGCTGGGGTTCGCTAGCCCCGCTAAATTTGGATTTTATGGCTTCCAGGCTGGTGTCAGTCAGTTCAGCGATCCTTTTTAAGTGGTGCTCTCGTTCTACCGGATCACGCAGGCGGCGAATTGTATTGAGCAAAGCATCCGTGAAAGTTCGTTTGCCCTCGGCAGTACTAAGGTCTAGCTCATCGCGGTAGCGATCAATTAGCCAGTCGGGCGCGTTCAGCGCGTTATCAATAGCCTTTTGCCAGGCCGGCAGGTCTTTTTGGATCAATTCATCAGGATCTTTTGCGCCAACGATCGTAATAATGCGCAGATTGACTTCGGCATTCTGGGCCATCGGAATAATCCGCTCGGTAGCGGCGACTCCTGCGCGATCAGCATCAAAGCTTAGGCGGATATCGCCAGTAAAACGCTTGAGGGCTCGCAGGTGCTGCTCGGTCATAGCTGTACCGGCACTGGCCACGACATTTTTAACGCCGGCCTGATGGCTGGCAATGACGTCCATGTTCCCTTCCACTACTACGACGATGGATGATTTGCGAATCGCCTCTTTAGCCAGATGCAAGCCAAAAACTTGTCGGCTTTTATCATAAACAATGGTTGCCGGCGTATTGATGTATTTAGGGGAGTTCGGCTCGTCGGCCAGTAGCCGCGCCGTAAAGCCAATGATCTTACCCGAGGGGTCGGCCAGCGGGATCATAATCCGGCCGCGGAACATATCCCGCGCTCCGCCTGACCGGACGGTGACCAGGCCGGCACGCTTCATTTCGTCTGTAGTAAAGCCTTTTTTGGTCAGAAAATCCGTTAAGGCGGTTCCATTGCTTGGGGAGAAGCCCAGCCGCCATTCCAACACTGTATTTCTGGAGAACTGGCGCTTTTTCAGCAAATAATCTAGCGCTGGCTTGTTAACGATCAGCTGTCTTTGGTAAAATCTGGTGGCCAGTTCCAGGACGTCTAAAGTTCGAGCTTTGAGTTTACTAGCGCCGGATGGCCGTGTTTGATAATCTTCCAGCTCAACACCGGCTTTGCGAGCCAATAGTTCCAGCGCGCCTTTAAAATCGACGCCTTCGACCTCCATGACAAAGCTAAAAATATCGCCGCCCTTGCCGCTAGAAAAGTCGTGCCAAATCTGTTTTTCCGGGCTGACGATAAAGCTCGCTGTCCGCTCATTAGTCCACGGGCTCAGACCCTTGAAGTTGCGGCCGGTACGCTTGAGCTGAACGTATTCGCCCAAAACGTCCTCAATATTAAGCCGGCTTCTAATCTCCGCAACAGCGTCCATCCCGTTAGAACCTCAAGACAGCTTCAAAGTTAATAATATGTAGACGCACGCACACGTGTTCAGTCGTTAACCAAAGTACGGAAGTCAAGTGGGCTCTAACGGGATCCATATATTTAAGAGTATATAGCTTGCCGCCCCTTGCTGACAGCTTAAGCGTCTTATTAGCTGACTAGTTCGTAGCTGTGGCGAATCAGGTCTTTGACCTCTTCCCAGCTCAATTGTCCAGTCAGTAAAATGGTGTTCCAATGCTTTTTATTAAGATGATAGCCAGGCAAAACCGTCTCGTACTTAGCGCGCAGCGTTTCGGCGAGAAGCGGGTCGCACTTTAAGCTCAGCTGAACCGGATCCTTACCTTCGGTAATTAAAGCAAACATCTTATCTTTGGCTTTATAGACGGCCACGCCTTGGTCAAAAGGATAATCTAGCCGGACGTTCGGCATGCTCAGGATGTACTCTTCTACCTCTTTATGCTGCACGATTCAATTCTACCAGTTGTTGTGGTTAACCAGACCGCTTATTCGACAAGGGGCCATAAAGCGTATAATAAAAGTACAAACCTGGGGAGGTATGTGATGGCTTTGGCTAAATTAGCGAGGGTGGCTAAACAAACACAAACAAAAGTTTTCAATATTTCATTAGCGACAATAATCGGTTTAAGTAGCCTGTTCTCGACCGTGCCGTTTTTATTTAGCCAGAGTGCTATGGCAGCGCCCACGCCGAACGTTGTATACAATGCGATCCCTAGTACACTACCGCCAAATGTAGCCAGCGTCGGATTCGAGGCGAATCAGACGGCTGAGTTTGGCGATTATATCCATCTGGCAGGCACAGACCGCGCTCTCCAAACCGTTACTGTAACAATGAGCGACTGGGCGCTCGCGGCAACACCAAACAACGTGACGTTCTGCTCAGCTAACCCTTCAAACTGTACTCCTGACGGCTTCAACTATCTAATTACCCTTAACATCTATAATGCTGTTCCAGGGTCTCCGCTGAACACGCGCGGTACGCTAATCGCGACGCAACCTCAAACATTTAACATCCCTTGGCGTCCAGTGGCGGATCCCACCTGTCTTGGAGGCACTGCCTGGCGAGCTGGCGACGGCAACTGCTATAACGGCCTTGCATTCAACATCACTTTTGATCTTAGTAGCTTGAATGCCACTCTGCCAAACGATGTAATCGTTGGCGTTGCGTTCAATACGCAAGTTTGGGGCGCAAGCCCGGTCGGTATAGACGGACCGTACGATTCGCTCAATGTCGGCGTAGAAGGCTCGGCAACGGTTGGCACTGATGACAATATAGACCGTGTCTTCTGGAATACCCAAACCGCTGCCAACTATACCGACCATGGTGCCGGTGGCGTCGGAATCTTCCGCGAGGACACAGCATGGGGAGTGCCCGCCACTTCCATAGCTGAAGGAACCATACCATTCCAGATTACAGCCGTGCCTGCTCTGGTAACTGACACAGATGGCAATCAAACGACGACTCTTTCAAATGCTGTTACACAGAGCGGTTCGGATAGTAATGGCGGAACTGTCACAGTCCAGATTCCACAAGGAACCGTTGTAACTGGTGATTCATCGTGGGATGGTACTATCAATCCACCAACGATTAGTTCGACAACTCTTCCAAGTGTTTCCGGGTTTACGCTTACACCTACATCCGTCATTGAGATTGGTTCTAGTAGTGTCGACCTAACCTTCAATAGTGCCGTTCGCATACTTTTTCCTGGAGCGGCTAATAACTTAGTAGGATTTATCCCTGTAGGTGGCGCTTTTACCCCGATAACCACGGTCTGTAACGGAGATACTCAAAGTCAAGCCAATAGTCAGCTACTTCCCGCAGGCGGTGCCTGCTACATAAACGCCGCCAATGGTACGGATTTAGTAGTTTGGACTACTCACTTTACTCAATTTGTTACCTACACCAAGACTGTGACTCCAGCTGCTCAGACAACGAAGGGCAATACATACGCAGTACAGCCTGGCGACACTATGAGCGCGATTGCCGGCAAGTTCGGCTTGACTCTCAGCCAGTTGGAAGGCTTGAATCCGCAAGCCGGCCATCCAGCGGGTAATTTTGACCTCATCTTACCTGGCGACGTGCTTAATGTAGGCGGTGCGGTTGTGACCACAAAGGCCGCGGCGGCTGGTACAGTCCCCGGTCCATCCAGTGCTGGACAAGCCAGCTCGACATCAACGACATCCAGCGCTTCACCATTATCCGGCAATGGCTCCGTTAAAGCCGCCGAAGTCGGCACTACTGGCGCCAAAGCTACCGGTCTGAAGTGGTATTGGTGGCTAACTATCGCTGCTGTAATCGTACTGGCAGCCGGCGGTTACGGCCTTTACGCGAAGAAGTTCACTCTCAAGCGCGACAAATAATCGAAAACTCTGTAGCTTAGTCTTTGGGGATACGAGTGATCAACTCAGCCACGACTAAAGCTACGCCAAAACCGGCAAAATAGCGCCAGTTCATTGACCACCAGCTTGGACCGCCAGCTCCACTACCCCATGTGAAAAATAAATAGCTAGTAACCGTAGTGGCTGAAAAGCCTAGTAGAACCGCCACGATTATATTATTCGATTTCCGATCGCGTAGTATGTTCCAAAGCGCCGGTTTAAGATATCTCACGCCGCACTCCATTTAATTAATAAGCGCAGTATAACGTATTTACTTAGTTTTTTTAGGCTGAAAATCCAGGCTGGCGGAATTGATGCAAAAACGCTTGCCAGTCGGTTGATCCGGTGCGTCTTCAAAGACGTGGCCAAGATGACTGCCACAGTTGGCGCAGCTGGCCTCTACTCGGTGCATGCCGTGTGAATTATCTTCGGTTAATTTTATTGCATCAGATGAGAAAACGTCATAAAAGCTCGGCCAGCCGGAGCCGCTATCAAATTTAGTGTCGCTAGAAAAAAGCTTGGCTCCACAAACCGCGCAGTTGTACATGCCGGTCTCTTTGTTATGCAGAAACTGGCCGGTGAGCGGCGCTTCGGTGCCCTTTTCGCGCAAGATGTGATACTGCTCGGGCGTCAGTTTCTTTTTTAGCTCGTCTTCGGATAATTTAGCCACTAAACTTTCTCCGGCGCCTCAATACCTAGTAGTTTTAAGCCGTGGTTTAGGACATTGGCATAAGCCTCTACCAGTAGTAGCCTTTCGTTTTGTCTCTTGTCACCGATGACCTGATTGACTTCATAAAAACGATTGAAACTTTGCGCTAGTTCGTACAGGTAAGTACAAATGTGGGATGGCATCAGCTCAGCGGCTGCACTGCTCACAACTTCCGGATATTCCGAAATTTTTCTGGTAAGCGGTCTTTCAGATGGATCAAATGTCTTTCCGCCGAAGACGTTCGAATAAGTGCCGTCTGATTTTTTAATAATGCTTCTGGCCCGAGCATGAGCGTACTGCAAATATGGACCACTATTTCCTTCTAGGCTAAATGACTCCGCCATATCGTAAACAATGTCGCTACCTAGGCGATGCTTCAGAAATCCATATTTTATGGCAGCATTTCGAACCGAACTTGATGCTTCGCCAAAAGTCTTTTGGATATTTTCATCCACATCAACAATTGAGCTAAGGGCACTGTAGACTTCCCCGGTACGACTGCTCATCTTGCCCGAGCTTAACGAAACAAAACCGTGATAAATATGCGTTGTTATATTGGCCGTTGCCGGGTCGAATTCTTTCAAAGCCGCCAACATAACCTTGAAGTATTCAGCCTGCTCGTGCGCCGTAATGATTATCGAACAATCTGCTTTGGGATAGGCTTCTTTTTTGAGTTCCGCCAGCCCAAGATCTTTGGTTTCGTAAGTCGGCAAGCCGGCTGAAGTTATAAAAACGCGGGTATGCAGGCCGACTTTCTCGCCCTTATAAACAATGGCTCCGTCGCTTTTCTCAAAGACTTTTCCGAGATTCTGTTCAACCAGTTTTTCACCTTTTTCTGCTGATCCACTCTCTAAAAACCGTTTGGCCTGATGAGTTCCTAGATCTTTCAAGACCTGGTCGAAGTAGTCAAAGCTTTTTTGCTTGCCCCAATCGTAGAGCTCGTTGATTTTGGGATCGCTGCGGTCGTAAATTTGTTGGTTGATCCGCTCGATTTTCACCTTGGCTTTCTCATCGTGCTCGTAAGCTAAGCTGCCTTTGGAGTAATATAGCCCGATGTTGTTTCGAACTGTATCGCCGACCTTTCCCTTGTCAAAGTTTGGGTCATTTCTCATGCCCCAGATCGCTTTGGCAACATGTAAACCGACGTCACCGTGGTAACTTAGGCGCTCAACTTTGGCACCGCTAGCTTCTAGAAGCGACGAAATAGCATCGCCGAGCACATAGCCATAAACGTGTCCTATGTGCATCTCCTTAAAGGGATTCGGATCACCAAATTCGACCAGAATTTCCTGGCCGTGGTTAGGTTTCGGGAGCTCCGCGGCTGACATAGCGGCTTGCCATAAAGCCTCGTCCGAAAGTCTAACGTTTATAAAGCCAGGACCGGCAGTTTCGGCTTTAATGCCTTGCCCTTTAAGCTCATCAACGATTTTGGCGGCAATTTCTTGTGGCTTTTTACCATTTTTTTTAGCCAACTGCAAAGCGACGTTAGTCGAAAAATCGCCGAATTGCTCCTCGGGCCGTGTTAGCTCAGGCTCAACCGACCCGTCAAACTCTTGGCAGGCTTTTTTAATCGCCGATTTAAGCTCTTCTATAATCACCTCTTAATAATATAAGGCGGAGCCAGTTTTAGAAACTCCTCAGAGCGCTTACACCGCGGTGCAGCGACCAGTAAAGGACCGAAAGAACCACAAAAAATAGACCAGTCAGCGAAAAAGCGTGCGGGTGGCCCAGTGGATCTATCAGCCGGTCTGAGACATTGATAATGATGCCGCTGGGGTTAGAAATTACGTCCCAGCTGTTCCAGCGCAACACTCGCCCCAAATAAATCGCATAGCTAGAAACCAAGAGTACTGCTTCGACCGCCAAGAACGACATCTTGGGCGTAAAACGTTTACTAAACTCCCGGTGAACTAAATAAAGGCTGGTGTAGCCTAAAACAAATCCTGTAAATGTCACGCACATCATCAGAACAATGTCGTAAAGTTCGCTGATCTCCCCGGTTGGATAAACATGTATAAAATCGGTCAGAAGATACCAAGTGTTTGGTAGGAAAAATAGCCAAAGCGCCGATAAAATTATATTCGACCAGCTTTTCCAGTGGCGGGTTTTTAGTTGTTCCGTCAATAACCAGCCAAAATATAATCCAGCCCAGGCCAAAACCAAGTTGCCTGGGACGAAAAAGTAGCGCAGTGTACTGGTGTTTATTGCCCGATAGACCAAAAGAACTAGGCAAAGTAGAGTGAGTAACCCCACGGCCTCAAAATAGTGCTTACTGGCTTTAGTCTTCGGCCACCACATGGCCTAATTATAGCTTGACCAAGAAGAAAAAACACTAAACATATAAAAACATTTACATATTTGAATGGTTAATGTATTCTGCTAGTAGCATGACCGACACTCAAAGAGTTAATTTGCTAAAAGCCCTGGCCGACCCAACCCGGTTGAAACTGGTGCGTTCCCTTGCCGCCTGTTCTACACACCAAAAAAGTTGCAGCGACCTGTCGGCAAATGCCGATCTTAGCCAGCCAGCAATGAGCCATCACTTTTCCAAGCTAGCCGCCGCTGGAGTTGTATCGGAGAACAAGCATGGCACAAAGAAATCATATGTTCTGAACACTCGCCTGCTGACTGAGGTCGGCATCGATATTAATAAACTATAAAAAGGAGCACATTCATGAAAGTACAGATAATCATAGGAAGCACCCGCCCGAATCGTGTCACCCCCCGTCTGGCCAAGTGGGTCGCCTCGGAGGCCAAGAATATACCCGACACCACGGTCGAGATATTAGATCTTGGCGACTATCCGTTGCCTTTGTTCAACGAGCCAGGCTCGCCGCAGTTCACTCCTGAGCGTAAACCGGACACGCCTACTAATAAATGGCTGCTTAAGCTTGCCGAGGCCGATGCCTACATCTTAGTCACGCCCGAATATAACCGTTCTACCTCGGGCGTTTTGAAGAATGCGCTTGATTACATTGATTTTCAGTTAGAGAAAAAACCAGTAGCTTTGGTTGGCCACGGTTCGACCGGAGGCGCACAAGCTGTGTCGCACCTGCGCGGCATCATTCCGGGCCTGCTGGCGGTTACTATGCCACGAGCGACTTACTTTCACGGAGCCAGTGAAAATTTGGATGAAAACGGGGTTTTAAGCACCGAGATAAGCTCCAAGCCGTACGGTCCACACACGGCTATTAAGCAGACTCTGGAAGACCTCAAGTGGTACAGCGATGCCCTAAAAGCTGGCCGGCCTGAACAAAAAAGCTAGAAACTACTCATTTGGATAAATCGCGAGGCGCTGGCGAGGAGCTCGAGCGAGGTGTATTCAAATACATCGAGCGAGCACCGGAGCTAGCAACACTGCGATTTGCCAAAAAGGCTGGCGGTGTTGCCGGCTTCGCCGGGAAGCAGGTCAGCCTGCTGGGCGATTTCTAGCGGTAGTAAACGAGCCACTGTGGACTGTCAATAATATGTTCGATTCGATAGTTCAAATCTTTAAGAGCTTTTTCTCGACCGGCTTGGTCGAGGCCTAAGACATTCGTTGCCACGAACGGTTCGTGCACATTGAAACCGCAGAAACCCAGCGTGCCCCAGTTAATTGGATGCAGAATCTGAACGATGCTAGCTCGGTGCGCCCCGTCTGGTTGGTAATATTCGGTTGGATGGCCGGCGGCTAGCACCAGCATGGCTTGTTTACCGCGCATTAGTCCATTTTCATAAAATTTGCCGCTGTCCCAGGCCACACCCATGGCCAAAACTCGGTCGAACCAGCCCTTCAAAATAGCCGGCAAGCTCATCCACCACAGCGGAGCCACGAATAAAATCAAATCAGCGGCTTGAATTTTTTGAATTTCAGCCACGATATCGGGAGAAAAGGCCATGGAAAGTTTAGCGGCGTGTTTTTGTTCCAGCATGTAATTAAAATGTTCGCCGGTGGTTGTTACAAAATCCCATTTTTGGGCAGATGGATTAAAACCTTGGCCATATAGGTCGCTAAGCGTAACGTTGTGGCCCTTTTCGCTTAGCTCTTCGGTGACCGTATTTTTCATAGCCGAAACAAAGCTAGTTGGCTCGTTATGCGCGTACACCACCAAAACATTCATGTTATTTTCCCGCCCATACTACGCTTTATTGTAGCGCAGTTACGGATATAGTTTCAGGTTTTAGGCAGCAGCGCCAAGGGGTCGGACGGCTTGGTCCTGAAGATGAAAAATCATCTGGCTGATCTTCCAACTACCGCTAGAGGTCTTCACTAGAATGTAATCGATAGTGCCGCGGACCGTCCATACGTAGCGCTCACCCCGATCAGCCACATAGTGTTTGTGTTCCACGGAAGTGCTAACTTTGGCCCGCCTGGAATTCACCATCCTAACGGCTAGTCGTTTAATAAAATGGCGTGTCGAGTAAAAGTAGCTGCCAATTTCACGCCGCCAACCATCAACCAGCCGATGTCTCGACATAGTCGAGGGCGTTTCGCCAGTGATTGATTTATCGTCAACGAACGGAGTTTTGACAAAATATTCTTCCAGCTGTTCCCATTGGCGCAGGTCCTGAAGACTGGCCACAGTCGTCACTACATCTTTGATTTGCTGTTTGTCATTCATCTGGAAGTCTCCTATTGGTTCATTTTTGTTCACACTTCCATCATACCGCGTAAAAGCTGAGAGTTCCCTAAGAAACCTAACGGAAATCTTTTGGATCAGAGACTTTTTCTAAATGATCGCTCATGCCCAAATAGACTTTGGGTAACTGGCCTTGGTCATTTTTATCGATATTCACCCACGTCAGAATATTCTCGTTAAGCAATCTGTCGATAATTGCCTTGGGTGGCAATTCAGACTCTGGTAAGTTGAAATTAATACAGGCGATCCGGCCTTTTGCAACGTTAATAATTTGGTCAGCGATAGCTTCACCCTCTGCTTCTAGCCTAGCTTGAGTTAAGCCGCGGCACGACGCGATCAAAGGCACACCAGTCTCACGTCTGAGCTCAAGAACTTTATCGGTTGGCAGATCTTCGTATGGCCAATGTGGTTCAACAGTTATCTCTGGCGGATAGGGCTTAAAAAGCAGGCCATCGATCCATGAATGGAACAGGCATTTATCGGCACCTTTTTTAAGAACAATTTCCTTGGCCCGCTCAATCGCCCGCTCATCTTTGCAGTCCAACACTAGATACAGGTCTGCTTCCTCGACTTTATGAATGACTTGGTCGAAGTCGAGGTTGTCAGGCGGTGGCAATTTTTTGAATTCATAAAAGCTCAGTGGATGTCCAATGAAAATCTGGCCATCTCCACCGACCGACATGTCAACCTCAAGACTTTTACCTACGGTTAGAGCTTCATCAAGAGTCAGCTGGTCAACAATGTGGGTATGAAAATAAACAAACGGTTTGTTCAGCTCAAAGATTTTTTCAACTGGGTTTTTCATCATCGATTTGGCGGAGAGGGAGGGATTCGAACCCTCGATACCCTTGCGGGTAAACCGCCTTTCCAAGGCGGCGCCATAGACCAACTAGGCGACCTCTCCTCGCGTAATCATTTTAGCAACTAGCCGAGTTCTTTTTTGAATTTCTCGACAATGTCGACCGGCGACGGATTGATACCGTTCAGCAGTGCCAGATAAATACTGACAAAATCCCCGTATGCGATCACCCAAACCAGTTGCTCCAACAGAGTACCGCCCTGCACCGCTACTACATATGGTGCTGGACGTCGGCCCGACAACAGTTTCTCGCCAACCTCGAAACGTTTCTGAACGCGCGGATGTTCAAAGTTGGAGCGCAGTTCGATAATTGCGTAAGGCTTATGGATCGGATGGCTGGTCCAACCGCTTAGTTCGTTATGGTCAAACTCTGGCAGCTCGTTCCACCAAGCTACGTTCTTGGCGTTTTCGTTGAAATTAATCTTCCATTTATAAGCCGCTGGCGCCATCAATGGGCCGCCATAAACAGCAACCGATTTACCGGCCAACTCTTCAGCTAAACGTTTGGCCGGGTTCTCTTTAGTAGGACCTGTTGGCAACCAAGCTTCGACCGATTTTTTCAAAAAATCGGTCGTCTTAACCAGTTCTTCAACTTTCCCATCTGTTAAACCGGCCTTTTCTAAAATTGTAGCCAACGCTTTTAGGCTGGCTAAGACGGCAAAGCGCGGCTGTTTGGTGTCGGGCAACGCCAATGCCGGATAGTTTTTGGCTTTGGCAATCTCGCTCAATTTACCGCCTTGGCTGATAATCACGACCGTGGCCTTTTTTGCCTCGGCTTCGGCTAACGTTGACAGTATTTCTTCGGTATTTCCGGAGTAACTGGAAGCAATGAATAAAGTTTTTTCCGAAACATATTTCGGAATATCGTAGCGGCGGCAGATTTCGAAAGGTACGTTGATACCTGGCCAACTGCGGGCCACTAAGGCCGCCAAAGCCGAGCCGCCCATACCGGCGTAAACGACATTAGCAAAACCTGAACCGAGTTCAGGTTTATCAAATTGGTGCCCCAACTGCTCTGCCTGGTGCTCAGCGATTCCCAAAGCGTCCTGGCCATCGCGGTGATGGATATATTTAAGATCGTCTAACACTACTTATATTGTAGCGTAAGCGGGATTAGAGATTTATCGACGAGAACGGACGAAAGCGTGCGCACTGCCGGCCGCTAAGCTGGTCAGCAAGAAGACGGCTAGAACATTGCCTGGGCCGGTGTTAGCCAGCTGGGTGGGCTGTTGGGCTGTTGAACCGCCAGTTGATTTTTGAGTTGTGGAGCTATTAGAACTTGGTGTGTTTTTAGCCGTAGAGTTGCTGGCTGTGTTTGAACCCGCTCCCGCACCTTTGACTGACGCAGTAGTGATAGTTCCGGTTTTGTGATTAAGGTCGTGATGGTGAATACTGCGGCCAATTACTATGCCAGCGATTATCAGAATTACGGCTAGACCAGCCAAGGCTGGGATGCTAACAAAGCGGCGCCAATTCAATTTCTTCGGACTAAATCTAAAATTGCGAGGCGTTTTTACGGTCTCAATTTCGTGATCATCAATAACTTCTTCGTGATCTTCGATAGGCGGACGCCTAAAGCGTTCAATTACAGACATAACAAATCTCCCTAATAGCCCGACTATATCATATTTTGCGTGATTGACAAATAAGTAGGCTTACATCATGTCCATGCCGCCGCCCATAGCAGGCGAGGCAGGTGGATTCTTTTCGGGAACATCGGTTACCAGCGCGCCCATGGTCATGGCCGTTCCGGCAATTGAAACCGCGTTTTGGATCACTTCTTTAACGACACGAGTTGGATCAACTATGCCCTTTTCTTTAAGACTTACTAGCGCCTCTGGACTGTTCACGTCAAAGCCTGTTCCGGCCTTGGATTCCATAACTTTCTCGAGCTTGGCCTCAGCGTTCAGTCCCGCATTGTTCATGAGTTGCTTGAAGGGCTCGACTAGCGCATTCTTGAGAATCCCTGCCCCAGCGGCATTAGAGCTAGCACCATCGACTTTAATGAACTTAGACAGATCAACCAATGTGACGCCACCGCCCGGCACAACGCCCTCTTCCAAAGCTGCTTTAACGGCATGGACAGCGTCATCAACACGGAATTTCTTCTCTTCGATCTCGGTCTCGGTCGCACCGCCAACTTTGATAACGGCAACTTTGCCGGACAATGCGGCTCGGCGCTTCTCCAGTTGCTCGCGGTCGTACTCGCTAGAGGCGCTTTCGGCTTGTTTATTAATCTGGGCAACCCGCGCCTTAACGGCTGCGGCCGAACCAGAACCTTCCACAATCGTAGTTTCGTCTTTTGTAACGATGACTTTGCGGGCGCTACCAATTACTGACAGTTCAGCATTTTCAAAAGTCATTCCGGTATCCTCGGTAATAACTTCGCCGCCCGTCAAAATAGCGATATCCGCCAAAACTTCCTTTCGGCGGTCGCCAAAGCCTGGAGCCTTGATAGCCACCGTGTTAAACACGCCCTTAAGGCGGTTAAGGATTAACGTTCCCAAAGCTTCACCATCAACGTCTTCAGCGATAATGACTAGATCTTTCTTGCCGCTCCCCGCCAGTTTTTCCAGCATTGGCAAAAAGTCCTGAACAGAGCTAATTTTTTGGTCGGTGATTAAAATTGCCGGCTTTTCATAA
Organism: uncultured Candidatus Saccharibacteria bacterium; assembly: GCA_964514575.1. Taxonomy (GTDB): domain Bacteria; phylum Patescibacteriota; class Saccharimonadia; order Saccharimonadales; family UBA10212; genus CAZETJ01. Next base: position 32,390 of record CAZETJ010000001.1, read on the forward strand.
ACTGCTTCCATGCGGGCAGTGTCAGTCACCATGTACGGACTAATGTAGCCGCGGTCGGTAGTAAAGCCCTCGACCACTTCGCTTTCCATGCTCAAGCCCTGGCCTTCTTCAACGGTCACGACACCATCTTTGCCGACTTTTTCCATAACCTCAGCAATTAATGTTCCGATCTGTTCATCGCCTGCGCTAATCGTGGCGACTTCGGCCACTCGACTTTTCTTGGAGCCGATATTTTCACTCAAGCTGCCCAATTTGGCCAGCACGTCAGTGGCGGCTGATTCCAAACCACGGCGCAGCAACATCGGGTTGTGGCCAGCGGCGATTAATTTATTGGCTTCATTCAAGATGTGATAGGTCAGTACAGTGACAGTGGTTGTGCCGTCGCCGGCAACATCGTTCATCTTGCTGGCGGCTTCTTTAATCAGCTCGGCGCCGACTTTGTAGCCTAGCGTTTCGTCGTCTTTATCTTCCAATTCGATACCTTTGGCGACCGTTACACCATCGTGTGTCACGGTCGGATGCCCGTAGCTCTTGCTTATGATCACGTTTCGGCCCTTGGGACCCATCGTGGTCTTTACCGCGTTATATAAAACTTCCGCTCCGGCTAAAATCCGGCGTCGGGCGTCGTCATCATAAAAAACTTTCTTAGCCATTTAATTTTTTCCTTTCCCTGATAATTTAGATTCGATTGATTCGAGCAATTTAATCATTTTATCCATCCGGCTGATAAGCCAGGCGAAGTTTAGTAAAAGGACAATCAGAATTATTAGTTCCATACTAGCCTTTCACAGTCGCTAAAATGTCTTCTTCTTTAACCAGAATGTACTCTTTGGCACCGATTTTTACTTCAGTCGTAGAGTAACTTTTGTAAACAATCTTGTCGCCGGCTTTAACGGCTTTAACATCCTTGCCAACTTTTAAAACTTTGGCAATCTTCGGTTTTTCGGCTGCTTTTTCGGGTAAGTAAAGACCGCTCGCGGTTTTGGACTGTGCCTCTTCCTGCTCGGCCACGACCCAATCGGCCAATGGATTTAAATTCACTGTCTGATCCTCCCTAAATTCTTTTCACCAGTGTCTACCTAACTGGCACTCATAATAGCCGAGTGCTAAAAACTCTGTCAAGCGCATGCGTTTTACAATTAAGATTTTCATTGTATAATCCAGAGGTTCCTATCATTCGACCGACCGCCGCAAGCGGTCGATGAAGGGAGGGCGCTGTCTTGGCATCCGAGACAGTCAGGGTCGTGTGCGTCGATAAGCGTGCGTACGAGCTCCGGCATCGTCCATGGAGAAACGAGATCATCGCGGTCTCGCCGAACCCGTCGGACGAAGTTCGTGACAAGAGGTTCTCGCGTAAACTACGCGAGAACCTCCACGGCACCGGTTTCGGCTACGACTCGCGCTGGCAGACCTTCAAGGTCGACGGCTTCGAGCAGATCAGCTTCGCCGTCTTCTCGATTCCGCCGCGCCTGCGCGGTCGGCACTTGTCCGCGGAGGTCATGCTGGACACCCTCGAGGCGAGATTCCGCCAGAGCTTCAGGGAGCCCGTCGTCTCGAGATCGCCACGCGCCACCCTGGTCGCCGCCTAGCCGCACCTTCACGAAAAGATTCGGGCGAAAACGCTCGATAGGCGGGCTCAAATCCCGCCGGCGCATCCAAGTGCTCACCCTCCTGCTTGGTGCGTGTATCGCCTTCCTCCCTGCCTCGCGAACGGGCCCGGCCTGATCAAGGCCGGGCCCACCGCGGGTCCGAACGATCGGAACAATGCCGCGTGTTCGCTCCTCATCCGAGCGAGCCGCGGCTCTTTTCATTTATAATCAAACCCATGTCCAAAAAGGTCCTGATGTGTCGGCCGACTTACTTCGATATCGAATACGAAATTAATCCTTGGATGCACCAGGACGACCAACCGGCTCAAGACTCAGTTGCTAACCAATGGCAAAAACTTTATAAGATTTACACCGAAAAGTTAGACTGGCAAGTTGAACTCATCGATCCGATCAAAGGCCTGCCGGATATGGTCTTTGCCACCGATTGCTGCCTGATGATTAAGGGTCAGGCCCTGCTCTCTTCCTTTCGGTATCCAGAGCGCCAGCCCGAAACCGGCTGGTTCGAAAAATGGTTCCATGCCCACGGTTATACAGAACTAAAGCAAGCTAAAAATTTCTTTGAGGGCGGCGGTGATACGTTACTGGCTGGTAAAAAAATTCTAGCCGGCCACGGTTTCCGCTCCAGCCCGGAAGCCTCTCAGGAACTCGAGGATTTTTTCAGACTGGAAGTCGTACCTCTAAGAATCGTCGATCCGCGGTTTTATCATCTGGATACTTCTCTATCCGTTCTGGCCGACGATACTATCGCTTTTTATCCACCAGCTTTGGATGCGGTCAGCCAGCAACGGTTACGAAACGCGATTCCCAACATCATTGAAGCCACCGAGGAAGAAGCCATTGGCTTCGGCTTAAATGCCGTCAGCGACGGCCACACCATCATATGCTCCGATGCCTCGCAGAGCTTGCTTGATAAATACCGGCAAGCCGGCTTTGAAGTTATCGGTACGCCAATTTTAGAATTTCGAAAATCCGGCGGCGGGATCAAATGCCTGACGCTGGATCTAGACCGCTGATTTTAGAATTTGTTCAGCTACTTCCGATTCGTTCCAGGGGTGCTCGCCATCAACCCGCTCGATAGTTTTCTCGTGACCCTTGCCCAGCAGCAGTACTGTGTCGCCGGCTTTGGCTCGTCCAAAAGCGAACTTGATGGCTTCAGTCCGGTCGTGTATCAAAAACAAATTATTGTCCCGAAGCTTGCCAGCTTTTTCGGCGCCGCTGGCGATCTGTTCCATGATCGCGTGGCCGTCCTCATGACGATCATCCTCCTCCGTTATAACCAGCTCGTCGCAATATTTTCCAGCCAACTCGCCCTGCACCGCTCGTTTAGTTTTGTCACGTTCGCCGGCGGAGCCAAAGACTGTAATCAACTTGCCTTCGCTCACCGGCTTTAGATCGGCGAATAATTTTTCGAAGCTGTCCGGAGTGTGCGCAAAGTCGACAATGACGTCAAATTCCTGGCCGGCGTTGATTCGGTTCATCCGGCCTTCGACATTTTGCAGCGCGGCAATGCCCTGCTCAATGTCGGCCGGCTTGACGCCTAAAGCCAATCCGACGCCCGCTGCAGCCAGCGCATTATAAACGTTAAAACTGCCCGGCAAGTTGGTTTTGATATGCAATTTTTGGTCGCCAAACCGAGCCTCGAACTCACTGCCAGCTGTTGTACTCTTCACATCACTAGCTTTAAGCTCGCCCTTCATCAATCCATAAGTAATGGCCCGCCTGATATCATGCTGAAACAGCTCAGCTGATGGGTCGTCGGCGTTGATGACCCCTGTTCTGAGACCGTTGCGGTGACGATTTGTCAGTCTAAATAATTTGCGCTTGGCAGTCAGGTAGCGCTCGAATGTGCCGTGATAATCAAGGTGCTCGTGGGTCACGTTAGTCATGACCGCTAGGCTAAATGGCACGCCCCAAACTCGGTTCTGGCCGAGTGCGTGCGAGGTCGTTTCTAGCACCAGCCAATCGATTTTCTGACGGCGCATAAAACGCAGTCGTTTCATTAGCTGCGGCACTGAGACGTTAGTCATGTGCTGGATCTGCGGCCGGATTTCTTCGCCCGCGCCGTAAGCCACGGTCGTCATTAGGCCAGCCTTGTAGCCGGCTTGGCTAAGAACTTTGTGAATCAAAAAGCTAGTCGTCGTCTTGCCGTTGGTGCCAGTCACGCCGATAACCTTCATCCCCCGAGCCGGAAAACCGTACAATAAATTCAAAATTACCGCTTCGGCCAGATGTCCCCAGGGCTCGATTAGTCGAAATAGTCTGGTCGGTATAAACAGCTTGACCAGACGCCGGAAATTCATAGCTACAGTATACTGTACAACTGATGAGGATTTTAGGGATCGAGACCTCCTGCGACGAGACCGCGGCGGCTGTTGTTGAAGACGGCCAGCGCTTGCTGAGCAATGTCATAGCCAGCAGCGTTGATCTCCACGCGGCTTACGGCGGCGTGGTGCCGGAAATTGCCGCCCGCTCCCACCTGGAGAGTATTCTACCGGTGATAAACGAAGCCTTAAGCCAAGCCAAAACTAACTGGGACGACATTGATGCCATCGCCGTGACTCAAGGGCCAGGCCTTATCGGCTCTCTGCTGATCGGTGTGCTGACCGCCAGAACCTTGGCGATCACGAAAAATAAGCCGCTCTACGCCGTTAACCACGTTAAAGCGCATGTCTACGCCACCTTTATAACGAAAGGGATGGCTGATTACCACTTCCCTGCTCATCCACCTGATTTTCCTCTGTTAGCCTTGATTGTTTCTGGCGGCCATAGCTCTTTAGTCCTATTCGAAAGCCACAGTCGGTATAAATTGCTGGGGCAGACGGCTGATGACGCTGTCGGCGAAGCTTTTGATAAGGTAGCTAAAATGCTTGGTCTACCCTACCCCGGCGGACCAGCGATCGCGCAGGCTGCCAAAAAAGGCGACTCTACCTCGGTTAAATTGCCGATAGCCCAGATGAGTGGTTATGATTTTAGCTTTTCCGGCTTAAAAACAGCCGTTTTAAGGGCTGCGCAGGCCCTGGCCGGAAAGGACTACACATTTGCCTCTAGCGGCCTGCCAGAGGCGCTGACAAGCGCTCAGAAAGCTGACTTAGCGGCCAGCTTTCAAGCTACAGCTTTGAAAACTTTAGTAGACCGCTTAGAAAAGGCCTGCCGACAATATCAACCAGCCAGCGTGGCGATCGTTGGCGGTGTAGCCGCCAATAGTGAGCTAAGGCGGCTGGCCGAAGCTGCCCTGCCCTCTGTTATCTACCCCGATGTAAAGCTATGTACAGATAACGCCGCGATGATCGCGGCAGCTGCCTTCTTCGGTAGATCAACAAATACACCCGTTGATCCCTATGGCCTATCTGTTGAGCCTGGCCTATCTTTGTAGACTTGCAAGCATTTTCACCTCTGTTATAATAGAGATGAAACAAACACGTAAGACTAAAAGTAGAGTTTCTGGAGTGGCTTTTCGGGTGAAAAGCTAGGGTTTTAGTTGGCTTATTTCATATGAAATAAGCCTATTTTTGACCTCTGGTATACTGGGGCTGAGATGAAATTGCCCAGCGTTTATAATCCGGCTGAGTACGAATCCGACATTTATTCCCTCTGGGAACAGGGCAGGGCATTCGAGCCAAAAAACAGAGGTAATCCGGGTGTTTTTAGTATAGTTGCGCCCCCGCCAAATGCTAATGCCGACCTGCACATTGGCTACGCACTTGTTGTCGCCATAGAAGATACTCTCGTCCGCTACCAACGCATGACCGGGAAGGAAACCCTGTTTGTTCCTGGCGCCGACCACGCCGGTTTCGAAACTTGGGTCGTTTACGAAAAGAAGCTCAACGAGAAGGGTAAAAGCCGCTTTGACTACTCCAGGGAAGAGCTTTACAGGCAGGTTTGGAGCTTCGTACAAGACAATAAACACAATTTTGAAAGCCAGCTGAGGAAGCTCGGCGCTAGCTATGATTGGAGTCGCTTCACTTTCACCCTAGACCCCAAAGTTGTTAGCCGGGCCTATAAAACTTTTCAAAAAATGTGGCAGGAAGGTCTAATTTACAGGGGTAAGCGCATTGTTAATTACTGCACCTTCCATGGCACCAGCTTTTCAGACATTGAAGTCATTCACGAGGAAGAAAAGACCAAGCTTTGGCATATCGCCTACCCCTTAGCCGACGGGGAAGGGGAGGTCGTCATCGCGACCACCCGGCCAGAGACCAAGCTAGGCCAGTCGGCGCTGATGGTCAACCCCAAAGACAAACGCTATAAACACCTTATCGGGCAGAAGGTTCTGCAGCCTTTAGTCCCAAATAAACCGATTGAAATTATTGCCGATGATTACGTGGATATGGACTTTGGAACGGGGGTGGTAACGGTAACGCCTGGGCACGACCAGAACGATTTTGAAGTGGCCCAGCGGCACAATCTGCCGATCATCGAGTTAATCACCACTGAAGGCAAAATCAGCGATAAAGTGCCCAAGGAATTCCGCAGATTGACGATCGCCGATGCCCGCGAGGCAGTTGTGAAGAAATTGCAAGAACTCGGCTATTTGCGAGAGATAAAAGACTATGTTCACTCAGTTGGAAAGTGTTACAAGTGCGGCACGATTATCGAACCGCTAGTTCGCGAACAATGGTTCGTCAAGATGAAGCCGCTGGCACAAGCGGCAGCCAAGGAGCTCAAGTCCGGGCAAATTGCCTTTTATCCGGCCAGCAAGCTCAAACAGACTCTGAGCTATCTGGAGGAAGTCAGAGATTGGAATATCAGCCGCCAGATTCCCTGGGGCATCCCAATCCCAGCTTTTCAGAACGTTAAACGTTCGTCCGATTGGATATTTGATGCCCGGGTTGACCAGGAATTTATAGAAAAAAATGGCAAGCGCTACCGGCGCGATCCAGACGTTTTTGACACCTGGTTTTCATCCGGTCAGTGGCCTTATGTAACGCTTGATTACCCTGGTTCAGACTTTAAAAAATTCTATCCGCTGAGCCTGATGGAAACTGGCGGCGAGATCCTTTACCAATGGGTGGCCAGGATGATCATGCTTGGGCTTTATACCACCGGTAAAGTTCCGTTCAAAGACGTTTATATCCACGGCTACGTACTGGCTGAGGGCGGCGCCAAGATGAGCAAGAGCTTGGGCAACGCGATCAATCCGCAGACGATTATTTCGGAGTACGGTTCAGACGCGCTGAGGATGGGGCTGTTATCCGGCCGCCGGCCAGGGGTCAACCAAGGGTTTCATACTCCAAAGGTCAAGGGCGGCCGCAACTTCGCCAACAAGCTCTGGAATGTCGCACGGTTCGTGGAAGCGACTGGAACGAAAAGCGAACAAATTAAGTTGGCGGGGCCGGCCGATCAGTGGATTGCCAGCCGGCTCAACCAAGCGGGTAGGGAAATTGCCGAATCCCTGGAAGCTTACCGGCTTAGTGAAGCCTACGAAGCGCTTTACGGATTTGTATGGCGGGATTTTGCCGACTGGTACGTTGAAGCCAGTAAAACAGAGGTAAACCCAGACTTTCTAAATAAACTTCTGGCCGAGACCTTGAAGCTGGCGCATCCTTTCGCACCGTTCGTTACTGAAGCCATTTGGCAAACTATGAACCCGGTGGGCAATAGTCTGCTGGCAACCCAGGAATGGCCGGAACCGCTAGTCTTTGATAAAAAGCAGGCGGTGATTTTCGAAGACTTAATGGCGGTAGCCAAGGAGACACGCCACATTATTTCTGCTCTCAAGGTTCGCCGGCCAGTGCTCTACTTCTCTGACTCCAAAACCGTTGCTGCAAACGGCGATTTACTGGTTCACCTTGGCCATTTGGGCGAGCTAAAAAGTGCGCCAGCCAGCGGCGGAAAAGGCCTGCGTCTGGCCACGCCAAAAGGCCGCTACTGGCTGGATGTCGAGGAGTCAAAGCTGGCAACTTATGTCGGACAATTGAAGCTCCAGGAAGCACAAATAACAGATGTGGTTAAGTTACTAAAGAGCCGATTGGCTAATAAAAGCTATGCTGCTAAAGCGCCGAAGGCTTTAGTGGAACAAAGCCGCTCGCAGCTAGTCGAGCAGACCGAAAAGTTGGTGGCTGTTCACGCCGAAATCAAAGCCTTTGCCAGTTACGCCGAGGGCTAGAAGACTAAGCTTTCGCGGGATCGCTTGATACCTTCGCTCGGCCGATAGTCGTCGAACCACAGCACTCGCCAGCCGGCTTTATCGGCGGCCATCAAATTGGTGCGGCCATCATCGATTAATAAAATTTCATTGGATTCGACGCCAGCAGTAGCTTGGGCAAGTTTATAAATTTTGGCTTCGGGCTTAATAGCGTTAACTTTAGAGGAATCAACCACCGCTTTATAGCCGACCGATGGTACGCGGTGGCTTTTGATCAGTTCATCCAGAAAGCCTGGCATGTTGTTGGACAATAGACCAACCTCGTAATGTTCGGCGGTCCATTTGACTAGCTCATCGATACCGGGCATTGGTTCGATGGCCGCCATGTAGTGCTTCTGCCAGTCAAAAGAACCTAGCCCGAACTCTTTTTTAAAGAGATTATTAAAGTCTTTTAAGTTCATATCGCCCCTGTTGACGGCATCGTTGTGGCGCCAAAAAAGCGTCTCGACTTCGTCCGGCGAAACGTGCGCTTCGGCGGCAATTGCCGGGAATGCCCGGTAGAAAAAGCGAACCAGTACGCCATTAACATCAAAATAAACGAAGCGTATACCACTCTTGGAAATTTTCTTAGCCGGCGGGGCAGGGGAAGCGGATTTTAAACCAAGTAAATCTTCCAGCGAATTAGCGGTAGCGGTCGCAATTGCCGCAACCGTGAAAACTGATGGGGATTTTATCGCGCCTCGCTCAATTTTGGCCAGCGTTGAATAGCTTAAACCGGCTTTTTGACACAAATCCTGTTGTGTCAGCCCAGCCTGCCGGCGCGCCGTCGCAAGGCGCTGGCCAAGAGCCTTTTCGTCCAAACTCATTAGCCTTATATTACCAGTTCAATTTGGTTTTTGCCAACCATTTGTGGCTAGCTGTTCTACGACTACGGGAAGAGAAGCCCGAGCGTCGGATTCATTCCGCGCCCGGAGCGATGAGAAACCCTGAAAGGGTGTCTTATGGATTTTAAAAGGCTAGCTTTTTGGCCATCTCGGCCAGCTCGCCGGCGGTGGGCTTCATAGCTGGATTTGGCATCTGGTGATACTCTTCGACGCTATTAAAGGGGAAAACGTGGACGTGAGCGTGCTCGACAGCTACGCCTTCGATTTGTTCGCCAACCCATTTAGGATCCAGTACTTCCTTGATTCGCTTAGCGACTTTTTTGACCGTTGTCATTAGCGCTAAGTAATCTTCATCCGTTAGATTCCAAACATAATCAACCTGCTTTTTGGGGACTACCAGTGTATGGCCGGCGGTTTTAGGATTGTGATCCAAAAAAGCGAAGGTTAGTGCGTCTTCATAAATTTTGTTAGCTGGCAGTTCGCCCCTGATCATTTTCGTAAAAACGCTGTCAGCCATGGTTAAAAAAGAATATCCAGAATGCTGAGTGAAAAAATAAAAATTAATACTGCCGCAACGCCGACAGCTGTTAATGTCTGGCGGAGATTCTCCCGGTTCCGAACCGTGAGCTTGGAATAAATCCAGGTTGATGTACCAAGTGTCAGAAGCAGCGAGATTACTAAATTGCTCATGGTCTCATTTTAACCCGTTTTGCGCGGAGCTGTGCAAAATGGAAAAGCAGCAACAATACAAGACCCCGCCAAATTTGTGCCACTTGATTGTGCAAATTTTATCGGGGTTGATATTAGTTGATGCGTGGCGGAGAGGGTGGGATTCGAACCCACGGTACCTCTTGCAAGGCACACCGCTTTTCGAGAGCGGCACCTTCAACCACTCGGTCACCTCTCCTTCTCTAACAGAGGTAATTATATCTTACTTTGCTTAAAGTCCGCTTTTACATACAATTATTGATAAGCATATGAATTTTGTACGCAAGGCATTACTGGTGATACTGACGCCGATATTCGTAACTCTGCTTTTCGCTACAGCTTTTGATACGGGAGTTGTCCGAGTTGCCACTCATCCGGCAACCGTAAAAAAAATCGTTGCCGATAGCGGCGTGTACAACAACATTATCCCGAGTTTATTGAAACAAGCTGGATCGGTGAACAGCCAAACGGGAAGCGTAGAACTCACAAATCCCGCAGTCCAGTCGGCAGCTAAAACTACATTCAGCCCACAGTTTCTGCAAACAACCACCAATAGTACTATCGACAGTATCTACGCCTGGCTAGATGGTAAGACCACGGTGCCGAACTTTAAAATTGATTTAACTAGCCAGAAGCAGCAGTTCGCTGAGTTGGTTGCCCAAGCAGCTGGGACTCAGGCTACCAGCTTACCGGCCTGTACAACGCCAGTTGATATGTCTAGTTACAACGTCTTTACAGCCAACTGTCTGCCAGCTGGCACCACGGCGAGCGATGTCTCCGGTGGCACGTTGAACACACTTTTGAGCGGGAAGGGCTTTTTAGACAATCCGGTCATTACCGCTGACACAGTTAAAGCGTCTGGCTCTAACCAAAGCGTTTTCACGGACAAACTCAAAAATGTTCCGCCAAATTACCGCCGTGCAAAACAAACACCGCTAATTTTGGCACTTCTAACGCTCCTGGTTGGAACCGCAATCGTCTTCTTATGCTCCACTAGACGGAAGGGGCTGAGACACGTGGCTATCACCGTTGCCGCCATTGGCATCTTTATGCTGCTGTTCGCGTGGGGACTAAATGAAGCGGTTAGCAAAGAAGTGCCGAAGGTTTCCTTCAACAACGCTGCCTTCGATACGAACGTCAGGGCGCTAGTGACAGACCTAGCTCAAGCAATTGATAAAAATTATTGGTGGTTTGGCGGAGTTTATACTGCTCTGGGAATCGCAGGCATCGGCGGGATTTGGTATACGAAGAAAGGCTCGGCTCATCCGACAGAACATGAAGCTGACAAAAAAACTTTCCAGCCACCTGTTAAGTCCAAGGTTTAAGTTTTCGACGAATCTGGAATTAGATTTCGTTGCCTTACTCAGCCAAAATAAAAACTAGACAGCAAACATTTTTACACGATTTGGCGCATCGTCTGCTAAGTTAGATATATACGGAGGTAACGATGTTCAACGAATTTAGAAAGTTTATTTTGCGCGGCAACGTGGTGGATCTGGCCGTCGGTGTTGTTATCGGCGCAGCTTTCAACGGAGTAGTGCAGTCGCTAGTCAAGGATATGATCACGCCGGTCATTTCGGCTTTTGGCGGCGGTAGCCGGTTTGAGGACGCTAGTTTTACGGTTCACCATAGCCAGTTTTTGTATGGTGATTTTCTGAACACGTTGATTTCGTTCGTTATCATAGCGGCGGTCGTCTTCTTTTTGGTAGTGCAACCTATTAATCGGCTGACAGCGCTGGCCATGCGCGGCAAAATTCCCGACGAACCCTCTACTAAAAAATGTGAATACTGCTTCAGTGTGATTCCAAAAGAGGCAACCCGCTGTCCGAACTGCACTTCTAAATTGGACTAGTCATAAACCTGGTACACCCGGCGAGATTCGAACTCACGACCTTTGGCTCCGCAAGCCAACGCTCTATCCAGCTGAGCTACGGGTGCTTGTCGAACAGGGGTAATTTTAACAGAGGTAGACTAATTTTACTAGCTAGAAACGCAAGCGGCGGGTTAGGCGCTCAATACTGTCAAGCTGGCGCTGCTCGTAAGGCAGATGGTCTTCCAGCGCGCCTATAATCTTTTCTTGGTCGGCAGGCGCAAAATAGGCCGAAACTGGAGGCATGAAACGCTTAATCGGCATAAGATCTATGCTGACTAAGGCGCCATCTTGAATAATCGCAAATGACTTAAACAGACTGTAGGGATAGAGTCTTTGCTCGATACGCAGCCCGTCATTCGATAGTTCGTATTTCAAATTCTTAGGCGTCCGGGCGGCAAATACACCAACGACCAACCCCAAAATTAAAATTATCGCCGTGCCAAAATAGTCGTGAATTAGAAAATAAATACCCGATCCCAGAGCCAGAGTTATAGCCGCCAGTGCTGCGTACCAAAGCGCGCCTTGCTTATGATCAATGTATTCGGTCGCGGTCCAGTTGACCGGCTTACCAGATGAAGGCTGGCTTTGCGAGTTCTGCTGATCTAGCTCAGGAGGACTATCAGAACCCGAACTACCGCCAGGCTTATACTGCCATGGGGTTACTGGTTCGTCTTTCATGCTAATGCTTATTATAACCGATTAACGTGGCGGAGAGGGAGGGATTCGAACCCTCGCGGGGGCTTTCGCCCCCCTAACGATTTAGCAAACCGTCCCCTTCAACCAACTTGGGTACCTCTCCTCGTCGAAGCCTGCGCGCTTGTTTCGTTTTGCTGCAAGTAGCAAAAGCTTCAACTTAACGCTACGCTTCTCCTCTCAATTTTACAAAACCCTGCACAATGCGTGTTTTTGTAAAATTGGCTAAACCAAATACATGATAGCAAACTACCTCTGTTTTTACCTGGTATAATCTTCTCTGGAGAGATGCTCGAGCGGTTGAAGAGGACAGTCTTGAAAACTGTTGTGCCTTGCAAGAGGTACCGTGGGTTCGAATCCCACTCTCTCCGCCAGGAGAACTGGACAAAGCTTAAGGAGTATGCTATACTTAGTTTTATGTCAAAGCTGTCAGGCGAAAAATCCGTACACGAAGGCTCCCAGGATCAGCTTTATAAAACAATAGATGAAGCGGCAGAGCGCATGGTTTATACAGTCCCCCAGGATGAATGGGAGACTATAATGGATATAACAGCGAGGACTCAAGACCCTGATCTAGTTGCTGAGTTCCTTGAAAAACACCGCGATCATCTTGCGCCTGAATCTGTATTTTTTCTTGAGATGTCAGAAGCCGTAAAACGGTCAAGAATTGAACCAAAGCAATAAAAAGTTCCAGACCCGTCTATTCCGCCAATTTTATAAACGTTTGGCGAAAACCAAGGCATCGACTTTTTTGGCACCGGCTTGGCGTAGAGTCTTTGTAGCAGCCCGTAGCGTCGCGCCAGTAGTAACCACATCGTCAATTAATAAAATCCGGCGTCCTTTTAATTTGTCCGGGCGTCTGACCCGGTAGGCTTGGGCCTGTTGTTTTTGACGTTGGGCTCGCTTGGCGCCGACCTGGCGGGTTTGGCCGAGACGACTTAGGGCGGGGTAATAATCAAGGTTCAGCTTGGCGGCTATTTTTTGAGCTAATAGATCGGCGTGGTCAAAGCCACGAGCCCGACGACGAACTGTGGCCGTTGGCACAGACACGACCAGATAGTCAGAGGGCAGTTCTAGGTTATAGAAGCAGAATGTTCCTACCATCAGCGCCGCCAGGCTGTCGGCAGCAGCTCGCAAATGCCCAAATTTATAAGCTTGGAGAACAGTCTGAGCGGCACCTTGGTAGTCAGTCGCTATCCAAACGCGGTTCGGTGCGCTCATTCGATGGCAAGTTCGGCAGGTTTGTCCAGACGGACTAACCGCACCGCAGAAAGCACAATGCTCGCCGTAGGGCAGAATCTCGGCTTCAGCGCACAATTCGCAAAACGCTGTGTGCTCGGCGCCGCATAGGAGACATTCGGGCGGAGCCAGCCAGCCAATGGCAGTCTCAAAAATACTCATTGTCTAAGAGGTTTGTTGTAAATGTCAGTATAACATGTTGCACCTCGGCACGGGGCTGGGCTATACTGAAGTTTAAGACAAAGACGCTCGTAAAGATTCAGGCCTAAACTAATATTTTGGAGGGAGAGACATGGCTCGAGGCAGCCAACAACAAGACGATCTTTTGATGGGCGATGATATTACCGCCGCTTTTTTGAGTGAAGACGAAGTTACCGAGGAACCAGCAACAGCAGCAGCAGCCGCTGAAGATCAGTGGGACGAGGACGAACCGGTAGCCGGTCAATTGGCTGTCGATGTTTATGAAACTAAGGAAAAGCTAGTCGTAAAAGGCCGCGTAGCTGGCGTTAATAAGAGTGAGCTAGACGTGTCTATTAGCGACAATACGCTGACAATCAAAGGTACTTTGAGCGCCGGCAACGAAGATAATGTTGAAAATTATTTCCTGCAGGAATGCTATTGGGGCGAATTTAGCCGCTCGATTGTTCTGCCAGTACCGGTTAAGGAAGATGAGATTGAAGCCGTGCTAAAAGACGGCGTACTGAGCGTCAGTTTTGCTAAGCAAAAACAAGACACGGTCAAGAAAATCCAGGTTCTTTAGAAGCTATTAGCTAATAACAAAACGCTCCGATTTGCTCGGAGCGTTTTTGTTTATCTGCATTCAAATCTACGAACTGGAAACTTTTTGAAGCGTGAAGTGGACCAGAATCTGAGCCATCGCCACAATAATTAAACCGATGATGGCGTACAGGATAGTATTTTTAGCACTAGTAACACTGGTGTCATTGCCACCGCTGGTAACGTAGCGCAGGCCGCCGACGATGATCATGACCACAGCAATAATGCCGACGACAGCCGAAAGCAAATTGACCACTTTATGGACAACGTTGTTAATCTTGCCAGTGGCACTAGTATCGTTGCACGATGCCGTGGGATTGTCCGTAAATTCCAAATCAGCACCACTGCATAGACCACTATTGATTTGTTGTTGGCCTACCTGGGCCAGGGCTAAGGGCGCTCCCAGGTTTATAACAAGCGTTGAGGCGACAGCTGCGGCAAAAAAAATTAGGCGCCTGACCATGCGCCTAATTATATCCCGTATCGGTTAATTTACTAGCTACTTGGTCGCCGTAGTCGTATTGTTCAGTACGAAGTGAACAATGATTTGAGCCAGTGCTACAACCACTAGACCGATTACAGCATAGAGTATGGTGTTTTTCGCCCCTGTGACTGATTCTTGTTTACCGCCAGAGGTAATGTAACGTAGACCAGCAACGATGATCATGATGACGGCAATGACACCAACGACAACGGACAATACGTTGATGATAACTGTGATCAAATGGTTAACCGAACCTGTAGCTTTATTGTCACAGCCACCGGTTGTACCGCCAGTCAGGTCGCCGTTTGAACCACTACATAGGTTGCCGTTTATGTCAGTTTGGTCAAGTGCAGACACTCCGCCCGCAACAACCATTGGCGCAGCTAGGATGACAAATGAACTGAGGGATAGAAGTAACAGTTTTAGTTTCTTGATCATTAATGGATCCTTTTGTTTATAGCTATACGATATACAGTGCTTATGGTTTAGTCAACCCCTTAAAATAAAGCATTTATCGGTAGGAGCAGGAGCTACTTGGTCGCCGTGCTCGTATTGTTCAGTACGAAGTGGACAATGATTTGAGCCAGTGCGACAACCACTAGACCGATTACAGCATAGAGTATGGTGTTTTTCGCCCCTGTGACTGATTCTTGTTTACCGCCAGAGGTTATGTAACGTAGACCGGCAACGATGATCATGATGACGGCAATAACGCCGACGACAACGGACAAGACGTTGATGATGTCGCCGATGGTTTTATTTAATGAGTTCGCCGCAGCGGTAGAGTTCTGAGGTGTATTAGTGCCATTGTTTGCTCCGCATTGGAGAGCTTCTTTGGCCGAGGCAGGGTTAGCACAGTCCGCCAAGGCCACCGACGCACCAAAACCAGCAACAGCGATGGCCATCGTCAGACCTAAGAAAATCGCCGCAAGTTTTTGCTTCATACTTTTCATTGTATAAGGTTTTGGACTACAAACGTTACGAATGACCAGGCCAGAGCCACAACAATCAAGCCGATGATAGAGGCCTGCAAAATAGCGCGGGCTTTTTTGACGCGTTCGGGGTTGCCGCCGCTAGTAGTCATGACCAAGCCGCTGCCGATGATCATACCGACGGCCACCAGGCCGGTAAGTAGAGCCATGATGTTGGACACAGTTTGCAGGACATTGTTGATCGGGTTTTTGTTGGAGCCATACTGCTGCGCATCTTCTTTGCAGATAGCGCTGCCAGGCGTATTGGCGCAGGGACCGGTTGTACAGACCCCGCCCTCGTATTTTGAACAGAGAGGACTATAGGCGAAAGCCGAGGAAGATAAGCCAATTAACACAAGGCTGACAAGACCGACTAGAAATAAAATAATTTTTGACATGGCTAGGTTTGGCCCAACACTGTGTTAACAATTGTGGCCGCCATGGCCGAGACTATCAGTCCAATGGCCGTGTAAATTATCATGCGCCGCGCAGTCGCCATTTGATTCGGATCACCGGCGGAAACCGTATAGCGGAACCCAGCAATGACCATCATCATTAGCGAAATGGCACCGATTATGACAAATAGCAGGGTGAGCGCTTTCTGCAAGGTCGCGCTGGTAGCCGGGGTAGTTGGCAGATTATCTTGGTTTGGGGTAATTAAATTTAGCGCGGCAAGAAATATACTCATCCTAGTGTCTTTCCGATAAATGATACCGCAGCGGTAGCTACCAAGACTATGGCTAGACCGACCAGTGAGTTGATAATTCGTTTGCGAGCAGCCGCACCTTTTTCGGGATTACCAGCTGCGATTATGTATTCAATGCCGGCGATAATAATAGAGATGACTGCTAAAAAGCCGGCGACTCTGATTAGCATATCGAGTACCGCCAGACCGATCGCCCAAGCGTCTCCCGGCAACTGTGCGGTAGGCGCGCATTGCCCGGTCGCATCGATTGAACCATTCTTGAGGTATTCCCACCAATGCGGTATAAAATTGAAGAATTGTCCCTGAGAGGACGGATTGCAATGCGTGCTGAAGGTCGAGGGAATAGTCGCGGCAAAAAATGATCCTAGTTTGGCTAAATAAAACATCATCCGAAGACGCCTCCGGGCACCAGCCATTGGACAAACGACCAGATTAAGAAGAAGGTTACCAGCGCTATCACACTATTGGTTATACGTTTTCGGGCGTCAGCTGCAGCTTGCGGGTTGCCGCCAGCCATTATGTACTGTATACCGCCAAAAATTATATTGCCTATGACAACTATGCCGACAACTCCGCCGACCAGGGTTACGAGATCATTCAACTTTGTAGTGATTGGATTTTTATGCAACTGATCGGAAACTTGGGTCGGAGTAGGCAAGTTAACTTGATTGGGCCCGGTCGCGGCCAGCGCCACAATCGGCGTAGTAATTATAGCCAGAGTACTTAAAAAGATACTTATTACCAGAAGGTTTTTTATTTTTGGCATAGTGGCTATTTGGCCTTGAAACTTAGTCTTTCTGAGTGCAAGTTTACCCTGTTTTAAGCATAAAAGCTATGGTATAGTCAACCTGAATAGGCTGACCAAAATGAAAACCCTAAAAAGATTAGCATTGGGCATGGCCGCACTGACGGTTTTTTTACCGATATTTTTCGGGTTTGTGCCAACAGTAAAAGCAGCCGGCGGCCCCAGCGCCCCACCGCCAACAACCTCGTCTAACCCCATACCAACACAGTCGGACTATTGGAAGATCTGTGCTCTAAAGGTTGTTTACCCTAATGCCCAGGGCAATGGTACAGATATTTGTAGCCTAACAGATACGAGTAGCGATGGTTCGGCCAGTTTTATTTATGGATCATCGCCGGCTAATGCTTTGACCGAAGCCATATATGATACTAAATATGGGGCGAATCCGCCTACAACCATTAACCTAAAAAATCCGGACGGTGTTGATGACCTAACCGGGGGTTCATCTACCCAGGAGACGCTGGCGTGGAACAACGTCGGTTACACTAATAGCTCTTATACCGTGTCTGGCACGCTTAATGGTACCCCCCAGAGCGTAAAATTTTACGTCTTTCAACCCGGGCTAGGCGCGCCGAATTACAAAAACTACTCGCTTTTAGTATCTATAAACTCCGATAAATCATTGCATGTCTTGGCGATGGTTTACAACGTACCGACCAACAATCAGGTGGTAGCGGCCCCGATCGATAAAGTAGCTGTTGGGATAACATCGTCGGGTGCGTTATGTACTTCGGCTTCGGAAGCTAGCTGTGGCCCTGCCTCGATTTATTCAGCAACAGTTAATAACCCGACCTCCGCTTGTGTAACACAGAGCAACATGGGTTTGGAGTGGCTTCTTTGTCCGTTGGTTGATGATTTCGATAAGGCTGCTGACCGTATAAATGGACTAATAGAAACTCAACTCAACTTTAACGTTAGCCAAAACCTGCCGGACAACGGGCCGGTACATTTTGCCTGGTCAATAATTAAAGATATCGCATCAAGTCTGGTGGTACTCCTGCTACTGGTTATGGTTATTGCCCAGGCCTTTGGTGGTGGACCATTCGAGGCTTACACGATCCGTAAAATGCTGCCCAAGTTGGTTGTTGCGGTCATAGCCATGCAGCTATCTTGGGATATTTGTAAATATTTGATCGATCTAGCCAACAGCGTGGGGCAGGGGGTTGCGTCAATACTAACCTTGCCCTTTAACAACAGCCCCGGGGCTCTGACGCTTAATGGAATACTTACAAAACTGGCCCCCAGTAACTTTCAGGCTGCGCAGGCGGCTCTGCCAATCACCTTTATTATCCTGGGGTTCATTGGCTTGGTGGCACTTCCGACAACCATGGTGCTGCTGTTCAGCCTGCTGGTCGGCGTCTTCGCGGCGCTGATGGTCCTACTTTTCCGGAATGTTCTAATTGTGGCCCTGGTGTTGTTCTCGTCGTTGGCCTTTTTGGCCTGGACCATGAACGGCACGCAAAACCTATGGAAAACCTGGAGAAGCAATTTTGGCAAATTATTGATGCTGTTCCCGGTGGTTATTTCCATCATCTACGTCGGGCGTATCTTTGCCTGGATAGCTGCCGGAGCCTCTGGTGACAGCATCATCAAATGGATAACCGTAGTCATCGCCTACTTCGGTCCATACTTCATCATCTTTAAGGCCTATAAGTGGGGAGGTGGACTATTGAGCGCAGCCGGCAATGGTATTAATAATGCCAGTAACCGAATCAATAAGGGTTCGGAGCAGACTATTCGTGGGATCGGCGAACGATATCAGGGCAAAAGAGCAAAAATGTATGATCCCAATGCCGGTTTGGGCTCTAGGACACTACGTCGGATTCAGTCGGGCCATGTAATACCTTTCTCTAAACGATCCCAGCGGCTAGCCATTGCCGCGGGTGATAAGTGGCAAAACGAACGCGATGAAGAAGCCTTAGCCCTTATTAATCGGAAGGGCGAAGGAGCCCGTCGTGATGGTTATGACATTACCCGCAGAGATAAACAGGGCCGAGTACAGAAGTATAAGCTCGAGAATGGGCACATGGTAGATAAGCAGGGCCGCGTGACAACTGACGCAGATAAGGCCGTTACGGAGGATGCGAATCCGGGCGATCAATTAGCCACAAAACATTTGACTGGCGTAGCGGCAATGAAGCAGATGTGGGTTGACTTAGCAGAGGATGGGCGTGACGTCCATGAAAAGAAAATGGCTGTCAGACAGCTACTAGCCACTAGCTCCTGGCCTGAAATTCAAGGATCCTTTACGCGAAGCGGCAAGAAAGTTTTTGATACTGATATCTGGAACCCAGCTGTTACAGGCAGCCCGGAAGATTATCCAAAGGTTTTGCGTAGTCGGGTTGACGCAACTCCACATATTCTAGATTCTGCAGACAAGGCTTTGGTCTCCAAGAACGCAGAGCTTAGGCAATCCGGGAAAGCTTCTCTGTCCGAACTGGATGCCAGAGAATTCAAGGCAGCCTACCGAATGAATTATGCCCTCGATAAACAAATGAGCAACGAAGACTTTGCTACTCAGTCCGATGGCTTCTGGGAAGAGGCCGCTCGGCTAGCCAGCCTACGCGACCCCGTAACTGGCCAGCTGACAGAAGAAGCTCGCAGTATTCGTCGCAATCTAAGGGCCCGCCTAAAGTCAATCCATGATATTGGTGGAACTGCTCCTCAACAATTGCTGGGGCACCTGCAAAACGGCGGAGATCTGCAGACTAGTGTGGAAACAGCGCTCGGCGTTTCTAAAGGAAGACTCAGCGCTTATACTGACCCTCGCACAGAAGTACTCGAAAATTATCCGGTCGTTATTGACGAAAAGGTAGAGCCCGTAACCACGGCGGAAAGGGCTTCGCAAATCTATACTGCCGGGAATCCCGCGGGCGGATCTAGAACAAGGCGAGTCACTAGAGAAAACCTACATAACATGTCAGAGGAAAATGCTATTGACTGGGTCCGGTCCCAGGAGGGATATCAGAGCCTATCCAATGAGGACCTGGTCGCCCTATACAACTCTAGGTCTCGCCTTCCAGGCAGTGCGGTTCAGCAAGCTGCCAGACAGGAATTGAGAAGGCGAGGCGTACTAAATCCCGAGGACAGTACGACGCTTAACATACCTCACAGTGAGAACATTGTTCTGCCTGGAGAGCGTGGTTTTGAGCCCCCTGATTCCAGTCAGCTACCCGGTGGACCAAATTTTAATAATCCAAATCGGCCTGGAGGCGCCCGATGATTGCGCTTGAGATTTTTCTAAAAGATAATGGTTAAAGATGGCTGTATATAAAGTAATTCAAGATATCGAGGCCGAAGATAAAATTGTCGGTCCCTTAAGTCTTAAAGGTTTCGTCTATGCAGCCGCCGCCGGTGTTTTAGCCTTTGTTAGTATCCGCTTACTAATTAGCGGGTTGCCGTGGTTTATAAAGCTTATTTTTATAGTAGCTTTTTTGCCGCCAATGTTATTATTCGGCGTTCTGGCAAGCCCACTGGGTCGCGAACAGCCGACCGAGGTCTGGCTACTATCACGAATCCGGTTCCTTCTGAAGCCTCGTGAACGTATTTGGGATCAAGCCGGTACTAAACAGCTTGTTACTATAACCGCTCCAAAGCGCCCAGAACAGATGCTAACCAAAAACTTGAGCCAGACTGAAGTTGCCAGCCGCTTGCAATCTCTAGCTAGTACACTGGACAGTCGTGGTTGGGCCGGTAAAAATACGTCTATAAACTTGGGTGCTCAACCTAGTTATCTTGACACTCAGGTCGACGACGATCGCCTGAGCACCGCAACCGTTAGCGAAGCGGCTCAACCGGTACTGGATGTTCGTCCGTCGGACGATATCCTAGACGAGCAGAATAACCCGGCCGCTCAAACCATGGTGGCGCTAGTTGAGCAAAAAGAAGCAGAGCGTAAACAGGCTCTGATTGACCAAATGAACGCCACCCGAGATGAAACCGACCGTCAGACTTCTGTCAGAAATAAGTCCGAGGCTGGCAACGAATTGACCGAGGATGAGGAAAAGTTGCTAAACCAACTCCACGCCCGCGACGCCGCCTTTTCCCACCCTCAAATTATCCGAGCCGGAGCAACCGACATGCCGGTGACAGGCAATTCCCAAACTGTTAAACTGGAGCTAGCCCAAAGTGGTAATGATTTAAGCGTGGCAAGTATTGCTCGTCTCGTCAACCGAAGCGCATCGAGCTTTCCTGGCGAGGTCGAAATCCCGCTTTAGATCATTAACCGAGGGGGTGGCTAAACAGTATGGACGAGGGCAAAACACAAAGTCTTAATACCCAAGAACCGGTTCCAACACCCGGCTCATTGGCTGCACCGACTACATCGGCGACAGCTAGTTCGAATGTGGGTAAAGTTATCGCCCAGCAGAACAGCGCCACGAACCCCAACAGCACCCAAAACAGTCTGCTGATAGGTGAAATTCGCGATGGAATTGTGATTATGAATGACGGCACCTTCCGGGCGGTGATTATGTGCCGCTCGGTTAACTTTGATCTAATGAGTCCCGAAGAACGCGAAGCCGTGGAATATAGTTACCAAGGTTTCTTAAATTCCCTGTATTTTCCAGTTCAGATTTTTATCCGCAGCCAAAAAGTCGATTTGCGGCCTTATCTTGAACGGCTAGGCAAAATTCGCACAAACATGGATAACATGCTTTTGGGACTTTTGATGGAAGACTATATAAGCTTTTTGGCTGATATCGCCTCGGAGACCAACATCATGGATAAGCAATTTTATGTGGTGATCCAGTACCCTGAACCCGACCAGAATTTAACTACCGCTTTACGCCAAAGTACTGGTTTCTTTCAAGGTCTAGCGGGTTTATTCACTCCCAAAAGAGAGCCTCATGTGTTGATTGATGATACCACTCTGACCAAAGCTAAGACTGAGCTTAAAAACCGGGTCGAGGCCGTCATGCAGGGACTACTGCAGTGCGGCGTGCAGTCGGTGCCGCTTGATACTCAGGAGTTAATCGAGTTGTACTACGATGCCTACAACCCCGACACGGCCACACGTCAGAAGCTGGACATACATAGCACAATTGGCGAGCCAGTAATCACTAAAGCGGTTCCGGCTGGAGCGGCCGGAGGGACAGCTCAATGATCGGTTTTGGTAAGAAAAAACCGGGTGATAATCCTGCGAACCAAGCAGCTACGCAGCGAGAGGAAATGGCCAATTCTTTTAATAAGGGCGTTACTGCATTGCGTGATTTTATCGCGCCCAGTTCGCTGGTATTTTCTGGCAATTATTTCCAGCTGGGTACCCGATTTGCACGGACCTACTATGTTTACGGCTATCCTCGCCAATTGTTTACCGGCTGGATGAGCTCAATGGTCAATCTGGACGAAGTAATCGACTTGTCACTAGTTGTCCAGCCGGTTGACAGCCAGGTGGTGCTCAATAATCTACGCAAAAAAGTGTCACAACTGGAGGCCGGCATCCAAATCGATACCGAACAGGGCAAAGTCCGTGATCCTGGCAAGCAGGCGGCTGTCCAAGACGCCGAAGAAATGCGCGACAAGCTGCAGGTTGGCGAAGAGCGTTTCTTCCGTTTTGGCTTTTATTTCACGATCTATGGTGGGTCGTTGGAAGAATTAGAGTTTATCAGCCATAAAGTCGAGAGTTTGCTCGGCCAGCAGTTGGTCTATTCTAAGGCGGCTTCGACCCAGCAAGAACAAGGCCTGAACTCCACGATCCCTCAATTCACGGACCAGCTCAAAATTTACCGCAATATGAACACCGGCGCGATTTCTACGAGCTTCCCGTTCACCAGCGCCGACTTATCCCAGGACAACGGCATTTTGTATGGCATCAATATGCATAATTCCGGCCTAGTAATCTTTGATCGATTCAGCTTAGAAAACGGCAATAGCGTAGTATTTGCTAAGTCGGGCGCCGGCAAAAGCTTTGCCGTCAAATTAGAGGCGCTGCGTTCCATGATGTTCGGCACTGAAATTTTCATCATCGATCCGGAGAACGAGTATAAAAAAATGTGCGATGCCGTCGGCGGCTCCTATATCCGCCTGAGTCTAGCCAGCATTACGCGCATTAACCCTTTCGATTTGCCACAAGTAGTTGATAAAGACGAGTCAGACAACGCGCTGCGCTCTAATTTAATTACTTTGCATGGACTGCTTCGATTAATGATGGGTGGCGCCCAGATAGAAGTTCAGGGTGGCGGCATGGCGCCAGCATTAACCCCGGCCGAAGAAGCGGACCTTGATGCTGCGCTGATCGAAACCTACGCTAAAGCCGGCATCACCAACGACCCGCTGACCCACGGCGCTACAGCCCCGACTATTAATGATTTGTATGACACTTTGCTGCACATGGGCGGTTCGGGCCCGCAGCTAGCACAACGCTTGCGTAAGTACACCAGCGGCACCTTTGCCGGAATTTTCAGCCAGCAGAGCAATGTTAATGTTAACAATTCTATGGTTGTCTTTAACATCCGGGACTTGGAAGACGAGTTGCGGCCAGTAGCTATGTATATTGTGCTGAACTACATCTGGAATAAAACCAAGGCCGATAAAAAGCAAAGGATTTTGATAGTCGACGAGGCTTGGCAGCTAATGCGTTACGAGGATAGCGCCAATTTCTTATTCTCCTTAGCTAAACGGGCCCGTAAATATAATCTTGGTATTACGACCGTCACCCAGGATGTTGAAGACTTTATGGCTAGCCGCATGGGCCGGGCAATCGTCGCCAACGCTAGCATGCAGCTACTGCTTAAACAATCGCCAACAGCCGTTGACGCCCTGGCCGACGTTTTTAAACTAACCAGCGAGGAAAAAAAGCGCCTCAGCCAGTTCCCGGTTGGACAGGGCCTATTTTTCGCTGGCCAAAACCACGTACATATCCAGGTTATCGCCAGCCCGACCGAGACTGATTTGATAATATCTACCCCTGGTCTGACACCTGTCGAGGGCGAAGCACCAACTGCGGCTGTAGCCTCTCCTGAGATTGAGTCGCCACCACTGGCACAATCGAATATCGAAGCTAGCGGTTCAACTGCCGCCAGTTTGCCACCAAGTATTCAAACTGTTAGCGGAGCATAGATTAGCCAGTTATGGCTAACACAGTTTACGACCCGGAAACAGAAAAAGACCGCCCGGTTGGCAGCGGAGGTTCGACCGATTTTTTGCGCCGGCGTGAAAGCTTGCATAATCCTGACGCCAGCGATAATCAACCAGCCGGAAAGGCTGGTGGCCCGCGAGCCGGTAGCGAAAAGGCGCCTGACTATCGTCCTCAATACGCACCTCGTTCCCGTGGAGAGGGGGATGGTGACGAAAAAGTTTATCGCACTGCTGGCAACGAACCTTCAGATACGCTGGGCGAACCGCTATCAGGCGAAGGCAAAAAATCATCGGCAAAAAAAACTGTTCCCGACAGAGGTGAGCTGGCACAAAAAGAAGAAGCTGCTACCGGCCAGGAGGCGCAAGCATCCACTGGAGTGGTTCAGCATGAAAACCAAGTTGGCCGCGGTTGGACAGGCAAGGGCGGATCAAAAGCTAACCCTCGCTGGTACGCTCGACATAAACGAAAGTTGATTTGGGGTGGCGTTAGCGCCACTTTGGCCGGACTATCAGTCGCGCTTTTCTTCGCCCTACTTCCTTTAAAAATTCTAAACGTTGTTAACAACCTGCAGAACCGCTTTTTTGCTACCGGGCAGAATGCTGTCCAGACTGAAACGGATAATCTATTCAGGGGCTACGTCATTAAGCATGTCCTGCCGAGTTACAAAACTTGTGGGACAACCATCAGCAAAAACTGCAGTATTAACGTTGTCGGTACCGATCCCGTTAGTAAGCTCTACCGCAGCTGGTCAACCGGCCGCCTGGAAAACAAATTGGCCCAAAATTATGGTATCGAGTTCCAGCACCGAGCTGACGGGTGGTATTTAAAGACGCCTAGCACCAGTGGGGTCGGCCTGGCAATCGGTGAAAACGGCGCCGAGCTAGATAGTGCCTTCAAGAAGGTTGGAATCTCCGAGATTCGCGGGGCAATCAGCCAAGAGACCAGATGGTACCAGGTTTATTTCAGATTCAAAGTCGGAAGCTTGCTTCAAGAAAAGTACGGCATCAGGCGTTGCTTGATTTTCTGTTCCGTGACGGACCCGCTCACCAACAAAGTGGCCGATCAAAAAATAGCGGCAAAACTGTTTTTGACACAGCGGGTCATCACACCGCGCAACCAAACGCTAGGCATAGCCTTTGAATGTTTGCTTAACGGTTGCATCGCAGACACTGCCCAGCCGACCACTGACGCAACGCCGGGACTCACAGGGGCTGAAGCCGGAGCTCCAGAAAATGCTGAAACCGACGCGGCCATCCGTAGAGGTCTCACCAGTTTTGCAGCCAGGTACGGCGTGACTGACAGCGGCTCAGTTGATGCGCTGGTTCAGACCTACAAAGATATCTCGGACAAAGGTTTTCAGAAATACCTCGTTACCAAAGGACTGGCCCCGTTCATCGGCGAAACTACCGCCGATGGCTTCACTAAACTGGTACCGATAGCCGGCTGGATAGACCTGACGGCTAGATTGGTTCAGGCGGGTGGCGAAGCCAGCCAAAACCTTAGAAAATTGGCTTATGTCACTAACGCCACGGCTGCGGTTGATCTATTTTCTATGTATCGGACTTATGCTGATGAGATAAAAAGTGGCCACGCCAACGCTACCGAAGTTGGCTCGCTAGTTGATTCACTGGGCTCGGGTAACCAGGGATCCTCCACTGATCCAGAAGTCGGCGGCACAGCCAGTGCTGAGCAAGCGCCGCTCTATGATTATCTTATCAATGGCAATACCAACGCCAGCGCTTCCTCTGCCACAGCTTCTAAGGGCTCCTTGCTCAGCGACTTGCTGGGATCACAAGTCTTGGCCGCTTCCGGCGCTACAACCGCAACACCAAGCTATCTATGCAATAACGGCAAGGGCGTGCCTGCCGGTCAGTTGGTCTGCAACGAAGAAATTCTCGGTCAGGGCAACCATTACGCCGATACCATAAAAAACATTCCTGGGTATGATTTTCTACAAAAAATATCCGGCTTATGGATGGCGTCTGGCGGACAGGTATTCAGCATTATTAACAGTATCTTGGGCAGTGTATTCCAGAAAGTCGTCGCTGGCCTAGACGCCACCTGTGGCCTGCCGCTTTTCAGCCAAGTAAGTCTCTACTGTCAAGCAAAGACTCTGGCAAGCGGGGCAGCCTCAACACTGGTCAATGCCGTTACCCAATGGCTTATCCCGAACCCCTTCAGTACTAATATGAGCGGCGCTCGCACATTTGATATGATGGCAGCCGGCGCTGATGTGGCTGGGAATGACTCTGCCCATACTACGCTTGGTGGCCAAGCGCTAACACCTGCACAATCGGCCACAATCACTAACCAGCAGTTAGCCGACAATCAACAACAATATGCCCAGCAGTCGGTTTTTGCCCGCCTGTTTAGTACCTCGAATCCTTACTCTTTGACCACGAAATTGGCTATGGCCCTGCCGATGAACTCATTACCGTCAATTCGTTCGGGCATTGCTAGCTTCCTTGGCAATCCATTCGCTGTCATTGGCCATAGTTTCAGTACATTATTCTCCGGGCACGCCTATGCGGCCGCCACTGTTCAGGCCGATCCATTTGGCGTTACGCAATATGGTTACCCGGCCGGCACGATTCCAAGTGATCCTCAAACCTACTGGAATGATAATTGCAGCGACGACGCCTCTCACGCCTACCAGAACGACGCCGCCAATAACAGCTGGAACAGCACGGCGTCCACGACTTTGGATTCTAACCACATGCCAATGAACAATTCGACAAACCCCTGCCTGCTGATAATGGCGACCGTTGGTAGCGACGGCGCGACATACAGTTCTGACGTATTAACTGCGGACGATCAAGCCAATTAGCTATGCAGATATCGAAACGGTTTTCTTTGCAAAGAATCGCCTGGGCGGCACTGGCCGTAGTACTTTTGCTTTCGAGCCTTGGTGGAAGCACCGTTTCGGCCCTGACCCAGGACGATATAAATAGTATTTATAACGATACTGTCTGGTATAAGGCCGGAGGCGGTGCAGCATGCGGGTCGGGCACTTTGGTCGGAAGCGATAATGCCCAAAAAGTTTGGAACTACCTAAAAGGACAGAGCTTAAGCGACGCTCAGGCAGCCGGCGTAATGGGCAATATGCAACAGGAGTCCTCGTTCGACCCAGAGAGAATTGAGAGCGGTGGCAATAGTACCAACCCGGCGGACGCTGGGGGCGGGGGCTGGGGTTTAGTCCAATGGACACCAGGCTCCAAGGTTCTCGATATTGCCCAAAGTCTTAATATTACCGACCCAATCTATCAGCTCTCGACACAGCTAGAAATAGTTTGGGGCGAGATGATTGGCACTAGCCCAGTGGGTGTTGTCAATATGCTCAATGGACTGAAGCAAATCAGCGACGCTGCCCAGGCGGCAACCTACTTTAATGCAAATTTTGAAAGCGGTACTGATCCGAGTGGGGTCAGGGAGACCTATGCCGTGGCGCTGCTAGCTCAATATGGAGGGACTGGCGCCGGTGGTGGCTGTGGTAATTCAATTAGCCCAAATTGCCAAGCCGCTAGCGGCACGGCTAGGATTCTCTGCGACGCCGAACAGTACGACACGGTTAGTTATAGCGAGGGCGGCGGCCACCAGGGCGGAGCTGCCTGGCATACCGACTGTCCAAGTATTGGGCCAGGCTGTGTCTTGGATTGCAGCGGTCTTGTGAACGTTGCAATTTATGATGTGTATGGAACAAATATTAATGAGACAACGTATACCGAGGCAAGCGACACGCAGTATTGGCATCATATCTCGTTCGGCGAATTACAGCCCGGAGACTTACTAGAGCCGGGGCAATATAACGGCGGCCATGTAGAAATAGTCGATCATGTTAACGGACACACTATTTACACCTTTGGCGCTCATACTGCCAATGCCCCTCAGCCAGACCAGGTCGGACCGACAAATTATCAATCTAATTCTAATGACGTCTACCTGCGTTACGCGGGACCAGGCGCATGAATAACTTAATTTATGCTAAGGTCATAAAAGATGCGGCTTAATAAATACATATACTCTCTAGGTCTTCTGTTTTTCGTCGTAGTTGGCGGCCTGGTGGCACAGTACTTGATACTCGGTGGCGCCAGGGAAGTTAAACTATCATCTTCTGCACCGCTTACTGGCAGCGTTGCCCAAAGCCTGTATTCCGGTAATGGACGAACCAAATTATTAACTCCTGGCAAAGATTTTAATCTTAAAAACACCCACTACTTTGATAATAATACCTGGGTAGTGACTACAGTTACGCCGACTAAACAACAGTTTAACCAAGCGGTTGTCGTTCTAGAGAAAAAAGATTCGGCCTACCAGGCTGTGCTGGGCCCGGGCAGCGCCTTCTCAAGTAGCGTTCTTATAAGTCTACCGACCGATGTCGCCAATTATCTTAGTAATCTGGGAGTGACTTATGGACTCGGGCAATAGACAAAAACTTAGTCTCGCCCTCTATGGGTTGTGCCTCCTAGCTCTGGCGGGGATGGTCTATTTGGTGTTTCAGGCCGTCAACACCGCCAGCGCCACTGGTATCCTGAAAGTCAGCTCCCCGGATAAAAAATCCTCGCTTAGCGTTAGCCGCACTGACTCGGTAGCCAAGTTCATCGGTGTGGGTGGCGCTAAAGTACGCCTGAGCCCCGGAAGCTATTTGGTGGGCGCCAGCAATAACGGTCGCCAGGTCTATGAAACCGTCGTTATTAAAAAGCAGGCAACCGCTAATTTAAGCCTGGATCCTTCCAAGGCAGTTGTTTTCCCAACGGTTGAGGCCGTGGATTTCACCGGTTTTGACTCCCTGATCAACAGCGGTCTCACCTCAGTCCAGATAAGTATCCTAAAAAGTGCTTTTTTCCGTTATAAGCCAACGGAGAAAACAGTCGCAATCGACGCCTCCAGTGTCGTGCCAGGACCCCATAACCCAGATACTGACATTGGTTTTAGCCTACAGTTCAACTTATCTCTTGACTCCAGGGCTCTCAAGGCAGTAGTTAGCTATTCTGAGCTTACCAGCGCACGTCTCCAGCTGTTTGATCAGCAGGGCAGCGCACTTTTTGACTCTAGTAAATAGAGCTTGCGGTTGCAATTTTTAAGCAAATATGCTATATATAGAGGCGTGAGTAATCCAAACAAAAACATCGACCGTCGACAAAAAATAGTACAGCGTGTGGCGCCATGGATGGCTGGCCTCTCTTTAGCTGGCGCTGTGGCCGCAGAAGCCTCTACCGCCCAGGCGGCTCAAACTAAGACCGAGGTACAGACAGCGGTCAATTATGAGAGTCCCAAGGGGTACCTTAATGAAATTAACAGTCGCTTGTTAGAGATAAAATCAGAGCTAATTAAAGCACCCGGTGTAAAGTCTGGCAACACAGGGATGATTACGGGTGATCCCAAGACGCATAAGCTTATCTCAGGAACTTATTATATGCTCGAGCGGCCAAGTGGGAAAAATCATAATCATACAGACTTTATAAATATGGTTTTTATAAAAGGTCAGGAGCTGCCTTTTGTGGCTAGTGGGGGGGTAGATTATTCGGCAAACACTAAAACTGGGCAGCAGTCGGGCGTAGAGTTTTATATGCTGCACGAAGATGTCATCCAGACTGGTGTGGATGGTGGTTTCAGTAACACCAAATATAAGGACGTTGTAGATTACGACGTGGCCAAGCTCAACATTTCCGTTAATAATCTGAGAAATGCTAAAAGCTATCGCGTAGGCATACGCCCGCCTCTAGGCAAACTTCCAAGCGATGACGCTAAAGCTATGTTTGATTATAAGTATCATCCGACCCAGGTCATGGATGCCTACAACCAGTTCTTTGAGTTGGCTGCCAGTTTCGGTCTAAAGTCCTAGTTTATTTAAGCGCGATTAACTTGTGCCCGCGGTCGAAGTATTCGATGACAGCGTCAGCGTCAGTAGTCGTTAAAATGGCTTGGCGTCCGGTTAAAAGTTCAACCAGCGCCTGGCGGCGCTTGCCGTCCAGTTCGGAGAAAACATCGTCCAATAGAAGTATTGGGGCTTGTCCGCGGCTTTTTTCTACCAGCTCGGCCTCGATTTTTTTGAGCGCTAAGATTAATGATCGGGTCTCTCCTCGCGAAGCAGTTATACCGGCGGGGTAGGTATTGAGCGAAAATATAAAGTCCTCGCGGTGTGGTCCATGTCCGGTAAAACCCCTAGCTAAATCCGACTGGAGGCTTTTGCCTAATTTAGCGACAAGCCGGCTGGCGTAGTGGTTGATTGGAAACTCAGCGTCGTATCTAAGGCTCAGTTTGGAGCGCCGGCCAGCAATTTTGTTGTAAGTCCGAGCTAGACTGGTATTAATCTGGGTGGCGAGATCCGTGCGCACGGTAGCTAGTTGGGCGCCTAGATCGCCCAGCCGCACATCCCAGGCAAAAAGCTGGCGGCCGGCAAATCTTTCGCCGCGTTTTAATAGGGCGTTGCGTTGGGTCAGAGTCCGACGATAGGCTGCAGATAAGCTTTTAAATTGCGGGTTGGTGCGCTCTAAGATATCGTCAGCCCAGTCGCGGCGGTCGGAGGGACTGCCGGCGATAATGGCCGTTTGGTTGGGTTCGAAAAAGACAATTGGAATACTGCGCTCGTAGTTAAGCCTTTTTAGGTTCGTAGCGTTTATAGAAAAAGTTTTATCTACCGAGTCGCCTATGGGCTCTAGTTTGACGCTTCTTTCTGAGCCTTCAAAAACACCATCTAATCGTGCCCAGGCTTTGCGGTGCTTGATTAGCTCGGCATCGCTAGCTTTATATGAACGGCCGCGTGACAAAACCATTACTGCTTCTAGCAGGTTGGTTTTGCCGCTGGCATTGGGACCGACCACAATATTGACGCTTGGCTCAAATTCGAACGACGCGTCAGAGTAACTGCGAAAGTTTTGCAAACGGATAGATCTGATCATTCTTAGTTAAAGGGTACATTCTATGGCTGTTTGGTTCTAGTCTTATCTGGAAGATAGCCCGAGCGTCGGATTCATTCCGCGCCCGGCGCGATAAGAAACCCTGATGGGGTTTCTTATTTTGCTAGCTGCGCAGCGGCATTATCAAGTGTAGATAATCGGGCTCTGATTTGCTCCTAAGTACACAGGGTTCTAGTTTGCCGTTGAAGCAAAATTCTATTTGGTCGCCAGAAAAAGCGTTGAGGGCTTCAATCAGATATCTGGAGTTGAGAGTTACTTCGCCGTCACTGCTGACTTGGGCTTCAGCGGCCGCGGTGTTTTCTCCCAGCTGGCTGGCGACGGCGTTGATGCTAACTCGGGCGTCTTCTTTGGAGGCTTTAATAGTGATACTACCGGCGCTTTCGCGGGCAAACAAGCTGGAAACTTTGGCGATGTTGGCCAGGTCTGCTCGAGCCATTTTGGCTGTGGTCGCGAATTTGGAAGGTATTAATTTGCGGTAGTCGGGGTAGGTGCCTTCGATTAAGCGGGCAACTAGGTTGACGTCGCCAGCATGGAAAGATACCTGCTGGTCGTCATGGCTAACAATTACCTCTTCTTCGTCGCTGATGATCCTTAGAAGATCGGCGGCAGCGCTGGCCGGTAGCAGAAAATCTATTGGCTGGCTGTTTTTGATAAGTTTGGCCTCGGCTAAGCGGTAGCTATCGGTTGCGGCTATTGCCACCCCTGTATCGTCGCCGTGAAAATTTACACCTGTTAAAACCGGTCGAGAGTCATCTGGGCTAGCGGCAAAAACTACTTTAGAAAGTGCTTTTTTGAAGTCAACTGCTGGAATTTTCCAAGTTGCGGCTTGGCTGATAGCTGGCATAACCGGAAAGTCCTCGGCTGGGATTCCATTAATTACCGATTGATATTGGTCGGTGGTTATTTTTAGATGGTTTTCTTCTAGCTCTAGGTTTATTACGCCTTCGGGAAGACTGCTAATAAAGTCTTGCATGAGTTTGGCGGGGACGGTGATAGCGCCTTCGGCGGTGATTTTGGAACCAACAAAGTGGGTTATGGCGATGTCTAGGTTAGTGGCTGCAATGCTGAGGCGGTTATTTTCGGTTTTAAGGAGTACGTTGGCAAGCACAGGGAGTGTGCCGCGGTTACTGGCGATACGAGCAACGGTATTTAGGGACCGAGCTAAATTGTTTTGGGCAACTTGTAGTTTCATGATTATTATTAAAATCCTTTTAATAGAACCTTAGACTTAGTAGGTGATGTGGAAAAAGAGTATTTCAGGCCACCCAAACAGAGGCAGAAGAACCTAGTAAAAACTGTGTATATGGTTAGTGCATAAGCCTTGATGGTTGAGTAAAAACTGTGCAGTAAAAAGGGCCCGGTAAAAAATTTTACCGCTAGGTTGTGGTATGTGGTCATAACTAGTTGGTTTTGTAACCTTGTTTTACCCAACTTCTGCACGTAGTTCTTCACAGCCTTAAGCATAGATTTTTTCCTTTAGCTCATTAATTTGTTCGCGAATAGGGCTGTCATAACTAGACTCTTTATTAATTTTCTCAATTGAGTGTATAGCAGTGGTGTGGTCTTTACGGCCTAGTTCGTGAGCAATTTTGGGGAAGGATAAATGAAGCTCGTTGCGCAGCATATACATGGCTATTTGACGAGGAACAACAATGTCTTTATCGCGCTTAGGGCCGAGTATATCCTCCATGGAAATATGGAAATATTTAGCGGTGCGTTCGATAATTTGGCGAGGGCTGATGTGCTTTGGCCGGTTAGCCTGAGCCTCAAAAATCGACTCCACCACATCCATAGTTGGATTGACGCCCCGCATTTCACAAAAGGCAATCACTTGGTTTAGGGCGCCTTCTAGTTCACGGATGTTGTTTTGAACGCGGCCGGCCAAAAACTCAACCACGTCCCCGGGCAGCTCGATTGACTGCGAACCAGCCTTACTGTGCAAAATTGCGCAGCGGGTTTCAAAATCCGGCGACTGCATATCAATACTCATTCCCCAAGCAAAGCGGGATCGGAGCCGCTCTTCCAGGGTTGGTATGTCTTTAGGTTGTTTATCGGAACTCATAATAATTTGTTTGTTGGCCTGGTGTAGGGCGTTGAAAGTGTGAAAAAACTCTTCCTGGACCCGCTCTTTGCCAGCCAAAAACTGGACATCATCAACAATCAATACGTCAGCGCTGCGGTAAAAGTCAGCAAAATCCGAAGTGTTCTTCTTAAACCTGATAGCGTCGACGAACTCCTGGACAAACTGCTCAGTTGAGGCATAAACGATTCGTGAACCCGGCCTGGCCGCTAAAACGGCATTGCCCACTGCCTGGATTAGATGGGTCTTACCAATCCCAACACCACCATAAATAAATAAAGGGTTATATTTAGTGCCGGGTTTAGAGACGATCGCCTGGCAGGCAGCGTAAGCTAATTCGTTACTGGCGCCGACCACAAAATTTTCGAATGTATAACGCTCGTTTAACCCCTGCCGGTAAGAATGGCTAACATTGGCCGCGCCCTTAGCTCGCGGCTTATCTATCGTAGTGGCAACCACCCCTGAATTACTGAATATTGAGGAGTCGTCCAGTCGCTGACTAGGGGCTACGCCGGTGTGAATCTTATATTCTATCTGCTCCGCAGTTACCCCGTTTTTAGCCAAAACGCCCGACACGAGGTCATTAAACTTACGTTCCAACTGGTTTTTTACAAAAACATTAGGTACCCCGACTATCACCACACCGTCTTTCTGGCGTAATAACTGGGTATTTTTAAACCAGGTTACGAAATTGCCATGCGAGACAGATAGCTCAATTTCGCCCAGTACGGCCTGCCACAGTGCGCCGTCAGCCACTTCGGTTTTGCCCTCTTTTTTTCATCCGTTTTTCAACTAACCTAAGTCTTAATATAGCTAACCAGCGGGGGTTTTTCCACAGCCTTTCGAAAAAACACATCAGTAAATATTTCCGTATTGTCGACCCCGGAGGTTTGTACACATGCCAAATTTACACCGAACAATATGTGTATAACAGTTGGGTAAGAGTGGAAAAACTGCTAAGATTTGTGGGTTAACATTGTCAAATTCACTGCCGGGCTTGTTTAGTTAAGCCCAACTTGCTATGAAAGGCCAAAATGCCCAAGCGAACCTACCAACCAAAGAAGAAACAACGCTCCCGTGAGCACGGCTTTATGAAGCGTATGGCCACCAAGGCTGGTCGTAACGTCCTTAAGAACCGCCGAGCCAAAGGCCGAACTCGTCTGTCACACTAAATAGCTGACAACTAGACAGGGCTGTAAGCGCCTGCCAAACTGTTGGTATGATCTCTTCACTCCACCGTTTTAGGGGTTACGGTAGCTTGCGCCATGTTTACACGCGGGGTGAGACGGTTCGCGGGCCACTTTTTGCCGTAAAAGTCTTAGCCAACCCTCGGCGCGATGCTTTCCGAGTAGCCATCGTTGTTAGTCGAAAGGTTCATAAATCAGCCGTAATTCGCAACCGCATACGCCGACGCCTATACGAGGACTTGCGGCAACTGGCACCAAACTTTAAAGCCCCGCACGACATTGTTGTCACCGTTTTTCATGAAACTGTCGCCACTACTCCTGCAAAGGAGTTGTCCCGCCAACTCAGGAGCCAGCTAAAGAAAGCCGGCGTTCTCTAACCTTGGTCGCTGCCTACCGAGCCTCACCCCAGACTTCGTGGTATTATAAAGTCCGAAGAGGGCTCGAACTAACCGATGATTGCTAATATTTTCACGACTATTATCGTCCAGCCAATTTTTAACCTGCTGGTGCTGATCTATTCGATTTTACCTGGCCATAATTTCGGCTTGGCCATTATTCTATTCACCATTTTGGTGCGCCTGCTGATGTGGCCGCTGGTTAAAAAACAGCTTCATCATGCCCGAGCGATGCGCGAGCTTGCACCGGAGCTTAAAAAGATCAAAAAGGCGGCTGGCGGCGATCGCCAAAAAGAATCACAGTTGACCATGGAACTTTACAAAGAAAAAGAGATTAACCCCTTTGCCAGCATTGGCATCCTATTAGTCCAGGTTCCAATTCTAATCGGTCTTTATGCCAGTCTTCGACGAATCATTAACGACCCGCACCAAATCATTACTTTCTCTTATTCCTTTTTGCACCACTTGCCATGGTTGCAAACACTAACACAGGACATCCATCGTTTTGATGATTCGCTGTTTGGGTTGGTCAACCTGACGCGTACAGCTGTCGAGACCAGCGGAATTTACTGGCCGGCACTAGCCATTGTGATAGCTAGCGCAGCTGCCCAATATTTTCAGACTAAGCAACTAATGCCGCAAAATCCACAAGCCCGCTCGTTGCGTTCAATCTTGAGCCAGGCTGGACAGGGTAAACAGGCCGACCAAGCTGAAGTCAACGCCGCCGTTGGTAAAAGTACCCAATACCTAATCCCATTTATGGTGTTAATTATCTCCATTCGCTTGGCCGTGGCCCTGCCGCTGTACTGGTTGGCTAGCAGCTTAGTGGCCTATATACAGCAATCCCGAGTGCTTAAGCACGACGCCGCACTAGCTGATGCCTCTATCGGAGCACAACCCGCAAAACTTATAGATAGTCCTGAGCCGGCCGCTAAGCTACGCAAAAAACCAGCCCGCAGGAGACGCCGTAAATGAAAGACGATATCGAAGAGGCGATCTTATATGCTAAAAAATATATCGAGGATTTACTCAGCTTCTTCGGTCTGAATGCTGACGTTCACGCTACTACCGAAGACAGCGAGGTAATTGAGCTTGACGTACCATCAACCCATCTCAACGGCTTTTTAATAGGCAACCGCGGGGAGACCATGCGGGCATTGCAGCAAACGATTGGCTTCGCTCTCAGGAACCAAGGCTACAGCCATAGCCGGGTTAATGTGGACGTCGCTGGCTACAAACAGCAGCGCGCCCAGCGCCTGGTTAAAGAAGCTGAAGGCTGGTTTAGGGAAGTTCAAAAAAGCGGCCAGCCGAAAGAATTGTCGCCCATGAACGCCGCCGACCGCCGAACCATTCATAAAGCTGCCGTTGATTACGGTCTATCGAGTGAGTCGGCTGGTTTCGGGCGTGATCGGCACATTGTCTTAAAACCAGAAGAATCAAACGAAGCTTAACCGCCCAGAACCTGCTTATAAACTGCTAGGGTCTGCTCAGCCATGCGCCGCCAAGAGTACTTAGCAGCTTGGGTGCGGCCCTTTTTAATAAGCTGGTCTCGTAGGTCGCTAGACTCCAAAACATCGTTTATTTTGGCAGCTATATCGTGGGGGTCTTGCGGATCAAAGTAGTGGGCAGCCGAGCCATAAATTTCCGGCAAACAAGTAGCATTACTGGAAACAACCGGAGCGCCGTGGGCCATAGCCTCTAGCCCCGGCAGGCCGAAACCTTCGGATAGAGAAGGGAAAATATAGGCAGACGTCTGTTCGTAAAGCCAGCGTAACTGGCCTTCGGTGACAAAATCCGTAAAAACAACATTTGCGATACCGCCGTCACGGACTCTTTTTTCTATTTGCTCATAAAGCACATCTTTTTTGCCGGCTAATACTAACTGTAGGCTAGGCCAGTCCTTTTGTAACAACTGAAAGGCTTCTATTAGTCGCCAAAGGTTTTTGTGGGGCAGAGGCCGACCAACATACATAATGAATTTGCCAGCAACGACACCTTTAACGTACTTGGCAGGATCAGTTATTTGATCGGCGGCCAGATAGGTAACATGAATTTTTGATGGGTTAATGTGGGTGTAGTTGGCAATGTCCTGTTTTACGAACTTGGAGATCGTAAAAATAGCCTTAGATTTTCTAACTACCCATTGAACCACGCCGCGATAGACCCACTGTTTAAACTTAAACACCAAATAGTTTTTGGCAGGGTTGGTAAAACGGGCGGTGGTCAAATCATGAATAGTGGTGACGGTTCTACCGAAGTAAAAAACTGGTTGGTGGGTCATTGTAAAGTGCACCAGATCCGGCTTAAACGAGTAGAGCTGAGAAGCCAGCTTGGTCTGCTCGCTCAGCGAGAACTCTTTGAAGTTCGATTCTCGAACCGCAAAGTCCGGCGTAGCTCGTTTAAAAAAGGCTACACGATGTGGTTTGGTATGGATGACAATCTCGAATTCCGGTTTAAGTTCGTGCAGATTCTCAATCAGTTTATCGATATGACGGCCAGTGCTGGTACCGGATTCACGAGCCTCAATAACGACTTTCATTTTAAAGCGCTTTGACGGGATTTATTGTCAGCAAAACTAGCTGTTAAGAGTAGCCCAACTACGATCCAAAGCCGGGTTAGCAATATAGAATGGAAGAAATTGCTCTGGACCAGCATACCAATCATTACCAGCGTCATAGCCGCCGCTTCTCCTTTCCAAGAGTTCTTAAATAAGCGGTACATAATCACAAGGACTGCGATAACTAGCGGCGCAAAGGCCACAACTCCCAACAGGCCCAAGTCGACGAGCAAACCCAAAAAATCATTGTTGAAGGGCTGCAGTGAATCGGGATTAGCACCGTGGTTATATTTATCGAGATTTAATCTGATCCTGCTGTTGTAGCCGCCGACGCCCTGTAAAGGTTTTTCTTTAAAATAAGTAAAAGCCTTTGGCCAGAGCTTATAGCGGGTTTGGGCAGAGGCATCGAGCACATTTACGCCGTGGCCCGTAAATATTTCGACATTGCCTATACCGGAGCCAGAACCATTGATGGAGTGTTTAGGGATGGCTTTCGAAAGCGCCCCAGCAAAGCCGATTAAAACAAGTGTAGTGATGAGTCCAATCGTCCACCACCTTGCCATAAAAATCCAAAAATCCTTGAGTTTATGGCGATTTCTCATACCCCAAATTAAAATAAGCCAACCCAGGGCAACGGCAATAATGGCGCCGCGTGCTATTAGAAGAAAGACTAACGTTGTTAAAGAGCCAAATAGTAAAAGATGGGGTCGACTGCGGCGGAGCTTATTATCCCTCAAAAAATCAAATGTTAACAACCAAATCGGTATTAAAAGGTAATTCGCGAAGTAGAGGGGTTCAAGCGAAGTTGACTGTACCCGAGGGAAAACATAAGTTGAATATTGTGAAGTACAGCAATGTTGCAGGTCGGTCACTTTTGTTGAGATTCCAAATACATCGAAAAAGAACTGAAAGAAAGCATAGGCTACGACTATTGCGCTAACAACGTAAATTGTTTTCTTTACCAATAACCACAATTGCTGAGGTCGTTCAGAAACTAGAACGAAGAAGCAAAACGCTCGTAGCGTCACTGACAGTAAGTCTTTCGTGGCCCCTAAGGTAAAAGATCGGTCTATCGCGTAGGTAGAACTAAGGGCATAAGCAGCAACCGGGAGAGCTAAAATAGTACCAAAAAAGAAGTACCGCCTAAGATCCCCAAAGCGACCAACTGACCAAACGTTTAACAAACGCCCGCTTACAGCGATCAGTAGTAAAACCAAGGATATAAAACCTAGACTGAGCGGAACGTGATGTATGTATGGGAATCGGTCAATTGGCAAGAGCGCCAAAGTAATAACAACGCCCAGAAACTCCGAGTAATTAACAAGCCTGCGCCAGTACATTTTTGGGCTCTGCACCATATCATCTTAACATAGCTAACCCCTTATAAGTTATACTAGTGGAGTAAATAACCGGGGGAATATATATCCATGCCCAAACAGCCAAGACGAGCACTAATTACCGGAATCACTGGGCAGGACGGTAGTTACCTGACCGAGCTGCTATTGAATAAAGGTTATGAAGTTTACGGCATTGTTAGACGATCGAGCTCTCTCAACACAGACCGCATTGACCATATCTACCAGGATCCGCACGAAAAAAAGACCCGCCTTCAGCTCATATTCGGCGACCTAACCGACACTAGCACCGTTTATAATATTTTGACCCAAGTACAGCCAGATGAAGTTTACAATTTGGGCGCCCAGAGCCATGTGCGAGTGTCTTTTGAGCTGCCCGAATATACCGGCGATAGCGTTGGTCTGGGCGCAGTAAGGCTCTTGGAAGCTATACATCGCCTAGGCCTAAAAACCAAATATTATCAAGCTGGTTCCAGTGAGATGTTTGGCAAGGTTAGAGAAATTCCCCAAAATGAAAACACGCCATTCTACCCGCGCTCTCCGTACTCTGTAGCTAAAGTTTATGCTCACTGGATCACCGTCAATTACCGCGAAAGCTACGACATGTTCGCCTGCAACGGAATTCTTTTTAACCACGAAAGTCCGCGCCGGGGCGAAACATTTGTAACCCGGAAAGTAACTCGAGCAATTGCTCGAATTTTGGCCGGGCTCCAAGACGAAATCTATATGGGTAATCTAGATTCTAAGCGCGACTGGGGGTACGCCAAAGAGTACGTCGAAGCCATGTGGCTAATGCTCCAGCAGGAAAAACCTGACGATTATGTTATCGCTACCGGCGAAACTCACTCAGTACGTGAATTTGTTGAAGAGGCCTTCAAGTTGGTCGGTTTAGATTGGAAAAAATACGTCAAGTTCGATAAGCGTTATTTGCGGCCGGCGGAAGTCGATGTGCTTATCGGAGACGCCAGCAAGGCCAAGAAAAAACTCGGTTGGAAACCAAAAACCACTTTTTCCGAACTGGTCAAAATTATGGTCGACGCCGATATTGCCGAGCTTGAAGACCAGCTTCAAGGAAAGGTAAAGCTTCGTCGAGAAGTGATATAGGTTGCTTAGGCAAGCTTTTCGAGCACAGCTATTAATTGTTCAGCTGATTTTTCCCAGCTGAATTTTCGGGCTTGGGTTAAGCCCTTGGCTCGTAAACTGGCAGCCAGTTTTTGGTCAGTTAAGACAGCCGCTATCTGCCTGCTCAAGTCGTCAGTGGCATCGGCCTTAATTTTAATAGCAGCGTCGCCGACGACCTCAGGCAAAGACGAATTATCGCTAGTTATGAGCGGTACGCCACAAGCCATAGCCTCCAGCGGGGGGATGCCAAAGCCCTCATAAAAAGACGGGAAGACAAATAAGCTGGCGCCGGAATAGAGAACTGGGAGATCCTCGTCGGTGACATAGCCAGGTAAAATAATTCGCTCCTGATTTGCCTGCAGTTGAGCAATCTTTTGACCGATAGACTCATCGTTCCAGCCCTTCCCACCAGCTAAGACTAAAGCATAGTCGCTTTTTAACTCAGGCTTAAGCTCAGCGTAGGCTTCGAGTATGCCGACGATATTTTTACGTGGTTCCAGCGTGCCAACAAATAAAATATATTTTGTCGGCAAATCAAATTTTTTACGCAACCGATTAACTTCGTTGGCAGGTCTCGGGTAATAATGCTTGTGATCGACCGCATTTGGAACAACCGAAATTTTACTGGCACTAATCTCAAAGTTTTTTAATATGTCTTTCTTGGTAAAGTCCGAAACAGCAATAACATGCCGGGATTCGATAATCGATTTGGGCACAAATCGCCTAAGATATAGCAGATTTTTGCGTTGGACGTAATCTGGGAAATGGATGTATGACAAGTCGTGGATGGCAACTATACCAGCTGTTTTTTTGCGCAAGTTAAACATCACAAAGTTAAAAAATAAAAAGGCATCATAATTTCGTAGGGCTACCAAGTCATAAGGTAGAAACCGGCCCAGACGTTTGAAGACCTGGAAGTAAACTGCTGGGGGAAACCAGCGGACTATCCGATAGGTCAGATGCGAAGAAGGCGGGATCGGTGGAGTGAATCTTCTGAAAGGCAAGTAGTGTCTAACAACTTCAAATTTAATTGGTGAGTCTATTTTCGAGACCGCCTCGGTCAACTTATAAGCATACTGGCCGACACCGGTGCGGGGCTTAAACAACAAACTACTTTCAATGCCGACCTTCATGGCAGATCTTTCTGTTGAACAAGGTCATGATAGACCGCCAGCGTCTGTTGAACAGTGTTATTAATTGAAAAATCCTTTTCTATTCTCTTGCGTGCTTTTTCGCGCATATGTTCATATCGAGAAGTGTCTCTAGCTAAAGAAGAAATTTCTGTCAGGAATTTTTTGGCGTCAAACTGCGTGATAAGTATCCCCGTGCCGTCTGTCAGCAGCTCATTAGGGCCACTGACCGCAGTCGATATAACAGGCACGCCACAAGCCATGGCTTCGAGGGCTACAAACGGGAGTCCCTCGTAGAATGAAGTCATACAAAGGACCGAAGCTTGACGATAAATTTTCGCCATGGCTTGTGGTTTTTGCGAGCCGAGTAAGGCCAGGTTTGGCGAGCGTTTTTTGTTTATCTCGCCCAAGCGATTACCGTCACCAACCATACGAAATCGCAGAGGCGAGCCTTGCTTGTAAGCCAATTGGGCTATTTGTAGAAATAGATCGGGATTTTTTTGAGCCTTTTCGACCCGACCTATCCATGTAACGTATTGACCCGGCTGCCCATTGTATTTAAAACTTGCCGGGTCCACTCCATTATGAATGACGATACATTTTGTAGAATTGACGCCGCGTTTAACCAATTGCTTTTTGGCTTCACCACTGACGCAGATTATTTTATCTAGACTATTCAAAACTCTGGCGA
This sequence comes from uncultured Candidatus Saccharibacteria bacterium, assembly GCA_964514575.1. GTDB lineage: Bacteria > Patescibacteriota > Saccharimonadia > Saccharimonadales > UBA10212 > CAZETJ01. Next base: position 73,737 of record CAZETJ010000001.1, read on the forward strand.
CATAGGTGTCATAGTCTCGCGAGATTATGAAATCGACGTGCAGAGTCAGCATCAGAGGACGCTTACGAATCGCTTCTATTAAAGCTCCGTCGAACCACTGGATGTTAATGGCATCATAGCGATCGAAGTTATAGAAACAGCCAATAAGCAGCCGATAGTATAGGCGTTTCAGCCGGTGTGTTCGTCGGAGTAACCTATCAAAAAACGTAGGAAAAAGCGGCAACCACAAGGTTTCAACTCTATCTCCAATGAAATTCTTTATAAAACGAGGACCCAGAATTGTAACAACATAGTCTGACCGTAGCTCGTCAACGATTTTTCTAAGATAAGCTTCACCACCACCAAAATTTTTGGCAGACGAAATTATTAGAAGTCTTGGCCTAGTCATACTTACCTGTCTCTCTAGCTCGGTATTGCTTAGAAAAGCGGTACCTTAAAAACCTAAGCACAGGATTACCCAACAGCAGGCGTAGGTAGACAAAGAGTCTATGCCGATTGGGGGTCAGCCAGGCCAGAGGGTTATAACTCAGCATTCTAATAAACGCCTGACGAGCCGACTGCCTGTCGTTGCCATCCAGATATAATGAACAGGCCTGCCCGAGGCAAGCAGAGGCTAGTCTGGCACGGTTGAGCGGCCCGAGCTCAAATTCATCAATCATAATCGGTAATGCGTAATCGAGTCCACGGGCTTTTTCTAAGAACTTAGGTCGGGAGCTGGCAGCGCCAACTCGATAAGCCGCTAAGAACTCAGGAACGTAATCAATCGTGTAAGACCGAGCAACTCTTAACCATAGCTCCCAATCTTCTGCCATAGCAAAATCTTCACGGAATGCACCAATTTCCTCAAAGACTTCTCGACGCAGCATGACAATACTGGCGCTGCCTGAAATGTTGTTACCGCTAAGCAAATATTTAAATAAATCACCCCGTTTCTTGTCGGCTATTTTTGAGGTGATTCTACCAGTTTCGTCAATAACTTTGCACAAACCGTAGACCATGCCTAACTGCTTATCCTCGGTAAGCAGAGCTAGTTGTTTTTGCAGTTTGGCAGGATACCAAATATCATCGGAGTCTAGAAAAGCTACATAGGGCGACTTCGACCTTTTAAGCCCATAATTGCGAGCTGCCGAACGACCCTTCTTAGGATTTTTGATATAAGTCACTCTATGGTCGGCTATACCTTTAACATACTCGGCTGTAGCGCCATTATCAGTTGATCCATCGTCTACCACATAGAGCAACCAGTTGTGGTGGGTCTGTTTTATAACACTTTCTATCGCTTCTTTTAAATAGGGCATGCTGTTATACGTTGGGATAATGACGTCGACCGGAAAATCTGAGCTTGTCGTCATGGTCGGGGCTCCTGTTTATTCCTACCAGGCGCTATATTTTTGTGTAGCTTATGACGAAACTCATCGTAGCGACGGTCTTTTAGTAGCAGGTAGCCTCGCCCTAAGCGATTAAGATTTGCCAACAGGTGCGGATACCTCGCAAGATAATGGTTTTTAAAGAGAGGCGATGCAAATCTGCCACCGTGGGAGCGGCTAATTTGGCTGACTTCCTTCCAGAATTTTTTCTCGAGCAAGACTGTTTTAGAGGCGGGATGGAATCGGAATTTTGACCACACTCCATCAGCCCTAATGCCGCCATATCTTTTACCAATCCTGATCCATAAATCATAATCCATGGCGTAGTGGTATTTTGGATTGAGCAAGCCTACTGCAAATAGGGCCTCTCGTCTCATAAAAGTAGAGGGCTGAGGCACAAAATTTCCCTCACGAATCTGTCTCCTGACATCGAAAGGTTCTGGTACTTGAAGCCTGACCAGCCTACCTTTTTCATCAACTTCTTCCATACTGGCGTAAACTAAGCCAATCTTGGGGTGAGCTCTGAAAACTTTCAATGCTTCCGCAAAAGCTCCTGGCATATAAACATCATCAGAGTTTATCCAAGCGACATATTCGCCAATTGCTTTGCGGAAACCCTGGTTTATAGCGTCGGATTGTCCGCCATCAGGGTGGCTCCACCAACTCAAATCAACCCCGCTATTTTTTAGGGGATACTTCTTGTCCCTGATCAGCTGATCGTACTTTTTGATAATCTCTACGCTGTTGTCAGTAGAATCGCCGTCAGCCACAATGTATTGAATTGAAAAATCCCCAGCCTGATCGAGCACGCCCTTAATAGTTTCCTCCAAAAAGGCTGCCTGATTAAATGAAGGCGTGACGATTGAAAAAGTCGCGGTAGGCTTAGCCATTAGCTCCTCTTTTTAACTGTTCCTTTTTTAGTCTAACCATTGCGGAGGTATTGTACCAAGCCCAAAAAAGGCTTAAGGAAAAACCGAGGAGCTTGTCACGGTAGCCTTTCTTTGTAAAAAAACTTTCCCGAAAACTTCGCCATGGCGAGCTGAGAATGCCGCGATAACTGGATCGTTCGCCACGTTCGTAACGAGCCTTGCCTTCCTCTCTTAAGTAGCGACGATGCTTGGAAACAAACTCTCTGTAATTGCTCATCCAAAAATGATGAACCAGACCTCTTTTGTGGGGCCAAGCCTGCAGCGCGTAGCCGTCTTTGAGGAATGCCGCTGTGTTGACTAACGGGCGGAAGAAAGCCCGTTTGCGATTGACCAAAAAGCGATGATGGCTGACGCCGCCCCAAATAGTGCCTTTAAGAGCATGCGATTTAAAGTAATATTGCATCGGTACTCTAATAATGCCGACTGTTTCAGGAATGGTTCCAAATTTCTCGAGGACTTCATTTTTAAGCTCGACATCTATGACTTCGTCCGGGTCTGTCAGTAATACCCAGTCATGCTTGAGCTTCGATAGCTCTGTGGCATAGATTATTTCAGCGTGCGGAACGCGCCTATGCCGCCTAACAATCGCGCCCGCTTCTCTTGCTACAGTGACTGAATCATCTGATGAGCCAAGATCATAAACTACGATTTCGTCGCAGAACTGGATAGAGGACAGACAGCGAGCAAGAAGTTCTCCTTCATTCAGGCAGACAATCAATGCGGAAATCGGTAATTTGAAATCTTTTGTCATCACCAAAAACGTCCTCCTACAAACTTAAGCACCAACCAGCGTACTGGAGAGGTTTTGGCATATCGAAGTGTTCGTATGTAGGGCAGCTTGCTCTGTCGTCGGTGATGCCAAACGACCTGCTTTGGGTGATCGTGCGGAGTTTTATAGCCGGCGAATTTTTCCAGCTGTTGCAATACCAGAGGATTTTGATACTTATAGACTAAGACGCTAAGCACGGTTTGATCATGCCTAAAAAGTCGGCAATTCCTTAGCGGAGGATTATCCATATAATGTATCCCTGCGTTGCGGCTCATTTCTGATTTGGACCAGCCCAGGTTGTCACCCTCTTTAACGGCTTCATAAACCTTGTCTATAATAGATGAATAGAATTTGCTGTGCTTGTTAAAGCCTATAATGCCTGCCGCAATCACAGGCTCATTAGCAAATTTTTTGTCTAGTTTATATTTCTCAAAAAAATCGTCAGGCGTTATATCTCTAACCAAATGGGGATGGTTTTTATCAGACTGACTGACCAGAGCGTATCCGTACTTATCCATCAAACTGACAAATGGCTGCAGGCTTCTCAAGACTTCGACTCCGGCATCCAAATATAGAAAATTATCACCAGGAGTGTATTTCCAAATCCAGACCTTCCAGCTCCAGCACTGCTTCCAGTACTTGGTAAAAGCCGGCACGGAGCTTACCGTAACATTGGGCAGACCTTTAAGTATCCAGTGCTGTAATGGCCTCAGGCCTAGATCATAAATATATAGCTGGTACTTAATGCCGGCACTAGACTCAAGACTCCCCGCCAGATTAAGAACGCTCTTAAAATATTTGGCATCACAGGCGGTAGCTATAGCAAGGTCTTGATGTGGAATTTTTCCAAAATGTTTCGTGGCTGCCATCTTTGTCTTTTACCAACGCGTCAGAAACTGATAATACGAGTCTGTGTCTTTAAGCCACCGTTGATAACCGGCTTTGCTCTCGTCGTGTGCCTGTCGACCTAGCTTATGCCAGTCCAGTTTCGCGATGTCTGCCCAAGGCTGGAGATCAGACAATAGGTGAGCGTGAGATTGGCCGAAGAAGATTTTACGTGTCCGATTTCGAGCTCTACTAGCTAGTCGGCGGCTGTAAACGTTATCACACAAATAGCCTGTTCGATTATGTTTAATATACTCATTCATTGTTGGGGCATTGTAAGCTATTACGGCCGCACCGCGTGCCATCGCCTCAATAAAAGTCATACCCACCCCTTCCACTGATCGAGGAGCGAAGTAAATGTTTGATTCTTGAACCACTTCAAGATATTTTTGTTGATCCATCTCATGGACTGTCTCAACCATGGAGGGGCCGAGTTTATTGCCAAGTTCGTAATACATTTTTTGTGGGACTCCGGGATCAAGATCAGACCGAAAGATTAGCTTATCTGCTCCAGTTGCTATGCATAGCTTTCGCAAAAAATCTGGACCGATTAGACCCGTACGATTCCAGTAGTAGATCACCCTTTTATCCCAGGTCGCGGGTTTGAATCTTTCCGAATCTTTGAAATAAGTAAGATGAATTGACGGCAATCCAGCCTGCCTAACCTGTTTATATAAGGCCGTGGAAAAGCAGACGACTCGTAAATGTTTGGGCAGGGCTTGCCACCAAGCCTGGCTATTCCCATGAACATTATCCCACATAGGGATCCACACGACTTTGGAGGTAGGGTCGCTTAATAAAACATCAGGTGGTGCTACTTGGCAAAAAAGCTGAGGCGTACCGGGATCGGGCTGCCATTTTTTTATGTCAACAAGCTCAACTTCCAATTTTTGTTTCAAGGAATCGACCACTAAATCATGGAACGCGCCACTCCTTGATAAGTGCCAGTCCATGCAATATGCGTTGAGTTTCATTTTGCTTTGTCCCTAGGAGTATTCATTATCTCAGAAAAGTAGGTCCTAAGCCTGTTCAAAAAAAGATCAGGAGAATGTCTCTTGAGGGCCGTAGCCCGTGCCTTTTTTGAACGCATTTTAAGCTCAGACTCCTTCAAGTTAGCAGCTTGCTTCACGACTCGGCGAATCCTGGTAATACTAACCGGCTCGACTAAAAAACCAAAACCAGCAATATCTATGTGGGCGTCACGACTAACTACCGGTATCAAGCCTTCGTTCATGCACTCCAGCATCGAGCCGGGCTGGCCCTCGCTACACGATGGTAAAATGGCAAAGCCGCATTTATCCATCGCGTTATAAAACGCCGGAGATCTGAAAGCCCCAGGCCCGATCCAATGGATATTAGGAGCCGCCAGAGCTTCTTTATAAAATTCGAGCACACTCGGTTCGATATAAGCCATAATGTAAAGCTGTTGAGAGAGTCCCAGGAAAGCTTCGATCGTTAAGTCCAAACCTTTGTGTATTCCGCCGCCGCCTGCAAAAAACAAAAAATTATCCCTAGTTTTTAAAAAGTCCTTATGAACACTATCTGGGCGCGAATCTGGGTAGCAGGCTAGATTCAAATTGTAGACTCTAGGAAAATTACGGTAGGTTTTTCGCACATCTTTGTTGCCGAGGGCAATAATAGCCTCGGCATCTCGGTTTACCTGCTCCTCAGGGTGCGTGATGAGCCTATCATACGGAAGTTGTACGCCATGTCTTTTGGCGAAGGCTCGGAAACGGGCGCGTTCTTGGGAGTTATGATATCGCCAATAGCTGCCAGAGGAGAAATAGACAATTGCACCGCTCGACTTGACCAGGGGGGCAAGCTGCCCATAGTTAATGCCTCCGTGCTGGACCAAAAGATCATACGGTTTATCTGCCGAGAAGTTTTTATCATCCCAACTGACAATATCTACTATGTACCCGGCTTCATTAAGGGCTCTTGGCAACGTTCTAGCAATGCCACGGTTACTAAACTCATTTTCAGCTCCGCCCGCCAAATCATCTCTGACCGGGTCGGGGAGATAGGATAAAAGGGCTCTGCCGAGTGGCTGTTTTAGGTATCGATTGTAATTAAGTAGAGGTTGGCCTGTGGCGACTGGCGGCCTTCTTGTTCTTGGCAGCAATTTGAGTAGACTATTCTTAAACATCGTTTTGAACTAATTTTTTCTAGCAATCAGCAAATACGTACCATAGTGAGCACTCGGGTTACGACCAGCTTTGCGCGGTAGCACCTTTTTATATAGAGGCTTGTAATTCTTCAAATATTTTTCCAGATCGTCTTCGTTAACTTTAATGGGGTGCCCAATATCCTTCCAGGAATCCGGAGCTTTTTTGTAGTCTTCCTGGTTTGACAAATCCTGGCCGAGTACTAAGATGCCCCCTTTTTTTAGGACTCTGTCCATTTGGGCCATACACCTTCCGAGGTCGAATACGTGATCAAGGACATTCACACACACGGTCAAGTCCACCAATCCTTGCTGGTAGGGCAGCTCCTCCAGGGGCGCTGAGCTTATGTGGATTCGGTAAGACTTGTCTTTGAAAAGTGATTGCAAAAAGATTGGCTGAACGATCGGAGCCGATCGGCGAAGTACCCTAGACAGGCGCGATGAGGGCGGTACACCGGGCATGAAATCCAAATAGGACTGTATAAGGGGATCTTCCAAGTAGATTTCCTTAGCGGTAATGTGTGGCAGGATTAGCCTCAGGTTAGTATGTGGACCGCAGCCAACCTCAAGCACCTTGGGGAACTTTTTACCTTGCAGAACCTTGTAGCCTTCAAACCTGTCTTTCCACCACCTGTTCCAGTCATCATGGGCGCCCATAATACTGTAGATTGCTTCTACCTCAAATGCCTGGGCTTTTCGCCAGCGTTCGGTAGAAACTTTTGTGACGGTGACTTTTTTCACTACTTGGCTTCTTCTTTCTGACCCAACAAGATTACAGGCGTCAGTGATTGAGTATCCGGACCATCGGTTAAGCTTACCCTATACGGTCCATCAGGGGGACCGTTTATGTAATAGAACTTGAACGAAAAGTTGTTCTTTTTGAGAATTGTCTTCAGTTCATCTGGGGACCACTCTCTTAAGTGCCAATAGTTTTTTGGCGTGCCATCGGCGTTGGTGTTGGCGGTGCGGCGATTGGGAGTATTAATGACGATAGCCTTTTTGGCGACTCGAGCTAGTTCGCGGAGGAATTCGTCGTATCGTTCAACATGCTCAAGTACATCTATGCTGACTATTACGTCAAACTCATTGTCTTTAAAGGGCAGGTGATAACCATCGTAATGGAATAACTTTTTCAGCCTCGGGTTACGGCCTAAAAGGAAGTCCTCGCAGTACCTAACAGACTTCTCATCAACATCAACTCCGGCGACTTCTTTGGCCTTAATAGACATGATCGTCAGCCCATAACCCAGCCCCATGCCCACATCCAAAACCTTATCACCTTCCGATACATATCCGTTCAAGGCTAGGTAGTATGCTTCGCGTTGCACGGGTACTTCCATCGGCGAAATTAGGGTCGAGTATTCTTTTGGGTCGGGATTAGACACTGGTTGCTCCTTGCTACTTAATTTACGCTTCGCTCTTCTAAGAATTCTTACTGCTCTTCGCAGGGTTCCTATCTTTCTCAAGGAGTCCTTGCCTTTTTGAAGAGTTGCACTTGGAGTGGACGGGGGAGGCGGTGCCTGTGCGATTTTTTCGAAAAAACTCCGAAAACCGCCCAGCACTTTATCATTCGTGGCCACATTCTCGGGGAGTTTCAGGCTATTAGCAAACTTTCTATCAGCTTCCCAGGAAAGGCTCCAGGGCGGAGGCTCGGAGCCGGCATGGGTGCCGTCGGTGAATCCACCATTTTCGACCATATTTTTTTTAGGCCACACGAAGTATTGCTTGTTGAGTAGGACATTTAGAGCACAGTATACATCCCAGCCACCATGTAGCTTTCCGCTCTTTAGTTCTTCGACCATACCTTTCATATCCAATCCAGCCGATGTAACGTCCGGCTCCACTGATTTAAGCCTCCTCTTTAAATTATCAGTATCAAAATCTATCTTTTTCCAAACTGCTTTCCAAGTACCCCAACCCCATGAAGAAAAACGGGGTGCAAAAAAGACATCATGGGGATAGCCTTTGAAAGCCTCCTGGGGGAAAGGATAGCGTAAGCCAGTTACTCCCGCGATCGATGCATTACCCCCAAAGTGGCTCAAGCATTTGACCATGTAACTATAAAAGCCAGGAGCTACTTGAACATCGTCTTCAACCACTACTACTTTATCGTAGCTTTTGAATATGTGGTCAACCCCCTTACGGATAGATCTATCAAGACCAATATTTTCCTTTTGCTCGACTAAACTAACCTTGGCCCAATCAATCTCCTCAATCATTTCCCGAACACGCTGAACCTTTACAACATCCCCAGCATCGTTAGCCTTTGGGCCGTCCGAAAAGACATACAAAAGTTCCACGCCACTATCTTTTAAGCAGTCGATAGTGCGCCTTAAAATTTTGTCACGGTTGTACACAAAAAGAGCGACCGGTACCCTCGTAGTAGGTTTCATAATTCTTCCAACTTACGTCTTGATGAGTAAAAATTTTGGTAATCGTCTGACGAGTCAGTAACCGGACCGGTAAATTTATTAGCACCGCTATTGTAGCGATAAGAATTGTAACCGAAGGATTTCAAGAGATCGAAGGAGTCGCGCACAGTTCCGCCGCTGCCTTTCAAGGGTATGCCGGATACCTCGAACGACAGGACATCTACCGCTCCCTTTTGCAAAAGGTCTGCTGTCCCTTGCAGAACATCTTTTTCAAAACCTTCCACATCAATCTTCAGAAAATTAATTTTGCCGATTTGGCGCTCCTTGCAAAACTTATCCAGAGAAATTGTCTTAACCTTCTCCGTGTTAATTGGTTTGACTTCTCCGAACTGTGGATGACCGAAGGAATTCCAGGCAGAATACTTCGGCTCGAAGACATTCATAGTTAAAGATCCGGGTTTGCTTGAAAGAGCCATTTGATTGGCGCTAACATTCTGGCAGTGGTTAAGCCCCAGGTTTTCGAGTAATCTGCAAAAAGTTTCCTGTACCGGCTCAAACGCATATACGCTTCCTTCAGAGCCGACTTGACGGCTTAAAAGAGCGCTAAAAATTCCAACATTGGCTCCTACGTCAAAAGTAGTGTCGCCTCGCTTCACTAGCTTCTGGATAGCCAAAAACTCCGGTTTGTAAAAGTCTCTCGAAATGATGTCCTTGAGCTCCTCGGCTTCCCACGGGTAGTAAACTGCACGTAAGCCCCAGGAATCAGTTACTACTATAGGTTCATCGCAATATTTTTTATTTGAGCCCAAATGTCGTGATTGTCGAGGCAGCTTAATTTTCATAGACTAAGCTTTGTCCTGTTGGTAGGTAAAGTCAAAATGAGCTATTGCTGAGGTAGGCGGCTGCTTCTTCGTACTGTAGAACTCCCGATTGTCAATTTCTAGAAGTGCTCCGCCTTCTACAAGATCAAATATTTCAGAATTTTGTTCGTCACTAGCCAGAAATAGATCCAGGTAGTATTCTCCGCTTGCTAAATTAACACCCTCAACGTTCAAATAGAGATCGCCTTTTTTTTCGGCTAAATTAATTTGTTGGTCCAGAACAGTATTCGTAAGATTGGCCAGAGTATCTCCCTTTTGGTCCTTAATCGCGACAGACACCTTAATGTTATCAATGCTTTTACGCGACTTATTTAGGTACGACAACTTTAGTTTCAGTGTCCTTTTGGGGGAGAGGAGCGTTTGGCAATTAGTAAAAATCACTTTTCCGCTGCCCTGACGATCCTGTCTTTTCTCAAGTGATTGTTCGGCCGAGGCCGCGGTACTTGCGGCATACTTGCGGGCTACCTCAGAAACCGGGCCATCCGCCCTAATCGATCCTTCGTTCAACAAGATCGCCCGACTGCACAGGTTTTGTATGGCTGATATGTTATGGCTTACAAACAAGACCGTTCGTCCCTCTCTGGCCACAGAGCTCATCTTACTTAAACTCTTTTTTTGAAACGCGGCATCACCTACAGCTAAAACTTCATCAATAATTAGAATCTCTGGTTCTAAATGAGCCGCTACGGCAAAAGCTAATCGCACATACATCCCAGACGAGTAATACTTAACAGGCGTGTCTAAGAACTTTTCAACTTCGGAGAAAGCAACAATCTCATCGAACTTAGACTGGATCTCGCGCTTCTTCATGCCCAGGATAGCACCGTTCAGAAGGATATTTTCGCGACCAGTTAATTCGGGGTGGAAACCCGTGCCTACCTCAAGCAGGCTAGCAACTTTTCCACGGATGATAACTTCTCCATCGGTCGGCTCGACAATCCGCGAGAGGATCTTTAGCAGGGTAGATTTACCAGAGCCATTCTTACCTATAATTCCCACCACCTCACCTTTGCTAACATTAAAACTGACATCTTTTAGTGCCCAAAACTCTTCTTTCTCTTGTGTCCTCCCGGTCACCAGACTCGAGGGTTTTTTTAGAAGAGCACCGAGGTCTTCCCGGAGAGTGCGATAATTGGTCTTTTGCAGATGGCTAATCCGATACTTCTTGGATAGGTTCTTAACTTCAATAGTCGGTTTCATTGTCGTTCTAGAATCCTGGGTAAAAATTTAAGCCAAACACGGGGAATTCTACTTGAGTTCATACTTGCCCCTATACTCTCTAAATAGATGATCGATAGACTTGCGAGCTTCAACTGGACTCAACTCTAGAAGAAAATCAACGTTCTTATTCCACGGAAATTTTATTTCTCGATCCTTTTTGCCGGCATAGCCTTTCTGGAAAGCTGCCTCCGGTGTAAGCGATCCAAACGGATTAAGCTCAGAGGGAATCAAGAATGCATTATTGTAGTGAAGTTCAACAAGGTCATATTTGTAACGGCTTGCAAGCGTGTGCAATTGGCAGATACTTTGCCCGTAAAAGTGATCGCCTGACCACCAGTGACCAGGGATCCACTTCACTGTAAACTTTAAGGGCGGTGGGATTTTTTCGTTTATTTCGGCGCAGATTAAAGCCGGTCGAAACTCACTTAGAATTTTTGCCAAGACGAAGTAATCGTAGCTATCAATATCAAGGCTTAAAAACCCAAATTTCTTTGGAGTCCCGTGAGCCTTCAGCAGGGGAATAACATTCTCGGGTGTTATTTTGTTGCGAGATAGACGGGCGCCAGAGAATAACGCATATGACGTCGCTAACTTTGCAAACTTTTCACCGTCGAATTCAGCGGCTAGCCCTTCCCAACCTTTTTCAAACAGCGCTCTCGTATTCGACGCGCTGGTACCATCACTGGCCGCTATATCCACACAAAACTTTTGATGAGCGATCTTCCTAAGATATTTTTGGGCCACTTTATCTTCGTCAAGACCAGAATAGCTCTGAGCTCCGGGCAGAGATTCTTGGCTGGCAGCCTTCGATCCTGAAGAGCCAAATGTCAGCCGAGAGATTTTCCCCTTACTTTTTTTGACAAATCTGGTCTTGAGTTGATGTCTCATAAGTTTCCTTTTTATATGATGTCCGCAAACTGTCTTTCGGTGCGCTTAAAATATGTAATGCCGATTACCAAAATGACAGATGCGGACAAAGTCGAAATACCCAACTGAGCCCAGTTGATTATGCCTTGGTGTAGAAGGCCTGCGCGCATTGTATTAATCACGCTCGATACCGGATTCAAGCTGAGCAGCCACTGGTATTTATGTGCTATGAGACTCACGGGATAAATCACTGGTGTTAAAAAGAGACCGATTTGAATGATGAAGGGCACAATCGAGCGAACATCTCTGTATTTAACATTTAAAGATCCAAAAAGTATGCCAGCTCCCAGGGCGGTAATAAGGCAAAGTAGTAACATCGGGATAACCAACAAAAGACCCTCTAGTCCGGGAGCTATGTGGTAGTAGAAGGCTATGCCAGCATAAACAATCGAGGCAAAGAAAAAGTCCACCAAGCCAAGCAATGTCGCCGACATCGGAATAATAATTCGGGGGAAGTAAATTTTGGTTATAACGCCTTGATTGCCTACAAGGCTATTGCTAATCTGGCCGAAGGCCGAAGCAAAGTAGTTCCAAAAGAGTAGCCCGGTGTAAGAAAAAATAGCATAGGGCACTGCGCCGGACTTTATGCCCGCTACATGGTTAAAGAATAGGGTGAATATCACCATCGTAGTGAAGGGCTGAATTATAGCCCAGGAAGCACCTAGTAGAGTTTGTTTATATCGTACCTTTACGTCGCGCCAGGTGAAGTAATAAAAAAGTTCGCGATAATTCCATAACTCTCTCCAGTTTATACGCGCCCTTTTTTTAGGTTGAATTAGTATTTCCATAAAAACGGGTCCCAAGCATCTACACCCGGGCCCCCATGAGTATAACAGATGGAAAGGGGCTTTGCGAGGTGTGCCGGGGTACTATAATATATGAAAATGCATAAAAAACGTTTGACCGTTGCTGTGGCCTATCGAGGTATCCCGCATGCGCGTGGTTGGGCTACAGGGGACAATTTAGTTAGAGCTTTCAAGAAACTCGGCCATGATGTTTACCCTTACGGCAACTACTATGGAACCGTCGAGCGTCTGGATAGTCGCCTATTGCCCAAGGATCTAGACGTTCTAGTTTACTGCGAATGCAACGATCTAGAGCCTCAATATCTGGAGCTAAAGAAACAGAGGGCAAAGGCCAGAGTTTACTGGGATTTTGATGTGGACAACGGACGACAAAAAAATGCGGGCGAACTTATACGCAGTATTGGCTTCGACGTGATCTGTCACGCAAACAGGCTTTACGACAGCCACTTCAAGAAACTCGCGCGAAAAGCGGTTTTTTTGCCGTATGCCTTTGATGAAGAGCACTTCCATAATCTGCGAATAAAACGATCAATCGATGTGGCAATCATCGGGACCCCGTACGATAAACGGCTTGAGTATGTGGCTAAGCTTAAAAAGCTTGGTGCGAACGTAGAATTTATACAGGGGAGGTATAAAGAAGATTTCGTAAAGACTATCAATAGTTTAAAAATTCATTTAAACCTAAATATCTTTGGCCCGGGCGGTAACGGCCTTTTAGTCGGGAGAGTGTGGGAGACTATAGGCTGCGGCACATTCTTACTTACGCAACGCAAGGATTTTATTGAAGACTTTTTCAAAGATGGGGAGCACTTGGTGCTTTTCGAAACACCCGAAGACTGTGCCGAGAAGATAAAGTATTATCTGGCGCATGAAAAGGAAAGAGAAAAAATCGCCAAAGCCGGATACGAATACGGCCTAACCCACCACACTTACGTAGCGCGGGCTCAGACCATTTTGGATGAATCGAAGAAGCTACTTGAAAATCCAGCGTGGGCTCCGTCACAAAACTGGCGTACAAAGACGGCAGGTTTATTCAAGAAAAGATAGTACGATATCGCTAGACTAACCTAAAGTTGACCGTTGGTATTAGAGGCCCAGGTCGGATGATTGCCGCTGTCATAAATAACTAAATTGCCGTCAGTTTGTATCACTAAAGTAGAGATTCCTTTGCCCGCTGTGTTGGATGCCCAATATGGTCTGTTCTGGGCATCATAAAGGACTAAATTGCCATCGCTTTGCATGGAAGCTCTTGTCACCGGTCTACCATCCGTTCGGCTGGACCATAGTGGACGGTTTATTGAGTAAAGCACCAAATTACCATCACTCTGCATGATCAATTTGAAACGTCCATCTGTCGAAACTAAGAACTGGCCAGAATTCAAACTTTGATTTGTTCCCAGCGTAGTGCTTGTGCCTGAAGTATCAAAATTAACTGTCGTAAAGTAATTGAGCCCGAGATTATTCATCCACGTGATGCCATCAACCACCGGCGTAAAATATTCTCTGAAAGTGCCCGTCTGACTGGGCTTATACCAAAACTCAAAAGTAGCTGTACCACCAGGCGCTACGGAAGCTTCATCCATCGTTGCTGCCCGGTTGCAGCTCACCCACGTTGGACTATCGGACATATCACAAAAACTGCTGGTACGGTCTTGAGGGTTAGAGACGCCTAGGCGCGTGGGATTTGCCCCGCTATTAAGCCAGGTTATGTTGCCTGTATTTTTGGCCTTAACTACGAGATAGACTTTATTGCCGAGTGTCAGAGCAGAGGAATCAGCCCAAACGCTCTTACTAGCGTCCGTAAAGGATGCTTGGCTGACAATGGACCATGTATAAATCGACTGGACTACAGTGTGAAAATAAAGACCTGGGTCATTCATCCAGCTCAGGCCATCAGTGACGAGGCTAAAATGCTCGTTAAAAGTGCCGCCCGCATTTGGCGCCTTATACCAAAACTCAAAAGTAGCTGTACCACCAGGCGCTACGGAAGCTTCATCCATCGTTGCTGCCCGGTTGCAGCTCACCCACGTTGGACTATCGGACATATCACAAAAACTGCTGGTACGGTCTTGAGGTGAAGTGGTGGCCAGGCGTACCGGGTTGGTGCTGTTAGACCAGGTAGTATCGCCTGTATTCCTGGCTGTGACAATAGCATAAACTTTCTGCCCAGGGGCTAGACTAGAAGAATCAGCCCAAGCCGTATGACTCGAGTCGGTATAAGTATTCTGGGATAAAACCGACCAACTATAAATATCGAACACGCTACCGAACCAAGACTGGAAAATATTATCGAAGCTCTGATTGCCAGAAAAATGAGGTGTGTAGCGATAGAGAGCTGCCGTTGCACCCGTATCTATATGTATAGCTGTACTATCGATTGTCCAAGAGCCATCGTAAAAATTGGTGGGCCCACCCGAGCAAACGGCTCTGAAGCCTTGAGTCATCGGCCCGCTATAACAAGTGCTGGGATCGTCCGAGTTATCCCAAACATTACCAGAATTAGGATAATTCGTAAGTTGTACGTCCCAGCTAGTGTTTCCCTCCGAGCGCTGCTCGCTGAATTTAAGGGACCAGCTCGCGACGATTACCTGTCTTGAAAAACCTACCATCGGCTGATGGCCTGACTGTGTCTGCACGCAAGTTCCACTTACGCTTGTTATGGGGCTACCGTTAATACTGTAAAGCTCGAAACCTGAGTAGTCGCTCAGCACGGTATTGTCTGGGCAGTTGTAGCCCATAGCTGCGGAATAACGCAGCGTACTACAACCTGAAGCGCCACTCACAAGAGATTCCTCTTTCTGAAGGGTGGACAATATGACCCGCGGATTAAGGCCATAGACGTGGGCGGTGTGTGCAATAACCGTACCGGCGGACACATCGCCCCCAAATGAGAAAAGACCGCTTGAAGCAGAGTAGCCGGTAACGTCTGGCGCAGCAAAACCGTGAGCTGTACTGATACAGCTGGTGCTACCAAAGTTGTTATTAAGCCATGTGTCAATATCCGAAGCGGACATAGAACTAGAGTTGTCAAAAATGCCATCATCCATGACATTGTTATTGTTATAGGCTAGGGCGTTGCTCATCAACAGCACTAAGGCGCACATAAATACAAAAAGACCCAGGATAAGGCTGTATGCTTTTTTCACGGTACCACCAGCGGCTGAGAATCAGACGCAGTTTTAGTTTGGCTACTTAAACTGGCAAAGGCTGAAATTGTCCAAGAACCACTGCCGAAACCAGCTGTGTTTACATCCCAGTACCAGTACGTAGCGCCATTACTATCTGCAGTTTGGGTGTCAAGTTTCTTCACCTCGCTGCCTTTAGCGAATTGAATATAGCAGGTTGCCCCGGGAGACGTATTACAGACAGAAGTCTCGTTTGTCGGCGTGCCATTGCCGGGATGATGGTTGCTAACAAAACCGCCACTGGGTGCTATCAGTGAACCGCTTGTCGGGATTGCGGACGTTAACGATTTAGCCTCGCCGCTGGGTGCTAAGTTAGCCGAAGGGCTATTTTGTCCGCCAGCGCTGGAAGCCACTGTTTTTGTCGGCGACGTGCTGGGGATCGTTACCTGAACTTTGTGGTAACGCTCAAAATATAATAATCCGGCGAACAGAATCAGTATCATTGACACGGCATAGTATGTCTTATGGTTGAGTTTGTCTAAAATTGAGCGTCTAGGCATATTTGTATTTTATCGCGCACCAATTCAGCGCTTATGCAAGTAACTTAACTATAACACCTTAAAATAGCATAATCAACGGAGTTCGGCGGTCGAGCCATAAAAGCTCTAAATTTTCTGCCAAATAGTAATGGAATGCACTTCATTGGCTAAGGCGATGCGCCTATCTATTTGAAGTTCCTTAGCTAACTTGGTTGGGCCGGGCCAACCTCGGTTATATTCTTTCACTGGCGTGCCTGGTACACGGCGGGAATCATGTATAAGAATAAGTCCGCCCTTTTTGACATGAGGCAGCCAATCCTCAAAGTCGTTTTTAACTGCTTTATAGTTATGGTCGCCATCGATAAAGATAAAATCGACCTCTTTCTTCCATTTTTTTACAGCCTCGTAGCTTGGTTTGACTATTAACGACCATCTTTCGAGCTTGTCCGACCTACCGACAGCCCTGAGCAATCTGGCGACGCTTTGTCTACAGCGTGCCTCGTTAGCGCTCCACGGACCCATGGAATCCTCGACAAACGGATCGATTGAAGTTAAGTTGGCAGTTTTCGGAATACTGGCTAGTAGGATAGAGGTCGAACCGCCGAAAGCCGCCCCGATTTCGACTAAGTTCTTGGCTTTTCGCCCGTAGCTATACAAAGCTGGGATCTCCTTGTTATCTAAAAAGACGATTGAGCCGGTTATTAGAGCTAACTCATCGTAAGTAATAGAAAACGCTGGCGGATTTTTAAAAGTTTGCAACAGCTTTCTCTTGGCTTTTTGGCGTTGCCTAGAGGTTTTGTAATTGTCTATAGCTCGGTGAACTTCAAAGTTAGTCTTTCGAACGGCTTTCTTCGGAGTCACTTTTTTAATTCGAGCAAGCCTATTTCCTTGTTCCATATTGCTGTGTCAAATCCTCGTTTAACTTTACTATAAAATTCTAGGCCGGTGCATTAATCGGATGAAAGTAGTTTTTGCTATTATCTATAGCTATGGTGATTGTAATTTCTGGAACTGACTAGGAGCAATTCATGAGTAAGGACTGGGGCGCGCCAATTGTCAGCTTTGAAGAATTTGCTGAACTTCGGCCAAAATTAGGAAAAATTGTCGCAACTTCCGGCGGTTTTGATCCAATCCATCCTGGGCATATCAGTTGTATTATCGAAAGTAAGAAGTTTGGCGATACAGTAGTGGTTATTGTCAACGGCGATGCCTTTTTGACGGCCAAGAAAGGCCGCCCGTTTCAAAATCTTAAAACCCGTTGCCAGATAGTCAGTGGTATCAGAGGGGTAGACTACGTTATACCTTTTGAGATAGCAGGCGACCAAACGGTCAACAGAGCCTTGGAGCTACTGAAGCCGGATAGTTTCACAAAAGGCGGCGACCGGGTGGACGAATCGAGCATCCCGGAGTGGGAGACATGCCAGAAGTACGACATAAAAATTATCAGCGGGGTTGGTGAGGATAAACTTTGGTCGAGCAGTCAATTTTTACACGATTGGACCAACGGCCGGTGAAGCGTAGGGTCATCGCTTTCGACCTGGATGGTACGCTGGCGCCGAGCAAATCGCTTCTGCCTGATCGGATGAGCATTGTCCTAAGCGATTTGTTGGGAAAATACGAAGTTCTGGTGATGAGTGGGGGTAGGTTCGAACAATTTGAGAAGCAACTGCTAGCTAATCTTAAAATTGAACCCGAAAAACTTGCCAAACTACACTTAATGCCGACCTGTGGTACACGATATTATCGCTTTCGAAATAACGGCTGGCAAAAACAGTATGCCGAAGATTTATCGGGGACGGAAAAAGCTAAAATAGTCCAAGAATTGAATAAAGCGGTTGCTCATTTTGGGCTTTCTACGAAGAAAACCTATGGTCCGACGATAGAGGACCGGGAAAGTCAGATCAGCTGGTCGGCTCTCGGCCAGGATATAGTCGAAGTACTGGGTGAGGAGGGCATTAAATTAAAAGAAGCCTGGGACCCGGATATGTCTAAAAAGCTAACACTAGTTAATTATCTGACTCCTTTACTTCCTGAATTCGAGGTGCGCGCCGGCGGCAGTACTACCGTTGATATTACAAAAAAAGGTATCGATAAAGCCTACGGGATGAAAAAGATGCTGGACATGCTAAAACTCTCTAAAGACGATGTGCTATTCATCGGCGACAGACTGGAAGAGGGTGGTAACGACTACCCGGTTAAAGCCATGGGCATTGATTGTATGCAGATATCGGACTGGCAGGAGACGGCTTTAGTCATCGAGGCTGTCCTTCGGACCTCATAAGCTAATAGCTGGATTGAACAAATAATTTATGTAGATTCTAAGGGGTAGATTTATTGGCTCCCGCGGATAGATGTTATCCCCTGAAAAAATGTTTGCGAGTAAGTTTCTATCTGAAGAATTACCTCTACGTGTGGACACCTTTGAACCAACAATTGACTCGATCTTATGAATAATCAACCCCTAGGAGTTGCTGAAGTTACCTAAAATGACTGGTCAGTAGCCAGCACGGGCTGACTCGACAACAGTGTGAAAGCCGATAAGTCCGGTGCTACCGATGACTAAAACCAACTTCATTTTGGTTCCAACTCCTCGATAAATTGCCTGAATGACGAACGAAAATTTTCTTTCGAGAACTGCTTAGCGAAATTTTGGATAGACCCATGATTAAAGTCAGCCGACTTGAAGTTTTTTACGGCTTTTGCCAGGCTATCTACCGACTGCTCGGTGAAGAATAGGCCAGTTTGCGGTGTTATATAGTCTAGCGCACCACCAGCCTTATAGGCTATGACGGGCGTACCAGCAGCTAGGGCTTCGATCGCTACGATGCCAAAATCATCGACGCCAGGAAAAATAAAAGCTTGAGCCTGGGCAAACCGCTCGGGCAGCTCTTCGTCGCTGACATGTCGGAAGAAATTAACGGTGCGCCCGGCTAACTTTTTTAACCTTTTATGTTCAGGCCCTCGGCCAATAACGACTAGAGGTAGCTTCAGCGCATTAGCGGCTTTTACGGCCAGATCAGTGCGCTTATACGGTGTTTGTCGCCCAGCAGTCACAAAACCGAGCCGTTGGCGGGCTGGTTGGGCTTCGAATCGTTCGATATCGACTGGCGGGTGGATAACGATACTTTCACGGCCATAGTATTTCTCTACCTGGTTTTTGGTGTAGCTAGAATTTGAGATTATATAATCCGGTCTTTGGGCGGCTTGGCGATCCCAGCCTCGCAGCGGGCCCACCAAAAGTTTAAGCCCCAAACGAGCCAAGGGATCAAGCCGCCCAAAACCGGGCTGAGACATATATTGATCGTAGCGGCTCCAGTAGTAATGCGTTGGTGCGTGGCAATAATTGACGTGGATAGTATCATCGCCGGTTTTTATACCTTTCGCTTCAGCGCCCGAGCTGCTAATAACTAAATCGTAATCATCGAAGTTCAGGTGGGTGAACCACCAGATGCGCAGAATTGGTAAAAATTTGCGCAACGAGCCGAATGGCCAGTTTTGTAGCCAGCCGGTTACGACTTTGTTATCCAATTTTTGGCGCCAATAATCGGTGCAGTAAGAGGTAAATATGGGAGCGTCGGGGTAAAGCCTATGCAACTCCAGCACAACGCGCTCGGCTCCGCCGCCGACGAACCAATCATGAACAATCGCGACCTTTGGCATAGCGGTTTTCTCGGACATAGACTGGTTAAACCGCTCCGCTACGCTTTAAAACAGCACGGACAGTTTTAATCAAAATAACTAAATCTAGCCAGATACTCCAATTCTGGACATAGTAAAGATCAAGTTTACGGCGCTCCTCAAAATCTATATCGCGCCGGCCAGAAACTTGGGCCAGGCCAGTAAGACCCGATTTGACACTTAAAATAGCGTGCCTTTTTGCGTAGATACCCAGTTCGGCGGGAATCAGTGCCCGTGGTCCGACCAAACTAATATCGCCGCGTACGACATTGAGAAGCTGAGGCAGTTCATCCAGGCTAGTACGTCTTAAAAATCGGCCTAGCCGGCTGATACGCGGGTCATTTGGCAAGCGGTCGCCGCCTTGGCGGTATTGCTTAATCAGCTCAGGCCGGCCCATTTTAGTGAAGCCTTCTTCCGGGCTCATATCGGTATAGGCTCGCTTCATACTGCGGAATTTATAAATCCTAACTCTAGTATTAAAGCGGCTCAGTCGAATTTCTCGGTAAAAAACTGGCCCGCCGGGATCAGACAGTTTTTCGGCGACGGCGACCAACAGCATGAAAGGCAAGCCGACCAACAGCATTACGCCGCCGACTACAATGTCCATCATTCGCTTAACTATTCGACCCCAGCCGATCAAAGCGGTTTGGTGGACGGCGATGACCGGAACCGAACCCCGGAAAAGCTCGACGGCAATGTTGCCAACGAACAACTCGCTGTTACCAGGTACGAAACGATAAGCTACGTGCTTAGTCTGGGCGTACTCTAGAACTTCATTATTAAACTCGTTATCGGCGTAAAGCTCTGTTTGGACGATGCCGTGGATATCACCAGAATTTAAGGCCTTGATGGCCTTATCAAAAGTTTTAAAAAATGGAATGTGAGGATAGCGTTTAGCGACCTCGCCATGTCCGCCAACCACGCCAACTATCCGATAGCCAGAGATGTGACGGTCGGCCAAAACATCCACCAACTGGCGGCCAACATGAGTGTTACCAACTAGCAATAAGTTGGTTATGCCAATGTCGTATCGGAACAAAACACTACGCACGTAGCGGGCAGTGTTGCGAAAAACTAGGAGTAAAACAAACCCTAGCAGAAAGCCATAAACGGGCACTAACTTAGAAGGAAAAACCACGCGATCCGAGACGTAAGCGTAGCTGGCCACGAACAGTAGACCCACGAAAGAGCCGATCAGCAGCCGTCCAGCTTCGACAAAGCGCTTTTCGTGGATTGAACTGGTGTAAAGGCCCAGCAACCCAAAAATTAGCAACCAAAAAGGAGTCAAAATTAAAAAAATTCCCAAATAGGTACTGGCCGCGATTGGATGAGCCACTGGCACGTTGCTAAGCGGACCGCGCAGGGCATAGGCACCGGCAAAAGCCGCCACCAACGCCAAAAAATCGCCCACCATCAAAAGCAAGCCATAGATGAGCGAAGCGTTACTTTTCATCTATACTAAGTGTAGCATTTATGGACGCAGACAAAGGTGGTAGCCGGCTTGCAAGACAACTGTCGATCGTTGTCGCTTTAATTTTGATCTTACTGCCATTTGATGAACTTTTGACTGTCTGGACGGCCAGCAGATTTAATCATTTGGACCTTTTCCACATCTGGAAAGAAATTCTCATCACCATAATGGTTGCACCAACAGTTTGGCTGGCTTTACGGCACGGCCTGCTCAAAAAGACTTTTTTTAAGTCCTGGCTATTTTTATTAATTGCTGCTTATGGACTGTTGCATTTGATTTTAGGAATGTGGGCCTTTCACGACAGACAGGTCAACGAGACGGCTTTGATATACGGGCTAATAATCAATCTGCGGTTTCTTGGGTTCTTCCTGGTTTGCTTAATGCTTTCAGCGCTGCATCCCTACCTACGACGACACTGGAAGTTTATATTGCTGGCTCCGGCCAGTGTAGCGGTCTTCTTCGGGCTGATTCAAAAACTTATTTTACCGACCGATTTTTTGAAGCACTTTGGCTACGGTCCAAAAACTATTCCGGCTTATCAAACCGTTGACTCCAATCTAGACTATCGCCGCATTCAGTCCAGCTTACGCGGCGCCAATCCTTTCGGAGCTTATCTAACTTTTATTATCCCCGGTTTTATATTAAGTTTGGCTAAACGCCGTGGCTTGCAACTACTGGCCGTAGCCGGAGCTTTAGTTGTTTTGTTCTACACATATTCGCGCAGCGCCTGGGTAGGATTGGCTATTAGCTTAGTGATCCTGGGCTGGTTGTCGCTTAAGAATTTAAGCGGTCGTTGGGCTATAGTCGCGGTGATTGTCTTGGCAGGCGGTTCAATTGGAATCTATAGTCTTCGCTCAAATCAGGTAATCCAAGATGCATTGTTGCATACCAGTGTTAGCTCAACTTCACCGCAAAGCTCCAATGCTCTAAGAAGCATAGCTATTAAAAATGGTATCCGCGACGTCGTGCATCAGCCCTTGGGCCGCGGACCGGGCACGGCTGGTCCGGCCAGCTTTCGTAGCAACCATCCGGCTCGCATAGCTGAGGATTATTATCTGCAGATCGGGCAGGAAGTCGGTATACTTGGGCTGGCCATCTTCTTAGCAATAAACATGCAGGTCGCCCTAAGTCTGTGGTCGCAGAGGCAGGATATATTGGCCCGGATCTTGCTGGCCGCCTTGGCGGGCATTTGTTTTATTAATTTAGTCTCACATGCTTGGACGGACGATACTCTCAGCCTGCTGTGGTGGGGGTTGGCTGGTGTCTCGCTTGGTCCTGTTATACTGCAGGGTAGGCAAGGTCGAAATGGAAGAATTCAAAAAAGCGCATAAACGTCTTTGGCAGTTTGCTGAATATTTATTCACTGGCGGAATTTATTTCTGGGTCGGCTATATTCTGCTGGACGCATTTTATTACGGCCTGCACTGGAACCTATGGTGGTCGACAATTGTTAGCAGCGTCATAGGCTGGGCGGTTAACTATCTCATGCAGCGTTACTGGGTTTTTGCCGGTAGCCAGTTAAAAGAGCACCAAACGCAAGTCACTGGTCGATACGCTATCATCACTATCGCTGACTTTTTGCTTAACTACCTGATTTTGTTTGGACTGCGGAAAATCGGAATCACGCCAGCCATCGGCCAATTCTTTGGCGCGGCTTTTTTCACCGGCTGGAATTACGTTTGGTATCGCTACTGGGTATTTCCAGAGAAAGCTGACGTATTAAAACTTAAGCTAGCAGTCCATCATTTATTAGCGCACCGGGCTCATGGACATGGTGCGTTCCGGGTAGGCTAGGTTATGGCCGAGACAGTCCGCCCAACCAAAAAACAACGCGAACTGCTGACGTTTATTGAGGAGTTTATTGCCGAGCACGGTTACAGTCCGAGCTACCGGGAGATTATGAAAGGCATGGACTATAACTCGGTAGCCACCGTCAGCCTGCATATCAACAACCTGATCAAGCGCGGCCACCTGGCCAAACGCGATCACTCGGCTCGCTCGCTGGAGCCAGTAAAAGGCGTTAGTGATGAACCGGTGCGCGTTAAGCAGCTCAAGGCCAGTGAAGAAAAATGGCTGGTCGGCAAAGTCGAACTTTATTTTAAAGAAGCCGAAGAGGCAGTAGTTCTAGACGAGAAAGAACTTGACCGACTCTATGTGTTGGTTGGCGCGCTAAAAGTACTTGGTTTAGACGGTGCCGCCCAAGCTTACATTCCACGCCTGACGGCGCTCAAAACGAAGGCCGCTGATCGTAGTTACACGGTCTAAGGCGAAACCGGCGCGTCAGCCTGGATGTCTTCGGTGGGTTTAGTCGCTAGATGGGATCCTTCGCGCAGAGGAGCTTCTCGTAAAAAGAGCGCCACTACGAAAGCGCCAATAGCAAACGGTATGCCAAGTAAAAACATGTCATGGAAGGCGTGAATGAAAGCCGAGAAAACTGTGTGTTGAGCCGAGCTCGACAGGCGGCTAATTTGCGCCGGACCATTTGTAACTATGCTGCTAGTCGATACGTGCTGGGCTGCGGCGGCCGGCAATGACTGGCTTATGTAGTGAGTCAGTCTTGAAATTAGGATTGAGCCAAAGATTGCTCCACCTAGACTGCTGCCAATAGTTCGAAAGAAGGTGATGGCGCTCGTAGCCGTGCCAAGATGTTCGCGGTCTACTGAATTCTGAACTGCCAAAACCGATACCTGCATGAACGAACCTAGACCGAGGCCAATAATCAGCATCCAGGTTGACAGCGCCAGCAAGCTACTGCTGAGTGTGACGTGACTAAACAGCCACATCCCAATCGCAATCATTAATGTGCCAAAAATCGGGAAGGGCTTATAGCGGCCAGTTTTTGTTATGATCCTGCCGGACGTGATAGAGGCTATCATCATGCCGGCAATCAATGGTAGGGTGGCCAGGCCTGATTTAGTCGGCGAGTATCCACGGACAATTTGTTGGTATTGCGGAATATATAAGATGCTGGCGAACATTGCCACACCAGTTAATACAGAGAGAAGGACGGACACGCTAAAAATATCACTCCTAAAAAGATTCATTGGAATCAGCGGCTCGCTAGCTCTGCGTTCCCACATAACAAAGGCCACAGTAGCAATGACTGAAGTAGCCAGCAAGCTTAGAATCTGCGAACTGCCCCAAGCATAAGTTATACCAGCCCACACCGAAACCAAAAGCAGGCTTACGACCGATAAGCTCATTAAGGCCGTGCCCATAAAATCTAACCGATGCTTGCGGCGAGTGACTGGCAGGTGAAGACGAGTGGCCACCGCCGCAAGTGCGATAACGCCAATCGGCAGGTTAACATAGAATATCCAGCGCCAGCCAGCCACGCCAAACAAGGAATTGGTATCAGCAAAGAATCCACCAAGCAGCGGCCCGGCCACACTAGCTAGTCCCCAGACAGCGCCAAAGTATCCCTGGTAGCGGCCTCTTTGCCGCGGCGGAATAATATCGCCTATGATTGCCAAAACTAACGCTATAAGCCCGCCGGCGCCTACGCCTTGAAGTGCCCGGAAGGCGACCAGCTGATCCATGTTGCGGGATAGCCCGCAGAGCACTGAGCCGATCAAGAAGATAACTATAGCTGTTTGGAAAATCTTTTTGCGGCCAAGCATATCGCCAATCTTGCCGTAAATCGGCGTAACGAGGGCGCTTGTCAATAAGTAGGATGTGGCAACCCAAGAATATTTATTAAGACCGTGGAGGTCGGTAGCGATTTTCGGCAACGCGGTGGCGACAATGGTTTGGTCAAGCGCTGCTAACAACATGACCATCATCAAAGCGGTCAAGACCACCATGATCTCGCGGTGGCTGCGTTCGCCGTGAGGGTTGGCCGGCGCCGGAGCACCCATTCTATTTGTCAGTTTTTTTATCACGAAGAACGGAGCACCTTTCGCTTTTATTGGGCGGGCAGACGCAGCTTAATTATTAAACCCGCCAAGTTATCTTGGATATATTATAGCTTAAATTTCGCTCGGCGGGAAAATTTAGTAGCCGCTAGTTGTACCGTTTGTACCGGTCTTGCGAATCCAGATGAAGTAGATGACACCGTAAACGATCACGGCCAGTACTACATAGATCAAAACCCATTGCCAGACTGGACGCTTACCATAGCCGCCTTTAGTGGGCTGCTTTGGTGCAGTCGGCACTGGCGGCCTATCTGTTGGGGCTGGAGCCTCGGCTTGTTTTGGCTCAGTGGCTGGCGGAGTTTGTGTAGCTTGTGGGGGCATATCAAAACCTCTTTTAGTTACTATTCAATTGTATCACCGCTTATGCTTATCAAGCGAAGCGAAGGATCATCAGAATGCCAAAAATAAACGAATACCAAGCAAACGGTTTAAGGGTCTTAGTTTGAAAGTAGCGAGTCAGCCAGCGTACTGAAAAATACGCGGCGATGCCAGCGGCGATGCTGCCAACCAAAATTTGTCCCCGGACACCATTGCCTAAGGGGCCAAATAAATCCGGCAATTTCAAAATGCCAGCGCCCAATATAACTGGTGTGGCTAGCAGAAAAGCGAAATCGGCCGCGTCTTTATGCGATAAACCCCGGACTAGGCCAGCCACCATGGTCACGCCCGAGCGGCTGATGCCAGCTAGCAGAGCTAGAACCTGGGCAGTACCAATAATGCCGGCCTCTTTGTAGCTAAAGTTGGCCAGCTGTCGCCGAGCCTTACGCCCCTCAGCGGCTTTGCGGTAACGCTCGCCAGCAAACAAGATCAGTCCGTTAATGGTTAGGAAAATCGCTGCCGCCAAAGGTTTGGCAAAAAGTACCCGAAAAGCATGTTCCAACACCACGCCAGTTATGCCGGCCGGAATAGTAGCTACAACCAATAGCCACGCCATTCGTTCCGTGGGGCTCTCCACTTTCCTAGTTTTTAACGACCTGAAGAAGCCCTTAATGATCCTTGTCCAGGTTGAGCGGTAGAAAATCAGCAATGCCGTGGCGGTGGCCACATGCAAGCCGACCAAGAAAGCTAAGAAATATGATTCGGGGGAGGACTGGGCTTTGACTAAATTATGCCAGCCAAAAAGTGCTGGTAATACAACCGAGTGGCCTAAGCTGGAAACCGGAAAAAGTTCGGTTATGCCCTGCAAAATGCCTAAGATTAGCGCCTGGAAGTAAGTGATCACTCATACAGTATATCAAGGCCTAACTCTATAGGCTGATCGTACCTCACGTCCACTGTGGTTTTTATTCAGCCGCGCTGTGACGGTCCATAAAACCTCCTAAGCCGCTAATTCTCTCGCAATTTAAAATTAGATTGCTAGAAACCAGTTTCGATCGCGAGCCTGGCAGTGAAGGCCGCTAACTTTTTTTCTATAACACCACGGCGGGCATCTTTTAAACCAAAGCTTTTACGCTCGATGTGCGGAATCTCCTTTAGCCCAAGCTTTTTGGCTACAGCTAAAGTAGTTCTATCCGGGGTGGAAGCGCTGGCAGTGATAGCGGTCAGGCCTTCGCTAGGGCCAAGTTGCTCGGCCTCCTCGACACTAGCCACAGAAACGACTTCGGTCGCCAGTGAGTCTTGAGCCACCAGGCGTTTGCCTAGCTCTACATAACCTCTACCGTTTTTAGATTTAAGGTCAGTTACGACCACTAGTCTATCCGGCTTAAGTTGAATTAGCTGTTTGACCCCAGCCTGTCTTAATCTGACTGCTTTGCAAACGTTGCCGGGGGCTACCCAACTAACTCGCGCCTCTGGTTGCTGGCTTTTGATATAGTCATACAATTGCTGGCGACAAGCCCTATAATCTTCATCGTTCAGCGTAGTCTGAGAAATTATACGGTAAAGTTGGTCATCACAAAGTAGATCGTTAATCTCGGAAGGCTTCTCGGTGAGTCTTACATAGGTCCGATCTATGGGCTCATGGATGAGCTGCCCGTCCCGGACCACGTAGTCTAGATGGCCAACCATACCCTGGACTTCATCGTGTAATTTTTCTACCTCGCCAGGCTTGCCCTGACAGATATAAATGACTTTTTCGTTGTTTTCGCGAGCTTTCTCGACGCCGGCGTGTGTATAAAGGACCAGAGGGCAGGCGGCCTCAAAGACCAGTGAATCTTTGGCCTTCAAGGCGTAGACGACTTCTGGGCCGACGCCGTGCGCACTAGTTACCACCACACTGCCGGGCGGGATTTCATCAACCCCATTTACAAATATGACTCCATTTTGCTCATGTTCACGAACTACGTCTTGGTTATGCACAACATCGTGATAGCCGTAAATATGTAGGATCCCACGGGCTAGAGCTTCGGTCGAGACTTCTCTTAGTAAATCGTCGGCGGCTACTACGCCCTCACAAAAACCAAAATCATCAGGGAAGACCACCTCTGTTTGAGGCCGAGCCATCTCGTGCATAACTATTTGGTCAACTCTTGAATTAAGACGTTGTCTTTTAACTTTTGCAGCTGGTCTTTAAACCAATAGGAATAAGTGTCAGGATTTTTGCCGATCAGGTCGTCTAATTCAGACCAATCTACCCAACGCAAAGTTTCCACTTCTAGCGGGTTAGGTTTAGGCTCCTGCAAAGCTCGGACCACGTACACGGGGCAAATTTCATTCTCGATGATGCCGTTATAGGGCGGAGTTTTATAGCGATAATCAGGCAGAACCACCTTAAGGTCTTTGAATTCAGTAATCCCTAGTTCGTATTCGAGGCGCCGTTTGATAGCGTCCTGCGTAGATTCGCCGGGCGAAAGGTGGCCGCACAAACTGTTGGTCCAGACATCCGGCCAGACTTTTTTAACGTGGGCTCGTTGTGTCAATAAAAACTGACCTTTCTCGTTAAAGACATAACAAGAGAAGGCCAAGTGAAGCGGTGTGTGGGAGGTATGGATTTCTAGCTTGGGTGCGGTGCCAATTGGCGTGCCGCCATTATCTACTAGAACAACTTGTTCAGACACTCACCTACTATAACATCGTTCTTCGTTGTTAGATGATAGTGATAATTAGTTAAGCTGGTCGAGTATAATTGAGCTAACGACTTATGGCATTGACTACTCATCCCGGGACAGTCGATCTAGTAGCTATCCGCCGGCAGATAGTCGGTTTGGATACGAAAGTTCCAACGCTTTCCGGCGCAACCAAGACTTATATAAATTTTGACAATGCTGCTAGTACACCGCCGTTTGCTAAAGTCTTAAAGGCCATTAATGACTTTGCGCCTTGGTACTCTTCGGTCCATCGCGGTAGCGGCTTTAAGAGCCAAATTGCCTCTGAGGCTTATGAGCAAGCACGTGAAATAACTTTGGATTTTTTTGGCGCCAACCCGTGCCAGCACACCGCGATTTTCGTCAAAAATACCACCGAGGCTATAAACAAACTGTCCTACCGCCTAGAGCTATCCAAGGATGATGTTGTGCTGGTCGGTTTGATAGAGCACCACAGTAACGATTTGCCCTGGCGGCGCGCAGCGCACGTTGAGCATATCGGTATTGATGAACAAGGTCGCCTGGACGAAGCCGACCTCGGCCGCTTGTTTAAAAAATTTGGCCAGCGTGTAAAGTTGCTAGCCATCAGCGGCGCCTCCAACGTAACTGGTACTTTGCCAAACATCTATAAGCTGGCCGCCAAAGCCCACGCCCACGGCGCTCAGATTCTGGTGGACTGCGCCCAGCTAGCGCCGCATCGGAAAATTAACATGAAAAACTTGGAGGACCCAGAGCACCTCGACTTTATCGCTATCAGCGCTCACAAAATGTACTCGCCCTTTGGCACAGGTGCATTGATCGGCCGGCGGGATACTTTTGAGCGGGGAGCGCCGGAAGTTTGCGGCGGCGGTACTATCAATGTGGTAACTGAGGACGAGGTTGAATGGGCTGCGCCGCCAGATCGAGACGAGGCGGGTTCGCCGAACGTGGTTGGCGCTGTGGCCTTTGGCAAAGCGCTGAAGCAGTTTTCCAAAATCGGCATGGATAAAGTCGCCAAACACGAAGCTGAGCTGACAACCTATGCGCTTAAGCGTCTGAGCGAAATTCCAGGGATAGTGATTTATGGTCAAACAAATCCAGCCCGAGCCGGCCAACGCCTGGGTGTTATAACCTTCAATTTGAGTGAACTTCATCACGAGCTGGTAGCTGCCGTTTTAGGCACCGAATGGGGAATTGGCGTACGGTCTGGTTGTTTCTGCGCCCACCCGTATGTCACCAAACTACTGGGTTTAGATGCCAAGCAAACCAAACAATTCCGCTCAGCTGTACACACCGGCGATCGCCGCCATATCCCAGGCATGGTTCGGGTGAGTTTTGGCATATATAACACTAAATCTGAAGTCGACGTTTTGGTAGATGCCCTAGACCAAATTGCTGCCGGTGCTTATGAGGGTGAGTACGACCAAGACAAAACCACCGGTGAATTTAAAGCCCGCGGCTGGTATCCCCGGCTCGAAAACTACTTCAGCATATAGACTGTACGACCATAACCTCTGATCAGGGTTGCTCAAGGAACGTCGTATTTTACGGTGCTGCTGCCAGTCATCGATAATGTTTCCCAAGCTGTGCAACCTCGCACTCCTTTCTCGCTGACTTGATACTAGGCAAGCCAGCCGATAGTTTCTGTTAACAAATTGGCTTGCCAAAGCATTATAACCAGACTTTAATAACACTCATATTAAGTTGAACCATGACATTAAGAAATAAAAAAATAAAGATTATTCTGACGGTCGTAGTTCCGATCGTTGCCATAGGTGCGGTTGATTACTTTGCTTGGTATAAGGCGCCAGCTGACTGTGGAACAATCGAAACGCCCAGCGCAACAGCATACGACACCAATGTAAAAGTTTCACAAAGCGACTATAGTAAATTATCCACCTGTTTCACTAAGCGCTATTTTGGTCTTCGATCTACAAAAATAAGCATAGAAAACAAACAAAAAGACTCAGGCAATACTTACATATTTACTTATAAAGGAATGAAAATCAGCGGGGTTAGCGACTCATTTAATCAATACGGAAGTGCAAAGTTTGGCTTTGGCTGTAGCTCAGCTGTAAAAACTCAAAGTAGCATGATCTTTACTTGTCAGAACGGCAATTTTAAGTACGTCGTCAGCTCTATTTAGCTTCCATAGGCTATTTGTAACTTAGAAGGTTTTACAGATCGGCACGCCAGTCTGTTTGCTGATATCTTGAGCCGCAGTGGCGTTTATGATTTTGCTAGAGATACACAGAGGTTCACCAGTCCCGGCACCGTAAGCAAAACTGCGGCTACCGTCGCTAGCTATCTTAAAGGCCATTACTCTCACGGGTATAGTCGTATCGTTGGCGCAAGCTACCAAGTAAGCTTGGTAATTGTCTACTGGTTTAGGTGTTAGCGAAGCCGAGACCAATTCACTATTGTCCTTGCTAGCACATTCTGGTCCGAAGTCCGAGCTCGTCGGTAGGGCGTAGAGCTTCTGGGCAGCTTCAAGCGCACTAATCTGAGAATTGGCACCCGTGAGACTTTGCTGACTGGTTTTAAGTTTCGAGTGCTGCCACGAATAAACACCGTAAATCAACCCAAAGGCAAGTATTAGGACCAAGACGACCATAGCCCAAGACCGGCGGCGGCCATTGTGTGGCCTAGGCACAGTTGCCTGCGGAGGATTAGGGGCAGGCGGGATATCAGGTGATAAGGGAGCAGGCGCTACATTTGTTGGAGGTTGAAAGTTTGGTTCCATACCAAAATTAT
Organism: uncultured Candidatus Saccharibacteria bacterium; assembly: GCA_964514575.1. Lineage (GTDB taxonomy): Bacteria > Patescibacteriota > Saccharimonadia > Saccharimonadales > UBA10212 > CAZETJ01. Next base: position 104,541 of record CAZETJ010000001.1, read on the forward strand.
AACAAACTACTTATGTTTATGGCTCCCCTAGACGAATGGTATCACTGATGTATGCAGTCGGCCCGGCAACAGGGTCGGCGCCAACCTTCTATTATTTGGATCTAGATTGTTTATCTAGCACCCATTGCACAGACGGGCTGATTGGCTTGTCCTTGCGATGGATACAACCAATCCAACAGCATGGTCGGCGCATCCCTTCTTTGAGTTCCGAAATCACTCGCCTGACATGTTCATCCCGTGTTTTCTGTTGCTTGACTGTTATAGTCCAGCAGATCCACTCGTTGCGTGCCAGTGGCGTGAGGTCTTCCCAACGCCCTAGAGCAGATTCGTCAGCTAGCAATGCTTTTCGTAAATCGGCTGGTAGTTTGTGCACTACGCCTTCAGAAATTTTTGTGGCCATAGGTATATTTTATATCAGTGGGCTTGGCTCCCCGTAGTGATGGAAGTTAGAACTCTTATAGTCCGTGCTAACTGACTTTTGTGGCTTTTATCATCGCCTGACAATACGGAAAAATATCTTGGTCAAATGCTATTCCACTTATTGCGTCACTGACGAAATAGTTTTCAAGTAAGGCCTTCAGGCCCGGCCTGACGTCGGGGGTTGGATGTGTAACGGACGTCGTAAGTAAGTCATTCCTCGCCATGGCATTCGTAATTTCTGGAATTGTAGCAAACGGATACAGTTGTTTTCTTTCACCTTCCCAGGGCTCGTCTTCTACAAGATAATCAAATTTTGTGAGAAGTGTCGCTAATGTGCTTACATCGGTCACCGCATAGCCTGGGTAGTCAAAAATAATATCTGGTTTACGAGCTGTGTATTCCGAAGCAAACTTTCTCAATAGCGCTTCGGCTCTTGCGGTATGTGAGCGTACCAAGACGGCAGAATTACCTTCTAACGGCATTGCACCATCAAACATTATTAACTGACCTCCGAGCCTCAAAACTCGAGAAACTTCATTTATTGCCTGATCAAACTCCTCTAATCTTGTCCCTAACTCGTTGCTACTTGCGACTTCGTGGAAAACGTTAACTGCGCTTACGGCATCAAAACTTTGGTCTGGAAAAGGGATTTCTTTTACATCCCCATAGGTAAAGTTCAGAGATTTGGCAGATTCAACTCCTCTTAACACAAGCTCAGGGTTGATTTCTAAGGATACGATTTCTGCAGAGGGGTTCATTGCTTCTAACGCGCTCCCGACCCGTCCGTAGCCAGCTCCCAAGTCTAGGACTGCTGCACCAGCTTCAATACCTTGCAATGAAGCCTCTACAAATGAGCATAAAAGTTGACCAGCAATAATATTCCCAGTGTGAATCATTTAATTATTAAATAACAATGAATAAAATTAGTCAATATGGCTCCGGAGGCCGAGACAGCATACTGAAGACCAGTAAAAAAGCCGGACGTAAAGTCCGACTCTTTCACTGGCTCCGCGTAGTGATGGAAGTTAGAAACTTATTGGTACAACTAGATACTTCTCCCAAATGGGGTCGCGGTGAGCGTAACTCTGCATATCAGAAAAGTATCTGGGGTCTTGAAAAGGATCACTTTGGTCTGTTACTTCCTTCCCCCGTAATCTTTCTTTGGTCCCCCAAACACATATAACGTCTGTAATTGCTGATGGTTCTGGCCTTTCGTACTCATACGAACGTCTATCATGAATGCGGTACACACTTAGTTGCACGTCATACTTAGAGAGCAATTCATCAGCTCTAGAATAAACGGCGGGGCTATAAATCACTTTTTGCATGCCCATGCGCCCACCTCTAGCCGCAAAGGGGAAATCCGCCTTTTTTACTCTGGCCAACGTTTGCTTTACTACCCTTTGAGCAGCCCTTTCAACTTCTTTATCAACTGTTTCTATTTTTTTCGAAGCAGCCTCGAGATTTTGTGTGACTAGCCCGTCACGCGACTGCGTTTTGACTAGGGATTTAGGCTTGTCGCTATATCCAGAGAGAGCATCTTCTAATAAGATCCGACAAACAGTTGCCTCATCTAAATTTGGCCTGCCTTGTATATCACCTTTTAGTTTGTCATGGCCCTCTCTACTCCTAGCAATAGTTATCAACCTACGTGCAAATGTAGAAGGACTAAAAATCCCCTTATCCCTAGTCACGCTAAAGACCTTATCCCAGCTAATACCATCCGCTGGAAACGCATATTCTTCATTTTCCTTTGCATTAACCTTAACCAGCGAGACGGATGATTGTTGAATATCACCGCTTTCTGACTCCAGGCTGACCATCCAAGTTTTTCCTGCTTTGCCTAATCCTGCATGGGAGATAAACGGTCGCAGCCAATAGTAAGTAGTATGCCCCCATTCCGTGGTCGTGGAATGACCAATTAAATCTTTCGGATTTTCGACCATTTTTTGTTTTAGCTTTTCTGCCAATTCTTTACAAGTCTCATTTTGAGACTCAAGTATGGATAACTGCTGTTCATCTAATTCATCTGCGGGTTTGAGCCTATCATTTGCAAACCTCCAACCGGGAATTTCCTCTAACTCAACTCCTTGGTAATCATAATCACCCGTATCGACATGGTCTCCGGTCCCATACCCATGCAATGGTTCGACCTTGGCAACAGTAAAAATGCCGTTTATAACATCGGTATGCGAAAAATCAGGGTACGTATCGTAGCCGGAATACAGGGGATCTTTAAACATAACCTTATCTCCCACTACGAATTCCGGCCCGTAAAAAAGGTGTTCTGAAGAAGGCAGATTTTCTCCAACTCGATCTATCATGTGTTATATAATATAACTAAAGGAGCAAATTGTCAATATCGTGGCTCCGGAGGCCGGACTCGAACCGGCAACAATCGCCTTAACAGGGCGGTGCTCTACCATTGAGCTACTCCGGAATATCAGCTACAAAGATATCATACCTCCTTTGAGTTCTCTATGGCGAATGGACTAAACTACCTCTTAAGAAGTAGAATAAACATAAGAATGAATGATGCCGGTGGGGACTTTGATAAATATTTGCGCACGGCCAACTACTTGACTGCTGCTCAGATATTCTTACAAGACAACTTTCTATTGGAGCGTCCGTTAAAATTTGAGGATATCAAACCCCGACTGTTAGGACACTGGGGTTCGGGTCCCGGCGTTAATTTTGCCTACTCACATCTGAGTTATCTGGCGAAGAAACATGATCAAGAGATTTTGTTCATGCTTGGCCCCGGGCACGCCTTCCCATCATTGCAGGCAAACCTATTTTTAGAGGGCACTCTTGCCAAATATTATCCGGAAGCTAAGCCGACCTATGAGGGCATCGGCTACATCTGCAAAAACTTCAGCTGGCCCTACGGCTTTCCTAGCCACAGCAACCCGGCCACGCCCGGTGTGATCTTAGAAGGCGGAGAACTAGGCTACTCACTGAGCACGTCTTACGGTGCGGCGCTGGATAACCCGGGCTTGATCGTGGCTTGTTTGGTCGGTGACGGCGAAGCCGAAACCGGACCGACAGCCGGGGCTTGGCATCTGAATAAGCTGCTCAACCCGTCACGCGACGGCGTAGTTTTGCCAATCCTGCACCTCAACGGTTATAAAATTTCGGCGCCGACCATTTTTGGCCGAATGAGCGACGAAGAGCTAACAGCGCTATTTACCGGGTACGGCTATCAGCCGCGAATCGTTAGCGGCGATAACGTCCATGCCCAAATGCAGGAAGCTCTGGAATGGGCCCACGCCGAGATTCAACGCATCAGACAAATCACGCCGACCAGCTGGCAGCACCTGCCGATGATTATTATGCGGACACTCAAAGGCTGGACTGGCGTACGCGAGCTTAACGGCCAAAAAATCGAGGGTAATTGCTTATCACATCAAGTAGTTCTAACAGAAGCCAAAACTGACGAAGGCCAACTCAAGCTGTTGGAGCAGTGGTTGGGCTCATATAAAATTAACGAGCTTTTTTCACGTACAGATGGCTTTGGTCAGTTCGTCGACCAGCTTATGCCTGAACCGGCTAAACGTATGGGCGCCAATCCGCGAGCTCTAGGCGGACCGGCGGTGCATAAGCCGCTTAAATTACCAACCGCCGAACAGTTCGCGGAGGATTCCACCAAGCCTGGAACCATCGGTTCTTCCAGCATGCGCCGCGCCGGGCTGTATTTGAACGAAGTCATAAAGCTCAACGAGGCCGAGCATAACTTCCGGATTATGTCGCCGGACGAGACCTATTCCAACAAGCTCGATGAAATTTTTAAATCAACCAAGCGAGCCTGGATGCTGCCGATCGAGCCGTGGGATAAAGACCTAGCGCCCGATGGCCGGGTTATGGAGATGCTATCTGAGCATAACCTGCAAGGCTTGGCTCAAGGCTACGTACTGACCGGACGCCACGCCGTGTTTGCCAGCTACGAAGCCTTCGTGCCGGTGGTCACCAGCATGATGGACCAGTACGCCAAGTTCTTAAAGCAATCGCTGGATGTGCCTTGGCGCGGCGAGATCAGCTCGTTAAACTATATTTTGACATCATCCGGTTGGCGCCAAGAGCATAACGGCTTTAGCCATCAAAATCCTGGCTTTATTGCTGATGCTTTGCGCCGGCAGGGCGACTTTGTGGATGTCTTTTTCCCGCCGGACGGCAACACGACTCTGGCGGTCCTTAACTATTGCTTGTCAGCAACCCGGCAAATAAATATTATCGTGGCCGGCAAAACGTTAGAGCCGCGCTGGTTGACGCCGGAGCTGGCAGGCAAGGCTCTGCAGTCGGGCATTATGACTTGGGATTTTGCCAGCGACGATAATCCTGATGTGGTGCTGACCGCCGCCGGCGATTATCTGACCAAAGAGGCCCTGGCGGCTATCGATTTAGCTAAGCAAGAATGGCCGGACATCCGCCTGCGCTTTGTTAATATTTTGTCACTAACTAACTGCGGCCTGGGTCGCGGCGGTATGTGTCTAACCCATGAAGGCTTTAACGATTACTTTACGCCGGACAAACCAGTAATCTGCAACTTCCATGGCTATCCGGAGACACTCAAAGCCATAGTCTTTGATTATATTGCCAGCAGCCCACAGCGGTTTTCGATTCATGGCTATATCGAAAACGGCTCGACGACCACGCCATTCGATATGCACGTCCGGAACGGCACTAGCCGCTATCACCTGCTGATCGAAGCCTTCCAGAAAGTCGCCGCTACCGGTCGCCTGCCTTATGAAGAGGCCGAGCATATCATCAAAAAATATCAGCAAAAAATCGAGGACAACACTAGCTACATTAAAGAGCACGGCGTCGATATGCCGGAGATTGAGGCATGGCAATGGACTCGCTAGTCTTAGTTGCCAACCCGGGCAGCGCCAGCCGTAAATACGCCCTCTACAGGGAGGATGAGTGTCTACTAAGTTTGCACTTCGAGAAAGAGAACAGCCGAATCATTTATAGCGGAAAGATTGCCGGAAAAGACCTGGAGCCAAGGCCGGCTGATATTTCTCATCTGACTTTTACTTCCAGTAAAATCCTCCAGTTATTGACTGAGCTGGAACTTGTAAAGTCTCCAGACGACATAGGAACAATCGCCTTTAGAGTTGTGGCGCCAGCTAAGTTTTTCCAACAAGACCGGCTCCTAAACGAAGAAGCGCTGGAGAAATTAACTAGGCTAGAGCACAATGCCTTGCTGCATATTAACGCTACTTTGCAGGAAATCTCTCAGCTGCGCCAGATCTTTCCAAAGGCTAAGCTAGTCGGAGTATCGGACAGCGCGTTTCAAGCGGATAAACCATTGGTTGCAAAAATCTACGGCTTGCCGCTAGAAATCCAGAAGGAGCTGGATATCGAACGCTTCGGCTATCACGGTCTATCGGTTGAATCTGCCGTTAACCAACTAAAGGCTGTCGGCAAACTGCCCAAGCGGTTGATAGTCTGCCACCTCGGCAGCGGTTCTAGCGTGACGGCGGTTAAGGAGGGCAAGGCCATTGATTGCAGCATGGGTTACTCACCGCTCGAAGGATTAATTATGGCGACGCGAAGCGGCAACTTAGACGTCGCGGCCGCTCTTGGCATAAAGACGCATCTTGGCATGAATAACCGGCAATTTTTAGAATATCTGAATAGCCGGGCAGGACTACTGGGCGTCAGTGGCAGCTCGGACGACATCAGAGAACTGTTAGCCGAAGAGCAAAAAAGTGAAACCGCCAAACTAGCCCTGGATCTTTATGTCTATAAAATCCAACAGACAGTCGGGGCGATGGCGGCGACTCTCGGCGGCATTGACGGCTTAGTCTTCACGGCGACTGTTGGCGAACGCTCCGCCGAAATCCGTAAACGCGTTCTACACGGCTTATTATTCTTGGGCCTCAGCTTGGATCCGCACCTAAATCATCATTCCGTACAGCCTGGGGAAATAGTCCAAATCAGCCCGCCACACCACCCAGCCAAAATTTATATTGTCCCAGCCAACGAATATTCGGTGATCGCTGCTCATGCCCAAAAGTTAACTTAAAGCTAACTGGACTCACATGCAAAAACCACATCAGCATTGGCTTGCTAGGGCGTGCTAACATAAAGGTATTAACAAACAAGTTTGCTGGAAGCAGGTGTGATTCCTGAACTGTGCCGCAACGGTGATTTCCGCAAGGGATAAGTCCGATACAGCATAAGCAAGAATGCTTCCGAGCAAGAGGCCAGCTTACAAAAAGCTAAATTAACCCCTGTTTCTCGGAAGCAGGGGTTATCTTTTTGGGAATATCATCCGACAATCTGTCGACCGAGCGTTTTGACAAACGCTACTACGAAAAGATTCGCCAAGCCGGTGCGCTAAGTCGCGATATAGGCCGCGTGGCTCTAAGCGGTTCCCAGCTTGAAGAGTTGGCCGGTTACGAACGTCGGCAATATGACGAAATGGCGAGCGGGTTAGCGGAGGCCTTGCAGGGTAATGTCAGGACGCACTACACCTTCGATCTAGTTGACGGCAAATTAGTTGCCGAAGACAATCAGCCGATTGAGCAGCTTATGGAGCAGGGTATAAACCGCGCTTATGGCCTGGCTAATCAGGACAATTTTTATAAACAGTTCGTACCGCAGCGTGCCGAACACGAACTCAACGAATTCCGTAAGCAGCAGGACATGACTACGGGACGGACAGACTACAACACGATCATAACCTTTTCGCCTTATAGCGAAGAGTTCGACACTTCACCCGAGAGTCGCGCTAAACTGGTGGCTGCCGACCAAAAACCTTACTGGCAAAGAGCTATGGTGCGAGTGTCGCACTGGGATGGCCAAAAGCTCCATATCTATACCCGCTCGATCGACAATTCCGACGTCAGCTTACTAAAAGAAACAGCCGCGCAGACATTATTCTCCGAGCTCAAAGCTACCAATTCTACGGACATGCTCGGGGAACAAATCACGCGCAAGCTACCCGCCAAAATGTGCTCCTATTTAGCAGACGTAATTGTCGGGTCAGCCGATGAGATCTTAGCCGCTAGACATGGCGGCGAATGGCACCAAGGCCGTCCTGTCCAGGAAGCCGCCGATCTGCAAGCCTTCGTAGAGTCGCAAAGCGAAGTTGTTATGCAGCTGATCAACTCCGGGCGCCAGCTGGCTCTAGAGCATGGCGCTTTTGATAGCTACAAACAGGCGTTCAACCAAAAAGTCTACGATTATGTCGCGTTGCTTGAAGCCAGGTTAAGTTATGCTATTCATTCGCCAATTGTCGATATTGAAGCAGCGTCCTCAGCGGCTGGGGAGCTAGCCCGGTCGGAGGGCAAGGTTTATGATATGTGCGGTTTGGTTCTTAAACCCGACAACCAGTCTCTTGTAGGCACACAGACCGGCTTTGAGAGTTTGCTGCGCCTGCAAGGCAAAAAAATCCAATGCCCGGAATGCAGACACCAGGTCGTCGTGCAAAAATCTGAATTGGCTGCCGGAAAGCTAGCTTGCCCAGATTGTGGCTACGGTGTGGATGTTTGTACCGGGCAGCGTTTTAATAAAAAGCCAACCAAGCCAGCGGCCCAGCCAAAAACACCTGGCTTCGTAGAACTATTAACTCAAGCGCTGAGCGAGCACGCCCGGCAACCCAAATCCGCTAAGACTTAACTTTGGCTAGCGAAGCCATGTTATGGACAATGGTCCGCCCTAGCTTTTTATTATGTAGTTCGTTGAGCTTTTCCAAAGCGCCGTAGTGTTTTTCTAAATAGTCTAGGTGTTTGGCTCGTGCTTTAGTAAAGGCCGATTTGCTAAGTCCGGATTTGGCAATGAACTCGCTGACTTTCTCGCTGCCAATATAGTGAGGCAGGATCACATAAGTAGCGCCGGCCTCATAGAGCTTGGCCGCTTCGGTTGGGTCGTCGGCGTGCAGGATTATGATAGCTCCCGGGTTAGCTTGCCCCAGGTGCTTCAACAAAAATATATTTACGTCAAAATCGGGAATAGTAGAAACTACCAACTTGGCTTTATTGACCCCTGCCTCCTCTAGAAGTTCGGCGTCGGTAGCGTCGCCGTACAGATAGTTCAGCTTGCGTCGTTCCAATATATCGATGACCTCAGGGTCATAGTCAATCACCACGTATTTTTTCTTGAGCTTGCGGAAAAGATTTATAAATTCGTGTCCACCGCGCTGGTAGCCGAACAGCACTAGTTCGTAATCCGGTTCCGGCAAAGGTTCGCGCGAAGCCTTTTTGCGCTCAAACATATCAAGTTGCTTGTCGAACAGTTTAAATAACTTATCGCTGAAAGTGATCATGTAGGTAGAAGCAGCGATACTAATTAGAGTTATAAAGACAATCACTGAAACCACTTGTGATGAAATCAAGCCTTTGCTCTGGCCCAAGATTATCAAGACGATAGAAAACTCACTGACTTGGGCCAGCGAAATAGCGGCTTTAAAGCTAGTGCGCTTGGTATAGCCCAAAATGCCCATAACAATCATGGCGACCAGCGGTTTGATAATCACAGCAACGGCTACGCCGGCGATCAACAACCCGACCATAGAGTGCAGACTGGAGAAACTCAAGTTAGAACCAAGCGAGATAAAGAAGACTATCAAAAAGAAATCGCGCAGCGGCCGCAATCGGGCGCTGATTTCTTGAGCCGAGGGTAGGGAGGCCAAGCAAATACCGGCTAGCAGTGCGCCGATTTCGCTAGACAGGCCGATCTTAGAAAATAGCGCGGCGCTGCCTAGTCCCCAGGCGATTGCAAACAGAAACAAAAATTCCTGGCTGCCGGCAATCAAGTTATGCCAGCGTGGCAAAAACCTATCGCTGACCCAGTAAATCAATCCGCCGATAACCAGCGCCTTGAATGTCAAGCCAACTAACGAACCAAGGGCTAAGCTCTGATTGTGCCCAGCCGACGTCACCACCACTAGAGCGATGGCTATAATATCTTGGACTAAAGATACGCTGACGGCTATTTTGCCGTACAGCCGTCCCTGTTCCTTTTTATCGCTAAGCAGCTTTAGGATGATGATTGTGCTAGAAATGGCTAAGCTGGCGCCGAGGAAAATCGCACCGTTGCCGGACATTCCAAAGGTGCGGCCGACAATCCAGCCCAGCAACGTTATAAAGGCCACTTGGCTGACCCCGACCATGACGGCCGTTCGACCGACCTCTTTAATAATTCTTGGGTTTAACCCCAAGCCGATGATGAAAAGCAGTAGGGCGATACCGATATCAGAAAAAAGTGTCAGCGTCGAAGGCGACTTAGCCAAATGTAAAACGCTTGGGCCGACCAGAATACCAGTCAGAATATAACCAATCAGCAGTGGCTGCTTGATCAAGCGCATAACTAAAGCCACAAGAGCCGCGATGACGATGACTAAACTCAGGCCAGGGAAAATGTTGTCCACGTTTAGCTACAGTATAGCTAAACGCTAGCGCTGATGTGAATCTTATGCGCCGTAAGGACCACCGCCGTAGCCGCGGCGTGATTGATGGTCGGAGCCAAAACCCTTATGTCCCAAGAGCTTTAAGATTGTAGAAAAACCCAAAATAGAAACTAGGCCAGTACCTAATATAGCCAAGAACTCTTTGCGAGTAACTTCCTTTTCTTGGATTTTATTAAGCTGATTCATGTTGCTTCGGATTATAGCATAGTGCTTATGATTGTTGGACAGGGCGCACAATATCCCAGGCCAGCGGCGTGGGCCTGAGCGTTATATCGGGCTTTAGAATTACATTTTCAGTTGTCGGCGGAATGACGGTTTCCTGAGCGGCGATAACTTCAACCCGAGATTCGCCATGTCGTCGGTTTCGCAAGTAGACAGCCAGGACCGACAGTTGGTACATCACTAAAATCGGCAGAGCGAAAAAGAGCATATTTAGGATATCGGTGGTTGGTGCCATAATCGCCGAGGCAATAAAAGCAAAAGCAATTACGTAGCGTTCAAACGACAAGAGCCGTCTAGGGCGGAGCGGCTTAATGCGGTTAATAAAAGAAATTATAAGCGGCAGCTGGAATAGCAGTACCGATCCTAGTAGATATACAGTGATAAAGGACATATATTCTTGGATGGTCAGAAGAGGTCTAATTTGGACGCTCGTAAATTGATGCGATAGAAAATGTAGCAGTAGCGGCAGGCCTAAATAGTAGCCAAAAGCACCGCCAGCTATTGCCAGTACGACGGAGTAAAAACTGTAGTGGAAGATCAATCTTTTTGTATGACTAGCCAGTAGAGGTTCAAGATAGCGGACAACTTGGTAGACAATTACTGGAATGCTAAGAGCTATGCCAAAGTAAAGGCATACCTGGAAAAGAAAGTTTAGGCCACCACCAGGCGTCGTGTAAATAAATTGCTGACCGTGTGACGGTTTGAGCAACCAGGCGATGATTTGCTGCTGAATAAAATAACCAGCCAAAGTAAAGCTCGCTACGGAAACAGCAATGTAATATAAGCGCTTCCGCAACTCATGAACATGCTCTAAAAACGGTCGTTTTAGATCAAGCTTTAGGTGCGGCTGGTGGCTGTTGGCTGGATTTGGGTTTGTCGCTCTCATTTTTGTTATTTTCATTAACATCGCTACTCATGCCCTTGCGCAATTCGTGCAACGATTGGCCGATACTTCGGCTTAACTCCGGCAATTTTTTACTGCCAAATAATAGCAGCAGTATCACTAGGACGATTAATAGTTCAGGGGTACCGATATCTAGAAGACCAAATGTTGCCATAACTTTATTTGTCCTGCCTTGTTAACTATTTTTCCACCAAGACCTATAGATATATAATATTATCGTAAGCGGTATAAGGCAAGGGGATTAAGTACGTGCAACAATGGTCAGTAGCTGATGTTTACGGTGGAGGCAATTACGGTGCCTGTCAATATTCTGGTCAGTGCGTAAGCGGTTCCTCTACTTTAAGCACCTCTGGCTTGAGCGGTAAAACGACTACGACCGCTTTGCAACCGGCTGCGGCTAGCTACCCGTGGCTCTGGGGGGCGATCATACTCATTGCTATCCTAGTTATAATGTTTATTCGCCGGCGGCTTCGCCGTAAACAACTTGACGCTCACTCTTAAATCAACCAAATCTCTAGTATAATAACCTCAAGCGCTAAAGAGTGATGAGGGAGATTTTTTAAAGACAAACAATGGCTAGACTACCAATACCTGGTTCTGACGACGGCACTTGGGGAGATATCCTCAATTCTTTCCTTGAAGTCGAACATAACTCTGACGGCACCCAAAAAACTCTTCCCGTTTCCAAAGGTGGGACTGGAGCCACTAGCGCCCCCACTGCCAGAACCAACCTAGGAGCTATAGCCAGAATCCAGGATGCGACGGATGTGAACCTAGCCGGCGCGGCCGACGGCGACCCGGTCGTGTTCGACGCGGCATCGGGCGGGGCGAAGCACACATCCCCGTCTTTTATTAGTGCCTATCGGCTAACTAGCGACGGTACGACCGTAAAAGCGTACGACAAAACGGGTGCGCAGATTGCTTCTAACGTTGACGGTGGAGCCGTTCTTCAGACGATCTTTAGCGCTCTGCCTGCTGCAGGGGGCTTCATCGAATTCCGCAACGATGGGAACATCTTCCCTTGGACTACCACGCCCCTTATTCCGAAGAACATCAGCAGCAAGTTGCTAATCCGTGGCAACGGGGCGACTGTTAGACTCTCCGCGACCGCTCCGACCTTCCTTGATGTTAACCGTACCGCTCCTGGTGACACGTTCCAGAACTTCGAAGTCTCCGATTTCATCATTGATCGCAACAACGTGAACCCGGCCCTCGGTGCTCCCGTCGTACTCGGCGCATCCACCTCGTTCCGGATCAACTGGAACCACATCATCATCCGCCGGATCAAGACAATCAACGTCCCAACGAACGCAGGTACCGGTGCGATCAACCGAAACGTAGAAATCATCAGCTACCATACGGATGCTGGCGAAGCGCAGACCAACGTTACCGACATCCTTATCGAGGACTGCGATTTCGGGGGCGGAAACTATGGCGTTTTTGTCGGCGGGTTGGTTGTAAATGGTCGCTCCTGTGAAGTGTTCGTGGATCGTGTCAAGGTGTATCGCATTAAACACGACACGCTCAGCCTCAACAACACGACGACGCTGCGCGGCGACGTGCATGTGCATATAGGTGGTTTCGGCTTTGGCGGGAGCTGTGTCATCCGCGACTGCGAGGGCTACAACACGGGTGACACAGGCTACGAAGTTGATTCGATGATGTTTGCGATAGTAGATGGTTGTATCGCATCTGATTACTGGTCAAAAGGTTTTCTTCTTCGCAACTTCCGGGCTGTACAAGATGTCAATTCTCAGCTTTACGTCGTTCGTGGTTGCAAAGCAGCAATAGTAAATCTCGTTGGAAATGAATGTCCACCGATTCAGTCGCAGAACGGTTTCTGTCTTCCAACGCTGAATACAGACACCCCGTTTGGGCACATCGTTATTTCAGACTGTGAGTGGCACACCAAGCAATCTCAATTGGGGGACGGCACCGGAAATATGCTTGGCTTGGCAATCCTGAGTCTTTGGCAGATTCAGAGCATCACTGTGCGCGATTTCACTATCGTCGCTGACGCTATTGCGGACACCTACGCTGGGGGAACGCTCAGGTTTGTTGCTGCAATATATCTTTTCCCCGCCACCGACAATGCGAAGATTCGGCTGGAAAACATCCAAGTCATCACGGCAGGCACCGTGACTTCGCAACGTCGCTTGTTTTGGATTTGGGTCGGTTCAACCGGCAGCCATCCAGTTTCTCTTACTGCCGACGGCCTATGGTTCTCGCCAAGCACAACTGGCGGCGGCAATGGACATCAGCGGATGATCAACCTAGGTTCCGGGTCGCCGGACATTGTGACCTTGCGAGGTGTTTTGCGGCGCGGGGGTATCATCAACTACGGTTCCGACGATACGCAGCCGGTCGGGGTCGGAATCGAGGGCCAAAACCTACTTGCCATTGATGGACAGCTAGTTTTAGAGGACTGCGATTTCCGTAAGTTTCCAAGCAGTGCGGCTGATATTCAGTTCGAGGCGACCGGTACGTCGAATGCGGCGTTCGTTAACGCCGTACGTATAAAAGGCCACATCTACCCATATTCAACAATCGTTATTACTCCGAATGGCTCGCCATTTATCTGGCAGAACCTGCTTGGCTATCGGGCAAAGCTGCTGATCTTCGGCGGCACTGTTTCGGATATCCAGTGGTCGAACGACGGTAGCACATACCGAGACACGGGTTTCATAACTGGAGCGACTATCGACGTTGACCCGGGAGACTACGTACAGGTCGCCTACACCGGAGCGCCCACAATGCGCGCCTTCCAGGTGAAATAGCAATCTGCGAATCGAGCCTAAAACTTTAACCAAACTTCTTGTATAATAGCCTTAAGCTTTTAAGGAGTGGCGAGGAGCTTTTGATAAAGATAAACACATATGGCTAGACTACCAATACCTGGCTCTGACGATGGCACCTGGGGTGATATATTAAACTCCTTCCTCGAAGTCTCTCACAATACTGACGGAACTCTAGATAGCAGTTCGCTGACTTTTCCGGGTGATGTCACGATTGCCTCCGACTCGGACGCATCTGGTGCCGGCGATATCATACTCAAAACCTCTACCACCGAACGACTGCGCTTCAATACAGCCGGGTCGATGCTGTGGAAGAACCACGTTCTAGTCACGCGAACCTTTCAGTCACTGCCGCGCGCAGACATTCCAGTTGGCACGAATGTTTTTGAGATCGACGAGTATGGAAATGTCCTCTTTGGGCCCAACGACTTCCTTTTTACGCGTCAAGGCAACATCTTCCAACAGGGATCCATCCCCGACTTTATGTATCACCAAGAGACCAGGCGCATCTACACACGCTCAGCCGCTTTTGTCGAGTTCGGCGATCCGCCGGATGTAATTATCGCTCGTGCTGGGCCTGACAATATATATCCGGGCGTTGCTGGCGGCCTAGCCGGTATCCCTAGCGGCACGACCTTAGGTGTGATTCGCTGGCAAGGCTCGTTCACTCCGCAGGGTGGTACGGTCGGCGTGACGCAAGGTGGTGCGTTCCATAATGACAGCGCACAGATATACGCCAAGGCCACCGAGGACAACAAGTTCAACGGCGGCGTGTCTTATAGTCAGGGTGGTGAGCTGCATTTCGCAACAACCCCAAATGGCACAGCCACGCCCGTCGACGCGCTGATCATCTCAAGCGACCAGACAGTGACCGCGAAGAAGGCTCTCACAGTCGCGGGTCTGACCGGTGCGACAGCGGCGTCGCGTTACGTCGGCGCGACGGCATCCGGCGCTCCAGCTACCGGTACGTTTGCGGCCGGCGATTTCGTTGTCGATCAGTCAGGCGCATTGTGGGTCTGCGTGAGTGGTGGTACACCCGGCACCTGGAAACAAATCGGGGGCACGTTCCCTGGCGGAGCGCCCGGACTCAAAAATGCCAAGTACGTTCCGATCTTTGGCTCGAACCTAGGCACTGGTGATCACGATCTCTACACTGTCCCGGTAGGTCGCCAGGCTCTCGTTGATCGTGTTCAGACGCTTTACAACATCGCAGGTTCCGGCGGCAGTATCGTCTACTTCCCTGAGATCAAGGTTAGCGGTACCTATTACCGTGTTGGAGCCAACGTGACCGCTGCCGATGGTGCCGCCGGGTCATCGAGCATGACAACCGCGATAGTGCTTGGCGCCGGGGAAACATTCGCCTGCAACACGGCAACGACCGCCGGCCTCAATGTTCGCGGCGGTGTATGGGAGTTCGACGCAGACGATACGCGACTATTCACGGCTCGAAAACTAGGACTCGCTTCTGGCGACAATCTGCTCTACACCTGTCCTGCGGGCAAAACAGTTGCGTTCATTCAAGGAGCTGAGTTTGTTACATCGATGAGTTCATCAGTACAAGTTTGCAATAACACAGGCGGGAGCCTCAATTATTACCTGAACGTTGTGCCCTCCGGTGGCAGTGTTGGCCCGACCAATCGGCTCGGCCCAGCCACGGCGGTAGCTGACAAAGCAAACACCGCTTTCAACGGCGCACAACCGTTATCGCCAGGCGATTTCATTAGCGTCAACGCCTCGGGTCCCGATGCGGGCGGCCACCACATTGCGTGGGTTACCGGATACCAACTTCCATGATAGAAAGAAGAAATATGTCAAATAGATTACTCCCATACAAGTTCATCGTCCAAGCTGTTGTGCAGCAAATAGCAAAAGATGGCCAAGTTTTGGGCGAAGTATCTTCTGAGCCGGTTCAGCTTTTTAGCACCGATCAACTGGCGGCGTGGGCATCCAACTTCCCGAGTTCTTTAGCGGGCTTAAAAGAAGCCCAGAGTGCTGGTGCAAAACTAGCACCGTATAAATTTATTGTTGAGGCAGTCGTTCAAGAAAAAGATAAGTCTGGAAAAGTTATTGCTGAGCACAACTCGCAGCCAACTAGTCTTTTTGGCTGCGACAACCTAGCCGCTTGGGCTAAAGAATTTCCGGACAGACTAACCAAAGCCGTAGCTCAGGAAAAAGCCTCAGGATAAATAACAAGGGCGGCAGGCTTGGTTAGTCGAAACTCTTAGAAAAACGACCAGATAGCCGCCAGGCCGGCAATTCCCATTAGGCCAGTCACTCCCCAGCCCAAGGCTGTAGTCGATCGGCGATTAGTCCAGTCACCCATGATGCGGCGGTTGCTGCTAATCAAAACAATCAATACCAAAACTACTGGCGCTACAATGCCGTTAGCAATGGCGGCGTAAATAAGCGCCTTAATCGGGTCGAGCCCGATGAAGTTCAGGCCTAAACCGACTAACATTGAGACGATAATGGTGCCGTAAAAAGCGTGAGCTTGTTTAAACTTGCGGTATAAACCTTCGCGCTGCTTAAAGCTTTCCGCTAGGGCATAGGAGCTTGAGCCGGCCAGCACCGGAATGGCCAGCAGGCCGGTGCCAATGATGCCAATCGCAAACAATAGATAGGTTGCGTTACCAGCAAAAGGCCTAAGTGCTTCGGCGGCTTGGGCGGCCGATTTAATATTAGTTATCCCGTGGGTGAACA
The DNA here is from genome assembly GCA_964514575.1 of uncultured Candidatus Saccharibacteria bacterium. Lineage (GTDB taxonomy): Bacteria > Patescibacteriota > Saccharimonadia > Saccharimonadales > UBA10212 > CAZETJ01. The sequence goes on from CAZETJ010000001.1 coordinate 120,997, forward strand.
GCAGAGCCCCGCAAGCCGCAATAATAAAGAACATCACCAGGTTAGATAGAAGCATGCCGCTCCAGACATCAATCCGCATGCTGCGTACGTCTTTACGATGAGTGGCCTGGCGCATCGGAATATTCGTTTTGCCTTGCAAAATTTCCTCTTCAACTTCCTGGGAAGTCTGCCAGAAAAATAAATATGGCGAAATGGTAGTGCCCAGGATTCCGCAAATCAGTAGGAGCTGAGTTTTATTAAAGCTAACGTGGGGGACAACCGCGTGCCTAGCAACATCGCTCCAATTTAGATGAGCTAGTAGTGCCGAGGCAATGTAGGCAAAAAGTACCATCGCCAACCATTTAAGGTATCTAGCGTAGCGGGCATACGGAGTAAAAATTTGAAGTAGCGCCGTCAGCAGCGTAAAGCCGATTACCAGCATCGAAAAATCAAGGCTAGGGCGCAGTAGCTGTATGCCTTTAGCCATGGCTCCTAAATCGGCGCCGATGTTAAAAGCATTGGCCGCAAACAGTAGGGTAGTACAAAGATATAAAACTTTTTTAGAAAAATGGGTCCGGATTGTGCCGGCTAAGCCGCGGCCGGTCACCAGGCCGATACGAGCGCACATTTCTTGCACAATCGCCATCAACGGAAAAGTAAAAGCGGCCAACCATAGCAGCCCAAAGCCATATTGGGCGCCTGCCTGCGAGTAGGTGGCAATACCGGATGGGTCGTCATCGGATGCACCGGTTGTTAGCCCCGGCCCAAGCATGTGCCAGTAGTCTCGGCCTTTTCTAGCCACTCTGGTTGGCGGTAGGCTATGGCTGAGTTGCTCGCCAATGGCGACTCCTTGGTCAAAAACCTCACCTGGCATTTTGGTGATTCTGCCAACCAAATTTTCACTACGCTTTTTGTTAGGCTCCATTGAGCTATATCTTATATCGGTCCGCCCCTAAAAGACAATAAGCGCTTAAGCTTGGAGACTATTTGTTTTTGGCGGTGATTTCAGCGTTGATGACGGAGGCGAATTTAGCGACGCTGACTTGGCCGGAACTATCGATTAGCTGGCTGTTACCTACGAATTTACCATCCAAAAAGAAAGTCGGCGTAGCTTGCTGCTGGCCAGTTTTCAGGAATGCCGAGACATCAGCGTTGATGGCATCATTGACCTTGCTGGAGGCATAGTCGCTATCAAATTGGCTGACATTCAGGCTCAGGTTTTTGGCATAAACATCAAAAGTCGACTTGGGATCAGAGGAGCTGGCCCAGCTGCTCTGGTTGACGTAAAGCGCGTCGTGCATTTGCCAGTACTTGCCCTGGAGGCCGGCAGCTTCGGCAGCCCGGGCGGCGGCAAAAGCGTTGGGGTGGATGGTACTTAAGGGCAGGTTCCGGAATTGGTAGTAAATTTGATCGTTAAACTGAGCTGCTACTTGTTTGACAATCGGGTAGTAATCGGCGCAGACCGGACACTCAAAGTCGCCATACTCGATCAGTGTGACGCCTTTTTGGCCTAGGCCTTCCACGTGGTTGGTCGGCTGAGAGTTGTTGGTCGTAGCTCCGCTGTTATTAGATGAGTGCTGAGTAATAGCAAAGATGCCGGCAAAAATAATGACGATTCCCACCAGAATTCCTAAGAACCGCTTATCCATTTACCCCTCAAAACTTTCTAATGTTTTAGCGAGCATTTTCCTAATGTGATTATACCCGAAACCTGTCTTAAACCATTGCTCCCTGGCAAATGCATCCGATTTACTTATAAATGCCTCGTAAAAAATCAATTTGAAAGGTCTCCTTCTCTTCGTTGAATCTACTTGTCCTTTGTTATGCTCGCTAAAACGTCTTTCGAGGTTATCCGTACATCCGATGTAGAGCTTCTTGTCTTTTTTGCTGACCAAAATATAGACGTAGTTCATTCAGAAAGTTTGTGGGGTCAATCTCCCTTTTCTGGAATTAGTCTAACATACTGTCTCGCCGCCAAGGCGCTCGTGCTAAAGTGTAAAGAGTATGTGGGTTGTGTTTGTTCTGCTAGTCGCCATTTACGTAAAGGTTATTTTGCTTTACCGTGTTTATCACCTTTTGCCACTGGTGGAATTAAAAAGGCGCGCTCGAGAGCATAGTAAAAATGCTTTGTCGATTTATCACATAGCCTCTCAAGGGCTCGCTCTAGATGCCTTTCTATTTTTGTTGGGCGCCGCTAGTAGCTCAGTTGTTGTTATTTGGTCAGTTAGGTTCAACTGGTGGGCTGGCGCGTTGGCAATACTGGTCGGAGCTTGGTTGCTTTTCTTTTTGCCAGACCCGGCTTATGACGGTTGGCTCTGGAGACTGACGGCCTTCGAGTCGGAACACGGAATTTTCTTCAAACGGCTTTACTTTTTGAGGCCAGTCTTGGGTCCAATAGCCGCGTTATTTTCAAAAACTTCCAGATTCCAGCAAAACACGCTTTATGACAAAGACGACCTGCTTGAATTACTTAACTACCAAAACCATCTAGCTGACAGCCGAATTTCCGAAACTGACCTCAAGATGGCTTTCGGGGCTCTGACGTTTGGCGACCAGTTGGTTGCCAGCTGTATGACACCGCGCAAGTCCATCCGCTTTGTTGGCGAGAACGAAACCGTCGGTCCAAAATTGATGGACGAGCTGCACGCCACTGGCTTTACTTTCTTTCCGGTTGTCCGCGGCTCGGCCAAAGAAACCGCTCCCAAGATTGTCGGTACGCTGGCGTTGCCGGAACTGCTCAAAAACCTAGAAAAGGGCGGCCGAGCCATAGATATCGCCAAGCGTGGCGCCGCCTTTATTAATGAGTCCTGCGACTTGCACCAGGCATTGGACGCCGTAACCAAACACCAGCACCATCTTTTGGTGGTAGTCAATAACTTCGAGGAAATAACGGGCGTGATTACCCTGAACAATATTCTAGAAAAAGTCTTCGGACCAAAAATTGCTGATGAGTTCGATGGTTACGATGACCTGCACGCCGTCGCTGGTCTGACCAAAAAGTAGTAAAACTTATGCTTGCGCCAGCCAGCCGGTGTCTTTATACTTGCTTCCAATTTGTCTTGAGGCGGTGAATGAGATTATCAATATTTGAGAATTCGTCTAATCAGCCAAAGCTGTCGCCGGAACAGCTGATTGATAAGTTAAAAGGTATCCAAGGCCTTGATCCAGCAGTTATTTTTAAGCGAGACTTTTTCCGCTATATGGACGAAACGGATATGACGGTGTACGCCGGTCTGGCGATTCAATCGCTCGGACAGGTGGACCAGATCATGGCCGTACAAAAGCCTAACCATGACTATCACAACCGCGTTTCGGCTTCAGTCCAGCATCGTGCGCCGACAGAAGAGCAACGCCGCGTACCTGCCGATCAGCCCATAAAAACCGACCCATCTTTTATACACGTCCAAGTCGACCGTGAGGGCGAGCTCTATTTGGGCGTTTCATGGCCGGTGAAGCCCGACTTTAGGTTTGATATGCACCGGAAAACAGTCGTCTCGTACAGGGTAGCTAATAGCGCAAGGTCCTGGAGCCGGACCGTCGAGCTACAGCCCCACGACAATTCAGAAGACGAAAAAGAAATTCCAGAACTTGAGCCGGCTATTGCGGCCAACACTAGCCGGCAGGCGCTGGAAATATTAATACCAGCTTTCGAGGCTACCTTGGCCGAACTGCCTCCTCAAGAATCACGCCTTCATAAACTCTTCAATGCTCTGGGCTATGTAGCCAGACCTACCTCACTCGACAATTAACTGTTAAAATAACACCGATGGAACGCGTACTCTCGCGCGATGTGGCAAAACACGTCGGCAAAGAAATTACCATCCAGGGCTGGCTGCATAAAAAGCGGCTAATTGGTGGTATTAACTTTATCGTCGTTCGCGACCGCGGCGGCCTGACGCAAATCGTTCTGACGGATGATAAAGAAGTCGAAAAATTGCGCGGCATGCAAATCGGTACAGTCGTGGCGATTACCGGCAAAGCCGTGGCGGAAGAGCGGGCACCGGGCGGGGCAGAACTGCACGATGCCAAAATTGAAGTCATGGTGCCAGTGACGGATGAGCCGCCGATAGAAATTGATAAACCGCTTAGCCACAAGTCCGAAAACCTGGACACACTTTTTGATACCCGTCACCTGGGTCTGCGTAGTCCGCAGGAGCAGAAAATTTTCAAAATCCGGGCGGCGCTGGTGCGAAATATTCGCGAATTTTTGACCGAGCACGAATTTGTAGAGATCCAAACGCCCAAACTAATAGCCCAACCAACAGAAGGCGGCGCCGAAGTCTTCAAAGTCGGCTATTTTGAGAAAGATGCATTCTTGGCTCAAAGCCCACAGCTTTATAAGCAGATGATGGTCGGCGCTTTTGAGCGCGTTTACGAAATCGGGCCGGCTTACCGCGCCGAGCCCAGCGCCACTACCCGCCACGTATCGGAAGTCACCATGCTGGATATTGAAATGGGCTTTATCAAAAACCACGACGAAGTTTTGGGCATGGTCCAAGACATGACTTACGATGCCCTGACTAAAGTTTATAAAGATTACGCCGATGAGCTTAAAAGCTGGAACGCGCCGGAGCTGGTGCTCAAAAAAGAATTTCCGCACTACACGGTCGCCGAGGTTCACGAACTTTACACCAAAGCCACCGGCACGGACGTGACTGATGAAAAAGATTTGCTGCCCGACGAGGAAAAGTGGATCTGCGAGCATGCCAAAAAAGAGCAGGGCTGCGAAGCTGTGTTTGTCACCAACTTTCCAAAGCAGGCCATGAAGTTTTATCACAAGCTCAGCGACGATGGCAAAACCGTTATGTGGGCCGACCTGCTTTTCCGCGGGCTAGAGATCGCTACCTGCCCGGAGCGCGAAGTTAATCATGATAAACTGGTCAAACAAATGAAAGACGCCGGCTTGGATCCGGAGCATCCCGGCTACAAATATTATTTGGAAGCTTTCAAATATGGTTTGCCGCCGCACGGCGGCTGTGGCTACGGCATCGACCGCTTGGTCGAAAAAACTGTTGGCCTGGCCAACATTAAAGAAGCCATTTTGTTCCCCCGAGACATCAACCGCCTGACTCCATGACGTGCTTTCGCAAATTCTTCACGATGTATTGGAGAATTATCGTGTCGGTTGTAGCTATTTTGGTGTGCATAGCGTTCGCCATACAAAGTTCCCACAAGCCTTTTGACTGGAGCAAGTATCAGCCATTTCCTCATTGCTTCCATGGTTCCACCGAAGGCCCAAAGCCCCACTGCTAAATTTCGTTTATAAATTTGACACTTTGGACCGCCAAAGTGTCGTAAAACTCCCGGGCGGCTGGCTCGCTTGACGCAAGCATAAGAAGTCAAAGCGCACAACAGCCTGCGGAACTCGGCTAAAGCCTCAAACAGTCCTCGCCTGATAGTTAGTGCTTTTGACGAGCTTGCTCAGGCTCGCCAGATGCCCGGACGCAACAAAAATAACAGGACAGGGAATACTTAACTAGTTAATTATTTATACGCCCAGTAGTTGGTTAGACCATAAACCGTTGAAATGCTCGGGGCTTCCTGGAAAAACGGCTACTGGGATTAGTACTCTATCGGCCGGGGGGATAGCCTCACTTATAACCGAGTCGGGAGAATTTACTCTCTCAACAGTGTTTAGGACGATTCCAGTTCTGAAGCCCGGCTTCCATAGGTCTGGTCTGTCCGGAGTAAGTTCCTTGGTTCTTGAACCCAATTCATAGAACTTCCGTACTGCTACAACGTGACTCTCTATACCCTCAATTGATCCTTTGGCAACGATTGGAGCCTGTGGGCTAGCAATCTCTTGCCACCTGTCTTCCATTTCAAACACCATAAAACGTGATTTGGCGGTGGCCAGTCTCCCCACAAAAGGACCTAATTTCGCTTTCAGGGCATCTATTTTTTCTTCCATTGACAGTGGCAGGTCCCGACCCTCGTGCCTCAGAATATAATCAAGGCTAAACGGACTCCACTCATCGTCAAGTATCGCTAGATGCCCTAAACCTATAGTCAGGTCAATAGCTTCTCGCCTGCTCAGATGATCAACTTTTGAGTCCGATGCCAACCTATTCATATAAGAAGTGATTATCTACCTACAGGAATGTTTTGCAACCATAAGCGACTACTCAAAAACCTAAATTCCGGGCAGGGTTGACTTTTTAAGACGTTTATGCTTAAATGTATTTGTAAAGTAAAAATAAA
>CAZETJ010000002.1:0-68825 GCA_964514575.1 uncultured Candidatus Saccharibacteria bacterium
CCCGCTACAGTTACCGCTGGTTAAGGCTCGTGATTCCGTTTGGTTATAACTAACAACTTTTCCGGATGCACTTTGTTTTGGGAGCGGCTTGTTGGCCTGGTAAACTTTCCAGCCAGCCAAGCCCACTATCGCTATAACCACTGCCACAAGCAGTAGGCCAAGATGGCCAAAACCTTTTTGGTCACGTTTAACCATAAACAGATTATATAGCTTCGCCCCCGGAAAGTCCTTGTCTCTTTAAATGACTGGCTTTCTGGGGCTCATCATATATTTCTCGTTAATCACTCGAAATATACCCTCAAAAACCTAAATTCCCGGTGGCTACTGGCTCTTTAGTTTTCTGGCTTTGTAAAAACTGAATGCTTGTATCACCAAGCCGGCAGCTATTAGTACAAAATCAATCCGGTTAACCGGCTTTCCCGGGTCGGCGCCGAAGGCTCCGGTTGTGGTCACCACGGCGGAAAGGAAAGATACTATCACAATTGCGATACCGATCAGCCCAAGCAAAAACCAATAGCTTTTTATTTTCATACAACGGATTATACACTCAAAAACCTATAAGTATTGGTACCAGGCAGAAGGTAGCTCGGGTCTAATTATCTGTTTCGATACAAAGGCCAGCTCGCTAAGGGCTTGCCCGTTTTGGGCTATTTGCTCTATGCCTGTAAGTCCTAAGGACGGTATGGTTACTTCGGGATCTCTACTCATGGTCGTTTGCCAATAGGCAACATCTCCAAATATGGCGGTGTCGAAAGAAAATAAATGATCCCGCAGGTACATGGGCGTATGTGTCTTGTACCGCACGGTTGCTCCGCTCTCAGACCGCATAATCTGCATTTGGTGGGCAAAATTGTGTTCTGGGACTGTTTTATTAAACAAACTAATGCGGTGCTCTTCGCCCAAGATGGGATGTAAATAGGGCTGGATTGATTTTAGAATTTGCCGAGCCAACTCTTGGCGGTACGAATTATATTCGTTCGAAAACTGAGGGGCTTCCATGCGGGGAATAATAGCTCAAGTTATCGTTGGTCCAAAGCATAAGCGGTTGCTTAAATAACCTAAATTTTGGAGGTAATTAGGCGCCACCACGGTACATGACGGGTGGCTTTTGCGAGTATGCTGTGAACGACTTTGTATATGCTTCCCGAATTCCGGGTATTTCAGTTCTGTCCTCCCTACGGTAGTGCCGCACGGCTCCGTCGATAATTTTTTCAAGCGGCCAGCTACTGCCGACTAGTTCTAGTGGAAAATCTAACGTCCCCTCCGGGGCTAGATGTTCTTCTCCGATTTTATCCTCCAAGATTTTGCTGGCGTGAGTGTCCGTCTCGTTGCCTGGATCCGTAATCACAAAGAGGCTATCTACCGGTTTACCATCGCTAAAAAACTGAACAACGTCGCCGAATTTTATTTCGACAGGCTCTCGTGATACTTCAGGATTTGGCGGACCGGTTTCTTCATCACCCATACCGAAAGTATACGCTTAGACACCTAGACAGGGAATACTTAACTAGTTAAGTATTTAATATGTTTTTATATATTAGCGCCGACCAGGCGGCCAATACCATAGGTAATCAGCATAGCCAAAGCGCCGCCTACGGCCACGCGTAGGACCGCGTGTTTAACGGGAGCTTTGCCGAACCGAGCGCTTATCGCGCCGGTTATCACCAGCGCTAGGATGACGCTGACGAAAGTAATAGGAATACGACTGGCGGCAGGTGGAATCAAAATTGCCGCCATTGGTAAAACGGCGCCGCCCAGGTAGGCTGCCGCCGATGCAATGGCCGCTTGCCAAGGGTTGGCCAAATCGTTCGGGTCGATGGCTAGCTCGGCATCCAGATGAGCGGCATAGGGATCTTTTTGAGACAGCTCTTTGGCAACTTCTTTCGCGGTCTTGGCCGAAAGGCCTTTGGAGATATAAATCTGGGCCAGCTCGTCCAACTCCTCGTCAGGGTAATGGTCCAGCTCGAATTTTTCTTTTTTGATCATGGCCCGCTCGGTATCGCGCTGACTGCTGACCGATACGTATTCGCCCGCGGCCATAGATAACATCCCGGCGACCAGACCGGCCAGCCCGGCGGTCAAAATCGGCGTCCGGCTATTGGTAGCTCCGGCTACGCCAACAACCAACCCGGCAATAGAAACGATTCCGTCATCGGCGCCCAACACGGCGGCTCTCAGCCGGTTCAGTTGCTTGGTCGAGTTTTTGTCGAGCGAATCGGTGTCTATGTTTTTAACATCTGTCACATCTGAATTATATCGCTTCGCGTCCAGAAAACCTTAAACGGCTTAGTCTGGGTCCAGAAACTCTTCAAATTTCCGGACGGCGTTATCAAACTTCCGTTGATTGTAAACCACTGGCTTGGCAAACATATAGGCGTTAATAATTACGCCTTCGTGAGCGTCTGCCGGTCTCTTGACTATGTAGCCACCATTCTCTTTGACTATTTTTGAAAATTCCGACGGTCGAGGTTTCAAGGTATTCTCGTAAAGGGTCCAGTAGAAATGGGTGCCATCGACCTTTGCTTTAGGCGGCGCGGGTGCTTCTTCGCCGTCTAGCAAGAACAGTGGATGCGGCCAGACATCTCTTTCGTAGTGGTGGGTCGGGATGTCTGTAAAACCGGCGATTGAAACTCTGCCTAAATCAAGCGGTCGGGTATCGCCCGACTCTTCTAAGCGTAGTTCGGGGAACAGGCGAAAGGTCACCTCTTTCATAAGCTAATCATGCGCTGGCTTATTCGGTCAGTGCAAGCATAAACGTTTCGGATTTGGGCGTACAATAAAAACAGGAGGACACTAATGAAAAAATGGAAAGAAAACAAAAGCCGCGGCGGCCCAATGCCCGGATACGGTCTAGGTATAATCGGCGCGGCCGTATATTACCTGCACACTACGACAGGTCTATGGCCAAGCGTTACGGCTCTACTAAAAGCTTTGGTCTGGCCGGCATTCTTGGTCTATCATTTGCTCGGTTTGTAGTTTCAGCTTGCTTTCAGTAAGTAGGCTTAGAGTCTAGCTTATGTCTGCCGTCAATCGCGGTATCCGCAACGCTTTCCGCAACCAAGTCCGCACGCTTTCGATTGTTTTAATTCTGGGTCTCTCCATTGGCCTGGCCTTGGTGATGTTGATAGCCCACCAAGCTGTCGGCCAAAAAATTAACCAGGTCAAAGCTAACGTTGGCAACACCATCAATATTTCTCCGGCCGGCTTTAACCCGCAGAGTTCGGCCAATAATGCCCTGACTACCGATCAGCTAGCCAAAGTCAAAAACGTTAACCATATTACTAGTCTGACCGAAACTCTGACCGACAGGCTAACAACCATTGGCTCAAGCCAGCCATCGTTTTCTAATAACTCAAACGCCAGCAGCAATGCCCAAACCAGCCTGACGTCCCCAATCAAATTAAATAGTGATAGCGGCGGAGGTGGGCGATTCTTTATCTCGGGCGGTGACAGCAGTCTACCGACTAATTTTAGCCCGCCGATTACGATCCTGGGCACCAATAGCCCGACCCGGCTGAACTCTAGTATCGGTAACCCCGTAACCATAATCAGCGGTACGGTTATCGACGGATCGAAAGACACCAACGACGCTATGATTAGCAATGCTATGGCCGACAAAAACGGCCTTAAGGCGGGCTCAACTTTTACAGCCTACGGCCAAACGCTCACGGTAGCCGCTATTTATGGGATTTCTGAAAACGGCACACAGGCCGGCAACGATACGGTTATTGTCAGTTTGCCGGCGCTACAGCGATTAAGCGGCCAGGGCAACGTGGTCAGTAGCGCTACAGCGGCAGTGGATTCAGCCGACAATTTAGCCACTGCCACCACTACCATAAAAACTGATCTGGGTTCGAGCGCCGACGTGCAAAGCGCGCAAGACGAAGCCAACAATACTGTCCAGCCACTGAAGAACGTTCAGAGTATCTCGCTAATAAGTCTAATTGGCGCGCTGGTAGCTGCCGCTATAATCGTCTTTTTGACCATGGTCATGATTGTTCGTGAGCGCCGCCGCGAAATCGGCATCCTAAAAGCTATCGGCGCGTCAAATATGAAAGTCATGTTCCAGTTTATGAGCGAAGCGCTAACCTTGACGATTCTGGCGGCCGTCATCGGCCTGATTATCGGCGTGGTTGGCGGCAACCCAGTCACTAATACGTTGGTAACCAACAGCACCAATTCCTCATCAACGACCGCATCAACTACCGCCGGCGGCGGCTTTGCGTCAAGATTCGCATCTGGCGGCAGTGGTTCAGTGACTTTCCGCCGGCCAACGGGCAGTCTGCTTAACCGGACTGGCGGCGGCGTGAGTAACACTATCCGTAACATCCACGCCAATATCGGTTGGAGTCTCCTGGCTTACGGCTTAGGCGCGGCGCTTTTGGTGGCGATCATCGGTAGTGCCGCCGCCTCGTGGCTGATTTCTAAAGTCCGCCCGGCGGAAGTAATGAGGGCTGAATAATGCTTAAAGTCAAAAACCTTTCTAAATCATTTAAATCTGGCGACACCACCGTTCATGCCGTGGACGACGTATCATTCGAGGTTGGCGACGGAGCTTTTGCTTCAATTGTTGGCGCCAGCGGCAGTGGCAAGACGACCTTGCTGTCTCTACTCGGCGCGCTGGATAAACCGACCAGCGGTACCATTGAGGTCGCCGGCCAGAACATAACCGCTCTTTCCGACCATGACTTGATAAAATACCGAGCTCGTAGCATCGGCTTCGTTTTCCAAAGTTATAATCTAATTCCTAACTTATCAGCGATTGATAATGTCATGCTGTCCATGGAATTTGCCGGTACTCCAAAATCTGATCGTAGAACTCGGGCCGAGGAACTTCTAAATAAAGTCGGCCTAACTGATGACAAACAGCTACGCAAACCTGGCCGCCTGTCCGGTGGCGAGCAGCAGCGGGTGGCTATCGCGCGGGCTTTAGCTAATCAGCCCAAATTAATTTTGGCAGACGAGCCAACGGGGAATCTGGATTCCGAAACCGGCAAGCTGATTTTCGACTTGCTGCACTATCTGGCCAAAAAAGAGAACACGACCATCATTGTCGTAACGCACGACTTATCAATTGCCGGCAAAACCGACCGGCAATTCAAATTATCTGACGGAAAACTAACTAAATAGTTTTATTTGCTACGGCGAGCGTACCAGTTGCTGCCGGTGGCTCTTAAGAATTTGCCAAAGCCAAATAGAAAAACGCCAAGGCCGATGGGAGAGCCCCAGCCCAGTACTTGATTCCAATCCATAGTGCTTATCCTTTCAACATAATTCTAACAGCCTGCGCGAGAGAAACTAGCGGACTTGGCGCAAAGTTATATAATTGAAAGTATGAATAAAAAGTTCTGGTGGCTCACAGGTGCCGCTCTAGTCGGCATGTCCAGCACGCTCTGGCAGATCATCGAGAAGGTCTCATTACTAAAAAATCCTAAGGTAGCACTTTCCTGCAATTTTAATAGCACCTTTAATTGCTCAGATGTACTTAACGCCCATCAGTCTTCTATATTCGGCCCGCCCAATGCCGCGATTGGCTTGGCCGTCTTCAGCTTTTTCTTGGCGATAGGCATAGCTGGTTTGACCGGCTCTAAATTTGTTCGCAAATTTGCGCTAGCCATCCAAGGTTTGGCCTTATTTATGCTGGGATTCACATTGTGGTTTTTGTTCGAGAGTACCTACCGCATCCACGCCGTTTGTATCTTTTGCTTATTCATCGGCACATCGGTCTTGGTAATTAACGCCGTGATGCTGAGGCATAACTTTGGCGAACGAATAAAACGCTGGTCCATCCGCGGAGCTGATCTGTTTGGCTGGGCGCTGGTTTGGCTAATTGTAGCTTTTGCCATGCTCCTAAAATTTGCGTAGACTGAAGTCTAGTATGGATTTTGACGAGTATCAAAAAAAAGCCATTACGACTGATGTCTACGGTGGCAAGGGCGACATCCAATCAATCGCATTTTTAAATAAAGTTTTAGGCTTGGTCGGCGAGACTGGCGAGGTGGCCGAGAAAGTCAAAAAGCTGCAGCGCAATCAGGCTGGTGAAATGAGTAAATCTGACAGGCAGGAGCTGCTCAAGGAGTTGGGCGATGTACTTTGGTATTTGAGTGCATTAACTTTCTATCTCGGCGAATCGCTAGACAAGCTTGCTCAAAGCAACCTAAACAAACTTTTCGATCGTAAATCACGAGGCGTTATCAAATCCCAGGGCGACAACCGTTAAGTTTTATAAAAGTTGTGTGTGCCACCGGCCGGGAGTGTCCCGGCCGGTGGCTGTTGGCCGTCCGTCAGGTGAGCTTGATCGAGCTGAAGAACTTCGTGGCGAAGGCCGGCTTGGTCTTGCGTGGACCGGGGTAGTAGCCGGCGTGGATGTAGTAGACCTCGCCCCGGTGCCAGACCGTGTATCCGATGTAGCCGTACAGGTCGTTGAACTTCGCGGCCAGGTTGCCGTCGAACGTAGTTCGCGTCGGGTTCGTGACGCCGCCGTTGATGGCGGTTAGCGCCTGCCACGGATCCGAGTACTTGCTCTTGAACACGTCGATCGCATAGAACTCCTGCTGGCACCCGGAGGCGATTACTGCCTCGCACGGTTTGCCAGTCTTGACGTTGCGACCAACACCGGAGCTCCAGTCATCGGACTTCCTGGTCGCCGAAGTCGCGCCGTCGAAGACGCTGTGCCCGTAGCTGAACTTCATTCCGGTGATGTACGGGAAGTCAGCGCAGAAGTGCGCCGTGCTGATGCAGTGGTGATGCCACGTCACTTGAGGTGACATGCTGTTCTTGAAGTTCGCGCTGGAGCTCGTCGCTGCGCTGATGAGCGCGATGACGGTCGCCAGGCAGGCAAACAAGCAGATGCGGCGGAGCATGTGACTCCCTCCCTCGGGGATAGTAGGTGCGAGTTTTCTGACGGAAAACCATTCCGAGCCGAAACTCGGTTGCGATATTATAACACTAAAGCTTATGTACGTCTATGCTCAAACGGTATGACGTGTCTCTTTGGTTGGAGAATTATCTAAAGATTGCCACAAGTACCAGCAGGCAACCGATTCGTAGGGATGCCACTTATTTTTATTAGCGATGGTGATGATCTGTTCAGGAGTCGGTAGCTTGCTTGTCCCGTTAGAAATTCCTTGACTAGTTAAGGAATTTTTTATGGGATAAAGTTTCTGGATGGCTTTGCGGATACCAAGATCGCCAACCGGCAAAACATCCAGCCGGCCGAGGCCGAACATCATAAACATGTGCGCGCTCCACTCGCCGATACCTTTGACGGCTGTCAATTGTTCTATTAACTGGTCGTTAGGCATGGTGCTGATATGATCTAGGTCGAGTCGGCCGTCAATAATGTGCTGCGCCAAATCTTTCATGTAGCCGACTTTCGGCCAACTACAGCCGGCGTCGCGCAGTTTCTGACCGTCAATTCTGAGCAGCTGCTCAGGCGTGGGCATCTTGTCGTCAAACAGCGCCAAGACCCGGCGCCAAATGGTGCCGCCGGCTTTAGCCGACAACTGCTGGCCAACGATGGAACCGACCAGCTCGCCATAATAATCTTTGTGCGGTTTCAGGCGGCACGGTCCGCTGGATTTTATTACCGGCGCTAATTTTTTATCAACCTTAACTAAGTAAACTTCGGCGGCTCGCAGTTTTTGGGCAAATGTCATGAATTTATTAAAACATCGCCCTTTGTTTTGTCTAAATGCTTGTGCTAAACTATGATCAAATCTAAGAGGTAAACAAAAAGGGGTAAACAAAGATGAATCCAAATTCTGTCGCTGCGCCAAGGCCCGGTTTAATGCATGACATCATGCCGCCGTATGCCAAGGCTTTTAATAAAACAATGACGGCTAAGGCTGACACACTGCCTCAGCAACCGGCTGCACCGAGCATACCGGTTACTGAACCAGAGCCAACTCCAAATCCCGTTCCGGCGCCTCCAGTCCCAGCTGAGCCGGTTGCGCCGCCCCAAGAGCCGACTACCTCGATGTCTGCTGAGTCTATTCCGGTCCAGCAGCAGTCTGCTAGCTCGCCAGCCGTTCAGCCAATGTTCCCAACCGAAACCGCTTCGGTCCCGATGCCAGCGGTTCAAAATGAAGCACCAGCGCAAGTTGCCGACAACCATGTTTCTCAACCAGCTGCTGCTAAGGCCGCGCATGCGCCGCGTGGGTCTAAAACCAACTGGCTGGTTATTAGTCTGGCCGTGATTGTCGCGCTAGGCCTGGCAGCCGCCGCTTATTTTGCTCTTAAATCTTCTAGCCAGCTCTAATTGATATCAAATTCCAGGACCAAGGCTTTATGGTCGGACACGAGCTCGTTTGAAGCGGTGAAGCTTTTGACTTCTATTTCTTTGCTAACAAAAATATAATCGCAAACCTCTATCTTCCGCGTCAGTTGGGTGCGCGTTGTCCTCAATTCGTACTTTATAGATAGATTCTCTAAGTGATTATTGATCTGCTCAAGAGATTTACTATCTGGCGTAAGGTTAAAATCACCAGTCAGAATAATTGGTCCACTGAGCCTCTTAATATATTCAGTGATTTGTTTCATCTGCCGCAGGGTACCAGCATCCCCGTTCTTATGTTCCGGGATGTGATGTCCGTGGTGGTTTAAAACATGCAGAGACTGCCCATTTAAAGACACCTGGACATGCTGAAGATTTCTGACATTATAATCATCGATATCAAAATCGAAGCCACTTTTATGGGCTTTGTTGGTAAATATAGTTTCTTGTTTTTCGAAGGGTAGGGTTGAAATGATGGCATTCCCGAAATGAGCCTCCTTAGTCATAAATTTGAAAGAGAACATAGCCGAATGAAAAAGATAAGTTGGCTTTTGCCAGCAAGCCTGCAAGCCCTCTATTGACTTAAAAATTGCTCCGTTGCCATTGATACTAATCGCTTCTTGAAAGCAGGCAATGTCCGGTTGCTGATCGGAAAAAAAGAACATCAGTGGATTCTCTAGCCGGCCGCCATAGATATTTGCTTGAACTAGCTTCACGCAAACCTTCCGCGTAGCCACTCGTCGAGGGAACCAGAACCGCCGGCGGACAGGGCAATGACTAAATCGCCGGCCGCGGCGTGTTGTTTAATTTTTCGGGCAAGCGAATCGTCAAGTTCGGCAGCCTCGGCGTGCTGCTTTGACTCATTACTTAACATGTTAAGTAATTTGTCAGGGGTCAGGAGTTCCAAATCTTTATTCTCACGCGCTAAGTAACTCGGCACTATATAAAACTGTTTTACGTTGTCAAACAATTTCTCTAACTCGTCTTTTATAAAATGCTGGCGGGTGTTATGCAGGCCTTCGTAGATTACGACGACATTATCACCAGCGACTTCATGTGCCGTGGCGAGAGCTCCGCGGATCTTAGGCGGCGTATGCGCATAATCGCTGTATATATTGGGAGCGACTTGCTCGAAGCGGCGCGACAATCCAGGAAAATCGTTCAAAATTTCTAGATTCTTTTCCAAAGGAAAATTGGGCAATCGAGCGAAGGTTTGGGCGACTAACCAAGCATCCAGGCGGTTAACGCGCCCGACCAACCTCAACTTTTGGTCAATTGCCGGATCGCCATCGTCTAAGATCAAAAACTTGTCATCTTGCTCCAGGGCTAATGCCTCGGCGTCTGAGTGCCACAAAGTGGCTCGCTCGGATTGATCCAAAAATTCCCGGAAAGCGTCAAAGTAAGATTCGCGGGTCGGGTAAATATCGGGATGGTCCCAATCTAAACCCGAGATTAGAGCCATGTGGGGATAAAAACTTAGGAAATTGCGGTCGAACTCATCTGCCTCATAAATAAAATATTCGCTGTCTGCCTCCAGGTGGCCCATATCGCCAAAGCTGATTTTAGCCCCAACTGACCAGGCTGCCTTGACCCCAAGTTTTTGGGCTAACCAAATGGCCATGGCAGTGGTTGTGGTCTTACCGTGAGTTCCGGATACCGCGATTAGCTTCAGACCCTTGTCGCTTATCAATTGGCTAAGAAATTCATCGCGACGGCTAGCTTTAATACCGTGTGTTTCACAAAATTTCAACTCCGGATGGTCAGGCTCAGTTTTTGGCAGGGCAGAACTGTAAACAAACCAGTCAATCGGCTTGGCGGCATATACTTTGGCGATAGCCTCGGCCGTTTGGCCGATGTGGATATCGCTAACACCCTGTTTTTTCAGGCTGTCGATATAGCTGCTGTCTTTGGCGTCCGAACCGCTGACCTCGTAGCCAGCCTGTTTAGCGATCAGCGCCAGCGGGCCGATACCAGTCCCGCCAATGCCAGAAAAGAAGATGTGCATGAGCTTAGTTTATCTATTTAAGCGTTCGCTTTCCAGTTGCCAAGCGTGCCAACGCGTGCCAACATTAACGTTATGAAGGCCTGGTCTAAAATTAAAAAAGCAATCGATCCGCGCTATGCCTCATATAAAGTATTCTTGGCGCTGTTTCTCGTAAGCGCCATAATTTGCGTTTTCGCGCTGCGTGGTAATAACGAAACCATGATCGGCTTACGCAACCAGGTTTATGCTGCTGATAAATCAGGCCAAGGCGTTGAGCAGTCCTTAGATAAACTGCGAGCCTACGTTTACGCGCACATGAACACTAATCTGTCCAGCGGTGGTAATACCATCAAGCCGCCGATTCAGTTGAAATATACTTACGACCGATTAGCTACCGCTGCTGAGCAGCAAGCCAATAACACCGGCTTATACACGGTCGCCGAGAATTATTGCCAGGCTCAGATTCCAGCTAGCGTTTCAATATCTGGCCGTGGACGGATCGGTTGCGTCCAAGATTATATCAGCAGTCATGGCGGTCAGCAGCCGGTAGCTATCCCGGTGGCTGCCTATGAGTTTGATTTTTTGAGCCCCACCTGGAGTCCGGATTTGGCTGGTTGGAGTCTCGCGGCCAGCGCATCGTTCTTAATTGGCACCATCGGCTCGTATCTAATCCAACGGGTTAAAACAAAAATCCCGGTTTAAATTAACCGGGATTTTCTAAAGCCCTAAATCCTGAACCTAAGGGGTTGTAGCTGCGGCGTTAGAGCTGGTTGTGCTACTGGTCTGGCTACAGTTAGGTCCGTTTGGATTCTGCTGGATAAACTGTTTGATAGCCGTAACAACCTTGCCATTGTCCTGCAGGTTCTCCCAGAAAGCGACCTGATTGCGGTTGATGACCATCTCGTCATATGGCGAGTGTAACTGCTGACAGCCGAGCTTGGTTAGCTGCGGATTAGCGGCAGTGCCGGTCGATGTTTGGTCGGTCGTCAGATAATAGACGTCTTTGAGGATCACATACTTGTCATTCAAGCGTGTGATGTGTCCAAAATAAGTAGTGTAAGCTACCGATCCGGAAGTACTACCGCCGTTAAGGAAAACAGCTTGATATTTATCCGTCTTGACTTGGCCGGCCTCGGAATAACCGATACTACCGTTAGACCAGATTGACCACCCAATTACTATTAAAAGCACTAGAGCCACCAGGAAAGTGAATATGAACCACTCAATCCTTACAGCTCGGGCCTCCCAGTCGAAGTGCTTGCGGCGAGACTTTTGCTGGACAGGAGTCCCTGCGGACTGATCCTGACCACGTGACATAAACTCCATAAGATTTATCCACCTAACTTTAAATTAACTACTCCCGTATATTAACGCATAAGCACTTTAGGGCGCAAGCCTGCTTCGCTAAGGTGTTGTTGTACTTAATACTCCTTAGACGGGCCTTGGCGCAAAAAGTTTATCTAACAGGGGTCATTCAGGCGATTCACCTCTGTAACTCCTTGGTTGAACGCTTGGCCGGGTTGACAAGTAAAATCTTAACAGAGTATGTTAGGGGTACATCAATTAATTAACGGAGAGAGGGAAATAAGCAATGGCTTATAAGCACACTAACAGTAAAGGTGTTACCTATTACCTAAACGCCAAGGCAGTTACGCTGCGCGGCGGCAAGACACAAACGATTTACTACTTTTCTAAGGACGAGCGAGCCGACACTGGCGTAGATTTGCCAGACGACCGCGTTGTCAACGAAAATCCGCGCAACGGTTTCTTGACCCTCAAGCGCAAGTAATTTCGATTTAAGACAAATAAGAGTACCCGCTCAGCTTTTGGGCGGGTATTTTTATGACCAAAAATGCCTAGTGTATAGTGGAAAGAGTATGTCCGTAATCCTGGAGGTCGACAACCTGCAGAAGTCTTATGGAGGCCGCAAGGTCGTCAAGGGTATTAGCTTTGACGTCGCTCAAGGCGAGGTTTTCGGAATCCTCGGCCCCAACGGCGCTGGCAAAACCACTACCCTGGAAATGATTGAGACCCTGCGCGAGATTGACGGCGGCCATGCTCGTATCAACGGTATCGACGTGGAAAAACAGCCTCAGAAAATTCGCTATATGATTGGCGTCCAGACCCAATCGACGGCGTTCATGGATAAGGTCAAGTTGACGGAACTGCTGGAGCAGCAGGCCGCCGCTTACGGCGAGCGGGTTGATACACACGAGCTTTTGAGGGACGTCAATCTGGACGATAAGGCCGATTCATATATAGAGAACTTAAGCGGCGGCCAAAAACAACGTTTCTCGATCGCCGCCGCGCTAGTCCACAACCCAACGGTATTCTTCATGGATGAGCCCACGACCGGGCTTGACCCTAAGGCCCGGCGCAACTTGTGGGAGCTGGTTCAGAAAATTAACCAAAAAGGTAAGGGCACGACCATCATTTTGACGACCCATTATATGGAAGAGGCCGAAGTGCTATGCGATCGCGTGGCAATCATGGACGAAGGCAAAATCGTAGCCATGGATACGCCGGCCGACTTGGTCCAAAAGCTGCTCAAGAAGGGTTTCAAAAAGGCGCGCAAAGTTGAACAAGCCAATCTTGAGGATGTTTTCTTGAATCTGACAGGCAAGGAGCTCGGCCGATGAAAATCTTCTGGGTTGTTGTACTGGTTTTGGTTATTGCGCGCATTGGCTGGCGTATCTCACGCCTGGTTCGCAAAAATCAGCCAAAGGCTCAACCCGCCAGACCTAAGTCCAATAAAGATTTGAGCCAGCACCAACGCAATCTATTTACCATTTGGGTTTTTGCCAAAATTAGCGTTAAGCGCTACTTCCGCGATCGGCTGGCCCTGTTCTTCACGGTAGCTTTTCCACTGATATTCCTCTTGGTCTTTGGCAGTCTTAGCAAAGGTAGCGGCGTAACTTTTCATGTCGGCTTAATCAATCAAGGGGGCAGCGCCTTCTCCCAGAAATTTATTAATGAAATTAACACTAACAAATCCTTCAATGTGGACAAGACCGTTACTAGCCTAGCAACCGCCAAGGATAAAATGAGCAAAAGTGAAATTGATGCGACTATTGTTTTGCCATCGGATTTCGGTGCTGTTAAAGACAATTTGCCGGCCGGCCAGGCACAGATTTATTTCGACGAAAACAACGTCCAGGCCGCGCAGACTATTAGCTCGGTGGTTCAGGGGCAGCTTGATGGCGTCAACACTCAGCTGATAAAAGTTAAACCGCCGTTTAGCGTCAAAAATGTCTCGACCAATACCGGCGGATTATCTAAGTTAGACTACACTGTTTCGGGGTTGCTCGGCTTCTCAATAATTGGCCTCGGTATCTTCGGCCCGGTTAATTATTTCCCGGAGATGAAAAAGCAGGGGGTCTTGCGGCGCCTGCACATCACGCCGCTGAGAGTCTGGCAGTTCTTTGTGTCCAGTGTTATATCTAACGCTATCATCGGATTGTTCTCGATCGGTATCATGATCGGCGTGGCCGCCGCGCTATTCCATTTCAAAATGGTGGGCAATTACTTTGAATTAGCGACCTTTATCACATTGGGCATTTTATGTATTTTTGGCATAGGACTGGCGATCGGCGGCTGGGCTCGCAATGAGCGCCAAGCTGCGCCGCTGGCCAACGTAATTGTTTTTCCGATGATGTTTTTATCTGGTACTTTCTTTCCACGCTATGCGATGCCGGAATGGCTGCAGCACGTCAGTGCTTACTTACCCCTGACTCCAGTAATCGACGGCATCAGAATGATCGCGACCGAGGGCAAGCATCTAACGCAGATTGGTCCACAGCTGGGCTGGGTGGCAATCTGGACAATTATTATTTATGCCATCGCGTTCCGCGTTTTCCGCTGGGAATAAAACTTTTACCACTTTGTTCCGGCAAAGTGGTAAAAACCTCTCGAGCCGATTCAAACTCTAGATGGTCGTTCGGTCTTCAGACAAAAGTGAACCTGCGGGACTTCTCGCTGACGCTCGTCGGAGAACACAAAAACCAATACTTAACTAGTCAAGTAATTTATAAGAGTATGAAAAAGCGCCTAGGCGCTGCGTAGGTTAAAAACCTCGCGCGCCTCAAGGCGCTGTGCCTGGGTGAGAGCTAGGCTCAACCAATCCCAGGACTTCTGCTTTGTACAACTAGTCGGCTTCACTCATCACGAACCCCACCTCGGCGAGCCAGATGACGAAAGCGACGAGACCGAAACAGAAAACGACGGAGTTGTTGGAGAGGAGCAAGAAAAAGCTGAGCCAGCCGATGAAGAAGTACAGAATCGGCAGCTCCTCGAGAACCTCACCCACCAGGCTTCGAAATGGGTGATCGTACTTCCACCTCTCTTGTTCGTAGTCGGCCTTCCGTTGTTCGTACGAACGAATGATCACGCTACCCCTTTCGGTCAGTACGGCTCGGGGAATATGAGGCGCTCGATCGCCCAGAAGAAAGCGGCGATCAACACGCCGACGATGAGTGTGCACCAGCCGACCCAGAAGGTTCCGGTCGAGTTGCTGACGTTGTAGGCCGAGCACACCATTGCTGCCAAAGCGCACCACACCATGGCGGCGCAGGCTCCAGCTGCGGCGGCTACGATCCACCTCATGTCATGCTCCTTTTTCGGCCTTGGTTGCGGCCTGAGCGCCATACGGCGAAGATCATGCCCCAGATGGCGCCCGGTAAGCCCGCTTCGAATGCTGTCCACGCATCGTGGCCGTCGCCTAGAACGACTAGAACTGCCGTTGGTATGAGCATCAATACCAACCACGTGTAGGCGAACCACTCCCATCTCTTGTCCATGTTTTCTCCCGGTCTAAAAGAACTAATGCTGACTGGAGCCGAAGCTCGACAGCCAAAATCATAAAGCAAATTCTACAATAAACAGGGGTAAATAGCAATCAAAAAATGACAAAAGCAGGGTTCTAAAAGCTGGGGCATGTCGCTTATACTATTTAGCAGATGGAGAAGTGGTTAAGCAGGGCGAACCGGCGCATTTCACTGCCTAGCGCGGCGGCGCTCTTGATTGCCGCTTCGCTGATCGGTCTAATCCTTGGTTTTGTGCGGACCCAAATCATCAACGGTAGTTTTAATTACGGTACAAATGTCGCTACCGACCCGTATTTTGCCGCTTTTAAAATTCCGGATTTCTTCTTCTACACCATAGCTGCCGGTGCGCTTGGCGTGGCTTTCATGCCTTTTCTGATGGATCGTCTACAAAAAGGCGATCGTAAAACCGTCTGGCACCTAACATCCAGCCTGCTCAACCTGCTCAGCGCCCTAATGGTCATCGTTGGGTTCGCACTATTGTTATTTCCCGGCTTCTTTATCCGTATCGTAATTGGCCACAACCTAGGCCCGCACGAGACGCACCAAGCCATCGTGATTATGCGTTTGATCGCTTTTAACCCGCTGTTATTTACCATCTCCGGTATTTTAAGCGCGCTTCAGCAAACTTTCGGCCGATTCTTTTTCTATGCTCTGGCGCCAATCCTTTATAACGGCTCGATTATTGCCAGCGCCTATATATTTAGGGGACACATAGGTCTGATTGGTTTGGGCATTGGTGCTCTTTGCGGCGCCATCTTGCAGCTACTATTCGTACTACTTGGCCTCGTGGGCATGGGCTATCGCTGGACGCCGGTTATCGCGTGGCGTAGCACCGAATTCAAACAAATCCTACGCAACCTGCCGCCGCGATCAATCGACCAAGGCATTGACTCCATCAACTCGATTGTCGAGACTAATCGTGCTAGTACGCTGCCCAGCGGCTCGATTACCTTCTATGAGAACGCCTATACGTTGCACTTAGCGCCGATATTGCTGATCGGTACGACGATTGCCACAGCGGCTTTTCCACGCCTTAACGAGCGGCTCAGCCAAGGCCGGCCGGATCTATTCCGGCGCGACTTTTTGAGGGTTTTTAGAGCAATTTTCTGGATTATCTTGCCGATGGCGGTCATTACATTCTTTGCCCGAGCGTATTTAGCACGTTTGATTTATAAATCGCCAGAACCAACAATTGCCTTAGTTTTGGGCTTCTTGGTCGGGGCGGTCATTTTCCGAACGCTCTATGCTATCATTAGCCGATATTTTTATGCCCAAAAAGATACCCGGACACCGCTTTACGTCTCGCTGTTCACAATCGCCCTAAACATTTATCTAGCGTTTACTTTGTCGCACATTTACGGAATTGTCGGCCTGGCGGTGGCTCAATCGATTGTAGCCACGGTCGAGGTATTTATACTGTTAGGCATCATGGTTTGGCGTGATCATAATCTATTTACTCCAGAATTCTGGAGTGACGTTACTCGCAGTATGTCTGTTACTGGCTTTACGGTCGTAACCTGCTATACCATGGTCAAGCTAGTGCCGCTTTATGCCGCTGACAAAGGTTTTATAACCCTAGGCAGCAAACTGGTGTTTATCGTAATTCCAACGCTGGCGGTGCATGTCGCGATATCATGGTTGTTCGCCCTGGAAGAAGTCCAGCCGGTAATAGAGAAACTTCGTAAATTGATCTTTCGCCCCGTCCGCGCTATAGAATAAACATGCCCACAATTTCAGTCATCATTCCTTGTTTAAACGAAGAAAAATATCTGGGCCTACTTTTGGAGGACTTAGCTAAGCAATCCGTTATGCCCGATGAGGTCATAGTGGCGGACTGCGATTCTACTGATAACACGGTATCGGTTGCCAAAAGCTATCAGCGCAAATTGCCGATTAAAATTGCTCATTCACCAAAACAAAATCCAGGTTCCGCACGGAATGCGGGCGCCCAACAGGCATCGACAGACTATTTGATATTTATAGATGCTGACATGCGTATACCAAAAAACACAATCGAGGTCATTGAAAACAGCCTAAACGAGAAGCAGGTAGACTTTTTGACTCCTAGCTATAAATCCGACGGCCTGCATCCGGCCGACCGTTTTTTATTTTGGACAGTTAATCGTTGGATGCGCAAAAATATCAGTTCGGGAAAGCTAGCAGCAATCAGCGGATTCATGTGTGTCAAGCGGGTAGTGCATAACCGACTTGGCGGCTTCAACACAAAAATGGCTGTCGGCGAAGACATAGATTACGTTGCAAAACTACGCAAGCATAAATTGAGCTATACCTATCTGGACAGCCTTGTAATTGTAAATTCCAGTCGTCGGTTTGAAGGCAGAAGTCTAATAACCGCTCTCCTGCAACAACTTATACAAAATTCTGATTTGGCGCGCTGGTTTTTTCAGCCACTGTTGCGCAAAGTTGGCTTACAAAAAAAGTACGGCCACTACCAATAGCTCCACCTCTGTTACAATAGGGGCAATGACTCAGGACCATATTCGGAATTTTTGCATAATTGCTCATATTGACCACGGCAAGAGTACGCTGGCCGATCGTTTGCTGGAATTGACTGGTACGGTCGAGAAAAGGCAAATGCACGAACAGTTGCTCGACAAAATGGAGCTTGAACGCGAGCGTGGCATAACCATCAAGCTGGCGCCAGTACGTATGAAATATAAGGACGTTGAACTTAACTTGATAGACACGCCAGGCCATGTGGACTTTAGTTACGAAGTTAGCCGTTCGCTTGAGGCCGTCGAGGGAGCGATTTTGGTAGTCGACGCCACGCAGGGTATCCAAGCCCAGACGCTAGCCAATGTTTACTTAGCTCTAGCTGCTGATTTAAAAATAATCCCAGTCCTCAACAAGATTGACTTGCCAGCTGCCGACGTCGATAAGGTCAGTGCCGAAGTTGTCGGGCTACTGGGCTGTAAGCCCGAAGAAATTTTGCATGTAAGCGCTAAGACCGGACAGGGGGTAGAAGAACTGCTGGAACGGCTTGTTCGAGAGGTTCCGCCACCCAGCGGCAGCGCCGAAGACCCAACTCGGGCCCTGATCTTCGATAGCTACTATGATGATTACCGCGGAGTAATTTTGTATATCCGGCTGGTTGACGGGCAGATCAACAAAGACTCGCATATCAAAATGTTTGGCACCAAGGCCGAGGGCTTAGCGCTAGAAGTCGGCTATTTGAATCCCGACATGAAATCCTCTGGCAAGTTAACAGCGGGAGAAATCGGCTACATTGTGACCAACCTTAAGACTACTCGATCGGGCCGGGTTGGCGATACCGTGACACTAACCGACCGGCCATCTGAGACAGCTCTGCCGGGTTATCGCGATATCACGCCGTTTGTTTATGCCGGGTTTTTCCCTGATAGCAACGAAAATTACCAACTTTTAAAGGACGCTGTCGAAAAATTATCGCTTAGCGACTCGGCGCTTCAGTTTGCGCCGGAGAACTCGCCAGTTTTAGGTTTCGGAATACGCATTGGTTTCTTGGGCTTGCTCCATATGGACATAGTCCGCGAACGCCTGGAGCGCGAGTATAACCTAGAGCTGATCATTACTAACCCCTCGACCGACTACCAAGTGACTACTACAAACGGACAAAAGCTAGACATAAAGTCAGCGGCAGAACTGCCGGATGCTAGTGAAGTCGTAGAAATTCGCGAGCCTTGGGTTAAGGGTGAGATTGTCGCGCCCAGCGAGTATGTCGGCGTGGTATTGCAGTTGATTGTCACGGCCCGTGGCGCCCATAAACACATCGGTTACGTCGAAGGCGGCTTGGCGGTGATTGATTTTGAGGCGCCATTAGCCAACCTGCTGACAGATTTTTACGACCAGCTTAAAAGCGTTACGTCCGGCTACGGATCGTTTAACTACGAGCTGGAAGACTATAGACCCGAAGATTTGGTCAGGTTAGATTTTTATATAGCCGGCGACCGAGTTGATGCTCTGTCCGTGGTGACGCACCGTTCGGAGGCCGAGCGGTTAGGCCGTCAAACCGTCGAGAAATTGAAAGACGTCATACCGCGCCAGAACTTCAAAGTTAGCTTGCAAGCCGGCATTGGCGGTAAGTTTATTGCCCGCGAAGATATCTCGGCCTATCGCAAAGATGTAACCTCCGGTCTTTACGGCGGCGATGTGTCCCGCAAAAAGAAGGTGCTTGCCAAGCAGAAAAAGGGTAAAGAGCGGCTGAAGCGCTTCGGCCGTGTCGATATGCCTGCCGAGGCCTTTGCTGTTATGCTAAAACGAGATTGATATGGACGCAGAGACAGTTGAACTAGTTGAAAAGTATAAGCCCAACCTTGATGTGCTCCGGGCAATGGGGCGGATTGAGCTTTTGGCGACGGTCGGGCCAACGGCCTCTGGCAAGACCACGCTTATGAACCGACTAGTGGCTAGCGACCCAAACTTCGCGATGGTTATAGACGAAACTACCCGCGCCGCCCGGCAAGGCGAAACTAACGGTGTTGATTTCTTGTTTCGCAGCCGCGAGGAGGTTCTGACCGAGATGGGTGACGGAGAACTTGTTCAGGTTGCGCTCGGTCCAAACGGCGACTTTTACTGCACCAGGGCAGATAGCTATCCAGAAAAAGGAGTCGGCCTATTGGCGCTAGTTCCGGCAGCCGTGCGGGGATTTCGACGCCTGCCAATTAAAAAATTCCACACAGCTTTTATTGTTCCAGCGAGCTACGAGCTATGGCAGTCATGGCTTAAAAAACAAGCCGAAGCCAGCGGCTGGGATGAAGCCAAACTAGCTGGACGTCTGGCGGAGGCCGAGCAATCTTATAAGTTCGCTCTAGCTGACGAGCAGATGAGATTCGTTCTAAACGACGATGTCGGTAAAGCCGCCGAGCGTTTACGGCAAGTCGGGCTAGGCCAGACGCCAGACGATGAAGCAGAGGCTCGTCAAACAGCCGAAGAAAATTACCAGAAGTTGTTAGAGAGGTAGGCGGATATGCTCGATTTCGAACTGAAAAACCACGATGAGTTCACGAAAATTCTAGCCAATTACCATATCTCGAAGCCGGCCAAAAAGTTACTGGCCGATTTAAAACTAGTTCTCATTTTGGCGCCGACTTCAACTGGCCGCAGCGTTTTAATCCGCCAGCTGGTTAAGACCGGCCACTATTTTTACATAGTCTCTGATACTACACGGCCACCACAAGTAAGAGACGGCAAACTCGAGAAAAATGGCCACGCCTATTTCTTCAAAACCGAAGAAGAAGTGCTTAGCGGCCTAAGAGCCGGCCAATACCTAGAAGCCGAGATAGTGCACGACCAGCAAGTTTCAGGTATCAGTATAAGGGAGCTCGAAGCGGCCAAGCGGGCTCGAAAAATTGCGATAACAGAGGTGGAACATGGCGGGGTTGATCATATAAAGGCCATAAAACCCGATACTGTCGCGATTCTACTATTGCCGCCAAGTTTCGAAGAATGGCAGTCGCGCATAGCTGGCCGTGGCGGACTTGGACCAGACGAAATTAACCGCAGACTGCTAGGCGCTGCCAAAATTCTGCAGGCAGGCCTCGAACATGATTATTTTGAATTTGTAATCGCCGGCGACGTCAGCCGCACTACTAAAATAATTGACAATCTAGCAGCTGGACAATCCAACCCAGAACAGGCACATGGGCGCCAACTCGCTCACAATCTCCTGAAAGAACTCGCAGAAGTTATCCACTAATATGCCGCTTGTTCGGCAAGACGCTTACGACTATTGTTAATCTATGGAAGCTGCTTTGCAGCCTCAGGTCGTCTTGCAAGCGTCTGAGGCATCAGACATCCAGCAGTTGGCCGACGAGGCCGAGCATTTGCTCAACCTCTTTTATGACCAAGATTATTTGGGACGCACGCTATCTTCTGAAGATGGCGAATTCATGGCTCGCCGATTCGGGGAGAATGTAGTAGCCATCCGTCTTCGGCGGCTTGGCGGAAGTGTAACAATACTGGCTCAATTCGAGGAAGAAGAGTTTTATAAAGGCCGCCGGCTGACCAAAGCAGGCGATACTATTACGCAGCGACATGATTTTGATCTAAGTTCAGTTAGTCCAACCATCCTAGCAGAATTAAAAGATGCACGCTCCGCTCAACCACCTGTGCCACGTAGCGGACATCAATTCACTGTTCATGGTATGCGGGTTTCGCGCCCCAAAAGGGGTCCAGTGGCGCCATTCAGACACAATTGGCACTCTTGACTAAATGCTGCTAACTTCGATAAACTAGCACTCAGAACAAGAGAGTGCTAAATGACTAAACGACAAGCCAAGATTCTACAAGCTATCGTCGAAGAATACGCCGAGGTGGCCAGCCCTGTCGGCTCTAATCTGTTGGCCAGGGTATTCGGTGTATCTAGCGCCACCGTTCGCGCCGAAATGGCTGAGCTGGAGCGCGAAGGATACATTATGCAACCTCATACTAGTGCTGGTCGCGTTCCAACAGACAGGGGCTATCGTTTTTATGTTAATGAATTAGCCCAGGAGACCGTGGCTGAACTGCCCAAAGGCCAGCGTGTAGAACGGGCTTTGTCCGCTCGAGTACACAGCGCCGGCCTGCCGGAGCAAACTATCCGTAGTGCCGTCGATACCCTGGTCGAGCTGACCCATAACTTAGGTCTGGCCACTATCGGCCCCCAACTTTATATGAGCGGCCTATCCAATCTATTCGGCCAGCCGGAATTTATGCATCCTGGTCACGTTCAAGAAGTTGCTAGACTGTTGGATAATCTAGAGCCTTGGCTTTACGAAGCTGCGCCCAACGAGCCACTAAGCGTATTTATTGGCCGCGAGAACCCCATCGGCCGCAGCGCCGGCGCCAGTTTGATTATCAGCCGTTTCCGCAGTCCGTTCTCTGACCGTAGTTATATCGGCGTACTTGGGCCGACCCGCCAGAGTTATCGCGAAGTCATGAATTTGGTTAGCCGGGCCGGCCAAACTCTGGAGGCCAGTTTCTAATGTTTTTCTATTGGCTACATGACTTATGGAAGTTAATAACCGGTAAACTAAAAGGGACAGATGATGAGTAAAAAACCAACCATAGCTGAATTAGAGCAAAAGATCAGCGAGCTGACCGAAGCCTTGCAGCGTGAACGGGCTGACGCCATCAACTTGCGCCGCCGCACTGAGGAAGAACGGTCGCAAATGGCTGATTTTTATAAAGCTATGGTCGTGCGAGAACTTCTGCCGGCATTGGATAATCTAGACCGTGCGCTTCAGCACATTCCAAAAGAACATGCCGACCACGACTATGTCAAAGGTATCCAAGGCGTGGCTAAACAATTCGAGCAGTGCCTGGCTCAGCTTGGGGCGGAACGGATTAAGACTGTTGGTGAAATCTTCGACCCTAAACTGCACGAGGCAGTTCATATGGAAGACGGCGCCGGCCATGTTGAAGTCGTTTGCGAGGAGCTTCAACCTGGCTACAAAATCGGTGATGAGGTTATAAGACACGCTATGGTTAAAGTAAGAATGGAGAAAAATAATGTTTAGGAAAAAAACTTTCTACCCTCCGAAAATAGCCGAGACAATACTAGGTCTATCTGGAAAAGATGTAATGTGGATGTTTCAGAATTTGCGACCTGGTATGGATATTGAAAATATGCCAACTGGCGAAACCGGTATTTTTGACGCCTGGTCTGAATACATGAAAGCTCTGTTTGGCATCCATCTATCTTATGTCGACCCGGGATTAAGGAAAGGTTTTGAACATCTTTTGCAAGATGCCACTGTCGTCAGACTGAAGAGCTCTGAGAACGTTGATGACCTAGAAAAATTAGTTTCCAACAAACAATGGTTTGAAGGAGCGGCAGAATACAGTCGCTTGTCCGATGGTGAAATTGTAAAAAAGCTTTTAAAAGAGCTTATAAAAGCTTTTCCGTGGGAACTATCATCCAATGAAGAAAGTGTTCTGGAGAACTACCTGACCAGACACTTGCCCCAAATACACGATGAGCTAAAGAAACATAAGTTTAGTATCCGTATAGAAGATAACTAAGGAGGTATAAAATGGCAAAGATTATCGGAATCGATTTAGGAACAACTAACAGTGCGATGGCAGTGATGCAGTCTGGCAAGCCGGAGATTATCGCCAACAGCGAAGGCAATCGCACTACGCCAAGCGTAGTAGCGATTAATAAAAACGGCGAACGGCTGGTCGGCCAAGTGGCTAACCGCCAACGGGTCACTAACCCAACTAACACTATTTTTGGTATCAAGCGTTTAATTGGCCGCAAATTCGAGGATAAAGAAATCCAGCGCGACATGGAGTTAATGCCCTATAAGATTGTTAAGGCCGGTACCGGCGTTAAGGTCGAGATGGCTGGCAAAGAATATAGCCCCGAAGAAGTTAGCGGCATGATTTTATCCAAGCTTAAGGCTGACGCCGAGACTTTTCTGGGCGAGCCGGTCACCGAAGCCGTCATTACCGTGCCGGCTTATTTTGACGACTCGCAGCGCCAAGCGACTAAAGACGCCGGTAAAATTGCCGGACTGGAAGTCAAGCGCATCATTAACGAACCAACGGCGGCCGCTTTGGCCTATGGCCTGGACAAAGGCAAAGAAGAAAAAATTGCCGTCTTCGACCTAGGTGGCGGTACGTTCGACGTATCGATCATGCAGCTAGGCGAGGGCGTTTTCGAAGTCCTTTCTACCAACGGCGACACGCACCTCGGTGGCGAAGATTTCGACATGCGCATCGTTAACCATTTTGTGGAGCAGTTCAAGAAAGAATCTGGCATTGATGTTAAGGACGACAAGGCCGCGATGCAGCGTCTTAAAGAAGAGGCCGAGAAGGCCAAGAAAGAACTGTCCACGACCGAAGTGGCCGACATCAACCTGCCATTCCTGACAGCCGACTCCGAGGGTCCAAAGCACTTTGAGTACAAACTGACCCGCGCCAAACTTATCGAGCTGGTGCAAGAGCTCATCGACAAAGTCGAGGATCCGTGCCAAAAAGCACTCAAAGACGCCAAACTTACCAATAGCGACATCAATGAAGTCATTTTGGTCGGCGGCATGACTCGCATGCCGGCCGTGGTCGAAAAAGTTAAGCAAATTTTTGGCAAAGATCCATTGCAAGGTGTTAATCCTGACGAAGTTGTGGCCGTCGGTGCCGCTATCCAGGCCGGCGTTCTACAAGGCGACGTTAAAGATGTTCTGCTCCTGGATGTTACACCGCTGTCTCTTGGTATCGAGACTTTGGGTGGTGTATCTACCAAATTGATTGAGCGTAACACTACTATTCCAACCAGCAAGAACGAAACGTTTTCTACAGCTGCCGATAACCAAAACAGCGTGGAGATCCACGTTTTGCAGGGCGAGCGCGGGATGGCTGGCGATAACAAGTCGCTGGGCCGTTTTGTGCTAGATGGTATCCCGCCAGCGCCGCGCGGTACGCCCCAGATCGAAGTGACCTTTAATATCGATGCTAACGGTATTTTGAACGTCTCGGCTAAGGACAAAGGTACCGGCAAGGAACAAAGCATCACGATTCAAAACAGCGGCAATCTGGACAAAGCTGAAGTCGAAAAAGCTGCTAAAGAGGCCGAAGCCCATGCCGAAGAAGATAAGAAAAAGCGCGAGGCTATAGAGGTTAAAAACCAGTTGGACAACTCCGTCTACCAGGCCGAAAAAATGAAGACTGACTACAAAGACAAGCTATCCGAAGAAGACCTCAAGACTTTGCAGAGCGCGATTGACGAAGCAAAAACTCACCTAGAGGCCACAGACAAAGATGAGCTAGAAAAAGCCGCCAAAGATTTGACAGACGCTATCATGCCCATTGGCGCCAAAATGTACGAGTCGGCCCAAGCCGAAGAAAAACCAGCCGAAGACTCCGAAAAATCTGACGACAAGAAATCGGATAAGAAAAAATCCGACAAAGACGAACCAGTCGAGGGCGAGGTGGTAGATGAGAAATAAATATTTCTCTGCCGAAGGATTACTGTGGTTGGTGGTGTTTGTTGGCGCCGTTACGATCACCAACTGGTTAGCGCCCCACAACTTTTGGCTGGGTCTTGTTGTGGCCACCATTGTAGGCGCGGTTGTATGGTTACTTTGGAAAAAAGTCGTCGACGATAAGAAAGGGGAGTGAGCATGCTTGAGCTAGTACCCGATGATCCAGAGAAGCTTACCGAAGATAAAGTAATCGAAGCCCTTCATGAGATAGACGAGATCCTTGATTACGAAGAAAGCCACACACAACCCGGCAGGATAGGATTTCATCCTAACGATCCTTGTTTTGAGGAGCCATTGCTTAAAGGCGATAGTCCATTACTGAGATTCTTGAGTACTACAAAGTACGATGTTTTGATCCGAAAGCGTGAAGGAAAGATTGGCCGAGCCAAGGCGCAACCGTACAGAGAAAGCCACGAAGAAATACAGGCAGAATTTCCTCGTATTTCCGTAAAGGACCTGGAGTACACTCAGCTAAGAGAGCGAAGAGGCGCAAGTTTATCCGGTAACAAGTTCAGAAAATCGATAGTTACTCTTTCCTTGGGCCAGCAACTCGAAATGGAAGATCTATCCGGTGGAGAATACGGAATCGTGTTTAATATCATTGATGCTAAAAACACTGAAGGGCGGAGACTGACCATATCCGCTTTTCCATACGCCGGCGGGAGGAGAGAATTGCCTAGGGATGAAATTAATAAGTTTGACCCCGCTCACTTATTGACCAGACATAACCATGAAACCGCTGAGCTTTTGATTCAGGGCATCAAAGCTGCCAAAGAAAATGAGGATCGGAGAATAGGGCGGAGAAGTCGTTAGTGAAACCAACCAACTTCCTGCGCTACGTGCTTTTACCCGCAGTGGCCGTAGCCGCAGGAGTTAAGCTTGGCATAAAGTATGCTCAAGACCATTATGTCTCTAAAGATCGCAGGTTCATTGATGCCGAAATCGCGAAAGGCAAAAAATAATGCTTAGCCCAGAAGGGTATCAGTCGCCAGACGAACTTATAGAACCTCATCCATTGGACGAGATCGGAATGGATATTAACGTCCTGCTTGAGCAAGGGGGCTATATAAATCCAACGATGACAGGGTTCTCAACCACTCGGAACATTCAGCACGGAGATGTGTCTTTTTTTCTCTGTCGGATCGATAGCCCCGAAAGCCGGAAGTTTACGGTCGGAATAGACCTAGTCCATGACGATGAGCTGGTGGCAGTTTGTAGCTATCAATGGGATATTTATGATCCGGCCAGTAGCAGTTTGAACGAGCGAGATTTTAAAAAACTTAGGACAGTTTTGAACGTTGCCGGCATGATCGTGAGGAACGATGCCGAAGCGTGATTATTACGAAGTTTTAGGTGTTGGTAAAAGAGCCAGCGTCGGCGAGGCACAGGAAGTAGTATTTATATGATTAACAGGTATGAATTTTTAACATTCAGGATCGATAACGCGTTAGCTGAGAAAAAAGCTAGACCCCACTCTGTGGCGGTAGACGGCCTTGGTAAAATTGCGGTGAGCGAGGTCAATCTAGGCGAGGTAACAATAGGGAAGTTTGCGACCTCTCGGCGGCAACTTGTAAGACATAATGTCATGGCTCGTTTTATCGAATCAGCGTTTGACCCAGGAGACGTAGCCAGACAATTATGGCTTCCATATGAACCGGATCCATCTAAACGAAAAAGAGCTATTATTGCAACATCGGCTGAATCCGCCCGGAGATTCAACATATGGCAAGACGTGGCTTCCCTTGCAGATAATCTCAACGATTACGACCCATATGATGAACAGACTAATGCGCTTTATGAAGAAGCTAAACTATTGCTACATCTGGCCGATGCCAGGGACGAGAGCTTCGGCTTTGAAGTTTCAGGAGTGGATACCTTTGATAAATTATTAACCTTGGCCGCTAACTTACAATCCGTAGATACCGGGTCGGAGGACAATCTTGGCTAAACGTGATTATTACCCCAGCACCAAAAACTTGATGCTCCATAATCTGATTACAGACTATTCTGCTCAGGTTTTGGTACGGGGCAGGCGAAGTTTCGGAGGCTATCGTGGCTAAAAGGGATTACTACGAAGTACTTGGTGTTTCTAAGAACGCCAGCCCGGACGAGATTAAAAAGGCTTATCGGCAGCTAGCTGTCCAACACCACCCAGACCGCGGTGGCGATGAAGCTAAGTTCAAAGAAGTCAGCGAAGCCTACGAAGTCTTAAACGACCCCAGCAAGCGCCAACGCTACGACCAGTTCGGCCATGCCGGCGTTGGCACCAGTGCCGCCAGCGGCGGCAACCCATTTAGCGGCTTCGGTGGTTTCTCTGGCGCCGAGAACATCAACTTTGACTTCGGCGACCTGGGCCTGGGCGATATTTTTGGCAGTTTCTTTGGCGGTGATATGGGCGGGGCGCGTAACCGGCGCGGCAACCGCGGCCGAGACGTCGAAACCGATATAGAAATTTCATTTGAACAAGCAGTTTTTGGCACTGAAGTCGAGCTTAAGCTCAACATGGAAGACGTTTGTGAGCACTGCAAAGGAACGACCGCCGAGCCTGGCTACGAGCTCAAAACCTGTCCGAACTGTAATGGCTCCGGCCAAGTAACCAACGAAATGCGGACCGTTTTTGGCAATATTCGCCAGAGCGCTACTTGTCCGCAGTGCAAAGGCCGGGGCAAGATTGCCGAAAAACCATGCAGCGTCTGCCATGGAAAGGGCACTCATCGTAAGGATCGCATGGTAACGCTTAAAATCCCGGCCGGCATTGACGATGGCGCGACTATCCGCTTGCGTGAGCATGGCGAAGCCACAGCCGGCGGCCATCAGGGTGATCTCTATGTAAACATCCGAGTCCGGCCGCACAAAAAATTCACTCGTGAGGGAGAGCTGATTTTATCAACCGAGCATATCAGTATGGTCGAAGCTGCCCTTGGCACCGAAATTGACGTCGAAACCGTCGACGGTAAGGTTCGCATGAAAATACCTGCCGGTACCCAGAGCGGAACCGACTTTAAATTATCCGGCCACGGCGTGACACACCTTAATAAATCTAGCCGCGGCGCGCATATTGTTACAGTAGTTGTCGACACGCCAATCAAACTGTCGACTAGTCAAAAGGGACTACTCGAAGAACTGCGCCATAGCGAAGGCCGTCGCGGAATTTTCAACTAAACTCCAAAGAGCTCTATTCTAGCCCTTGTCTGGCCAAGCCGCCCCACTCCACGACCGTAAAACCTGTGCGCTTGGGAGCTTTGAATTGTTGAGCGGGTAAGTTGTACGGTTGGCCCAGGCCTTCGAAATCCAAGAAGACACGGATGACCGTTTTAGGGGCAGGGTTAATGTTTAGCGGAGCCAATTCGTTCATCTGTTGTGTGTTTAGCCAACTCAAACGTACATAAGGCTTTTTAATAGCCAGGAGTTTTTGCCCCCAAAAGTTTATAAAATCGTTTACTTCACCAGGCTTTAGGCCTTGCTGGGCAAGTTGAGACCGTACAGTTTGGACAGAATCTGCAGTCGGGACAATTACGCCATCCGTTATGTCAGGATAGACTCCCCAGCCATAGCCTTCCCAGAATAAGCTGGAGTAAGAATGGCCGTCATATGATAATTGGCCGTCGGGATGCGCCAGAACTTTTTGCCAGCCGCTGTTGGTGTAGAACGGATCCGATTTAGTTATCGTAGCGCCGACCTTGACTGATACATTTGTGTCTGTCTGAGGGTAAAGATAAATAACTGGCTTGGCACAGCCGCCGCGTATAAACATATCCTCTCTTTGGTATAGAACGTATTCTCCAAACCCGTTTTTCGCCAGGAAGTAAGCATGTTTGTCGGTTATCTGTTGGACGGTTAGATTTTTTAGCGAATTATTGTCCAGGTTGCTGCCACCATCGTAGTCTTTGGTAAAAATTTCTTGAACCAGCGGTGAGCTAGTAGATAGCTGGTAGACAGCCTGGCCGGCACCAGTAGTGCCGACACTGCTTAAATCGGAAACTGAAATACTCTTGCCAATTACATAGCCGAGCGAACCGCAGCCCTGGCCGCCGCTAAAGTAGCTGCTTGAATTAGAGTCGCCGCTTGTCCAGTTAATCGATAAATTATCAGCAGAGACTAAAGTACCCGAAGGCTTATAGGAGATTGCGAATAGCGTCTTGAAGGTAGCATAAACTTCAATAACCTGAAAAGTATCTTGGTCGTTAGTCACCACTCCGTAGTAGCTAAGGCCGTCCTTGTCAGCTATTTTGTGTATTGATGCAGGATCAGTTACAGCTCCGAATACACTGGCTCTCATCGATGCAAGCCCATTTACCAAAAGTGTCGCTGAGCTCATCGGTTCATTGCGCGTTAAATCTTGCCCGACTACATTAACTGTGTCCGGGAAAGTTATACCACTGAGCTTATTGGTCAAATCGAAATTCACACTAGCCGCAGTAGAGCCTTGATAGGTCGCCTTGAAGGTATCTGGCGAATAGTCCATTTGAGCCAGCAAACTATAAGTACCGTCAGAGTGGTTGATCGCGTAAATGGTACCTACGGACCGTTCACCTGTTAGCCCTGGGGTGTTGATGGTGATAATTTTAGAACCGTCACTGGTGCTGCCTATCTGATAGTATTGTAGGTCGGTAAGATTTATAGAGTTGGTACAGCCAGTAGCTTGATTAGTCTGAGTATCGTAACCGGTGCAGTCTTGACCGAAAGCATCGGTGTTTTTGAAAAGCTGAAGGCCAGATAAGCTTTTTGGAGTATCCAAGTAATTTATATCGCTGAGATCAGTAGGTGCCGGCAAAACAGAGTTTGATGTCACCTTCTTTTTAACGAATGTTGTAACTTGCTTAACGGGGGCCTTATCGCCGTGCCTAATGACAAGGTAGGTTGTCCCGGCAGCAAGTAAAATTGTAGCCATAGCCAGGGGTATGAATATTTTTTTGTGGGAAGAGATTGTCCTCCAGATTCTAGGATGCAGTTTAGGCGTTTTTGGTACGGCTGACGACGGGTCAGTAGATGGTGCTGGACTTTCTATAGGAGGGGATAGTGGCGGTTCCGGCGGAATAGCTGGAACAGGATTCTCGTTATCTTGCATATGTTTAGTCTTTGGCCTAACTCTATCTCGCGCTACCTATTCTGTAAAGTATCAATTTTGCATAGACAACCTCTTCAAAAACTCGTCTGCCCAGTACATAATAAGCATATGCTTAAAAATAAAGACCAGGCTGGTTTTGTGCCGATGCTTGTCATGATAATTATTGTCCTTGGCGTAGTGGTTTGGCTTGGTTATAAGCACGTATCCGACGCTCACCAGAAAAAGATTCTGCAAAAGGCCAACCAGGTGGAGAGCTCTCTTAGTCAGTAACGGGCTTTATTAGACGGCTGACGCATGCTTAGTATTGATAAAAATGTAAAAAGGTGTTAGAATAACCGCCGTGTTACCAGATAAAACAATCATAGGGCGAGGGGAGAGCGTAAACTTCCCATCCATTGGTCTAAAGAATATCCCCGCCAAAATAGATACCGGCGCGGACTCTTCTTCTATTTGGTGCAGTAAAGTTAAGATGAGAGACGGCAGTTTAAGTTGCGTACTATTCGCTCCCGGCAGTAAGTACTATACCGGCGACGAGATAGTTTTTGGGGCCAGCGAACTTGAAGTCACAAGAGTGGCCAGTTCATTTGGACATAAGCAATTGCGCTACAAAGTTAAACTACCCGTAGAGATAAAAGGCAGGACGATTAGAGCCAGCTTTACTCTTACCGACCGGTCCACAAAGCTCTACCCAATTCTGATTGGACGTAGTACTCTACAAGGGAAATTTGTAGTCGATGTTACGAAAGATAGCCCGCTGGGAAAACAAGAGACTGCCCGCAAAAAACGATTACAAAGTGAAATGAAACGAATCAAGGAAGAACTCGATAGTGAAAATAGCAATCTTATCTAAAGGACCAGGTAACTACTCGACCAAGCGGCTGAAAGAAGAGGCCCTCAAGCACGGCCATGAAGTCGAGGTTATAAACTATGCCCGCTGCGAAGCAAAAATCCAAGAAAATAACCAAGTTATTACTTACGACGGTGAAGAACTCAAAGGCTACGACGTCATTATTCCGCGAATTGCTTCGTCTTTTACACGCTATGGTTCGGCCATCGTCCGCCAGTTCGAGATGCAAGGCGTCTTTACGACAGCCAGCTCGATCGCTATTGTCCGCTCGCGCGACAAGCTAAGAGCCACCCAATTATTGGCGCGCGCTGGCATCGGTATTCCCAAAACGATTTTTTCTAGAGGCATGTTAAACCCCGAAGAGATTGATAAGCTTGTCGAAGAGCTAGGCGGCCCGCCAATAATTATCAAGCTGGCTCGTGGTACGCATGGCCGTGGTGTTGTCTTGGCCGAAACCCGCAAAGCTGCCCGCTCAGTTTTGCAGGGCTTTTACCTTATGGAAGAAGAAGGCACCAACATTTTATTGCAAGAGTATATCGAAGAGGCCTCCGGAACTGATATTCGTGCTTTCGTGGTTGGCGGTAAAGTTGTTGCCTCCATGAGACGCCAAAGTGTCAATTCCGAGGATGAATTCCGCTCTAACCTCCATCAGGGCGGCACCGGTTCGGTTGTTAAGCTAACTGACGAGGAAAAACGAATCGCCACTAAGGCCGCCCGGGCAATGGGGTTGTCGATTTGCGGTGTGGACATGGTCCGCTCCAAGCGTGGACCGCTAGTTCTGGAAGTTAATTCCAGCCCTGGTTTCGCGATCGAAAAAGTTACCGGCCGCAATGTCGGCGAAAAAATTATCGAATATATCGAACAAAACGCCAAAGCTCGCCGCCGCAAAGACCGCGTCGGCGCCTAACCCCGGTTAACTAGATATAAAATTGCTGTTAGAATGTGCTTATGCCTGACATCCTGTTGGCCGTAATGGTTTTTGGCCCTTTAGTTATTACTTATTTTTTAAAAAGCAACGCGGCGCTTAGCTTCTTAGCACTCTGTGTAGGTTTTGTCCTGAGCACCTCAGTAATAGGCGACTTGAAGCACCTACTGAGCGAGACCCATCTTTCGATTGCCAACGACACGCTCGGAGCAGTTCTTGTGCTGGTGCCGTTTTTGCTGACGCTACTACTTAGCCGGCACGGGCATAGCCGCGGGCCAATGTTCTTCTTCCAACTTCTGGCGGCGTTAGCCGGCGGCGGCTTGCTTGCATTGTCGCTCGGGCCGCTGCTGACTTCCAGCTCAAGCTTTGATATTACCAACTCTAGTGCTTGGAACGAGCTGACCAAAGTCCAGGCCGGTGTCATTGGCTTTGGTAGCCTGCTCAGTTTACTGTTAGTCTGGACGCACAGTTACAAGCACACCAAGAAGCACTGATTGATTTTTCGGGTTAAAAAACAGATAATGTAAGGTGTTAAATTTCCCTATAGTTTAACCCAATTTTGCAAATCGGGGGTCTAGTAACCGTTTACAAAATTGAGAGGAGCGACATAGCGCTAAGCCGAAGCTTTTACGAAACAGTAAAACGAGGAAAGCGCGTAAGTCGCGACGAGGGCCCATAGCTCAGCCTGGTTAGAGCAGCGGCCTTTTAAGCCGCGTGTCGTGGGTTCAAATCCCACTGGGCCCTCCACAATAAAATCCAGTCGAGAGGCCGTTTTTAATCGTAAGCGATTAATTTATTGCTCGCTTTCTGGCATGATGGATTTATGCGCAGGCTTCGGCGGACAACCTTAATTACCGCTGGCTGTTTATCGATCTTGGCTGGTTTGGGCTTAGCCCGCATAGTATCTTTTTCACCAAGCGACTGGCTGATATTTCTCTGGCCGATAGTATTATTACTTAAACGAAAAAATCTGACAGCCTTATTTCTGGTTGTATTACTCGGCATTGGCGTGGGTCTATGGCGGGGCACGCTATATATGCAAAAGCTGGGGCAACTCAGGCAGCTGACGGGACAACAGGTGATTGTCCAAGCTATGGCTACTAGCGACTCGGTTTATTCGTCGGGCAACCAAATGGAATTCACTGCTAATAAGTCAGTGCTAATACCGCAACAACAACCGTTGGCAGGCTCTTTCAAAATCAGCGGCTTCGGCGTCCACATGGTTTATCGTGGCGATACAGTAAGAGTCGCCGGTAAACTTTATGCGATGCGCGGCTCAAACCAGGCCCGGATCTCTTACGCGCAGCTAGCCGTCGTTCAGGCTGGGCACAGTTGGTCTAGTGATTTATCGCGCCGATTCTCAGCGGGCATGCAGAATGCTCTGCCGGAGCCGCAGTCCAGTTTTGGTATGGGGCTATTGATCGGCCAGCGCATTAATTTGCCAGAACTAATTACGGCCGAACTAACTGCCGTTGGCCTAGTGCATATTGTGGCGGTCAGCGGTTACAACCTGACGATCTTGATCCGCGGTGTTCAACGGCTACGACTAAGATCCAAGTACCAACAGTTAGCTGTTTCACTGGTTCTGATCGCTACCTTCATTACGATCACTGGTTTTAGTGCTTCAATTGTCCGGGCGGCTTTGGTCAGTTCTCTCAGCCTATGGGCATGGTATTATGGCCGGCGTATCAAGCCGGCTGTACTCATTGGTTTCGCGGCAGCTTTGACGGGAATGATTAACCCGTTTTATGTCTGGGGCGATATGAGCTGGTACCTATCTTTTCTGGCGTTTTTTGGCGTTATGATTATCGCACCGATCATACAAGCCCGCCTGTTTAAAAAATCTCCCAAAATTCTGACCAGCGTTTTAATTGAAACGCTAAGCGCCGAGCTGATGACTCTGCCGATAATTATGTTGAGCTTCAATCAACTATCAATGGTGGCCTTACTGGCCAATGTGATGATAGTACCGCTAGTGCCGGTCGCTATGTTGCTGGCCGCAATAGCCGGCACGGCCGGTATGCTTATCCCTCAGGTTGCCGGCTGGTTCGCTTTGCCGGCTCGGTTACTTTTGACGTATATGTTAGATATCATTCACCTGCTGGCTTCGATTCCGTCGGTTCTGATGCATCTATCAATCAGCGTGACCTATATGCTCGCCTTTTATATAGCTGTATTGATGGTTCTTTTAGTTGCTCACAAACACATCAAAAATAAAAAACCGGCTGACTTCGCACGAATTTAATAAAAGAAAATGGGCGGTCCGGAGACCGCCCATTCCTCACTTGCCCCGGTCGAGATAGCTGTAGGTGCTGATCGTGTTGGAGGGGTATCCCTCCACGAAGGCCTCGGCCTGGACCTCGAAGATCCACGAGTCATCGACCCCGGAAGAAGGACCCGGGGGCGTCAGGACGTCGTAACGAATCTTCGGGATCGTCTGCCATGCCTGGAGCGTGTAGTGCAACGTGCGCACATTCCACGGTCCGTTCGACGAGCTCGAATCCCAGGACGTGAACTCCACGGTGACGTGCTGGACCTGCGCAGAGCGTGAGCTCAGTGAGAACAGATAGGTCATGTGGCCGTTCCAGACGTAGTACGACGCCGGCGAGAAGTTCGCATTCCAGCCAAGGACGGCTGGCTGCGGGTAGTGCGCGTCCGCTGGTGCGGCCTTGGCAATCGCTGCGAGAGCGAGTGCTCCGAGGCAGAAGACGAAGATCACGCAGCCCAGCGCAAAGATACGCTTGGGCCCTTGCGGGATAATCCTAGACACGGAAGTGTCCTTTCGACGGGGGAATGATAGCAAATGAGGTGCTCCGGCGAGGGAGCGGGCCACAAAAGTGGCGCATCACCCCACAGGATTCGAATATTTTAGCATAAACGTTATAAAAAAGCAACTCCCAGGCTGTGTTAACACCTTAAAAGTGTTAAAATAGGGGTATGAGTGGTCATAGCAAGTGGTCAACAATCAAGCGCCAAAAAGGTGTTAACGATGCCAAGCGCGGCGCTTTGTTTACTAAATTGGGCAACCAGATCGCCATAGCGGCTAGGTCAGGCACTGACCCCGCCACTAATTCTTCCTTAGCTATGGTGATCGAGAAAGCCAAAAAAGCCAGCATGCCAAATGTAAATATCGAGCGTTCTATTGCCCGGGCAGCTGATAAATCTGCAGTCGCCTTAGAAGAGAACATGTATGAGGGCTATGGCTCGGGCGGCGTCGCGGTCTTGGTCGAAGTAGCCACTGATAATAAAAACCGTACTTACCCCGAAGTCCGTGCGGCCTTTTCCAAACATGGCGGCAGTCTGGCCGGCGCTGGCAGCGTGGCTTTCCAGTTTAGCCGCAAGGGCGTGATTCGTCTAAAAGGTCTTGGGGAAGATTTGGAGTTGGCAGCTATTGAAGCCGGCGCCGAAGATGTTTATGAAGAACCAGAAACCAGTGAAACCGTTGTTCACACGGCTCCAACCGAATTGGCCAAAGTCCGAGACGCCCTGATTGCCGCGGGGCTAGAAGTTGAGGACGCCGAGCTGACCTACGTGCCCAACGATGTTATTAAAGTTTCCGATAGCGAGACTGCCCGTAAAGTTATGAACCTTATGAATGCCCTGGAAGACATCGATGAAGTCGTGGCTACGCACACCAATTTTGATATAGACGAAGGCGTGCAGGTTTAGCCATGAGATTATTTTTATCAAGCGAGAACCTGGGCGAATACCCAGAAGCATTTATTGAGCTGGTCGGCGACAACAACAAGCTGGCCTTTATCGAAAATGCTAAAGACGACTGGACGCTTGATGATCGTACCGCTAAACTCCAAGAGCACAAGCATCAGTTCAGACAGCTTGGCTTTGACGTTCATGAGCTAGACCTTAGAGATTTCTTTGGTAAAGCCGATAAGCTAGACAATTGGCTAAAAGATTTTGGTGGCGTGTTCGCTGCCGGTGGAAATTCATTTATACTACGTCGCGCCATGGCCCAAAGCGGTCTAGACAAGATCCTGATAAAACGGACGAAAGATGACTCCGTAGCTTACGGCGGTTCAAGCGCTGGGAGCATAGTCGTTACGCCAAGCTTAAGGGGTAGCGAACATGGTGATTATCCTGATGTTGTGCCCAAAGGCTACGATAAAAAAATAATTTGGAAAGGGCTAAGCCTGGTCCCGTTTTATGTCGTGCCGCACTACAAGTCGAGTTGGTGGGGCGAGGAGGCTGACATTATGGTCCGGAAACTCAAGGCCAAGGACTCACGCCATTACAAATTGCGAGACGGACAAGTCATAGTCGTTGAGGCTGGTAAAATCGAGTATCTAAAATGAGTCCCGTTAAAGCTAAGTATTTTTATAAAATCTGCCGGTTCGCTTGGCAGCGAGCCGGAGCTCTAACGGGATGAGAATTATCGGCATCGATCCAGGCACGGGTATTCTGGGGTTTGGGATTATCGAGGCCGAAGGCGACAAATTCCACTTGGTGGATGGTGGAGTTATCCGAACGCCGGTTAAAGAAGACGATGCTGTGCGTCTGCAGACTATCTTCGAAGAACTGACCGATATCATTGCCGAGACTAAGCCCGAAGAAATGGCCGTCGAGAAATTGTTTTTTGCCCAAAATGTTACTACCGCCATGACGGTCGCCCAGGCCCGCGGCGTAGTTTTGCTAGCAGCCAAGCAAGCCGGCCTAAAAATTTCGGAGTACACACCTCTCCAAATTAAGCAGGCGCTGACCGGCTACGGCCGGGCCGAAAAAAAGCAGGTCCAGGAGATGGTGCGGGTGATGTTGGGACTAAAAGAGATTCCAAAGCCAGACGATTGCGCCGATGCTCTGGCCGCTGCCATCTGTCATTCGCAGTCGGTTAAGGTAAAATAAAGCCATGATAGCCTCATTAAATGGCAAGGTTGCCGAAAAACAAGGCGACTTGATAATCTTAGAGATCGGCGGACTCGGCTACGGAGTTTACGTTACGTTTGAAGATTTTGGCGCGTCAACGGTCGGCTCCAATGCCAAGCTTTATATCTACGAGCACATTCGGGAAAACAGCCATGATTTATT
Organism: uncultured Candidatus Saccharibacteria bacterium; assembly: GCA_964514575.1. Classification (GTDB taxonomy): domain Bacteria; phylum Patescibacteriota; class Saccharimonadia; order Saccharimonadales; family UBA10212; genus CAZETJ01. The sequence continues at coordinate 36,925 of CAZETJ010000002.1, forward strand.
TGGCTTTAGGCGCCCGGAAACAAAATTTTTGTTCGAGCAGCTACTGAGCGTCAATGGCGTTGGCCCTAAGATGGCTATGGCGATTATGAGTCTGGCAAATTCGGAGCAAGTTCGTTCGGCCATCGCCGGCGGTGATACCAAATTTATCACTGGCGCCAACGGTGTTGGCAAGCGCGTTGCCGAGCGGGTGATTGTTGACCTTAAAGACAAAGTCGGCCTGGCCGCCTCTGATACAGCCACGGATTTTTTGACGGCTAGCGCCAATCCTAACGACGAAGCTCTACAAGGACTGGTGGCTCTGGGATATTCCGTGCAAGACGCTGCTGAAGCTCTGAAAGGCGTTGACGATAAACTGCCATCTCCAGAACGCATAAAGCAGGCCCTTAAGGCCTAGCTGGTAAAATATAAGTATGTCTTCAAGTCCGGAAGCACAACCACCACAAGCTCAAGGTGATGAGATAGATTCAGCTCTGCGATCCGCAGAGCGCCTGCTGCAACTCGCTAGGGACCGCAGACCACAGGGTGTGGATGAACCTGTTGTGTTTGAGGCTCCAGAGACCATGCCGGACGCTGGTGATGAATATAGTAAGGCGTGGGACATAGAAGCAGCCAAATCTATACCACAGACCGACGCAGACATTAGAGCAAAATTAGCCAAACGCGGTTTGTATCCTCCGCGTACTGAGGAAGAGGTTGAAGCAGCTGAGCAGCAAAGATTGGCCGATTTACGGGCTGCAGCACCTCCGACTATCAGGAAACATCAAAAACCGCCGGCTGAGCGGGTATCATCCAGAACTCATGCAGAATTAAGTCCTAGGGTTCGCGCTAGGCCCGGCAACCAAAGGCCAGGTCCTTCTTATCCCAAGCTATTCGAGTAGAATAAGATTATGAGTTTTTTGCAAGGGCTGCCTAGGCTGTTTTTTGTTTTGGCGCCGATGGACGATGTCACAGATACCGTTTTTAGACAGATCGTGGCGGACTGCGCCAGGCCGGATTTATTCTTTACTGAATTTGTGAACGTCGATGGCTTAGCTAGCCCTGGTCGGAAAAAACTCTTGCCAAAATTGTGGTTCGATAAAAAGGAACAGCCCATCGTCGCCCAACTATGGGGGCTTAAACCGGACAATTTTTATAAAGCCACCAAAGACCTAAAAAAAATGGGTTTCGCCGGAGTGGATCTAAATATGGGCTGTCCGGTCAAAACCGTCATCAAAAACGGCGCCTGCGCCGCGCTCATTGATAATCGGGAGCTCGCGGGTGAGATTATCCAGGCGACACAAAAAGCGGCCGGCAAGGATTTTCCGGTCAGCGTCAAAACCAGAGTTGGCTTTAAAGAGATCGACATGAGCTGGATAGAATTCCTGTTATCAAAAAAACTTAACATGTTAAGTATTCATGGACGGACGGCTAAACAACTATCCAAAGTTCCGGCTGATTGGGGGCTCATAGGTCAATCCCGCGAGCTGCGCGACAAGCTGTCGCCCAGCACTCTGCTGGTTGGCAACGGCGATGTCAGCAGTCGTTCTGAGGGGCTAGCTCTGGCAAAGAAACATAAACTTGACGGTATAATGCTCGGCCGGGGCATTTTTCATGACCCGTTTATTTTTGCCAATTCGCCGGATGGCGAAAGTCCGTGGCAAGCATGGACCAAGCAGCAAAAACTGGAGCTATTTTCACGCCACATTAAACTTTATCTGCAGACCTACAAGAACAATGAGCGTAAATTTGAGGCTCTGCGAAAATTTTGCAAAGTTTATATCAACGGCTTTGATGGAGCCAGCGAGCTGCGTGCCAAATTTATGGAAACACATACCCCAGACCAAGCACTAGCATTGTTGGCAAAGGACTTAATTTAAGCTAGAGTACGGTTGTGGGTGAATCAAAACAAAAACCCGAGGGAACACCAGTCGATCCTGAGGCCGGCCCTGAATATGAGTCAGTCATTGATGTAGTCGCTAGGTCCATCAGATCTGCCAGAGAAATTATGAGTCCAAAGCCACCGGGCATTGATCGATTGCCGCCTGAGAAACAGGCTGAAATCATGAGGCGCAATCTCAGCCGGCGAGAAGAACGGGGCTGGTGAATACTAGCCAGCTAGTGGTCTTTCCATCTGTTATACTGACATCTAAGGGGATGTAGCTCAGTTGGTTAGAGCAGGGGACTCATAATCCCTTGGTCCCTGGTTCAAGTCCAGGCATCCCCACCAGCTTAGGCCGTGACTCCAGCTTCCGTAAAACAGCGGGAGCTGTTTTAGTTTCAGCTTCCACACGTCCTTACGCTTAACAAAACTGGAAGAATCTGCAAGCAGGATCTTCCAGTTTTGTGCAGAACCAGTAGGATGTATCGTTGCTGCTTTTCCATCCGGCTTATCCTCAAGCCGGATAGGCAGGGAGTTAGGACCACCTGCGGTATCCAGGTGAGGCGCAAGGTATAATTATTCTTATGAGGCTGCAGCCGATAAAAATCAAAAAACACTTTACGACCAGCAATGTGGCGCTTTATATCTTCGCGCTAATCGTGCTGGCTATAACCTGGAGTGGTGTAAAAACCATCCAAAGCAACTATGAGCTGCAAAAACAGGTATCTGTTCTAAAGCAACAAAATGACGTGACGAGCCTACAGAACCAAACTATCCAGCTCAAAAATCAATATTACGCCACCGACCAATACTTGGATTTAGCGGCTCGCCAAGATCTTGGACTGGCAGCACCCGGCGAACAAGTTCTGTTGATCTCTAAAGCTACCGCACTCAAGTATGTTAATACTTCGATTGCTTCCCAAGTTCAAATTTCAAAAAGTGACACTCGACCGCAATTTATAAAAAATATGGAAGCTTGGCGAGACTTTTTGCTTGGACGAAACGTCAGTGGCAATTGACCAACACCTTAAAACGGGTTAGAATACGAAGCTAGTGCCCTTTGGGGCCCCCGCAAAATTTATTTTGTGGGGAGAGGAGAAGCAGCGATAAGCTGAAGGAGCGAACAACTGAGACAAGGGTTGGTCGCCTCCGCAAGCTGACAGCTTGCTTCGACGACGACGCGGGGTGGAGCAGTAGTAGCTCGCATGGCTCATAACCATGAGGTCGCAGGTGCAAATCCTGCCCCCGCTACCACGAAAAGCGCCCGACGCAAGGTCGGGTGTTTTTCGTGGAGGGGCAGTCTGCACCTAACCGACAGAGAATTTTAAAATCTTAGTGATTAAGTCAGCGATAAATTCACAGACGCTTTTCTAGCGTGAACTCAGAGTGCCCCCGGCACTCTTCGGGTGCAAATCCTGCCCCCGCTACCAAGCATAAGCATTTTGACCTCTGAGAATAGAGGTCTTTTTGTTTGGCTTATGCTTGCGTAGAAATAATAACTTAATATAGGATTTAATTAATCGGAGCAAATTATGTTGAGAGAAGATGATAAAAGAGGTTTTGTTTGGGAGTACGAAAGCTGGGCGTTTGGCGGTAATAGGCAGTGGGCAGAACCAGAGGAAGCAATTTCTGTTGGTGAACGAGTTGGTGAAGAGCTTTTTGATAGATTTGTAGGCGAAGATAGGGACTATGGTGATAGCCCCGAAGTCCGTGATAGTGCTCATAGGGTATTAGACACAGCACTTGAAGTTGTTGATTATGCAGCCCTTCCAACTGAACGAAGAGCCAATATTTTGCGTGGAGTAATAAACACACTCGAAAGCACTGGTGCATTAGGGGGCAGACCTGAGTGGGCAAAGGTCCAACCACGAGAGCGAATGTTCGGCAACAATCTTCGTCATGCTATATCAACAATACGAAACCTAAGAAATCGACGCCTGAGAAGTGCAAACCCTACCGCCTAGACACTGACAGGGCTATCTCTCCTAATCTCGTTCACTATCTTCCACATAGTTATCAGTTCTCGTTTAACCTGGTTCCATTTCGGCTCTATCACGCCTACCAAGTTTGATTGCAGATAGAGATTGGTTCCAAAACCAGTCTCTATTTGATTTACCCTCTGTTATGGAAGTTTGAGTTCCGGTCGATTTGATCACATACTCATGCGGACAATGAGCGTATACTAAAGTCACCAAGGAGATTCGCATGAATAAAGCATTGATGGTAATTATCGCAGTAGTGGTTCTGGCAGTGGGAGGTTGGGTTATTTATGATCGCCATAAGACAAATAGCAATACGAATAATTCATCGTCCAATTCGAGCCAATCTGTGACATCGACGGGCGCAATAACTATTAAGAATATGATGTTCACACCCTCTCAAATATCAATTCAAAAAGGCGGGACAGTTACTTGGACAAACAACGATAGCACTACGCACACGGTAGTCGACGACTTAAGCAATGTCGGCGGACCATCCAGCGGAGATATCCAGCCTGGTTCAACCTATAGTTTTACCTTTAATAAAACGGGTTCATTCCAGTACCACTGTAGTATTCACCCGTCTATGCGCGGAACAATAGTCGTTAAATAGGCTCTAGTCTTTCAGCTCAAATATGCTATCAGATTGAATCAAAAACTCCCTCGAACGAGGGAGTTTTCTGTTAGAAAACGACTAAACTTAGCGATTTTCTTTAGGACGAGCCACGTCGACCGAGATGGTCCGGCCGCCAAGATCGGCGCCGTTCATGGCTGCTTGGGCAGCTTTGCCTTCTTCTTCGTTTTCGAACTCAACGAAGCCGAAGCCTTTGCTGCGGCCACTTTCGCGGTCACGGACAACAGTAGCGCTGGCTACAGTACCATGAGCGGCAAAAGCGTCACGAAGCTCTTCATCGGTGGTTGCGAAAGGCAATCCGCCTACAAATAGTTTGTACATTCAATTTTTCCTTAATCTTATTTACTTAGGAACGACCACTTATAGTCTGATTCAGATTCGGCCGGTCCTAACAGATCTTCAGGCGCCAATGCTTTATCGAACAGAACAGATAAGATCCTAACTAGCAAGAGTTAACCATAAATCGTTTAATAAAACAACGACCCTATAAAAGATTATTGTTGACAAGCATTAGAACTATATATAATCTGAGCTTAGTTCACAAAAAACAAAAAGGAAAAAGTAATGTCAGCGCCACAATTCATAATGCCGCAGACCAGTCCTGAGTTTAGCGAGATTGATAAAATCTTGATGAACAGCTAACGGCTGGCGGTCACGAAATAACAGATGCTATACTACATCTGTTATTTTAGTTTGCGAGGCAGGGTAGCTCAGTTGGTTAGAGCACAGGACTCATAAGCCTGCGGTCGCGAGTTCGAATCTCGCCCCTGCTACCACGCAAAATTCCGGCTTATTGAGACAGAATTTTTACGCCAGAAGATTCTTACGTAAAAATTCATGTCTTGACGGCCGGTTTTTGCTTTTCTGCTCGCTTTATCCCCAAAGCTCGCAGGAGACCAGGACAGAAATTACTTTGTCAGGTTCTTGATGGCGTTGATGAAGGCAGCTTCTTTTAAGCTGACAGCTTTTGACTCGGAAGTTTTTAAGAGCAAGTCGGTAGCTTTGACCATGTAATTTTCCAACTCGCGGTTTACCTTATCCTCTGGCCAGTGCTCGCCGGCCTTGTTTTGGACCCATTCCAGGTAACTGACGATCACACCCCCGGCATTAGCGATAATATCCGGCAGAACGGTCACTCCTTGTGAGTTTAAGACATCCAGCGCGGCTTCATTGATTGGGCCATTAGCGAGCTCGACAATGATTTCAGACTTAAGACTTTCTACGTTCGCTTCCGTTACGGCATCGCCCAGAGCTGCCAGCACCAAAATATCAACATCAAGGTCTAACATCTCCTCGTTACTCATCTTTTGGATGCCTTCGCTCTCGAAGTCGGCAAAGCGCTTGCCGGCCTGCTTGAATTTGTCCAGGGCTTTGGCATCCAGGCCATTTGGATTAAAAAGTGCTGTCCGTGAATCACTAGCGGCTACTAATTTCCAATTAGGGTGATCGTTTGCCGCGACGACCGAGAAGAACGAGCCGACATTGCCAAAACCCTGGACGGCATAGGTTAGCTGCTTATCCGCTTGGCCCATGTGCTTGAGCAATTCCCTTAGAGCAATAACGCCGCCGCGTCCAGTGGCTGCGTCGCGGCCAAGGCTGCCGCCGCGCTCGATGCTCTTGCCGGTAAAGCTCGCCCGGCTGGAATCACCGGTCAGTTTCTGATACTCATCGACCATCCAGTCGATGATTTCAGCGTTGGTATTAACGTCTGGAGCCGGCACATCTTTGTCTGGTCCGATGTGCGGCACTAAATGCTGAACGTATTTACGGCTAAGCTCTTCGAGTTCGTTTTTGTCGAGGCTCCTAGGATCGACCACTACGCCGCCTTTACCACCACCAAGCGGTAAACCGACGGCAGCTGTTTTGTAACTCATCAACGTTGCCAAAGCTCTGACTTCGTCCAAGTCAACTTCGGGGTGGAACCGTATACCACCTTTGTATGGCCCGAGCTTGCTACTATGTTGAACGCGGTAAGCCGGGAAGGTCTTGCCGTTTTTGAGCTTTATATCAAACGTGTGTTCAGCGTCGATCTTTATAAGTTTTTTAATTTCCTCGTCGCTTAAGCCGAGTGTCTTTCCGGCGCGGGTTATAAAGGCATGGGCGGTACTTAGCATCTGTTTCTGACTCCTATAATCTTAAATGGCTCCTGGGTTACTATAGCCTACTGCTTTGCAATTTTCACCCGCCGAACCTAATATTAACCTAATGGCTGACCAGAAGAAAAAACAGGAGCTCGATAAAAAGCTTGAACGGATGAATCCGGTCGAGCATCCAAAAGACCTCACTGACCGAGCATTTCGAATCGGCTTGCTGCTAAAAGCTTTGGATGGGTTGATCGAGACTCTTGGCGGGATCCTACTTTTAATTATTAGCCCGGCTCAGATTAACCACTGGGCGGAAAGGCTGACCAACGGCGAGCTCAGCCAAGACCCCCACGACTTTATAGCCAATCACGTCTTAAGAACGGCCCACAATCTGACGGGCTCAGCTTTGATATTCGGAGCTATTTATTTGCTGAGCCACGGGATCGTTAAATTAGTTCTGGTCTTTGAGGTCTGGCGTGATCATCTTTGGGCTTATTTGGCGCTAATTGGTGTTACGGCGCTGTTTGTGATTTATCAGCTCTATAGGATTGTCGATAAGTTCTCGCTCGGGCTGACCCTATTAACGATCCTCGACCTAATAATCATTTACTTGACGACTGTTGAATACCGGCGCCAAAAAGTCCGTCTGGCCAGCTAAAGCCAACGTATAATTTGGGCATTAGGAAGCTCCTCTTCGATAGGAACTTCAACCTGGCTGGTTTGCTTTAAAATTTGATCCCGCAGAACTCGGCCAAAAGTCCCGTGGCCTACAATCAATAAATTATTAGCTTCTAAATTTTTGAGGAACTCGGCAGCCTTAACGCCTCGAGCTAATAGTGCCTCAGTTGTTTCTATGCCGGGAACTTGCTCAAATTCTATTCCGTCGGCCGCCTCGTAAGGTTTTTGCTGTAGCTCGCCGTAATTTCTTTCAATTAATAATTCAGATTTAATAATTCTGTCTTTCGAATAGTCTATAACCGCAGCGATAATTTCAGCCGTTTCCGATGCCCTCGATAGCGTTGAGCAAACTATCCTATCTACCCCGAGGCTTTTAGCTTGTTCGCCCTCCAGCTTGGCCTGCTTGCGACCGTGGCTGGTTAAAGGGGTATCCCACGTTCCTGCAAATATCCTGTCTTTATTAGCCTGGCTCTCACCGTGACGGGCAAAGTATAGTTTTTTCATTCTTGGTCCGAATACCACTTGGCAAAATCGTGCCAGACTTTTGAGGCGTTGTGGTCAGCCCCGAGATCCTGCTTTTCGTAAACTTCGGCAATACTTTTGCCCTCGTCTCCATCTAGCGAGACTACGGTGTGGTTGGCGTATTTGGATTCACCGCGTGCCTCTTTCAGAATTTTGCCAGAGAGGTTGGCTTGAAAAATCTTCTGTTCAACGTCGTTGTTATAAACCAGTCTCATGGTCAGCGTCACGCGTCTGTCTTTTAGCGACAGAGTAAGGTTCAGGAAATCCTGCGGAGTAAGCCATTTGTTAATGGAGTGCATATAAACTCCGGGAAACCCGCGCAGGCCAGAAAATGCCCACGAGTCGTCGGTTATCACGAGCGGTTCTTTTAGTGCCACATACATTTTGTCGGCTTTATCAATTGCGACCTTTTCCGCGTCCTCGCCCTGGACTTCTTCTATATCAGCGTTTTTTCTGACCAATTGGATGCCATGGCTCCGGCAAACCACATCCGCCATCATAAACTTCATCTCATTGCTGGTGGCAAAAACCAAACTCTTCATTACTGATAAGATTATAAGTGATGGAAGTAGAATTGGCACCGGGCAAATACGTCTTGGCTGTTTCTGGCGGCGTAGACTCCATGGTGTTGCTGGACCTTCTGGCGAGGAAGCCAAGAGTTGAAATTGTTGTAGCTCATTTTGACCATGGCATTCGGCCGGACTCTGGCAAGGATACGCTTTTTGTCGAGAAGGCGGCTAAAGATTATAATTTTCCATTCGAGACGGGAGAGGGAAGACTGGGCAGCGAGGCTAGCGAAGCCCAAGCCAGAGCAGCCCGCTATAAATTCCTGGAATCCGTGAGACGCAAGCATAAGGCTCAAGCAATCATTACCGCTCATCATCAAGACGACCTTTTAGAAACCGCTCTAATTAATATTCTTCGGGGCACTGGGCCGAGAGGTCTGGTTGCCATTCAAAACAATAGCCAGATCATAAGGCCGCTGCTGGGATTCACAAAGGCAGAGATTTCTATGTATGCCAAAAAACAGCATCTAAAATGGCGCGAAGATAGCACCAACGCGGAAGATAATTATCTACGCAACTATCTACGGCACAAAATTATCCCCAAAATTGACGAAAAGCAACGCGAGCAAATTCTGGGCAACATCGACAAAGTGGCAAAAGTCGGCATAGACCAAGATAGAATATTTGCGATCTTGTCTCGGCAACTCCTAAAAAACCAACAGATCAATCGGCTAGGCTACATTTCTCTGCCCGGCGTTGTCGGCAAGGAGACGCTTGTCCAGTTGTTAAGGCAGCTGGACATCGGCGACTTTGATAGAAAAACTATTGAACGTTTAGACATGGCATTAAGGACCGCAAAAGCTGGCACGGTAGTCAACGTCGTGGGATCCACCAATTTAAACATCGGTAAAGATGTTGCCTCTTTTAGCCTCGCCTGACTAGCGGACTGATATAATATCCTCGTATGGATAGAAAACAGTTTAAGCTGGGAGGTCCTAGCGGTGGTAGGCGAGGCGTTTTCAAAAACGCTGGCTTTATAGCGCTTTTGATACTTATTGGACTGGTTATCTATTCTGCGATGGGGCAGCCAACCAAACTACAATCGATACCTTTTTCACAAGCCATCCAACAAGCTAATAGCGGCCAGATAAAACAAATCGTCATCAATGGCGATGAACTTGATATTACTCCAGCGGGCCAGAACCAAGCTACCGAGAAATCATTTAAAGAGCCCGGTTCTAGTATTTACGAGCAAGGCTTGCAGCAGGGCAAGGTTCAGCTAGTAAATAAGCCTCAATCTAATAGCGGCAACAGTGTTTGGGGCCAGCTACTCATCGGCATTTTGCCGGTGATACTGATCGCCTTTATTTTGATCATAATGTTTCGTAGTGCGCAGGGGCAGGGCAACCAAGCGCTCAGCTTCGGCAAAAGCAAGGCCCGCCTCTATGGCAACGAAAAGGATCGTATTACATTCTCCGATGTAGCTGGTAACGACGAATCCAAGCAAGATCTGCAGGAAGTCGTAGAGTTTTTGAAGTATCCCAAAAAGTTCGAAGGAGTCGGCGCTAAAATTCCTAAGGGCGTACTCTTGGTTGGTCCTCCGGGTACTGGTAAAACCATGCTCGCTCGAGCGGTAGCCGGCGAAGCTAATGCGCCGTTCTTCTCTATCTCTGGTTCGGAATTCGTCGAGATGTTCGTTGGTGTAGGAGCTAGCCGGGTAAGAGATCTTTTTAACAAGGCCAAGAAAAACGCGCCATGCATCATTTTTATAGACGAAATTGATGCTGTCGGTCGCCGCCGCGGCTCTGGTATGGGCGGCGGGCACGATGAGCGCGAGCAGACCCTCAACCAAATCCTGGTAGAAATGGACGGCTTTGAACAGGGCCAGAACGTGATTGTACTAGCCGCTACCAACCGTTCCGATGTGTTGGACCCGGCGCTGCTTCGCCCCGGACGTTTTGACCGCCGCGTCAATATTGACCTACCGGATCGGCGCGATCGCAAACTTATACTAGAGACCCACTTTAAAGACAAGCCAGTTGGCAAGGATGTTGACCTGGACAGCTTAGCCGCAAAAACGGCCGGTTCGTCTGGCGCCGACTTGGCTAACATCGCCAACGAGGCGGCAATTCTAGCGGCTCGCCACAATCGCAAAGTTATCGAGAACGAAGATGTCGTAGCGGCTTTTGAAAAAGTAGCTATCGGACCGGAGCGCAAGAGTAAGGTCATGAGCGAGAAGGAAAAAGAGCTGACGGCCTACCACGAAGCTGGGCACGCCGTTGTCGGGCATGTATTGCCGGATAGCGATATGGTTCATAAAGTTACTATCATCCCGCGCGGCCCGACCGGCGGCGTTACTTGGTTTATTCCGCCCGAAGATAAAAGTTACCACAGCATCGTTGAATTCAAGGATGTACTGGCTCGCATGCTTGGCGGCCGGGTGGCCGAAGAGCTGATCTATGGTGCCGACCACGTTACTACCGGTGCCGGCAGCGATCTGCAAAAAGCCGCCGAGCTGGCTCGCGATATGGTCATGAACCAAGGCATGGGCAAAAAACTGCGAGACCAAGTCTTCCAGGTGGACGAAGGTATGATGATAGAAAGGCTAGTCCACGAACGTACCTATTCCGACGAAACCGCCAAGGTGATTGACGATGAAGTCGAGGCTTTGATCACCGAGGCTGGCTCTCGTGCTCGCATCGTGCTCAAAGCCAATATGGACAAACTCGAAGATCTCAAAAAAGCTTTACTCGAGAAAGAAACTGTTGAAGCGGACAATGTTCTAAAAATCCTGAAGGGCTCGCACATGCCCAAAGCCGCAGCCCTTTATTAGTTGAAGTAGACCTTACCAGTTTTATAGCTTTCCAGCGAAAGCTTGCAGGCTTCAAACATTTTAGGAGGCAGCTTATCTAAGCTGTACCAATCCCACGAACCGGCTTTTTCCGGTTCAAGGACCTTGGGCTCGCCGCTAGCCCAGTCGGCTATCATTCCTATGTGAGCGTAGTGCTTACCCGGGTAGTGTGTCAGATTAGTTACATATAAAAAACGAATATTCTTAATTCTTATGCCGCATTCTTCACTGGTTTCTCTACGGCAACATTCTTCAAACGACTCCCCAAACTCAAGATGCCCTCCAGGGAAAGCGTACTCGCCGGCGCCATGAGCTCCTTTGCGTTCAGAAAGAAGAACTCGACCGTTCTTCATAATCATCACCCCGACTCCAACCTTTGGCATATTTACCATCAATATAATAATAACGCTAAAATGTTAAACTGTTGGTATGGCAGTTGAGAGGATTATAAACACTACGGCTAGTCCGCTGGACAGCGGAGATCCGGTCGAGGAAGAGCTGCAAGAAACCCTGCGGCCCAGGGACTTTATAAATTATGTGGGCCAGGAGCGATTAAAGAAAAATTTAAAACTATCAATCAGTGCCGCCAAAAAACGCGGCGAACCGATTGACCACGTCTTACTTTATGGCCCGCCAGGTTTGGGAAAAACCACTCTGGCTGGCGTCATCGCCAATGAAATGGGCGCTCAAATTCGGGTAACTTCCGGTCCCGCGATTGAGCGGGCAGGGGACTTGGCTAGCCTGCTGACCAACCTCTCCGACGGCGATATCTTATTCATCGACGAGATCCATCGCCTGCACCGAATTATCGAAGAGGTCCTTTATTCGGCTATGGAAGACTTTAAGTTAGATATCATGCTAGGCAAAGGCCCGAGCGCCAAAAGTCTGCGCCTGGATTTACCGCGTTTCACTATTATCGGTGCCACTACCCGAACTGGCGAATTGGCTGCCCCGCTGCGCGATCGTTTTGGTATGATCCATCGCTTGGAGTTTTACACGCCCGAGGAAATTGCCCGGATTATAAAACGCTCCGCCAGAATCTTGGATGTAAAAATTGACGACAAGGCAGCTAAGCTGCTGGCCGGTCGAGCTCGGCTGACGCCCCGCATTGCTAACCGGCTACTGCGCCGGGTACGTGACTACGCTGACATTAATGCTGACGGCATCATCGACGAACCGCTGGCTACTAAAGCTTTGGAGCTGCTCGAAATTGACGATCTCGGCCTCGACCCGGCCGATCGCCAACTGCTAGGCGCAATCATGGATTTTCACGCCGGCGGCCCGGTCGGCCTGCAAACCCTGGCTGCTTTAACCTCCGAAGAGCAGACCACTATCGAAGATTTCCACGAGCCATATTTAATGCAAATCGGCCTATTGGAGCGTACTCCCCGCGGCCGTAAAGTTACGCCCAAAGCCTGGCAACACCTTGGCAAGAAACCTAAAGCTGGCACTAAGAACCAGCCTACGCTACTGTAGGAGTTAACATGCCAGAAGACCAAAAAGAAAAATTCGAAATTGGAGCTATAGCTGTGACTAATGCCGGAGACACGGGCAAAAAAACGATCCTAAACAAAATTGGCGGCTTCGCTATTACCAAGGTCGACCAAAAAGTTTTGGAACCTGGCGAGACTTTGGTGACGGTGGTTCGTCGCCACCCGATCGGCATTATTGGCATCTACGTCGAGATGCTGACTGGTATTTTGCTAGTCATCGGACTCGTCATTCTGGCGATGGTCGGATTTTTCTTTAGCATTTCTTCTCAGACAAAGGGACTAGTAGCAGCTATGGGGCTATTCGTGGTCGGGTTCTTGATCGCGATCTTACTTATTTCTACATATGTATACAGGCAATGCCGACTGGTAGTGACAGATAAAAGCGTCGTCCAAATTTTGCAAAGAGCGCTATTCAATCGCAAAATCTCCCGCCTTAGTATGAGTAACGTCGAAGACGTCAATGTCGAGCAACAAGGTGTTTTGCCAAGTATGTTTAATTACGGTACGTTGGTAATTCAAACTGCCGGTGAAGTCGACAATTTTGTTTTTAAGTTTTGCCCAACACCCGACCAGTACGCGAACCGGATTTTGGAGGCTCGCCAAAGCTACGTCCGAAATTATTCCGAAGACCACTAAAACTAGTCCAAAGATTGCTTGGTGTAGATTCCGCCCGATTCCAAATTGGCGCTAAGAGTGTAGCTGGTGCAAGCAACATCCAGGTCGTCGCATTCGGCCGGGCTGACGGCGTAGCCGTAACAGCCTTTGTCTGGAGCGGTTGTCGCTTCTAGCTGCGGTTGGCCGTTAACATTACAGAATTTATTCCTGCTGGCCCATGAAGGGTCTTTCAGGATCTGAGAATCAAAATTTTTGAAGTTAACGCTTATAAATTTTGGATCATTTAGCTGTCCGGCGGTTGGGTATTTATCATTCTCGGCTTGATAGGTATTAATTTGTTCTTGCAGGCTCAAAAGGTCATTTTTCCTCTGGCTGTCTCGAGATTTCTGAGCCACGGCACTATAGTTAACCGCGACTAGCACACTCAAGACACAAATGATCACTAGCAGGATCAAAAGCTCAAGGTTAGAAAAGCCGCCGCTACTACGGCGCCCAGGCCGTTTCAAGTTAAGTTTGAACATAGTGCACTATTTAATATAGGGTCAAAGCCGCGGGTCCGCAAGGAAACAGTTTAAAAACACCAAGGTTACAACATTATTTTTGGAGCGCAAGCTAAGTTGATATACTGAGGTTAATATCGTTAAGGAGGCAAAAAGTGGCAGACAAAACTAAAGACGCAGCCGCTCGGTCGAGCGGTAAAGTCCAAGCTCTTAAGCTGGCAGTTGATCAGATTGAAAAGCAGTTTGGCAAAGGTTCGATCATGCGGCTTGGTGAAGCTCATGCCGCTGACGTCGAAACAATTTCAACCGGCAGCCTTAGTCTCGACTTGGCTCTAGGCGGAGGAATTCCTCGCGGCCGGGTTGTTGAAATCTACGGCCCAGAGAGCTCTGGCAAAACAACGGTTTGTTTGCACGCCGTGGCGGAGGTTCAGAAAAATGGCGGCACTGCGGCCTTTATTGACGCCGAGCATGCCCTAGATCCGGCTTACGCCAAGCGCCTGGGCGTTAATACTGATAGTCTGCTAATCTCTCAGCCAGATAGCGGCGAACAAGCTTTGGAAATTTTGGAAACCCTTGTACGCTCCAACGCCGTTGACATTGTCGTGATTGACTCGGTTGCTGCTCTAGTTCCCCAGGCCGAAATCGAGGGCGACATGGGCGATGCCCACATGGGCCTGCAAGCTCGGCTGATGAGCCAAGCTTTACGTAAACTAACCGGCATAATTTCCCGCACCAAGTGCACGGTAATTTTTGTTAACCAGCTGCGTATGAAGATCGGTATCATGTTCGGTAACCCAGAGACCACGACTGGCGGCAACGCTCTAAAGTTCTATGCTTCAGTGCGTATGGATATTCGCCGTCTCAGCCAGATCAAACAGGGCGATCAGGCCATTGGCAACCACTGCCGGGTCAAAGTCGTTAAGAACAAAATCGCGCCGCCTTTCCGCGAGGCCGAATTCGACATCATGTACAACGAGGGTATTAGCAAATCTGGCGATGTAATTGACTTGGCTGTGGCTAAGGGCGTGGTCGACAAGACCGGCGCTTGGTACGAATATAGCGGCGAAAAAATCGGCCAGGGCCGTGAAGCTACCAAGAAATTCCTAAAAGAAAATCCCAAAATTTTGGATAAAATCTCCAAAGAAACTATAGTCGCCGCCAACAAGGAGTAGATAGTGACCGCAACAAACCATGCCATAACCGGCGCAGTGATCGCTGTTACTTTTAGTTCGCCGTGGTTGGCGCTGCCGGCGGCTTTGCTGTCACATTTTGTACTAGACGCTGTTCCGCATTGGGACTATCAACTGAAGCTTGCCGCGAAGCGAGCCGTAATGGCGGGTGATCTTTTACTAGCGGCCATAATTATTTTGGCGGTCGCTTTCTTTGCCGGTACGTTCAACGCGCCGGTTTGGGTGATTGTAGCCTGCGGCGCGCTGGCTGTGGTGCCCGATGCTATGTGGCTGCCGCATATCTTACGCGGCCGGCCAATTCCCATGGGTGACGACAGGCCGCTTTACTACGCTAGGCGATTTCACCGCTGGATTCAGTGGAGCGAGACAAAGCGATTGGGTATTTTAACTGAGTCTGTTTGGCTGGCGGCCATGGTTATAATTCTGTTTCAGTCGAAATGAATCCCGTTAGAGCTAAGTATTTTATCAAAGATAAAATCTGCCGCATATCTAGCCGGCAGTTATGCGGAGCTCTAACGGGATGAAAATTACGGCCCTCAAGCAGCAGGTTAAAAATCCGGGACGGGTTAGTATTTTTGTCAATGAGAAATACAGTTTTTCACTGACCATTAACCAGGTGGCTGACTACGGGGTCAAAAAAGATCTAGAAATATCCGAGGCCGAGCTTAAGAACTTCAAAAAAATGTCCGAAGACGGCAAGCTGGCAGCGCGGGCTCTCGAGTGGGTGCTCAACCGGCCGCATTCAGTCCGTGAGTTCAAGGATTACATGTACCGCAAAAAGGCCGAGCCGGAACTGGCCGGAAAGTTGATCGAGGAGTTCGGGGCAAAGGGTTACCTAAACGACGAAGCCTACGGCCGATGGTTGATCGAGCTAAGGGCTAGGACCGGCAAAAGTAACCGGGCGATGAGCGCCGAGCTTTTTGCCAAAGGATTGGATAGGGAAGTCATTGGTCAGATTCTAGAAGAGCAGGAGGCCAGCGAGGCGGAACGACTACGGGTACTAGTAGCCAAGAAACGACCACTCTCCCGATATAAAAATGATGACCCAAAGCTTATAAAATACTTAACTAGTCAAGGATTCTCTTACGACCTAGTTAAGCAAGAGTTAAATACTTAACTAGTTAAGTATTTACTAAAGGGAAAAGAGCAGCGATTTTTTACGTTGCCGGAGCCGCAGCGAATTCTGGCGCGTCGGCCGTCACTTCCGTGTCTCGTACCAGTATGTAGCTGTCCGTTACTTCCAGTATCTGCGTTCTGTCTATAATCAGAGTGCTTTGGGTGGCTAGAATTTTGGTTACCGGCCGGGCGACATAAAGTTTTTGAACAAACATGCCTTCGTTATAACTGTAGTCATTGATCTTGCCGAGTTTACTGCGCTTGGTCCTGACGGTTTTGCCAAGTAAGTCAAATTTAATATCTAAAATTTCGCGATGGCGGACAAGGTCCGAGGGCGAACTTAGTACGTCTTCATCGTTGACGGCTAGGCCTTCGCTGGAAGCTTGGCGGATATCTTCAATCAGCAGGATTTTTGGTTCCGGGTGGCCGGACTCTTTGCACCACCAGCCTAAAATCTTAAGATTGTGCGGGTTAATCACCGGAGTTTTGGCAATGGCTATCGCCCCGCCCAAACGCAGGCTGACAACCGGCTGGTTCATCAATGTGGCGCTTAATCTAAGCATAAGTACAGTTTATTACTTTTGATGGCAAAAGTAATGCAAAACCACCGGGCGGCTAGCTCGCTTGACGCAAGCTCAAAGTCAAAAATACGAACCGCCTGCGGAACTCGCTAGCGCTCAAACAGTCCTCGGCTTTATGGTTGATATTTTTGACGATCTTGCTCGGGCTCGTCAGATGCCCGGACTCATTAGTCAAGCATTGAGCTCGATTGAAAAGAAACCACGATTATGTTAAAGTATTAATCTATTCACAAGGCTTTAAACAGTTTTGGAATCGTACATGGAGCTCAAAGCTCCCCGAACTAGGAAAGGTGGATGTTTGCAATGGTCGACTATGACGCGTTGCAGAGAATCGTGCGCTTAACGCACGCCGACCCGCTGACACAGGCGATCGCCATGTTCATCCTCGGCGGAAAGACCGGCGATCGTCGAGATGCCGTGCTCGATGCAGCTATGACGGGGCTCACCTCAGACGACGTACGCACCATGTTCGGCGACAGGGTCAGGATGGAGCTCCTGCTCAACAAGGATCTTGATCGCCTAGAGGACGACGACCCATGCCAATGGGCTCGCCTGATCAAGGCCGATGGGCGCGGAAACCCGCATGACAGCGCGTTCTACCAGCTGTCGCCGTTCAGGGGGAAGCGCATTGCCTTCTTCACCTACGGAGACCAGGTCGACGTGCTTCTTCGTGGCTCGGTGTACAACGGGGACCTCCCTGGCACGGATTTCCTCCTGGTCATCGACGCGAACGCGCCCTTCAAGGACGCGGAGGTGCACTCCCTGAGCCAGCTTTCCGCCGTCGAGTAGTACACGGATCCACTAGTTCGCACATTGCGGGAGCGACGACAACTTCGTCGCTCCCGCCTCAACACTTTATAAACGTAAGCACTTGCTTTAGCGATTTATCAGGATAATAATTCAGAAAAATGAGGCAAACCCTGGCGAAGCTGTCGGTGGTGTTATTAATCCTGGGTTTTGCTCTTATTCCGACCGTCGTAAAGGCCACTTTCGCGGCTGCCGACCTAACTATCATAAGCTTCAAAATGACCGGCTCGGAGTCGATTGTGCTAGAGAATACCAGCGGCGCCAGTCTTAATCTGCAGAACTATATACTTGAGTATTTCAACAAATCTTCCGGTATCAATTTCAACGTACCCACAGACAGCCAACAGTTGCCAAATTTTATACTGCAGCCACAACAATCCTTCTTGCTTAGCGGCGATACGGTAGCAACATGCGGGGCTACCGGAGAGTCTAATCTTTCAATAAGCCTAAGCGACACGAATGGCTACTTTGAGGTAATAAAGGTCGGCGGCAGTGGCCCGACCGTGACCTATACGCCGCAGGATCATGTGAGTTGGACTTCGTCCTCAGCTCCGACACCGCCGACTACAGACGGCATAGACCTCCATTCTGTCGGCTCGACATCAGGTAGCATAAATAGCGCGAACTCAATCTATTACAGACAGCTTTCCGACGGCAGCTGGCAGAGAGCGGCTATAGACGCTACGCCCTGCAACCTTTTTGTGAGTATGATCGCCGGCGGCGGGACAACCTATGTGGATTGGGCGGAGGGTTCTGCTGCTCCAGCTATGATACTGGCTGCTAGCGCCGATACTGGCATACCAACCAGCGACTTAGGACTGGCCGCACCGCAGATTACAGAACTTTTGCCAAACCCGGCCAGCCCACAGAGCGATGATGAGGATGAGTTTATCGAACTTTATAACTCAAACGCCGTAGCATTTGATCTCTCTGGTTTTAAATTGCAGGTTGGGTCGACCACTAAACATACCTATACGATCTCGGACGGTACAATAATTGAGCCTAAAGCATTTAAAGCCTTCTTCTCGGTAGATACCAATTTGGCGATGAGCAATACCAGTGGCCAAGCCGCACTGTTGGATCCTCTTGGCAATGTTATGAGTCAATCGGATCCTTACGGCAGCGCTAAAGACGGGCAGTCGTGGGCTTTGGCTAATGGCAAATGGTATTGGACTACCACCCCAACACCAAACGCCGCCAATCAAGTGAGCGGCGCGACAACTGCTAGTAGCTCGTCTAGCAAAACCAGCGGTACAACCAAAAGTGTTTCGACCCAAAGCTCTACTGGCGCCACTAATGCCGCCAATAATTCTTTACCTGCAACACCTCTGCACGCATGGACGCTTGCCGGGGTCGGTGGAGCCGCGCTACTATATGCTGGCTATGAGTACAGAACTGACTTGGCAAACAATATCTACCGGCTCCGGCGATACTACGAGGCTAGGCGAGCTCCTCGGAAGTAAATTAGCCGGCGGCGAAGTTATAGAACTGCGCTCCGATTTGGGAGGCGGCAAAACAACTTTCGTAAAAGGCCTGGCTAAAGGCGCCGGCAGTTACGACCAAGTCGCTAGCCCAACCTTCACGCTCAAGCGGATTTATAAAACTCCAAAACTTCAAATTTTTCACTACGATTTTTATCGGCTGAGCGAGCCGGGCATTTTACACGAAGAATTGGCTGAATCTATCAGCGACCCAAAGGCCGTGACCGTGATTGAGTGGTCCGATATCGTCAAAGATGTTCTGCCCACGGATCACTTAGCAGTTGAATTTATACCGACGGCTAGTAATTCCGAAGAGCGCCAGATAACTATTAGCTACCCGGAAAATTGGCAAGGAATTATGCGCGAGATAGAAACACAGTGGCAGGAGAGTCAGCCATGAAAATACTAACGATCAGAACAGACAAACCAAAGGCAGAGCTAGGGGTATATGACGGCCAAAAGAAATTAGCTTATATAAAGTGGCTGGCCGACCGGCAGCTGGCCGAAACCATTCATACTAAAATCTCAGAAATACTTAACAAGTCAAGTATTTTGCAAGATGACCTGCGGGGAATAGCTGTATTCAAAGGTCCGGGCAGTTTTACGGGTTTGCGGATCGGTTTATCCGTCGCCAATGCCCTGGCCTACTCGCTGAGCATCCCTATCGTTGCCGCTGACGGCAAGAATTGGGCTTCCCAGGCCATAAAAAAATTAGAAACAGGTAAGAACGATAAAATTGCTTTGCCTGAGTACGGCGCGCCGGCCAGAACCACGCTCCAACGCTAAATAATTTGACCAACCAGCCAAACCGGACGTATAGTAGGTTTAGGATTTTTCTGGATTTTGGGGAAACATCCATCCGAACGATTAACTTAAATACTGATACCTGCTGTTAAGAGTTGGCGCTAAAGAAGTGATAGTGATCGCAAAAACTAGATAACAGCTACGGTCCTAGTAGGAGGACGATATGGCAATACTGGATTTTTTCACCGGTAGGGCTGCCGCTGAGGCTAAAAAAGAACTGGCTCAGGCTAAAAAAGAAGCAGCTGAAACAGTTCGAAAAGCTGAAGAAGATGCAGCACGGCGCATTGAAGAAATGCGCAAGGACGAACAAAAGCGCCGAGGCGAGCTGAAGGATATTGAAGCCCGTTTGCTTGGTCGCGAGGAATCGCTCGACAAGAAACTAGACGAGCTGGATAAGCGCAGCGAGAACCTTCGCAAGTCCGAGGGCGAAGTCGAGGATCTAAAAAACGAAATTCGCGACATTCGCGGAAAACAGCAGGAGAAGCTGGAAAAGATCGCTAAGCTGTCTAAGACCGACGCGACTGACAAGCTCATGCAAATGACTGAGCGTGACATTAAGAACGACTTACTCGGTCTGGTCAATAAACTACAGAACGAAGCTCGCGAAAATGCCGAGGAACTTTCGGCCACGATTTTGGCTACGACTATGGAACGCATGGCTTCCGAAGTTACATCGGAGCGTACCGTCACGGCCGTTAAGCTGGAAGACGAAGAAATGAAAGGCCGGATCATTGGCAAGGAAGGCCGCAACATCCAGGCCTTGCAAAGAGCTACTGGCGTCGACATCTTGGTGGATGAAACCCCAGGAATGATTGTGCTGTCTAGCTTTGATCCTGTCCGCCGCGAGATTGCTCGCCAGGCCATGGAGATGCTACTAAAAGACGGTCGGGTTCACCCAGGCCGGATTGAGGAAGTTGTCGAGAAGGCGCAGAAACAAGTTCAAAAAGACGTCATCCGAGCCGGCGAAGATGCCGCACGTGAAGTCGGACTGGTGGGAATACCACCAGAAATTCTGCAATTGATGGGCGAGTTAAAGTACCGTACCAGCTATGGGCAGAACGTTCTTAAGCACTCAGTCGAGATGGCTCAATTGGCTGGAGTACTAGCCGAAGAACTTGGCGCCAATGTCAAAACTGCCAAATATGCTGCCTTTACTCACGACATGGGCAAGGCTCTATCGCACAAAGTCGAGGGTAAGCACCACCACATCACTGGCGAGATGCTGCGCAAATACGGCGCCCCGGAAGAAGTTGCTGAGGCAGCCGAACAGCACCACGACGATATGGAATCAACAAGTATCGAGGGCCTAGTAGTTCGTGTTGTAGACGCCATCAGCGGCGCCCGGCCAGGCGCCCGCAACGTCAGCGCCGAGAACTTTGCCGAGAGAATGAAAGACTTGGAAAATACCGCGCTTGGATTCGACGGCATCGAAAAGGCCTATGCAATTAGTGCTGGCCGTGAAGTTCGAGTTTTTGTGCAGCCGAAATCCATCGACGATTTACAGGCTATCAAACTGGCTCGAGACATTGCCAATAAGATTGAATCGACAATGCAGTACCCAGGGACCATTAAGGTCAACGTTATCCGCGAGACTCGTGCTATCGAATTCGCTAAATAGTTCGCTCGCGTTCGTAGTACACTGGACTAAATGATCAAGGTTGTCCTATTTGATTATGGTGGAGTGTTGTCGCGGCTGTTGGTGCCGCAATACAAAGTCCGGCGGCTGGCCAAAGCCCTGCACAACCAGGGCATCAGCGTGGCGGTTCTGTCCAACATGAACTCACTTGGCGGCTGGGGTATCCGAATGCTGGGTCTGTACCACGGATTCGCGCCAGTGATTCTGTCCTATCAGGAGGGCGTCCGCAAGCCCGACCCGCGCATCTACCAAATAGCGATTAAAAAACTTGGGGTTAAGCCCAACGAAATTCTGTTCGTAGATAATTTGGTCGAAAATGTAAGGGCGGCGCGGGCAGGAGGGATACAAACGCTGCACGCTGATGGCACCAAAAGACTAATCTCTCGGCTCAAGACAATCTTAGCTAAAGAAAACAACCTAGTGCTATAATTACCCCTGTTCTGGCAACGGGGTGTGGCGCAGTTGGTAGCGCGCAGCGTTCGGGACGCTGAGGCCGCCGGTTCAAGTCCGGCCACCCCGACCACTTTTGGCTTGGTGATAGAGCACAGTCGTGAAGATGCTATTTATAAGTTTGAAGATTACCAAGCCCGAGGTGGCTAACTCTAAGCTGACTAACCAGCCGACGTTTTCGGCAGTACGTCCATGAAAAATACCGTGCTGAATTAGTTTCGGCAAAGCGACTACCAAAAAGACCGCCACGTACATCCAGATTTTCAAAACTAAGCCCTCGCGCCAGGTCTTGCTGAATGTATTAATCGTGCCGCGAATTGTTGCGCCGACGCCTTTATGCTCGGTTAAAACTTCTGGAGCCACTTGGGCCATGTGCAAGGTTAGCGAATTTCCCATAACGCCAACGAAACCTTTTGGCAGTTTACGGCGTTGGGCGTAAACTGCCATCGGAAAAAAGAAGACTGCCGCCACTGCGAATTTGGTAATTCTAAAAAAATGACTCAAGACTTGGCGTAGAGCGTAGAACGGCGGGACTGGCTGTCTCTCTAGCCTGGCTAGAACTCCGGCAGAAATCGCGCAACTGAAATAGGCGGTGACTAAAGCGGCATAAAAAAATGAAAATCCGACCAGCCCTAGGATTATCCGGGTGTGGTGTGGTGCTAGATCACCAGCCCCTGTGAAAATGCGATTATACCAATGAGCGAAGATCGAAGCGCCGACTATCGGGTAGGTTAACGATATAAAAAGACCGGCACTGTAAATATAGGCAATGATCTGTGGGTAGCGGGCAGTGACTTTAAGACCATCTTTGACGACGGCTGCCGCACCGCGAGTAGCGGTCTTGGTACCATGAAAGAATTCTGCCGGCATGACTAGAGTTTATACTACCTCAGCGGTTAAAAGGTAAACTTTTGATATATAGCTTTGCGCCGAGAAAACTATTTTTCTACAATGACTGTACTTTCTCGGGCTCTGCATATAATTCTCACTTATCGCTCGAATTATAATTACCTCCTAAATAAAACCAATTTTGCAAGCTAGGCACCGATGCTTGTAAAATTGAGAGGAGTAACTTAGCACTAAGCCGAAGCTTTTGATTCACTAACCAAAACGAGGCAAATGCGCAAGTTATGACGACGGGGTGTGGCGCAGTTGGCTAGCGCGCCGCGTTTGGGACGCGGAGGCCGGAGGTTCGAGTCCTCTCACCCCGACCAGAACTAAGCTACAATGTTTATAATGCTTGCGTTATTTGCTTGTTTGGTGGGGGTGCTGTCAATCCTATTGGTGGCCGAAGCGCTCTGGCGCGGCGGCCACTTGAGGTATGAAGACCATCGAAAATTTGTGCACATTGGTGTCGGCATTTTTGTAGCATTTTGGCCATGGATCATCGGCTGGCATTGGATTGAGCTGCTAGGCCTGGCGATGGCCTTTGTAGTTTTGGTCGATCGACAGATTCGAGTTTTTCACTTTTCAGTCAGACTCAATCGCCAGACATATGGTGATATTTTGTTCGCACTAGCTATTACAGCTTGCGCCCTGCTAGCTAACAACAAGATAATTTTCGCGCTCGCTATATTAAATCTATCCGTAGCCGACGGTGTGGCCGCCATTATTGGCAATCATTTTGGCCGGCACTTTCGGTACAAAGTTTTTGGCCAAACCAAATCGGTGATCGGCAGTATGGCTTTTTGGCTTGGCTCTATGTTGATACTGGGCATCGGACTACTTTTCTTCCAAGTTAATCCGCACCACTACCTGTGGATGCTGTTATTCTTACCGCCAACTCTAACCTGGCTAGAGAACTTCGCGGTTTACGGAACGGACAACCTGGCTGTCTCGCTGGCTGTAGTTGCCACCCTCCGACTCATAAATTAGATGAACCAATAAGGACGCCGGCGAGAAAAACTAGCCCTCCGCCGACAATGACCTGCAACGCGGAGATCCAGGCTTTCATTTCAAAGAAGCGGTAGCGAATGTAGGCAATGACTAGGAGTTCTATGCCCACGACCAAGTAGGCTAGGGTTAGGGCGGTGTGAATGTTGCCGCTCAAGAAGGGCAGGGTATGAAATATGCCACCCAGAAAAGTCATGGCGCCGATTATCATGCCGCGGCGTACAGGCCGTCCGCGACCGGTAAGTTCGCCAGTGTCGCTTAAGCCTTCGGCAAAAGCCATTGAGATTCCAGCACCGACGGCAGCCGACAGGCCGATGACAAAAGCAAAGTGCGGTTTATGGGATGCGAAAGCAGCGGCAAAGATTGGCGCCAAAGTTGAGATCGAGCCGTCAATCAAACCAGCCAGACCCGGTTGAACAGTTTGCAGAACGAAGCGATTGTATTCTGCTTCAGTCCGCGGTGTTTTACCGCCAAGCTTAATCGGCCAAGAAAATGGGTTAATATCTGTCATAAAAATTGCTGGGGCGAACGATGGGTCTTGAACCCACGACCTCCGGGACCACAACCCGGCGCTCTAACCAACTGAGCTACGTTCGCCTCGTCGGAACTTGCGGTTTTGTCTCGTTTTGCCAAATTGGCAAAAGCTTCGACCTGAACCTATGTTCCTCCTCTCAATTTTACAAGCAGCAATGCTTGGCTTGCAAAATTGGTTTAGACCAAAGACGCCGTAATTGTATCACCAACAGAGGTGATTACCTAGCTATTCTTAATTTCTTTATTACTCTAGCGAGACCCGAGAGCCCAATCTCAGGCGGTACGTCGGTTTCCTCAACACGTTCACCAAATCTGTCATATCTTTTTATAGCCGGAACAACTTCTTCAGCAACTCGGCCATTACTGTAAACTAGCATCCCATCGATGTGGGCGGGCGCAAAACTCTCGGCACGCGGTAGAAGTGTGCCCTCGAGTCTAAGTTGTTCTCCAACTCCAGCCATTTAAGTTAATGATAACTATAATCTGTTTATATAAAAAGTGCGGAATTAACAATGGTACCCCGGGCAGGACTTGAACCTGCGACCTTGAGCTTAGAAGTCTCCTGCTCTATCCAACTGAGCTACCGGGGCTTGGTGCGGGTGGAGGGAATCGAACCCTCATCCTGAGTTTGGAAAACTCATATACTAGCCGCTGTACGACACCCGCTCGTCAAAGCACGGCTTAAGCCTATACCGCTCCTCTTAATTCTACAAGGTAGAGAGTACACTGAGAATAGAAAGGGGAGAATTATGGATAAAGATTTTTTGGTGGTTACAACCACCACAAACGACATACCAGGCTACAAAATAACCAAAGTCTACGGCGAGGTTTTTGGCCTGATAGTCAGGAGCCGCAACCTATTTAGTAATATCGGAGCGGGCTTCCGCACGGTTTTTGGAGGAGAAGTTCGTGGCTACACCAAGCTTTTGAGTGACAGCCGCGAGCAGGCCATTGAGCGAATGTGCGAAGAGGCTAAGTCGAGAGGCGCCAACGCTGTTGTCGCTATGAACTTCGATTCTGGCGGCATGGGCAATATCATGAACGAGGTCGCCGCTTACGGCACGGCCGTCAAAGTCGAAAAAATCTAAGCTTCGTGAGCAATAGTGATGTGGGCACCGAGCGAATTAAGCCGCTCGGCCAAATCTTCATACCCGCGGTTGATCGTATAAATATTACGCAACATCGATGTGCCTTCGGCAGCCATCATGCCTATTAAAAGAATCACTGCTGGTCGTAAGCCACTCGGTGCCACCACCTCGCCGGCCCGCCATTTAGTTGGACCATTAATAAAAACGCGGTGCGGATCAGCCAGCTCAAGATCGACGCCGATCTTCTTCATCTCGGTATACATCAGTGCCCGGTCTTCGTAAACCCAGTCATGAATCAAGGTGCGGCCCTTGGCTACCGCGGCAATTGGCACAAAGTAGGGCAGGTTATCGATATTGATTCCTGAACCTCCCGCCAGAGGGTGTAGTTTTTCCTCTGGCGCCTTAAGCTCGCCGTTATGTTTATAGATTGTAATATCCGCTAGGTCAGCATAGCCATTGTCAGATTTGTATGGCTCGCTGAGTTTTATGCGCAGCCCCATCATCTTAAGTTTGAGCAGTTCCAAATCAAGAAAATCAATCGGCGCTCGCTTGATGGTGATCTGCGAGTTGGTTGTAACGGCTGCTGAAATAAATGTCATGGCTTCCACTGGATCTTCGGTTGGCGTATAGCTTACATTTCGTTTAATGGTTTTGGTGCCGCGGATTTTCAGCGTTGGTGTGCCAATGCCCTCGATTTTAACGCCCAGTTTCTGCAGGAAGAAACAGACATCCTGGACCTGGTAGTTGGCGCTGGCCTGTTTAATAATGGTCTGGCCTTCGATTCGCGCGGCAGCCAGTATGGCATTCTCGGTCGCCACGTCGCTCATTTCATACATGACTACTGGCGAAGTCGGTAACTTGCGGCGGACAGAGATTTGGTAATGGCCATTATGGGCTTCGATCTGGGCGCCAAATTCAGCTAGGGCATAAATATGCGGGATGATTGTCCGCCGGCCCAGTTCGCAGCCGCCGGCATAGGGAATTTTAAATTCGGAATGTTCATGCATTAGCGCTCCGGTCAGCAAAATAACGATGCGAGTTTTACGGGCAGATTCTTTATTCATTTGATCGAGCCTGAGCGTAGTTGGTGGTTTGATTTCCAGCTCATTGCCAGGCAGCCACCGGATATGGACTCCGATGCTAGTTAAGACTTCGATGATCCGGTTCACTTCTTCAATTCTTGGCACGCGTTTAAGCCGGGTGGTGCCGTGGTTCAAAAGGCTGGCGCAGAGCAGGGCGACTGCGGCGTTTTTGGAAGTTTTAACTTCGATCTCGCCGGATAGCGAATGGCCGCCTTCAATCTGAAGGTTAATGCCGCTGCTACCCAAAGAGATAATCTGCTTATTAAGTACTCTGCTAATACGACCGATTGTCTCCAGGCTGAGGTTTTGTTTGCCGTGCTCCATACGGTTGACGGCCGACTGGCTAGTGCCGAGCTGCCTGGAGAATTCTGCCTGAGTTAGGCCCTTCTCTTGTCTAATCTGTGCAATCAATTGGCCTATTTGCTGGTTTGTTTCCTGCATTTGCCTCAATAGCTTACCACATATGGTAAGCCCCCTCAATCTCTCTTAATCCTTACCGAGTGGCTTTAGGTGAGTAGTGATACAATAATTTAATGATCTAGCTACCTCAACTTCACGAAATATATAAAGTGAAATAGAGGAGTTATTAAAATGGACGATAAACAAGTAGCGGCGCTAATCGCCGGCGAGGAAAAAAGGCAACGTGAGGGCTTAGAGCTAATCCCCTCTGAGAACTATGTCAGCCGGGACGTGCTCAATGCTTTGGGCAGTGTTTTTACTAATAAATACTCCGAGGGTTATCCAGGCAGGCGTTATTACGGCGGCCAAGACTTTACGGATAAGGTCGAGACGCTGGCTATCGAGCGGGCAAAAAAACTGTTCGGTGCCGACCACGCCAATGTCCAGCCACATTCCGGGGCGCCAGCTAACATCGCGGTGTATTTTGCTTGGCTGGAGCCAGGCGACACAGTTTTAGGGATGAGGCTCGACCATGGCGGACACCTGACCCATGGGCATCCGGTTACTACTATGGCCAAACTTTACAACTTCGTACGCTACGGTATCAAGGACGTAGAAACTGGCGAGATTGATTACGACGAGATGCGTCGCGTTGCCCTCAAAGAAAAACCTAAAATAATCCTGGCCGGCTTCTCTGGCTATCCACGCAACTTGGACTACGCTAAGTTCGCTGAAATCGGCAACGAGGTTGGTGCTCTGCTGATGGCTGACATGGCTCACATAGCTGGCTTGATTGCCGGCAAAGCCCTGCCGAACCCGTTCGATTTTGGGTTCCAAGTGATCACGACTACTACGCACAAAACTCTGCGCGGTCCGCGCGGGGGTATGATCTTGACGAAGGGCACGGTTGGCAACCCGCTTAAACCGGTCGAGAAAACGCTAGAAAATCTGCCCACGTTGATTGACCGTGAAGTTTTCCCAGGCTTCCAGGGCGGCCCGCACATGAACAACACAGCTGCCAAAGCCATAACTTTTGGAGAAGCTCTTAAGCCAGAGTTCAAAACTTACGCTAAGCAAATACTCGTTAACGCTAAAACACTTGCCGACGAAATGATGAGCCGCGGCTTTAAACTGGTGACTAACGGTACCGACAATCACTTGATCATGGCCGATGTCCACACTAGCTTTGGGGTAGATGGCAGGGAAGTGCAGGATATTCTTGATAAGATCGGCTTATCCGCAAACTGCAACTCTATACCCAACGATGTTCTGCCGCCGTTTCGACCTAGCGGACTGAGGCTCGGCACTCCAGCCATGACTACTCGTGGTTTAAAAGAAAAAGACATGGCCCAAATTGCGCAGTGGATGGCCCAAGCTATCAAGAATCGTAAAGACGATAAAATACTTAACAAGTTAAGTAATGAAGTCCGGGAGTTCAGCCTAAAATTCCCATTACCCAGCGACCAGTAAGCAGACTCATTCTCCGATAGGGCGTGTTTTGTTTGAAGAACTTCTTTACAATGTCAAGCTTATGCTTGCAAAATCTTTTAACAAGAGAATAATTGTCGATATATGACAAGAGTCGAGACCAGTCCCGAAATTCTTGAAGCGAAAAAGAAGCTCGAAGCTATCTTTGCCATAGGACAAATAGCCTTGAATTTGGAGAACGAAGCCTCGCAGTTACGCCGGGTCCTTCGGCAGTCCGGTGAGCATGACGGCAATGGCATGATTACTGTTTTTGAAGCCCCGGATTTGCACTACTTACTTCTTAGACCACCGGATAAGAGGATTATTCGACTTGAAAAGCTGGCTATTGATGGCTCCGTGGACTATCTCATAGATTGCGACGAGGGCGCTACAGAGGCTGAGTTTAGGAGATCGTTAGCACTGGACAGGATGGGGAGCACCGTTTTTCTTGGCGATGCAATAAAGACTGACCATTTGGCCACGGGCCTATGGGTCTATGACATCGAGCACCAAAGGAGAGCCGCTATTGGAAGCGATGGCCACATCAATATTATCTCTGAGCAGGAGGCTACAGAGAAACTACGTCCCTATAAAAGATCCTAAGGCAGAAGTTCGGGTTCCTGCTCGAGCGTGACGCCAAACATTTGCTGAACTTTGTCGACAATTTTTTGCTTGAACTTTATAAGGTCGGCTGTTGAGCGGGCGTGTTCGTTGATCAAAACCAGAGCCGTTTTGTCACTGGTGGCCATACCGGTCTCTGAATCGTGAACACCTTTGAAACCGGCTTGCTCTACTAGCCAACCGGCTGACAGTTTCACCTTATCGCTTTCTGGCCAACCTTTAATTTCCGGGTACTGTGCTTTAAGCCGGTCAAATTTTTCGCTGTCTACAAAGGGATTAGTAAAAAATGAACCGTTGTTGGCGACTTTTTCCGGGTCGGGCATCTTGGACGTTCGGATGGACATCACCGCCTCGCGGATAGTTTGGGGCGTGAACTCGGCAACCTTATGCTCATCCAAATAGTCCTGTAGAACTTCATAAAACGGCGGCTTAGGGTTGCCCTTTTGTAGTTTTAAAACTATTGAGGTGATAATAAAGCGGCCCTTGTCGGCGCCCTTAAAACGGCTAGTCCGATAAGCGAATCCACAAGCGTCTTTGGGGATACCAACAAAGCAATTTCGCTCGGTATCGAAAGCCTCAACGCCAACAAGCGTGTCTGTTAAATCGCCCCCATAAGCCCCGATATTCTGGACTGGTGCAGCGCCAACCGTGCCTGGGATCAATGACAAATATTCAACACCGGTTAAGCCTTTGCCAACCAGCCACTCCACGGCTTTATCCCAGTTCTCGCCCGAAGCTAGCCGGGCAGATAAGCTTGCGTCATCTTCCGCCACAACCTCACGGCCCATAATTCGGTCGACGATGATCAGGCCTGGATAGTCGCCGTCGCTCCAGATTATGTTGCTGCCGCGGCCAATTACGATAAATGGCAAGTTGCGGTCCTTGGCCCATTTTATTAGCTCGGGCACATCGTTGTCTTGGGTAGCCTCTGTCAAATAACGAGCCTGGCCGCCCAGGCGCATTGTTGAATAGTCGGCCAAAGAAACGTTCTCGCGGATAGCTTGCATCTCAAGCTTTATTATAACTTGGTCTAGCTCTACGGATGGTATAATTGGATTTAAGCAATGGGAAAACAAAACTCGGCTAGGCCGTATCAAAAACTGGGTAGGCATCTGAAAGCTTTGCGAACGAGGTCCGGCGAAAGCCTGGCCGAGGCCTCTGGTGCCGTTGAAATCGATGTTATGGAGCTGGCTAGTTTCGAGCTGGGCGACCGCCGTCCAGCCGAAGACGTCTTGCTGCTTTTGATCAGCCATTTCGGAGCTGCAGACAACGAGGCCGTACAGCTTTGGGAAGTGGCTGGCTACGGCTCAACAAAGATTCCCGAGCCAGCCAGCGCCAACCAGCCGCTAGCCCAGGAGGCCAAAGGCAACCCAGTATTGTTCACGGACGTTGTTGATATCCTGGTCAATAACTACGGTGTAATGATGAATTTTATGCAAAATGGCGGCCCAGGTTCCGCACCAACCAGTGTTGCCCGTGTCGGTATGAGCCGCGAACACGCCAAAAGTATTCTTCAGATCTTGCGAAATACGTTGGATCGAACCGAGCAACCCCAGGCCAGCTCTAAAAATCCGCCAACCAGCAGCCAAAACTTGTAATCTGTTAGGATAACTCTTGTACAGCCCCGTTAGTTCAACGGATAGAATGCTAGCTTCCGGAGCTAGTGATGTAGGTTCGATTCCTGCACGGGGTACCAGCTTATGATCCCGCAGTTTTAATATATGCTTTGGTTTATAATGCGCGTCTATAAAGAAGGAGGCGCGTATGAGCAAAACGGATAAGTTTTATCTGTTAAAATTGGGATGGTCCGTAACGAGCCCGCGTAGCTCAGTGGATAGAGTACTTGGCTTCGAACCAAGGGGTCGCAGGTTCAAATCCTGCCGCGGGTACCACCTTAATCAACGATTGATTAACAGGGGTGGATGTGCTAATATTCGGTGGCCTGTTCGGCCAATTTTGTAAGTCGGGCCATTAGCTCAGCTGGTTAGAGCACCTGCCTCTTAAGCAGGGTGTCCGGGGTTCAAGTCCCCGATGGCCCTCCAAATTTATGAAAATACTTAACGGTAGCGAATTAGCCGGTTTTATAAAGGAGCGCCACGCTTCTCAGGTGCGGGCTTTGAGATCTAAAAAAATATTTCCCAAGCTGGCGATCGTGCAGGTTAAGGATGATCCAGTCATCAACACCTACATCCGGCTCAAAAAACAGTATGGTGCGGACATCGGGGTTGAGGTTGAAGCCCACCAAGTCGCCCAAGCTCAGGTGCCCGGCCTGCTCAAAAAGCTTAACGATGATCCATTAATACACGGCATCATTGTTCAATTGCCGCTAAGCGACCCCTCGAAAACCGATGAAATTGTCGATCAGGTAGCTTCCGAGAAAGATGTTGATGCGCTTGGCGCGCGGGCCAAATTCGATCCAGCCACCCCGATGGCTATCCTTTGGCTGCTTAGCGGCTACAATATCAATCTTACTGACAAGCAAATCCTGATTGTCGGCCATGGCAAACTGGTCGGGACGCCGTTAAGCCGAATACTTATAAAATCCAAGCTAGATGTCAGTGTTGCAGATGAAAATACCAAGGATTTGGCCAAAAAAGTATTAACCGCCGATATCATCATTACGGCCACTGGTAGCCCGGCCATACTTAACGCCGACATGATCAAGCCGGGAGCGGTGGTGGTAGATGCCGGTGTGGCTAGCGAATCCGGCAAAACCGTTGGTGACCTGGCGCCTGATGTCTATAGGCGCGACGATCTGACCATCACGCCTCACAGGGGTGGAGTTGGTCCGCTAACCGTCTGTGCTCTGTTTGAAAATGTTATTCGTGCGGCTAGCTTAAAGACTTAACGACTTCTTTAAACTGGTTACCGCGGTCTTTATAATCTTTAAAGAGTCCAAAACTGGCGCAACCTGTCGAAAGCAGAACCACATCGCCGGGCTGGGCTTTGGCTCTGGCCTCGGCCACGATGTCCGGCATTTTTTCCAGGCCTTCAGTAATGTTTGTAAAGTGGCGGTCGCGCAGTAACTGAGC
>CAZETJ010000003.1:0-49380 GCA_964514575.1 uncultured Candidatus Saccharibacteria bacterium
CGGCTAAGCCGCCTAACGGCTCAGCGATAATAGGTTTGTCCATTTCTGGCCTAGCAAGAGTTTCCATTTACCTATATTATATCAGATTGACTAATATTTGTAAAGAAAGAGGGCGCCGTGTTTTTTGATGGGCTTTTTGCCGGGGATTTGGAAGGCGTGGCTAACCACTTTGGTTCCCGGTCTTAGATTTTCTGCGAATTTGTCGCTTAAACGTTGCATAAAATGGCCTATCAGGAAGACAAAAACACCGTCGGCCTCAGATAAATCGGCCAGCCAGAAATTTAGCATGCGCACTTTGACCAACCGCCGGTAGCGCAGCGTGCCGACCCAACTAATTAGCGCCATGAATGGGTTAAGTTCGTAACCAACGGCTTTTATACCGCGTCGAGCCGCCGCCCGCAGTAAGCGGCCGTCACCGCAGCCCAGGTCATAAATTACCTGCCCCGGCTGCAGATCGATTAAATCTAGGCTAGCTTCAACTTCCTTGGAAAGCGTCGGGAAGTACGGCGCCCCGTAAATCAGGACCGCGCCATAAGCCAGTATCAGTGCCAGCCCAACCGCCCAAACTACCCAAAAGATAATCATTATGCCAGCTTAGGCGGAGCGAGACCACGCTTTAGCGATCGCTGGTAAAGCACGTAGCCGGGCGTCAGTTGAATGGTCATATTAATAACGCGGTACATGATTGTCACCGGGATCGACAAGTCCGCCGGAATGCCTGTAGCCACCAGCACTGCCGTCATCAGGCCCTCGTAAACGCCGATACCGGCGGGCAAGACGGATATCAAGCCGGCAAAATTAGCCACGGCATAAGCCAGGATAACAGCGCCCAGATTAACTAAATGCCCAAAGGCGATATAAACAGAATAGAGCGCACCGATCTCCGTAATGTTAGCCAGCGTCATATAGATGAACGGCATTTTAAGCTCCCGCCAGTTGGACTTTAGGATCTGGTAATTATCATGCAGCTCGTGGAAAGTCTTTTGGGCAGCTTCAATGTGAATCGCCTCTGGCACGGACGGGCGGAAAAGATGGACGATCCAGTTAAGGGCTTTGGCAACAACCGTCAAAGAAGTGTTTATACGGTTGCGGTCTTCTATGACGTATATCGCCACCAGTGTACCGGTGACCAATAATGTAATCAGAGAAGTAGCCACCACCATAACCAGATTGTTGACGTGGCCGCGAGCCGCCAGCAGCAGCAGCCCGATAATCAGCAGCGGCTGGAAACTCAGATACAGCAAGAATAGCTTAACCACTTGGCCCAACGTCGCTTTAGCGCCGCTAACGTGCTCTTTGCGCATCCGGACAGTAAAATAGCTAATCCCCGAAACGCCGCCACTTGGCAAAATGTGGTTCACAAAATTAAGTTCCAAGTTGAGCCTATACATTGCCCAGTAGCCTACTTTTTCGCCCAAGGTTTTGAAGACCGACATGTAGAAACGGGCATAGGCGTCGTAGTTAACAAATTCGAATGGGATCATTAAAAGTAGTGCCAGCGTGTTGACTTTACCGAGGTTTTTAATGACTTGGGCGATGTCTTTGCGAAGAGTGTAAATCAGCACGGCAAGGGCGACCAACGTGGACGTCGTTAGGATAACGCGCCAATTTAAGCCCTTTTTTAGGTCTGAAGTCTCCATAGAATAATCTTCCCAGGTATTATATCTTAAGGTTAGTGATAAGATATAAAACTTTATGTATTTTGGGGCGCCAGCCAGCCCTCGGCGTAGCCGAGTTGGAGAGCTTGTACGGTGCAGATAACTTGGAGCCAGCCGACGGCGGAGCCTTGCTGGACGTAGCCGCAGCGGATATAAACTTCGAGCATTTGGGCGGCGTCATTAAGACGGCCAGAATCTTGACCACCCTGCCCTCAACCGATTGGCCATCGGCATTAAACTATCTGAAAAAGGCTATTCCGGAGCAACTGGTCCACGTCGAAGGCAAACTGACTCTCGGCTTAAGCGTTTATGGCGTGGCCGTGACACTGGACCAACTTAACAAGGACGCTTTGGCGCTCAAAAAGGTTGTTAAATCTACGGGGAAACCAGCCCGGATCGTACCGAATAAAACTTTAACCCTGAACAGCGCACAGGTCTTGCACAACAAGCTTACGCACCGCGGCGGCTGGGAACTGATCTTGTTCAAGCACGGCGAGAAAACGATCGTGGCCCAGACGCTGTTCGTACAAGACATCGAGGCTTACGGAGCTCGAGACCAGGCCCGTCCCAAGCGCGACGCCCGAGTCGGGATGCTACCGCCTAAACTGGCTCAAATCATCGTAAACTTAGCCGTTGGTCAGCCCGACGGCGACAAACCGATGCGAGTGCTTGACCCCTTTTGCGGCACCGGCGTGATATTACAAGAAGCCGCGCTAATGGGTTACCACGCCTTGGGCACAGATAATGACCCGAGAATGGTCGACTACGCGAAGCAAAACCTTAAATGGCTATTTGATAAGCACCCTGGGCTGGAGACACAGGTTGCTATTGAGCTGGCAGACGCCACCAGCTACCACTGGCCGCGTTTTAGCGTGGTAGCCAGCGAAACGTATCTTGGCCGGCCCCTCAGCACTCTGCCGCCTCGGGATAAGCTCCAGGGGATAATTAACGACACCAATACTGTTCTTAGAAAATTCCTGCGCAATCTGGCGCCACAGCTAAAAACCGGCCAGAGACTCGTCCTGGCGGTCCCTGCTTGGCGCTCAAGCAGCAGCCAGCTAATTGAACTACCGCTTATTGACCAATTAACAGATATGGGGTATGCTTATTTGGACTTAAAACACGTGCGGCGAAACCAGCTTATCTACTATCGAGAAGATCAGGTCGTCGCCCGGCAACTTTTAAGATTAACTAAGGCGTAAAGAAGTATAACTTAAATGGCACATGTCAAAGCAGGCGGCACCAGTAAAAATACCAAGGATAGTCCGGGTCAACGGCTCGGCCTTAAGGCGTTTGGTGGCCAAAAAGTCAAGATCGGCGATGTGCTCGTCCGGCAGGTCGGCCAGACCAAGCGTTCTGGGCCTGGTACGTTTATGAGTCGCGATTTTACAATCCACGCCAAGAAAGACGGCACCGTTAATTTTAAGCAGCGCCGAGTCAAGACCTTCTCCGGCCGTAGTGTTCCCCGCACTGAAGTTATAGTCGAATAAAAAATTTATTCTAAATTTAGCCGTTCTGCGTTAGCTAGCCAGGACGGCTTTTATTAAGCCGACGAATAGCGGGTGCGGGCGATCTGGACGCGAGCGGAACTCTGGATGAGCTTGGGTGGCCAGGAAGTAAGGATGGTCAATGGCCTCTATCATTTCGACTAGCCCGCCATCAGGGCTTAGCCCGCTGATTTTAAGCCCCCACTTCTCGTATTGGTCGCGGTAATCATTGTTGGCTTCATAGCGATGGCGATGGCGCTCGACAATTTGCTCCGCACCATAGCTTTTACGAGACTTAGTGCCACGGACTAACAAGCACGGATAATCGCCCAGGCGCATGGTCCCACCGGTGTTCTCTTTGCCAACTTGGTCAGCCATAGTAGACACCACCGGGTATTTGGTATGACTGTTAAACTCTGTCGAGTTGGCGCCTCCCAGGCCGGCTTTACGGGCGGCCGATATCAGGGCAACTTGCAGGCCAAGGCACAGACCCAGATACGGCACCTTTTTATCCAGAGCGTATCCCGCCGCCAGGATTTTGCCCTCTATGCCGCGCGGCCCAAAGCCACCCAGGCCGACCATGCCGTCCAGAGTCGGCAGAATTGCCTGCTCTTTTTTGTCCTTGTTGAGCGCCTCGGCTTTAACCCAAACAATCTCTACTCGAACATCTTGCGCCCAACCGGCCGCCTGCAGAGCCTCAAACACCGATATATAGGTGTCCTGGTTGGCGGTATATTTAGCGATTACGCCTATACGAACCGTCTTTTTGTAAGAAGCTAGCGCGCTATCAACCATCTTCCGCCAGCTGTTCAGATCAGCTTTGCCGGCTCTGAGGCCCAGCCGCTCAGCGATGACCTCGGCGATTCCGGCGTCTTCTAGAGTCAGAGGTACCTGATAAATACTCTCGGCGTTTGGTAGTAAGATAACCGCTTTCTCGTCTACCCCTGTGAACATTGATAATTTTGGAAGGACTGAACGCGGCGGTTTGACTTCGCTTCTGGCAATCAAAACGTCCGGAACGACGCCCAAGCCGCGCAACTCGCGAACAGCATTCTGGGCTGGTTTGGTCTTAAATTCGGCGCTAGCGCCGAGATACGGAATATAAACGACGTGTACGAATAAGCAATTCTCCGGGCCGACTTTATGTGAAAATTCACGTATGGCTTCGATAAAGCTTAGCGACTCATAATCCCCGACCGTCCCACCGACTTCAACGATATGTACGTCCATGCCGTTGCCGCAATCCAGAATCTTAGCCTGAATATGGTTGGTCACGTGCGGGATGATTTGCACCGTCTTGCCCAGATACTTGCCACTGCGCTCGGCCTCAATAACCTCGCTAAAAATGCGCCCAGACATCAGCGAGCTATCGGTGGTCAGCTCGATATCTAAAAACCGTTCGTAGTGTCCTAGGTCTAGGTCAGTCTCCGCGCCATCACAGGTCACAAAACACTCGCCGTGCTCCGCTGGATTGAGCGTCCCGGCATCTGTATTCAGATAGGGGTCGCACTTTTGGATGTTTATTTTGAAACCGCGAGATTTTAGGATGGTTCCGATTGAAGCGGCAGTAATACCTTTCCCAACACCGGATAGAACACCCCCGGTCACGAATATATATTTAGTCTGTGTTTTTGGTGCCGGCACCAATCGCCTCCATAGCTAGTCCGATTGTAGCCCAAGGCTCGCACCGGGGCAAGCTCACTGTATCTTTGACTGGACTAAGGAGTAGGCTTCGTCTTTCTGTGGGTCTTGGCTGGCTTTAGCCTGATCGGCTGTTGGATCAGCTACCTTAATGTCCGGCGTTATGCCCTGTTTATCGATGTTTTTACCGGCCGGCGTATACCAGCGGGCAATAGTCACTTTTAGCTCGCTGCCATCCGGCAAACTTTCGACCTGCTGGACGCTGCCCTTGCCGAAACTCTTATCGCCCACCAAGGTAGCGATGCCATTGTCGCGCAGCGCGCCGGCGGTAATTTCGCTGGCGCTGGCGCTACCGCCGTTGATTAAAACAACCGTCGGCAAGCCCGCTAAGACGTTACCGCCAGCGGCATATTCGGTACCCACTATAGTGCTGCCTCGGCGCTCTGATACGACCGTTGACCCCTGTTTTAGCCATAGGCTAGAGACATTGACGGCAGCCGACAAATAGCCGCCCGGGTCATTACGCAGATCGAGCACGACACCTTTAACCCCTTTGGATTTAAACTCTTTGGCTGCTGTTTGAGCCAGGCTCGACGTGTCGCTGGTGAACTGGCTAATATCGAGGTAGCCGATGGCGCCATCCTCGTGCCATTGAACGCTTGGCAGAGTGATTTTCTGGCGCGTAATCGATATATCAAAAGCGGCGGCGGCGCCCCGCACAATTGTCAGCGTGACTTTAGTTCCCGGAATACCGCGAATTTTGGAGACTGCCTCATCAACGCTCATACCGCTGGTTGACGTACCATTAATAGCGCTAACGATGTCCTTGGGCTTAAGTCCAGCTTTGTCGGCTGGGTAGCCAGAAAGCGGCGAAACGATAACAATATTCCCGCTGTCATCAGTCCCAAGTTCGGCGCCGATACCGGTAATCGAGCCGGCTAGTTCGTTATTGAAATCTTTGGCTTGGGAAGGGTTAAAAAACTCCGTATAAGGATCGCCGGCAGCGTTAACCAGACCGGTTTTGGCGCCATTTATCAGATCGGTTTGGTTCAAATTGCCGTCAAAATCCTTTTTGAGCAAGTTATAAACTTGATCGACAGAGCTGTAGTCGAGAGCCTCTGAGCCGCTGAGGTGAGACTTGGGATTATCGCGGCCGACAACGACGCCGGCGCCAAAAATCAGTGCCACGGCCACCATGGTTAGACCGATTTTCTTCAATGGCCAGGTTCGACGATGCCGTCTGGGATGCCCGTGCGTAGGAGTATCAGCCCGCTCTTCCAACTCACCCTCCAAGGTTTTAAATACGTTCGCTTAATTATATCATCGGGACTTTACTGCCACTGGGAAAAATGCAGGAAGTACAGCCCAGCGCTGGAGCGCCAACCCTCACTGTAGTTACCCCGCAGATCAGCATTATACTGTTGAACGTAGATCTGGTTGCCGCTGACCGCCCCGACATACATGGCGTGGCCGACGTCTCCGCTGATACCGCTGGCTGGACGAATAGCAATATCGCCCGATTGCGGGCTCTGGTCAACAGGTATGCCGTAGCTCTCGGCGTCGTCTATCCATTGGTTAGCGTTGCCGACACCGCCCCAGTTGGGCATATCGTGGGCTATCTCGCCACTGATATATTCTTCGTGAACCATCCAGGCAGTATAGCTAACGCACTCTCGGTTAAACATACCCCAGTTGTCGATTGTGTTGTCTTGGCCATAATTGCATCCCCAGGTACTGCCCCAGAGGCCAGGGCCGGCGCTGGCCGGATAACCGCCGCCGCAACTGCCGCTGTAAGTAAAGTTCGAGCCAACAGGCGTGTTTAGGGCTACGATTTGAGCGCGCAACTGGTTGATAGCCGACTTGTTAGAGGCCAGTTGGGAGTTGAACTGACTTTGTTGGTCCTCGTTAAGCGACAACAGGCGGCTTTGTTCTGACTCGGTGGCTGCCAACTGGTTCTGCTGGCCGATTAAAGCTGTGTGTAGTTGAGCCAGTTGCACCTTTAGGGCGCTAATTTTATCAACACTAGCTTTAACTTTATTCTGAACCGTATTACGGTACTGCTGCCTATTGACGTAGGTGCTCAAATTATTACTACTGGCCAAAATTTCTAGCGTACTGATATCGCCTTCTAGGTACATGGCCTTGATATTCTCGCCTAGCGTCTTCTTCTGTTGATCGAGCTGCTGCTGGGTCTGTACTTGCTGGGCTTCGTTGGTACTAATCTGCTGCTGCAAACCACTAATCTGCGCCTGAAGAGCATCGATGGTGGCCTCGTAGCTACCGGCCTGCACTTCCAGCGCATTCAGGGATGCCTGTGTCTGATTGTTTTGGTTACTAAGGTTGTTGATCTGCGCTTGGCAGTCAGCCACAGAGCTACAATTAGCCGCGAATACGCCGAAACCGTGCGTCGGCAAAGAGGCTATAAATAGAACAGCCGCCGGCAGGACAAATGCAAGCTTAATCTTATTTCTTAACCGTACTTTTTGTTTTAGCATTAACACTTTGATAGTAACATACCCTCCTCATCTGTTGTCAAGCTGCTGCCCCGATGGCTAGGGCGTAGCAAAAACCTCCCAAGAGATGAAATTAATTAGATTAGAAATTCGAACTTTTTATTATCTGTGGAATTTAAGATACCGTCTGGTCGCAACATAAGAGGAAACGGCACCAATTAGTATACCAACCAGGAGCTGTAGGGTCAAAATCTTGACGAGATGAGAGGAGAAGAACTGGTCGGCGTATTTAATGTCTAGCAGGCCAAGCGTGCTGGCCTGCAGGGTGTGGCTGGCGACTTTAAAAATTCCCCAGCAAATTAGCAGCGAGACAGCCGCGGCTACGACACCGTAGGTCATAGTCTCGACCACGAACGGCCCTCGGATATAGGCTGTGCTAGCGCCCAACAGGCGCATGATAACTAGCTCATCGCGACGGTTAAAGATTGCCATCCGGATGGTGTTAAAGATGATTAACATCGAAATTATCATAAATAGAATAATGCCTACGACGCCGGCTTGCTGGAAGAAGTGGGTCGCCCGGGTGATGTTATCTACAGCTTTGCGGCGGTCGCCGGAATCATTGCTCGGATCTGATTGTAGCGCCTGGATAGCTGGCCTGCTAATGTAGTCGCGAATCGGCTGGAGCTTGTCGGGATCTTTTGGTTTGATCGTTAAAGATGCTGGCAGCGGGTTATCGGTTTCCGAGATTGCCGCCAATAAGTCCGTGTTGGTAGAGTTAGCTGCTTCATAGTTTTTGAGCGCCTGGGACTTGGATATATAAGTGACTGATTGAACGTTATCGACCTTGTGGAGCTGGCTAATCAGTTGGCTGCGTTGGTCATCGGTGACGCTGTCTTTAAGATAAATCGACACATCTATATGGCTCGTCAGGCCGGAGATGGTATGGTTGAAAGTCGCGCTAGAGATAACCGCAAAAAGCAAAATGGTTAAGGTCGTTGCCATCATCGCGATAGCGGCAATAGCCAGCCAAATATTACGGCCAAAATTAATAAAGCCGCTTTTAAATATCCGCTCAATCGTTATATAGCGCTTGGAGTGCATTAGCTGGCCTTGTACTGCCCCACGGCTCGGTCGCTAACGATTTTGCCGTCTTTAATGGTTACCACTCGCCGCTTGAGCGCATTGACGATTTCTTGATTGTGAGTGGTCAAAAGAACGGTTGTACCAAAGCGATTAACCTT
The DNA here is from genome assembly GCA_964514575.1 of uncultured Candidatus Saccharibacteria bacterium. Lineage (GTDB taxonomy): Bacteria > Patescibacteriota > Saccharimonadia > Saccharimonadales > UBA10212 > CAZETJ01. The sequence continues at coordinate 8,484 of CAZETJ010000003.1, forward strand.
TTCGAGCACCTTTATAACATCCCAAGCGTGCTTGGGGTCAAGATTTCCGGTGGGCTCGTCGGCAATCAATATTTTTGGCTGGCGGACAATTGCTCGGGCGATGGCCACGCGCTGACGCTCGCCTCCGGAGAGTTCCAGTGGATAGTTTCCCTCTTTGCCAGTCAGTCCAACAACCTCTAGGACTCTTGGTACGGTGTGTTTGATTTCGTCGCCCGGGATACCAGCGATCTCTAAAGCAAAAGCCACGTTCTCATAGACGGTCTTATTGGTAAGCAGCTTGAAATCCTGGAAAACAACGCCGATTTTGCGGCGCAACAGCGGCACATCTTTATCTTTGAGTTTGTCGTAATCAATACCGCCAACAATAATTTTGCCGCTTGTTGGTTTCTCCTCACAGGTCAGTAGTTTAAAAAGCGTCGATTTACCGGCGCCAGACGGGCCAACGATAATCACAAATTCTTTGGGCTCGACATGCAAGGAAACCCGCTCCAGGGCGTCGCCTTTGCGGTTATAACTTTTGGTTACCCTGTCGAGCAAAATCATCACTTAATAGTATAGCAAACCCCTTGCGCGGGCGTTTTAGGCGTGCTCAAGCCAGGCGTCAATCAGAGGATCAAGGTCGCCGTCTAAAATCTTCTCAACCTCTGTTGATTCATAACCAGTGCGGTTATCCTTGACTTGTTTATAAGGGTGCAAAACGTAACTGCGAATTTGGTTACCCCACTCTGCTGATTGGCTGGGCCCTTTCAAATCGGCTAGGTTTTTAGCATGCTGCTCTAGCTGCAATTGAACAAGTTTTGAGCGCAGAATGGCTAGTGCCGTTTCTTTGTTTTGCAGTTGCGACCGTTCGTTCTGAATCACCACGTTTATCCCTGTTGGCAAATGGGTGATGCGAACCGCTGAATCTGTCGTATTAACGCTTTGGCCGCCGTGCCCACCGGCTCTGAATACATCGATTTTGAGATCTTTTTCGTCCAGCTCTGCTTCGCTCGGCTGGTCAATCAAGGGCAAAACCTCGACCTTAGCAAAACTGGTTTGGCGCAAATGGTCAGCGTTAAAGGGACTAAGCCGGACTAGCCGATGGACGCCATGTTCACCAGCCAATTTGCCGTATAGAAAGTGGTTGCCGCTCAGCTCAATAGCTGTACTTTTTATGCCGGCTTCCTCGCCAGATGATTGGTTGATGGTTTTGACATTCAGTTTATGTGCCTCGGCCCAGCGTACATACATCCTTAGCAACATTTGAGCCCAGTCCTGGGCGTCTGTGCCCCCAGCTCCAGCGTAAATATAAAGTATAACGTCGTGATCATCGTAGGGACCTAGGAAACGAAGTTCCTTTTTCATTTCTGTTAGTTCATTCCCCATCGTTCTGATCTGAGTTTTTAATTCAGCCTCCATCTTGGGATCGCCTAGCGCAGCTAATTCGGCCAGTTCATCGGCCGATTTTTTAAGAGCCCGCCAAGGGGTCACGCGGTGATCTAGCGAGGCTTCTTGTTTACTGATTTTCTGCGCTTCCTTTGAGTCCTGCCAGAAATCCGGCTGGGCCATTTTGGACCGTAAATCGTCAAGCTCACGCGCCAGCTCGTCAAGCCTCAGCCGTTTCGACGCCTGCTCGACCTCTGCCTGCAAGGCTTTAATCTGTTTAGTTAACTCTTCCACTATCTAACTCCAGAGTGGCCGGACTTGTTCATTGAGCCGATCGGCCAACTCGCGGCTACGGCTGCCGCCGCCCAGCACGGCTAAGCCGCCAATACCATCGCTGAACATTCGTTCGGTGGCCTCCACGATAGTTCTACGGCTGACCGCCTTAATGCGTTCCGGGATGCCATTGTAGTCGTTAACGATGCCGTCAAAATAGTAGCGCCCAGTATAACCGGCCATAACACCGGCCACCGTCTGGCCGCTGCGCTGATGACGCCCCATCCAGTACTGCTTGGCTGATTCTAGGTCCTCATCGGTTATGTCGCCGGCCCGTACTCTGGCTAGCTCACGCACAATAATGTCGAACAGGGCTGGGGCGTTACGTGACATTACTTGGGCGCTAAACCACCATTCGGTGGCGTTGCGCATAACTTCAACGCCGGAGCCCATGTTATAGACTAGGCCTCGTTCCCTAGCTTCGCCTAAAATACGCGAGTAAAGCGTTGCCGTCAGCATACCGTTGACTAGCTCTAGGGCGTCCATCTCTGGATCATCAAAACGTGTCATAGCGAAAGTATCGAGGTCAAAATAAACATTTTTGACTGATGGCCGTGGTATAAAGATTGGCTGGTCTAGACTTTTAGGCTTTTCGTTGGGTAATGCTAGCTCGGCCCGGCCCATGGGCAAGCCGACGGCTTCCATCATCCGCCTGATTTCGGCCATTCGGCCAGTCAGATTGCCGGCAATTACGAAACGCATATTGCGAGTAGTGTGGGTTTTGGCATAGTGCGCCTTAAGGTCTTTGAGGCGAACGTTCTTAATCTGTTTAAGCCGCTCGCGGTCAGTCATAGAGAGCAGCCCATGAGCCTCCCGAGCAGTTAAACTAAGCGTCCGAAAATGGTTGTTAGACCGAGCCGTTAGTTCGTCCCTGACGTTGCCGAACTCAGCACGGAATTCGTCGGCCAAAAATTTAGGACTGGATATAGCGATCAGCATCAACTTTAAAATCCGCTGCCACTCGAAATCAGCGCACTCTGCTTCGTAGGTTATATGGTAGAAACCGGTGCTGGCATTATTGCCCGCGCCATTCTTCTCGAACTCGGCCTGGAATAATCTGGCCTTTGGGATAAAATCGTTAGCCCCTAACAGGACGTGCTCCATAAGATGAGGGACTTCCCAGTGCTTTCTGTCGACCAGGTACTCACCCGCCCTAAAATTGAACTCAAAATCCATTACAGTCGCTCCGGGCACGTTAATCAAAATACCCTTTGCACCATTTTTTAGTTCAACTTCAGTTGCTGTGTGTTGCATGCGGCTACGCTTCGCTCCGCCTTATAAGACACCCGACATCAAGGGTTTCCCATCGCGCCGGGCGCGGAATAAATCCGACGCTCGGGCTTCTCTTCCCGAGGAAATACATATCTGTGGGCAATATCATTCTAACTAGCATACATCCTCAAATTACTTACGCTTGCGCTTTCGGGTGTTTTTCTTTTTACGCTGGCGCTCCGATTTGCGAGCCTTTTTACGCTCGTTATGCAGGCGAGCTTGCTTGGCCAGCTCCTCGCGCTCAGCGCTAAAGTCACTTTCTTTGTACTCATCTGCCTGAGTTATCTGGCTAGCGTTACTTACCGAACCGCTGGCCGCTCGTGTTAGTTCAGTATCAACAGCTTGCCCTAGTGTTGCCTCAGCGTCAACTGGCTGGGCGTGCGTGATTGCTCTGACGATTTCATGACGAAGCGTTTCCTGCATATCATCGAAGATGCGCTGGCCCTGGCGCCGGTACTCTACCAGCGGGTCGCGCTGGCCAACACTAATCCAATGGATGCCCTCGCGCAGATGATCCATATTCTCCAAGTGCTGCATCCAGAGGTTGTCCAGAACTTGCAGAAAAATATCGCGTTCCACTTTGCGCATGACTTCCGGCGAGAAACTTTTTTCTTGCTGCTCATAAAGTTTGACTACAGCTTTGTTCAGCTCGCCTCCGAATTTTTCAGCCGAGCTATCAAAAAGCTTGTCCAAGGTTTTGGCGTCGAACGGAAAAATCTCGGTCAAGATTGATTCGTACATTTCCGAGGTCGAGTCTGGGTGGTTGGTCAGCCACTCCACTTCTTCAGCAAACACCTTTTTGATGCGCGGGCTGATGTCTTCAGCGCGCAGAACTTCCCGGCGCATAGAGTAAATTGCCCGTCGGTGGCGGTTCATCACATCGTCGTATTGGACAACGTTTTTACGCATATCAAAGTTAAAGCCTTCGACCTTCTTCTGGGCTCCTTCCAGGCTTTTGGTGATCATTTTGCTTTCAATCGGCGTATCGTCGTCGACTTTAAGCTTGTCCATAATGGCAGCGATACGCTCGCCGCCGTAAATTCGCATTAAGTCGTCCTCGCAAGATACATAAAACTGGGTCGCGCCAGGATCGCCCTGGCGGCCGGCCCGGCCGCGCAGCTGATTGTCGATGCGTCGGGATTCGTGCCGCTCAGATCCCAGCACAAACAAGCCGCCCGCTTTAACGACGCCTTCACCCAGTACGATGTCTGTACCGCGTCCGGCAATGTTGGTAGCCAGCGTTACGGCGCCTTTTTGGCCGGCTTTGGCCACAATCGCCGCTTCCCCCTCATTATTCTTGGCGTTGAGCGTCTCGTGCGAAACACCGGATTTTTTTAGTAACGAGCTTAAGTGCTCATTTTTCTCAACGCTAACTGTGCCAATCAAAACTGGCTGGCCTTTCTTTTGCAGAGCCTGGACCTCGGCAGCGATCGCCCGGAACTTGCCTGCTTCAGTCTTATAGATCCGATCCGACATATCCTTGCGAACCATGGGTTGGTTGGTCGGGATCTCGACGACTTCCATCTTGTAGACCTGGTGAAACTCCTCTTCTTCGGTTTTGGCCGTACCGGTCATGCCAGCCAGTTTTTTATAAAGACGGAAGTAGTTTTGGAACGAAATGGTAGCCAGCGTCATTGATTCCTCCTGAACCTCAACGCCCTCTTTGGCTTCGATGGCCTGGTGCAAGCCTTCGTTATAGCGTCGGCCGTGCAGTAAACGACCAGTAAAGTCGTCAACTATGACGATCTCACCCTCGCGGGTAACCACGTAGTCCTTATCTCGATGGAATAGAACTTGGGCCTTCAGAGCTTGTTCTAGGTGGTAGATTGTACGAAGGTTTTCCGTGGAGTAGAGATTGGTGATGCCTAGGATCTTTTCTACTAACTCGACGCCAGCATCGGTCAATACTACGCTGCGGCGTTTTTCATCTTTCTCATAATGTTCGGTCTCTTTCAGCGAGCGGACAACCTTTGAGAACTGGGCGTATGCCGCGCCGCTGGCCGTGCTGGGCGCACTTATAATCAGCGGCGTGCGGGCCTCATCAATTAAAATACTATCTACTTCGTCAACGATGGCATAGTGCAAGTCGCGCTGGCGCAACTGATCAGTTTCTCGGACCATGTTGTCGCGCAAATAATCAAAGCCGAGTTCGTTATTGGTGCCGTAGGTTATATCGGCGGCATAAGCTTCCTGCCTAGTAGTTGGGCGGAGATGGTGCAAACGAGCGTCGCTATGGTTCTCATCGAGATACGAAGCGTCATATATATAGGACTCGTCTGGAATAATCACGCCAACGGACAGCCCCAGGAAATCATAAATTTGGCCCATCCAGCCGGCGTCGCGGCGAACCAGGTAATCGTTGACCGTCACCAGGTGAGCTCCCTTGCCTTCCAAAGCGTTCAGATACATCGCCAGAGTAGCCACTAGGGTCTTGCCTTCGCCAGTTTTCATTTCGGCCACCTTACCCTCGTGAAGGACCATCCCGCCGATTAGCTGAACGTCAAAATGGCGCTGTTTCAGAGTTCGGACCGAGGCTTCCCGGACCACCGCGAAAGCGTCCGGCAGGATATCATCAAGTTTTTTGCCGTTGGCTAACTGGGCCTTGAATTCTTCTGTTTTGGCACGCAATTTGCTGTCGGATAATTCTTGGTATTTTGGCTCCAATTTATTTATCTCGACGACAAGTTTTTTAAGACGCTTAATAGTAGCGGCCTGAGGGTCGCCTAAAACACGTTTTAATAACTTGGTATTAAAAGCCAAAATTACTCCCTATTTGCTGAACGTTTGACTTATATATTCTATCTTAAACCGAGGTCAAACTCTAGATGGCGGTCTGACCATGCATATACGGTTGGAGAACCTTGGGAATCTTGATTTTACCGTCTTTGGTTTGGTAGTTCTCGATGATAGCTACCATAGTGCGTCCCATAGCAAAAGCTGTAGCGTCGTTGTTATGGACGTAAACTGTACTGTCAGCAGTCTTGACGCGTGTTCTCGTACCCTCAGCCTGGAAATCACTGATGAAATCGGCAGTGTGGGTTTCGCGATATTTGTCTTGCCCCGGCAGCCAAACTTCTATATCCACGCCACGGGCGTTCGGGAAACCGATGTCGGCAGTACATTTGGTCAGGACATGATATGGCAATCCGAGCTGTTGCATCAAATATTCTTGGATGGCCACCATGAATAAATGTTCATTTAGACCGTCTTTGGGTAACGTGAAACTTTCCATTTCTAACTTATCGAATTGATGAAGGCGGATGATGCCCTCGACGTCTTTGCCATAACTGCCAGCCTCACGGCGAAAGGCCGTAGTGTAACCAACGTAACGCAACGGCAAGTCTTTCTCCTCCAAAATTTCTCCCATAAACATTGGGGCCAAAGTGTGCTCGGCACTAGCGTTCAGCCACAACTCCTCGCCTTCTAATTTGTAGGTCTGTTCCTGCTTGTTTAGTCGCCCGGTAGCTTCATAAACCTCGGTTTTAGCCACCGCAGGCGGCACAGTCGGGATGAACGATTTGAACGAAACGTCTTTCAGTTTAAATTCGGAGATAATTTTTTTTAGAGTTTCTTCGTTCGTTAAGACGTCCAGTGCAAATTGGATGAGCGCGAATTGCAGTCTTACTAAATCGCCATATAAATAAGCAAAGCGGCTGCCAGCTACTTTGGCTGCCCGCTCTTTATCCAACAACCCCAGAGCAACCGCGATTTGCTCATGGTTTTTCGGCTCGAAATCAAATTTCGGCTTCTCGCCCCACTCTTTTGTGACGACGTTTTCGGTCTCGTCCCTACCAACCGGCACATCGTCCGTCGGCATATTCGGTACTTGTTTTAGGAGTTCCAGAAATTCCTGATCCTTTAGTGCCAAATCGTTCTCAATCTGGGCACTATTTTGCTTTAGTTCCTTCCCTTCTTTCACTGCCTCCTCAGGTGGGGCTTCTGACGGAGAGACTGACACAGAATAAGATTGAGAGGTACTGTAGGCAAGTTGATTGCGTTCTGTCCTTATCTCTTCGGCCTTAGTGCGGAGCACTCGACGTTCCTCGTCAAGCTTTACTAGCTTCTTAATATCAACGTCATAGCCCTTTTGCTTGGCCTTTTTCTCGACCTCGTCGGCGTGTTCGCGGATGTAGCGGATATCTAGCATGTCTTCATTCTATTTTTTCTTGCCAACAGCGTCTAGTGTTAGCTGGGTGCGCGCTCTGGCATAGGCGCAATATTCGCAATCAGCCGCTTCTTTGGGCATGTCGCCTTCTAGACATTCCTTGATCTTTACCAATGTTGGCTCTACCCACTTATCACTGCCCTTGTATGGAAAAATGTTGGTTCGGAATTCTACTTTATTAAAGAAGCCGTCCTTGGCAGCAATACCGTTGGCGTAGACAAAATAGCCCGTGTCGCTGACCTTATGGCCTTCGCCACGAAGCAACCATTGGTAAACCTCCATCTGGCGGCGATAGCTATCGTGCCACTTGGTGTCTTCTAGATCCGTGATCTCTTTGGCTTTAGCCGTGGCTTTATAGTCCACCACTACCAACTCACCATCTGGCGTTACCCACACATCATCGACGCCGCCAGAAATTAGCAAATTGGTCGGCTCGTGGAGGTGCTGGACACCCGTGAAGACATGCCGCCAGCGTTCTAAATCTTTATGGGCAAAAGGTTTAGCATTAACTTTAAATTCGATTTGCCAGGGGTGCTGTTCACCTTTGTTGCGGTAAGTATCAAATTCAGTCTTAAGAAGAGCGTCTATGGCGCTATTTATGAGAAATGGCGGGCTGCTGGGTTGATTGATTTTGAGACGCTGAGCCAGCCAAAAACAGCGTGGACAACGTACAAAATTCTCAATCCTACTCCGGCTGAGTTTGTAAGTTTCGGTTTGACCCGGTTTGTAAGCTGGGCTTCGTTCGTATGCCATTACACCTATTATATAACGAGAAGCACCCGCTAATGTTAGCGGGTGCTTAATCTTTTTGTGAGGTGTTTGTCTTAGAATCTAGTGCTTACTTGCGAGCCCAGCGGCCAGCGACACCCAAAAGGATGTAACCAGCAGCCATGTAGACAGCCATCGCGAACAAGGCTACCCAGTCGATGTACCAGTTGCCGGGGGCAACAGTACCACCAGCAAACACCGCGCGGAATGGCGTTAGGAGTACATCGGTTGTTGAGAACACCCAATGCACAAAGCCACCGCCGGCTGTGGTGAAGAAGAACTGCACGATTACGCGAAGCGTAAGCAAGAGTTCCGTCAGGCCGACAAATATGTCAACCATTCTTCCGACCATGTCCTTGTTTACTTTGTAGAAGTCCATATGGTCCTCCGTTAGTTGTTAATAAGCTCATGATATGCTCGCTTCAGCAAATTTTCAACAATAATCCACGCCTTTTTGCGAGCGGACCGTAACTAACCTCTTAACCCCTGTTGTGATTCTTACTAATGATGTTTTTTTGCGGGGCTGGAAGTGCTTGCTCAGGAGAACTGTGCGTTTACTCACACTCCACTTGTTAGTTTGTTCGCGAGCTTCGTGTGAGCCGCTCCACAGCTACGCAATTTAAAAACATATAGGCTTATGCGGTGTGAGTCCGGAGCAATGAAAAGGACTATAATGGTATTTGGGAGGCACCTATGACAACAAAAATCGCAGCTTTTGTTGTTAGTTTAGTGTCTGCCGGCCTTTTTATAACTAGTCGGCTGTGGCCGAATGACCCATATTTCTTTATTGTGTCATCTAACGTTGTCACGGCCACCGCCCGGTTGGTGTTGGCTGGCCTAATGATAAAACTAGCATTTGGAAGAAGAATCCAACGCCGATCTACTAGCCATCTGTATCTTGGTTTGGCGGCCGCTCTACTGGGTTTAGGTGTAGCTGGTCTAAGTATGCAGAGCTTGGACTACGCTCTCTTCAATATTATTAAGCCGCTGGATTACATTTTTATCGTCGGCCTGGGCAGCTTATTGGCGTGTGCTGGTTTGGGCTATAGATATGAACCTGAGATTAAAAAACTAAATTGGTTCAGCAGTCCGCATCCGTTTCAATTGCGTCTGATCCGACTGCGCCTGCCTCCGTTGCACTCGCCTCCGCTTTCCCTGTTCCAGCTACGCCTGTCTATTATCAAGCATGTCCACACATAAATTGTAAGCAAACCCACAGAACCCGCAAAAATTGCAGTGTCGGTTTTAGCCATTTATGCCTCTATTCATGTCAGCCCTCGAGACGCAAACGTGAAATTAGCCACTCGCGCGGCAAGATCGATAAGAACCAGCCGGCTCGCGGGCCGCTAGACTGGCCGATTAAGGCCTTGTAAAGCGCCATGAAGAGATCCTTTGGCACTACTCCTACTTCTTCAGCTAAGCCATAGATAGCTTTATGGAACCATTCGCCGTCGGCGGTTTTGGGAGCGGTGGTAATTTTGTCGGCCAATTTATTCAAGTAGTCCTTCTGTACATCTGTAAAAGCGCCACTGTCGACCGCCTCGCTTAGCTCAAATTTAGCCTCCGTTGGAGCGTAGGCTTCTAGCCAGCGGTCAATAAACTTAAGTTCCCTTTTGATCGTTTCGGCTTCTTCCTTTGCAGCGCTGGAGTACTCACTACGTCCGATAATTTCAAGCGTCAGCTCAGGATCTTTGAGCGCCGCTTGGTAGGAAGCCACCAGATGCGAAAACGGTATAGTCGAGATGGTCAGCTTGGCTACCGACCCCGTGCATAGTTCGATAAGTTGCTCATCATCCGCAGTTTTCTTGGGTTTACTCAAAAGTTCGGCGAATTCGTCAAACAGCCGGATTAAGGTTGGGCCAGAATCGAAGAATAATTGTTTATCCGGAGCGTAACGAAGCAAGAAATACCAGACTGCCTCTGGCGGCAAAATTTTCATAAGTTCGGCTGCCGTAATCGTATCTCCAGCGCTTTTGCTCATTTTTTTTGTCTCACCGGTCCTGTTAATAAAAGCGTATGGCAGTGGCAGCGGCGGCTCGATGCCAAAGACCTTACGGGCAATTGCCGCGCCAGTGTCGTAAGAACCACCCTTGGTGGCGTGATCTCGGCCAAAGGGTTCGACATCCACCTTGAGCAACCACCAGCGAGCCGGCCAGTCTATGCGCCAGTTGAGCTTTACGTCGCCTTTGGCGTAACCAATCGAGTTTTTCTTGCCTTCGTTATCTTGGTACTCAAGGGTCTGGGCAGCCTTATCCAGGCTGACAAATTGACGGGTTTTAAGATAGCCATCTTCTATGACTTGGACTGGCGACCATTGTTCATCCAGCGAACGTCCAGAAACTTGGATTAAGATCTTTTTAATTTGGTCTAGGCTCTCTAGGGTTTTTTCAATGGCAGGCACAAAAAAACCAGCTCGATACTTCTCGTGAGAGCGAACAATAACCATTTTTAGCTTCAGCTCTTTGGCGGCCAAAACTAAGTCATTCAAAAAATAATCGGCGTAGGAGGCTGCTTTTCCGTCCGGCGACGGCACATCGCACAGCGGTTTGCCCAGCTGCTTCTCAAAGTCGGCGGATATGCCAGCTGGCACTTTTCTTAGCACATCCAAGTCATCAACAATATGAAGATGGCGAGCCTTGCGGCCCCGGCGAATAAGCTCCGCGGCAATCGCTTCAGCCGTCATCACTTCTCTCAGTGTGCCGAGATGATAAACCCCCGACGGCGAAACCCCAGAAGAGACAATAATTTCACCTTCCGGACGCCTGCGAACTGCTTCATCGACAATATCGTTCAACCACTGCATAAACCCAGTTTATATTTTTTAGGTTTCGGTGGCTAGCTGTGCTTAGGCGATTTCAGTAATTTTGTAGGCGGTGGGCGGCGAGTTCTTGATGACAACTTTATCACCGACAGTCTTATCGAGCAATTTCTTACCGATTGGCGATTCGTCACTGATTTTTCCGTTCAGTGGATCGGCTTCCATGGTACCGACAACCTGGAATTGTTGGGTCTTGCCGCTGGTACTACGCAACTTGACGATCGAACCCAAGCGAACACTACCGTTAGCTTTCGGCTTTTTAATAATCTGGCTGTTAGCCACCACGTGTTCAAGTTCGGAGATACGGCTTTCCAATCGGTCTTGTTCCTCGCGGGCACTTTGGTATTCAGCGTTTTCGCTCAAGTCGCCCAGTTCGCGGGCAGATTTAATCCGATCGGCAATGCCTGGCCGTTGAGCCAACAGCTTGTCGAGTTCTTGCTTGATTTCGTCAAGTCCTGCTTGAGTTAGATGGAATTGTTTTTTCATAGACCTGTTTAAGCGAATCCTTGAATTTACGTTGATACCTTCTCCCCACGAGAAATTCTAGAAGATTTGGTAGATTATAGCAGTCCTAGGTTGGCTTGCCTAGTGTTTCTTTAATAGATTTTGTGGGCACGATTTTAACCTCTTCAGAGCCGCGTTTCTTGAGTTCGGCGCCACCGGCTTTTAAGGAGTTAGAGCTCACTACTGCGCGCCATGGCAGACCCAGCAAATCGGCGTCGGCGAACTGTTCGCCTGGGCGATCCCCGCGGTCGTCGTAAAGCACGCTTATACCGTCGGATTCCAACTGCTTGTAGGTATCATCAGCCGCTTTTTTAACATCGGCTTCATCGCCCAAACGGCACAGATAAACATCGTACGGAGCCACAGCAGATGGCCACACCAGGCCTTTATCGTCAGCAAAGTGCTCGGCTAGCAGCCCCATCAGGCGGCTGATTCCAATACCGTAACTGCCCATTATGATTGACTGGCGCTGGCCTTTCTTATCTGTAAAATACAGATCTAAGATATCTGAGTACTTGCTGCCAAGCGGAAAAATATTGCCAACTTCTACAGCTTTTACTTCCTCGAGCTCGTTTTTGCTAAGACCCAAATCTGCTAAAACCTCGTCCGTGTAGACTTCTTTATTGACGGCAAGATTCTTCTTGCGGTCCAAATAAATAGTGTCCTCGCCGACATCGCTGAGAGTCTGGAACTCCATACTGTACTTGCTGAAATAACCGCCGCTAGCGAAAGTTCTGTAGGTTATATCCCCCAGGCCTAGGCGACCATAAACCTCCATGTAGGCCTTGGGTGCTGTTTCGTCGTAGAATTTATCGTGCTCCGCTGAGCTGCGGCTAAAGCTGTATAAATCTTTCATTAAGAATTCGCGTCCCCGGAGCAAGCCCGATTTGGCTCGCAGTTCATTGCGGAACTTGGTCTGGATTTGGTACGGATAAATCGGTAAGTCCTTGTACGAGCTAACGAAGGCTTTTAGAGCATTGACCAGCGGTTCTTCGTGAGTCAAGCCTATACCGACATCGGCGCCGTTGGCTAACTTGGATTTAAACCAGTTGTCGACCACTTTGTCGTCCCAGCGGCCGCTAGCTTCCCATAGCTCTTTGTTCTGCAAGGTGCTCATTAGAACCTCGTTGCCACCTATACGATTCATTTCTTCGCGGACGATTTGGCTAATTTTATCGATTACAATTTTGCCTAGCGGTAAATAACTATAGACGCCAGCCATTTCCTTATGAATATAACCGGCTCGAATCAACAGCTGAGCGTTGCGTGATTCTTCATCAGCCGGCGCTTGCTTGCGGGTTTTTATAAACAGTTCAGAGCGGCGCATATTCTGGCCTCATTCTACATTATTTAAAGTGGATGCCGAAAGCCACAAGGTTATTCAGAAAATGTACTAGCATGCCGGCCCACAGCGCGCCGGATTTTTCACGCAAGTAAACCAAGACCACGGAGAGGATAAACGTATCTATTGCAGCCCCCCAAACCAGCGGACCGCCGTTGCCAAACTCCAGATGAGCCAGGCCAAATAACAAGCTAGTTAAAATCATCGCTCGCCTAAAGGTAAAATGCTTGCGCAGCCCCGAATATAGATAACCTCGCACTAGTGGCTCCTCGCCTAACGGTGGCAACAAAACCAACGCGATAAAGGCCAGCACGTTCTGCGAGCTAGTGTTTATATTGTTAAAGCCCAGATCTTGGGTCTGGTTGGTGTTAAAACTTGGGATTAATAGGCTAAGCAATACTCCGGCGACTATTAGCAACGCGTAGAATACAACAAAACCGCCAGCCGCCCTCCATACATCATTCCAAACTGGCCGGCGGCCTAGTCCGATGGCCGAAAGCTTCATTCCCCGTCGTCGAACCAAGCCAATAACGAAATAGGCGGCCAGACCTTCGGCAATTAGCACGTAGAAGAATTGGGCAGTAATTGATTGATTAAAAAGATTGGCGCCATGTTCTCCTTGGTGGGCTAATCCTAAAATTAGCTCCACCAAAAAGGCAGCGATTAACTGCGAAGCTATGAAAATCAGCAGCGTATTAAAAATGACTCTATATGACGTGCCGAGGCCCGTAGAACCGGCTTTGGCACTTACTGATGTCCGTCTTCCGGACGGCCATTTAAAAAGACCTTTTGACATCGACAATCGTAATTAAAATTATCAGAAGAAAAATAACGGCCATGCCAGTTCCGACAATGCGCTCTTCGGCCACCTGGCTCAAAGGCCGGCGCATTAGTCGGCGCGAGATAATACTTAGCAGTAATCTGCCGCCATCAAGAGCTGGCAGTGGCAAGATGTTGATAAGCGCCAAGGTTAAAGAGATCACGGCTATAAATGCCAGGGTAAAATTAAGGCCAAGATCGCCACTGTGCCATAGCACCTCCATGATCGCTACCGGGCCGCCCACCTGACTCTCAGCCTGGGCCGCGCCATTAGTCTGAGCCGCGTGGTTGCCGCTAAAAACGCCAGCGATCAGCGACCCCAAACCGCCCAAGGCGTGTCCAAGACCCTGCAGCGTCAGCCAGACGAACTGGCCCGCCAAACCAATCGCCACAATCGGCGAGCTCCAGGTTGAGCGCTGTATTGTTAGCTGGTTGGGCGCTACGCCAAGGTAGCCCCTTCCCTCTGAAGCTGGCCGCAAATGAGTAGCCAGAACCAACGGCTTACTATCCCGGGTTATATAAAGATCGATCGGCTGGCCTCGATATTTTGAAGTTAGCTCGGATAATTGCTGGGGTGCTTTAATGACCGCCGCTGGAGAGGCCCCAAGTGGAGCTAAGCCAACAATTAGATCGGTCGAGCGTAGCGGGTCAGACGGTCCATCAAGCGACATATCAGTCGTTTTGGTCGCGGGCGATCCGGATTCGATAAAGCCAGCTTCTAGCTGTTGGCGAGCAATTTTGGTGTCGCTTTTGACGCTAAACTGGTCGATGCCGTTAAAGTCTTTGGTTATTAGAACCGGTATACCTACGGCCGCCAGAACTGTCAGGATTATAAGCCCAGTGATTAAATTGGCGGTCACGCCAGCTAGCAAGATCTTGGTCTTAACCCGCAAACTGGCAGCGCCGAAACTGCCGGGTCGTTCGTCGTTATCATGCTCTCCCCGCAGCTTTACGAAACCGCCAATCGGCAGCCAGTTTAGGCTCAAAATTAAACCGCTCTTGAGCTTTTTACTCCAGGCTCGCGGCGGGAACCCTAGGCCAAACTCTTCTGGTACCACCCCATTCCGCTTGGCAATAATAAAATGACCCCACTCATGGGCCAAAATCAGGCCGACAAACAGAATAAAAGCCAAAATGAACAGAGCAACCTGCATAAGCTTTAGTTTAGCACGCTATCTGTTCAGGAGCCGAAGCGCCGTTGGCGCTTAGCAAATTCGTCTAAGCAAAAATCAATATCAGCAGGCGTCACGTCAGGCCAGTGTTTATCTAAAAATAGGAGCTCTGAGTAAGCTGCTCGCCAGAGCATAAAGCCGCTTATGCGCTCCTCGCCGGAGGTACGAACCACTAGGTCGAGCGGCGGAACTTCTGGATGATACAGCGCGCTGGCAAAAACCTCATCAGTTAATTCGTTTGCTTTTATACCCTGCTCAATCAACTTTTTAGCCGCGTCGACAATTTCGGCATGGCCGCCGTAATTAAAACAGAGCGCCAGTGTGCCCCCGGTGTTATCGTTGGTTTTGGCCTCGGCTGTCTCAATTGCTTTAATAACTTTGGCGCTTAGTTTGTCCCGCTGGCCGATAACCACAATCCGGATATTTTTTTCGTGAAATTCATCTAAGTACTCCGTTAAGGCGCGCAGGACTAGGTTCATTAGATAGCCAACCTCCTCCTCCGCGCGAGACCAGTTCTCGGTAGAAAAAACGAATGCCGAAATGTAAGGTATTTTCTTCTCGACTAGCGCGTAGATTGCTAGGTCGCGCAGGTTTTTGTAGCCGCGGAAGTGCCCCTCCATAGTTTGCAGGCCTTGGGCCCTTGCCCAGCGGCGGTTACCATCCATAATCACGCCGACGTGGGTCGGCTTAATGGCATGGTTTTCAGTTTTAGTCATAAATTCAATACTCTTTGGAATAAGGGTCTATCTAAACGGTCATTATCTCTTGTTCTTTGGTTTTTGCCAAGGCTTCGACATCTGCTTTTTGGGCCCCAGCCAGATCATCCACCTGCTTTTCAAAGCGCAAGCGGTCGTCTTTGCTAATCAGCTTGGTTTTCTCTGCCTCCTCCGCCTTGTGAAAGATCTCGTGGCGGGCGTTGCGCACGCTAATCAGACACTCTTCCATTTTTTGGTTGAGAATTTTGACCATAGCTGCCCGGCTCTCGGTGGTCAGTGGCGGAACTTGGATGCGTACTACCCGGCCGTCATCAACGGGGTTAAGCCCCAGAGATTCATTGGCTCGAATAGCATCCGAAATTGCTTTTAGATTGTTAGGGTCAAAAGGAGTAATTTGCAGCAGTTGTGCTTCTGGGGCCGTAATTCCGGCGGCCGCTTTAAGCAACGTCTGCTGGCCGTAGACTTCAACCATAACTCCGTCGAGCATTGAGGGGTGAGCCCGACCAGTGCGAATCTTGCCCAGCTCAGCTTTAAAGTGCTCGGTAGCACTACCTAACTTAGTCTTGAACTCTGCTAATAGTTGGCTAGGATTCATATGCAACCATTATAGATCATCTGGGATCGTAGAGCCGCCATTCTTTAGTATTTATTCAATTTCACCTAGAGCTAAGCGAGCAAAACGCCTAACCACGATGTTCTCGCCAAGCTTAGCTACGTGCTCTTTAATGTAATCGCTAACTGACTGCTCAGGGTCTTTAACAAATGGCTGTTCCAAAAGATCCTTTAGATCAGCAGGTTCGCTAGCCGCTATGTGTAAGCACAAATCTTTGACTAACTCCTTAAACTCGTCTGTCTTGGCGACAAAATCGGTTTCACAATTGACTTCCACGACTACGCCGATGCGTCCGTCGTGAGAATAGGTACCGACCAGCCCGGATCGGGCTTCACGCTCCGTTCGCTTTTCGGCCTTCGCCAACCCCTTGGCTCGCATGGCTTCTAGTGCTTTGTCGAAGTCTCCTTCGGCCTCGACTAAGGCTTTTTTAGCGTCAGTCATGCCGACCCCTGTAAGCTCGCGTAGTTTTTTGATCTCTTCGATCGAAATATTTGCCATTATTTGCTCTCCTTAGCTGCAGACTCTGAATCACTTTTTTGTTCAATTTCTGTCTTGTCGGCGGGTCTTTTCGCTTTGCCCTTACCTGTCTCGATAGCCGCCTGGACGTAGTCTAGAACCAGGTTGATCGTCTTAGTGGCGTCGTCATTGGCTGGAATCGGGTAGTCTGCCAGGCTGGGATCAACGTTAGTATCAACCAAAGCGACTACTGGGATATGCAATTTTTTAGCTTCCCGTACGGCGTTGATATTAGTTAAGACATCTACCACAAATACCGCTCCGGGTTTGGCCGGCATCTCTTTGATACCGCCATAAAGCTGGTTCAAAGCGGCGATTTCCTCGTTAAAACGTTGAACCTCCAGCTTAGAATAACGAGCTTCTAGCTCGCCGGTCGCCAGACGGTTTTCAAGGTCTTTCACGCGCCTAATTTGGCTGCTGATGGTAGCTTGGTTAGTCAGCATACCACCTAACCAGCGTTCGGTAACGTACGGCATGTTGGTAGCCAGAGCCACCTCTTTAACCTTGTCTTTCGCCTGCCGCTTAGTACTAACTAATAGAATCTGCCTGCCGGAACCAGCTACTTCGCTCAAAAAAGCTAGGGCTTTGTCCAGACCCTCGACAGTCTTTGTTAAATCAATAATATGGCTCCCCTCTCGTTTGCTATGAATATAGGGGGCCATCCGCGGGTGCCAACGACTGGTTTGGTGCCCGAAATGCGCACCAGCTTCCAATAACTTCTTAATATCGACAGTTGTTGCCAATTTATTAATCCTTTCTCTTCGCAAGGTCTTACCCGGCCTATCCTGCACGGAAACGGCCTAGGAGGACTAACGACCTCGCTGTTTAATTTTTCCTCAAGAATTGTACCCCTGATAACAAGCTTTGGCAACACCTTATTGACCCATAGGGGTAAAACGGCTATACTGTCCGGGTTATGAAGAAGGAAATTCACCCTAAAGATTACCGTCCAGTTGCTTTTGCGGATAGCAACAACAACACGACTTTTATTACCCGCTCGACGGTAGCTACCGACGAGACTATTACGCTTGACGGCGTAGAATATCCTTTTGTCAAAGTCCACATCTCTAGCGCTTCGCATCCCTTCTTCACCGGTGAGGAGAGGATCGTCGATGTCGAAGGCCGAGTTGATAAATTCAAGGCTCGCCAAGCGGCCGCAGCTAAAGCCCAAGAAAAACGCGTCGCTACCAAGCCGAAAGCCAAAAAGTCCCAAAAATCCGATGCCCAAAAACTGGGCGCTACCAAATCCGGCCAAGAGTAACTAGCCTACCCTGACCCAAACTCCCCATTTATTTACGGGGAGTTTTTATATACTAAAGAAAGTGACTATGGACAACCAGCAGCAAACGCTACGAAGTGAATATCAGGATCTGCAGGCTCGCCTTCAGGATCCAGCTATTTATTCTTCTAAAGATTATCCCGCCCTGGCTAGGCGCCACAGCCAATTAGAGGGGATTCTGAGCCTGTTTGACGAGTTGGCGGCACTGCAGAGTCAGCTGGTCGAGACTCGGCAATTATCCGACAGTGGTGATGCTGAGTTGGCTGAGCTGGCCAAGAACGAGGCCCAAGACCTTGATACTAAACTGTCTGGCGTAAAAGCCAAGCTAGTCGAGGCTCTACTGCCTAAAGACCCGACTGACGAAAGAGATGCTATAGTCGAGATCCGGGCAGCGGCCGGTGGCGACGAAGCGTCCCTGTTTGCCGGCGACCTTTACCGGATGTATGCCCGGTGGTGCGAGACTCACGGATACAAAATAGAGTTACTCAACCAAAGTCCTTCGGAGTCCGGCGGTTATAAGGAAATCAGCTTCGAAGTCCATGGGCCAGAGGCTTATAAAATGCTCAAGTTCGAAGCCGGCGTGCACCGGGTTCAGCGCGTCCCAACCACCGAAAGCCAGGGCCGAATCCATACCAGCACAGTGACTGTGGCTGTTTTGCCGGAAGCCGAAGAAACAGACATAGATGTTAAGCCAGAGGATCTAAGAATTGATGTTTTCCGAGCCAGCGGCCACGGCGGCCAGAGCGTCAACACTACGGATAGCGCCGTGCGCATCACTCACCTGCCCACCGGCATCGTCGTCAGCCAGCAGGATGAAAAAAGCCAGATCAAAAACCGCGAAAAAGCTATGAGCGTGCTACGAGCGCGCCTTTTGGCCACTAAACTCGAGGAGGAACAAAAGCAACTTTCTGATAAACGCCGCTCGCTAATCGGCTCCGGCGACCGGGCTGAAAAAATCCGCACCTATAACTTTCCGCAGGACCGCATCACTGATCACCGCATCAATTATTCACGTTCCAATCTACCCGGAGCGCTAAACGGTGAGATCGACGATTTGATCGAGAAACTCCAGTCTGCCGAACGTCAATTGGCCGAAAATGACAATTGACCAGTGGCTAAAAACAGCGGGTGCCAAACTAGCTAAAGTCGACATCGGCTCAGCCCATTTGGACTCTTTGATATTACTGGAGGACGCCCTCCAAAAAGACCGAGCTTGGATTTTGGCCCATAAAGAAACTGCACTCAATAACACCCAGGTAGGCAAATTAAAACGGCAAATCGACAGGCGCTCTCACCACGAACCGCTAGCTTATATCCGTGGTTTTACGGAGTTCTATGGCCGACGTTTTAAAATCAACCGGCATGTTTTAGAGCCCCGGCCAGAGTCCGAGACCATGATCGAACTCTTAAAAAACCTGCCCCTGCCAGACAAGCCGGCGATTGCCGACATCGGGACTGGCAGCGGCGCCATCGGCATCACCGCCTCCTTAGAGATTCATAAAACGACAGTCGATCTTTACGACATCGACAGCTATGCCCTGGCGGTTGCCCGCCACAATACCGTGATGCATGAGCTTCACCTCCACGCCTATAAGCGCGACCTCCTGAATCGCCCTGCCCGCGCCTACGACGTGCTTTTGGCGAACCTGCCCTATGTGCCCGACCACTGGAAAATCAACGACGCCGCGGCCATGGAGCCTCGGATTGCCATTTTTGGTGGTAAAGATGGGCTAGATGTCTACCGACGCTTTTTCGGCCAACTGGAAACTATCGCGAGTCGACCCAAATTCGTCCTAACTGAGGCTTTACCGCCCCAGCACCCAACGCTAGCCGAAATAGCCGCCGACGGTGGCTATCAGCTCCGCCAGAGCGAAGACTTCATACAGATTTTCGAAGCCTAATTACTGTGGTTGGTTGACCAGTGTGGCGTGGACTGTCAAGGTTTTGCCGCCACGAACTACCGTCAAAGCTATCTTGTCGCCGACTTTGAAGCGGCTGATAGCCGCCGTCAGGCTGGTTTTATCATCGATTGTAATGTTATTAATCTTGGTGATTACGTCTTTATCCTGGATACCAGCGCTAGCCGCTGGGCTGCCCGGAACGACAGACGGCGAACTGTCGTTAGATATCACATAAGCGCCGCGGTCAACCTTCAGGTTAAATTGACTGGCCAGATCGTTGGTCAAAGAAACATAGTGAACGCCAAGATATGGTTGTTGTAGCTGGCCGCTGGTGAGTACGCTGGTAATCGCGCCTTTAAGATCGTTAATCGGCTGAGCAAAGCCAATATTCTGGGCATTGCTGGCTACCGCTGTGTTGATGCCTATAACTTCGCCGTTAATATTTACTAATGGGCCGCCGGAGTTGCCCTCGTTAATGGCCGCGTCTGTCTGAAACAGATCGACCAAGTTTTCGGAAGCCGTCAAACTGCTTTGGTCAGCGGCAGTCACATCTCGGCCGAAGCCAGAAATTATGCCACTAGTCACCGTGTTCTGGAACTGGCCGAGGGCGTTGCCAATAGCTATGACGCGGTCGCCAACTTGGACTTGGGAGGAGTCTCCCAACGTAACCGGCACTAGGGTTTTGCCGTTTAAGTTAGTAATTTTCAAAAAGGCAATGTCCTGCGAACTGGAGTCCGGACTGCGGCCGATTACCTGGACGTTGTCGTAGTGGGTTCCATCCGCCAGAGTTACACTGACGCTGGTCGTCCCGGCCGGCACTACGTGGCGGTTGGTCACAATAACTCCGTCTGGGCTAATGATAAAGCCGGTTCCAGCGCTCTGCTGGGCAAAGGTCTGGCTAAAGCCGAAGACATCCGTGGCGCTAGCTTGGCTCTGGACATCAACACTAACTACGCTCTGGCCGACATTCTTGGCGATCTGATCTATCAGTGCGCTCTCGTCTGACACATACTGCTGTTTAGCGGCGGTGCTGGTATTGTGATGACCGCGATTATATAGCCAGGCGCCTAGGTAGCCCCCGCCCAGGCCTAATATAAAGAAAGCTAAAACGACTATGGTGGCAATCCGATAGCGCCAGCCGAAGCGACGCGCCTTATCGACAAAGCCTAAAGTCGATTTCTTGCCCCCCGCCCCTCGCTGGGGACGAGTTGAATAAACAGCGGTGGACGATTCATTTTTGTCTAGTTCTGGCTTCATCTTCTGGTATTTTGCCGTGGGTTTCTTAAAACTTGCTGAAAACCTATATGGTTGCCCCGCTCCAATCGGACAAAACAAGTACGATCAGAAGGATCGCCGCCATAATCCCGAGCAGCTGCCGCTCTAACATAACGGTCAGTTTGTCATTAGCCTCTAGATAATAAAGCGCCGCCAGGCCATAGCCTACAACTGTCAGAATAACGATAATTTGGGCGATCGAACCGTAAAACAGTAGCCAGTGGCCCAATATAAAGGCCAGACTCGCCGAAAAGAATGCCCAAACGTGCGACAGCAGCGTTGAATATGGCTCTTCAAAGCTGGTCATAAAGTGCCGAGCCGAAATATAGGCGATCAGCCAAGTACCGGCGACCAACACCGGCAGCGACGCATCGCCGAATTTTAGATAAAAAATCGACAGTCCAGCCAGCTGCCCAATCATAGCCTGGACAGAAACGCTTAAGGCATCGTAGCGCGGCTTCAAATAGATTAGCCACCCGGCCCATAGGACAACCCAAAACAATTGCCACCAGGTAGTGGCCGTGGAGGCCATAAACAAGATGGCCGACACTCCAACTATGATATCGACGCCGTTCGATGTCACATTGGCAATCCAGTAACGCGGCCTAACGGCGAATATTCGCCATTTGCTCAGAACTACCAGCAAAATGGCCGGCCAAACAAAGTTAGTCCTGATCAAAATATAGGCCAAAATCGGCAGCAGCGCCTTGAGCGCTATATGAGTAACGTGCGAGAACCCTCTAGTTGGCTTAATTTTAGCCGGAAGTTGCAGCATCTCTGCCTAAGATTATAACAAAGCTAGTGCCGGCCGGCGGCGTCACTCCGGCGGATTTAGGAACCGACGAAACCGCCGTCACGCCAAAGCGCTCCTCTAGATAATGGCGCGTATATTTATCTTTGCCCTTGGTCAAATCTACCAGCGTTGTAGTCGCTGGGTTGCTAACGCTTGGCGTGTTGGCGATTGTAGTCACCGTGTAGCCGTATGATTTCAGCAATGTGCCTTTACTGGTCGCCATACCCGCTATATCGGTAGCGTTATAGACTGCTATGTTGGCGTTCTCTTTGGCTATAAAGCTATCGCGCATAACGTTTCGAACGTAGTTTTGGATATCGCTGTAATCGAGAAGCCCGGCTTTCGGCTCGACTATCGAAGTCGACCCGTCCACCGTACCAGTTGTCAGAAAATCGTGAGGCGGGGTGACCAAATCCAGCGAGGTTATTTTGTTGGAAGGGATCTTTTGGGCGATTTGGTAGACGCGGGTCGTATCGTTGACCGAAAAGTCAGTATAAACATTATTGCCAAGGCTATTGAGCAAGCTGCTAACCTTCACCGGGTTGCTGAAAGTACCAAGGCTCAGCGTTTTGTCTTTCATGGCTACGAGAAGCAGCCGCTGGCGCTCGGCTCGGGCGAAGTCAGAACTGGTTTCGCGCGATTTGGCATAGAGCAAAGCTTTCTGGCCATCCATTGTCTGTACGCCGGGTTTAGCAATAACGGGGTTGTAACCGTTCTCCCAGGCGATTGTCGGGTCGTACAGTTCGTCGGGGACATTGACCGTTACGCCGCCTAAACTGTTTACAACGTCCTTAAAGGCCGTAAAATCGACGACTACGTGGTAGTGAATCGGGACGCCAATAATCGGGCTTAGGGTATCGTCTAGGGCTTTAAGGCCATCCTGCTCCTGCCCAGCCAGCGTTTTCGCTCTAGAGGCTTCTTTAGCTAGTGCGTAGACGGCATTAATCTTCTGGTTAGCGCTACACGGCAGCTTGACGCACAGGTCGCGCGGTATGCTTAGCATAACTACGTTATTGTTTATTGGGTCAATGCTGACAACCATAATAGTATCTGTTAAATCTGGGCCGTCGTGGCCCGGCCCGCCAATACCAAGAAGCAGTATATTGACTCGCCCGTCGCCCTCGCCTCTCAGCTGATTAATGTCGACGTTGGCCGCCAGCGCCGGCGCCTTACCGCCGCCGCGAAAAAGATGACGCTCAGTGACATAAATTTTTACCGCAAAATACATGCCCAGCAGTAAAACCAGCGAGGCTAAAACTAGTCCGGTGCGTTTGAGAGATTTTCGCAGTTTGGGCCGCGCAAAACCGAAGCGGTACTTCTTCTTGGGTATGGAATTGCTATCGAGCACTATTGGCGAGTCGAGCAGAGCTGCTTCATCAACTTCTGGAGTCGGATTAATTCCTCCCTGGCTGGCTCTCATGGGGTAAAAGCCGTCTGTCAACTTCATCACCGAGCCCAGCGAAGGGGTGGTGTGGCCTCGTTTTGGCCGGAATGCGCTATTACTAGCTGGCAGGCCCAGCTGCCGGCCATCAGACACAAAACCATCTATTGGTAGGGACTTTTTGCCCCTCCGAAAGTCCTTACGATCGTCCATAATTCACGTTTTAGTATACCATTGGCCGTGGGGTGCCGGAGCACCCAAATTGTTTATGTCTACGCAAGCCCGTATAATAGTTTTACAGATGAAATTTCCATCGCTAAAACGATCTAAGCCAGCCGCCAAACCATCGGCAGCTGAGACAGCTACCTCTGCTCCAATCTCTAATTTTCGTAAACAAACGACTGAGGCAGCCTCGCTAATACTACTTCTGGTTGGCGTAATTCTGGTGACTATTTTGATTAAGTCTTACTTGGTCCAACCCTATATCGTTGACGGTCAAAGTATGGAACCAACTCTGTCGGACCACGACCGCTTACTAGTCGACAAGCTGCCCCGTACTTTCGGCCGTATCGACGGCCGCGCTTACATACCAAAGCGCGGCGATATCATTATCTTTAACCAATCGAACCTACCTGGGTATACTGGCTCAAAACAGTTAATTAAAAGGGTTATCGGCCTGCCTGGCGACCAGATAGTTATCAAGGACGATACGTTAAGCATCTACAACCAGGCCGACCCTAAAGGGTTTGATCCGGATTTTACGTTGAACTACCACCCCAGTACAACCTCCGTTATGGGCTCTACCGATACGCTGCTTGGGTCCAACCAAGTATTCGTCCTGGGCGACAACCGCAACAATTCAGAAGATTCTCGCTATTTTGGTGCGGTCAACCTGAACCAAATAGTTGGGAAGCTATCGTTCAGGATCTTTCCAATCAGCAAAGCCCAGCACTTCTAGCGCTTGACTACAAAATTTACTCAGTGTCTTTAGAAAGAAATTTAGCGATCCGCTGCAAGTCTTCTTCACTCTTGAAGTGGATAATAAGTTGGCCGCCATGGGCCGTGTGCTTAAGTTGAACCTTGGCAGCCAGTTTGGTACCCACCTGGCGAGTCAGGTCGGTCTCGCTAAGCGTTGTTTTCTTAGCCGCGGTGCTGTCGGCACCCCTTTTGGCCGCCACGGCGAACTGCTCAGCTTGCCTGACCGTCCAGCCATTGTTCAAAATACAATGTAGTAATTCGTCTTGCTTGGCGTCCATACCCTTTAGGGCCAAGATGGCCCGGGCATGCCCTTCGGTTAACTTGCCGTCCCTAAGCGCTTGCATAGCTACGCTAGGTAACTGTAGTAAACGGGTCATATTGCTTATGGTACTAGGAGCTTTTCCAAGCTTTTGAGCGATCGCTTCTAGCCCCAAATTAAATTGCTGCTGTAATTTATAAATACTCAAAGCCTGCTCCAACGGCGACAGGTCGATCCTTTGGATATTCTCAATCAAGGATAGCTCCACCTCTTCCAACTCTTGCAGGGATCGGACAATCGATGGGATGTGAGTTAGCTTGGCGTCCTTAGCAGCCCGCCAACGCCGCTCTCCGGCCACTATCCGATAGGCGCTGGGACTTTTAGAACGCACCACTATGATCGGCTGGAGCACTCCATGCCGCTTAACAGAAGCGACTAATTCGCCGTGCGCGGCGTCGTTAAATTCGCGTCTAGGCTGCTCGGGATTGGGGGCGATATCGGTGATGAGTAATTTTTGTACTCTAGAACCATCATCCGCCAGAATAGCTACGTCCAAGTCTTTGGGCATTAATGCATCAAAGCCGCGCCCTAGTCTACTATTTGCCATATACTTTACCCTCCAACTCTTTGGTCAGCGCTTTATAAGCCCTGGCGCCTTTACTCCATTTATCATACTCCATTATCGGCTTGCCGAAACTGGGCGCTTCAGCCAGCCGGACGTTACGCGGAATGATTGTTTCGAATAACTTGTCGCCGAAGTGCTTGGATAGCTCGTCTTTAACCTGGTCAGATAGACTATTGCGGGGGTCGTAGAGCGTCAGCACCAGACCCAACAGATTGAGATTAGGGTTGAGGCCGCCCTGAACCTGTTGAATCACGCTCAAGAGCTGACTTAAGCCCTCCAGGGCGTAATATTCAGCCTGCACCGGTATCAGCACGTCTGTGGCGGCACTCAAGGCATTGACCGTCAATAGCCCCAGGCTTGGCGGACAGTCGATGATTATAAAGTCGTAGCTCAAGCCTTCCAGAACGTGCTTTAAGTAATACTCTCTGCCGGGCAACTCTACTAGCTCAATTTCGGAGCCAGCTAGCTGGGCATTGCTGGGCAGCAAAAATAACTTATCCTTGCCAATTTTTTTAAGAGCCTTGCTTACCTCAGCGCGCGAAAACAGCACGTCGTACAATGTCACGCTCAGCCCCTGCTTATCAACACCCAAGCCACTGGTGGTATTGCCCTGCGGGTCAATATCAACTACCAGCACCGACCGGCCGTCTTTGGCCAAATACGAAGCTAGGTTTATAGCCGTGGTCGTCTTGCCCACGCCGCCCTTCTGATTCAAAACCGCCAATATGTTAGCCACTATTTGTTTTACCTATTATCTTATCTAAGCCTAGCATATCTACTTAATCACCCAGTAATAGAAGCTCATTTTTTCACTGGCAGCCGGTGTATTGCCCGTTAAGTTAGGGTTAATCGTTACCGTAAATGTCGTGGCGCTGATGGCCGATATGTACCCTTCCCGCTGATTGGTAGCACTGCCGACGGCCAATGTCGGCGTGATAACTATGGACTTTGGTGCCGTAGTGTAAGTTGCATTGAAAGTTATTACCGTATCGCAGGTGGTTGGGCTGCCCGTACCAGCCGTGATAGTAAATGAGCCAGCGCTGTCGCTTGAGCCGGCCGTGACTGCTGCGCTCGGGCTGGTACCACAGTTACTCGGCGTACCGGCGCCTGGCGCAGTACCCGTAGACTTTATGTGCCCAGTAAGTGTTATATCGCCGGTTCCAGCCTGGATAGTGACCGCTGATGAGCTACTGGTTGAGCCAATCGTAATCGTCTGCACGCCAGCCGAGCTGTCAGCTATGTGAACCGTGGAGTTAACATTGGTCGAGCCAGTTATGCCGATATAGACAGTCGTATTGGTCGTATCAATCAGTAAGAAGTTCTTGCCAGCGGCGTTCTGAATCTGGAAAGCTACCGTCGAGTCGGCAGCATTCTGGAACAGTGCCGACCCACCAATAGTCAGGTTGCCGTTGGCGGATAGCCCTTGGGCAAAGCTGGCGTTACCCTGCACCTGGAACGAGCCAACAAATAATCCATTACCGGCTGTTATGGACCCGCCGGATGAGCCAGTCGACTGATCCCCTGGGTCGCTCGTACCGCCCTGTAGGCCTACGAGGTCGAGGCTGGCATTAAGTTGTACGCGGGCAACCGAAGCATAATATACGGCGGTGGTGCCCCCTGCCGACCCCCGACCGCCAATCACATATATATAGCCGTTGGCGATAACAGTACCTTGGGCATCTGTGGCATCGGGAAGGGCAAAAGAGCTGGTCGTCCAAGTTCCAAGGGAGCCATCGGCTGGGTTGAGCTTGGCGTAAAAGACTGTCGAAGTAGGCCCGCAGTTAGCAAAACAGCCGCCAATCACATATACATAGCCATTTGCCACGACCGATGTGTGCATATCCCTGCCCGTAAAGGTACTAGCATTGGTGTTCCAGGTACCTACTGAACCATCCGCATTCAATTTAGCGTAATAAACCGTACTACCTACGCCGCTACAGGTTGAACCGAGTTCTCCGCCCAGTACATAAACATAGCCATTGGATAAAACTGCGCTGGCGCATACCGCGGCGTTAGGCAGGGCGTTGGTATTAGTGGTCCAACTGCTAATTGAGCCATCGGCGTTCAGCTTTGAGTAATAAACAGCCGTTTGCCCTGTAGTTCCGTTGGAGCCGCCCATGGCGTAAATATAGCCATTAGAGGTGATGGACGTTAAACCGAACAATGCTGATGGCAGGGTCGTACCGCTGGTTGTCCATGCGGTAATCATGCCATCAGATTTTGGTTTAGCGTAATATACTGACGACATAGCATTTCCAGTACTGCCGCAATCGACGCTATTGTTACCACCCAGAATATAGATGAAACCATTGGCCGTTACTCCGCCCGGACAAGCCCGCTGTGCAGGAATGTTCGTAGTGCTGCTCCAAGTCCCTGTCGTACCATCAGCGTTCAACTTGGCCACACTTACCTGGGCCGAACTTTGACCGCCTATGTAGTAGGCATAGCCGTTCAAACTCACTGAGACGCCATTATTTTGGGGGAAGGGTAAGCTGTTTGGATTGGTCGACCACGGTCCAATGTTGCCAGTATTACCACCGTCTAATATTAGGCTACTTGTGACCGTCTGGACTTGCAGCCCCGCCAGATTGGCCTGAAAGGAGGAGGCGGAAGATGCTTGTTCCAGCTGGACAGCATCAACGTACAGGGTTTGTGCTGATGTGGTTGTTTGTTTTACGTATATTTGAGTCGGTAAAGTTATAGTAGAACCAGTCGTGAAGCTGCAACTCAACCTGGTCCAAGCGGCGTTGACTATGGTTTGCGATGCTAAACAATCAATATCTGTACCGGCTACATCTTGATGGCCAATGCTGACCGTAGCGCTAGAGTTCGCGGACTTGAGGTAGAGACTCAGTGTGTATTGGGTAGAAGCCGCAAAGCTGTAGTTAAAGAAAGCCCCGTCATTAGCCACAGCAGTGGTAGCAATAGCTAGTGCACCCGAGCCAGAAGCCGCGCCAACGGCCGTAGTGTCATTTCTAGCAATCGTAGCGCTGCCCTTGCCACTCCAGCCATTGGCTGTGGATTCAAAATCACCGTTAGATATTAGGTTGGGAGTGGTCAAAGTATTGACGTTAAGAGCCTGACTGCCAGCGGTGTTTTTTATCTGGAAAGCGGTAGCGGAGTTAGAGGAGTTCTGGAAATAGTCCGAACCACTGACCGTTAAATTGCCGCCCACGCTCAAGCCTTGAGCCAAGGCTGTACTGCCCTGCACCTGTAAGCTTCCGACGAATAGACCGTTACCGGCGGTCAATGAGCCACCAACGGAGCCAAGAGACTGATCGCCGGGATCGCTCAATGTCCCGCCCTGCAAACCAACAAGGTCCAGGTTGGCTCCTACTTGGATACGAGCAGTTGAGGCGTAGTAGACGACTGACTGCTCCGTCCCAACGGTGTTTTGACCGCCTATTTCATACACGTAGCCGTTGGCAACCACGCTATTTGTGCGCCGGAGCGCCTGTGGCAGAGCGCTTGCATTCGTGCTCCAGACCCCAGTAGAACCGTCACTATTGAGTTTTGCGTAGTATACCGCAGATTGGGATACATTAGTGTTATCTCCGCCTAGCACATATACATAACCATCAGTAACGACAGAAGTGCTTAGCCCTAGTACCTGAGGAAGGTTATTTGTATTAGTGCTCCACGTACCAGTGGATCCATCGGAATTAAGTTTGGCGTAGTAGACGGTGTTGACCTCGTTGCCAGCACAACTATTATTGGAGCAGCCGCCTATTACATACACAAAGCCGTTGGCCACGATTGATGTTGCATTTTGCCGCGCTGAAGGCAGAGCGTTGGCATTAGTTTGCCAGACTCCGGTGTTACCATCAGCGTTTAGTTTTGCGTAGTAGACGATAGTCTGGGTTGTGGAGCTTACTATACCGCCCATAACATAGACATAGCCGTTGGCTGTAATGGAAGAAGCGTCAGATGTGGCTACTGGCAGAGGGTTGGCACTCGTTTGCCAAACACCCGTGCTACCATCGGCATTCAGCTTAGCGTAATAGACAGTAGACACTTTACCCGTGCTACCACCGGTGAATACACCACCTATCTCATATATATAACCATTGGCGACGATAGAAGTTGCATCCGCGCGCACAGCAGGTAGCGCGTTGGTATTGGTACTCCAAGCACCGGTCGAGCCATCAGCATTGAGCTTGGTATAGTAAACAGTCGACTGAGGAACCCCGGCATTCTGTCCACCTACCATATATATGTATCCGCTAGCAGATACAGCGCTTCCAATAGATCTTGCAGCCGGTAAACTATTGGCACTAGTGGTCCAGTTACTCAGCTGACCGGAGGTGTTCCCGTCCAAGGCAATGATTGAATTCACTGAATCAACATTTATTAAACTGCCACCGGTAGCATTCTGGAGACTGAATAAACTGGTCGAATCTATTGAAGCTTGCATAGCTACCAGACCAGTTACGGTCAGCCCATTGCCGACTGTCAATTGGTCGTTAATGCTTGCCTGCCCTGAGTTCCTGGTCATGCCTTGAACGCTGTCATAATACACGGTGGTCTGAGCGGTTCCATTCAGACCACCAAGGATATAAACATACCCATTATTAATGGCGGACGAAGCGTACCGAAGAGTCTGTGGCAAGGTATTACTATTGGTGGCCCATGTACCCGTCGAACCATCAGTGTTAAGCTTCGCATAATATACAGCGCTTTGGTTTCCAGAGTTAAACCCGCCCAAGACGTACATGTAACCGTTAACTGTTACGGATGTGGCGTCTTGAATTGTTTGAGGCAGAGAGTTCGCATTGGTGGTCCAGGTGCCGGTACTGCCATCGCTATTCAATTTGGCGTACCAAACAGATGCTAACGAATTAAGACCCGCAGTTATGTATGCATAACCGTTGGCAGTTATAGAAGTGGCTTCGGCTTCGACGGAGGGTAGATTGTTCGCGCTCGTACTCCAAACACCAGTTGAGCCGTCAGTGTTTATTTTTGCGTAATAAACAGTATTTTGATTGCTCGTTCCGTTATCGCCCCCCATCACATATATATAGCCGTTATTGAATATGGACGTCTGCTTTTCGCGGACAGCCGGTAAAGCGTTGGCATTAGTATTCCACGGACCAATAGATCCGTCTAAGTTTAACTTAGCGTAATAAACCGTCGATTGCGCCGAACTGCCTCCGCTAGATCCACCTGCCACATAAACATAACCATTGCCAGCTACAGGCTTTATCCATTCTCTCGCTGCCGGTAAGGGATTAGCATTCGTACTCCAGGCGCTGGCAGAGCCGTCCGCATTGAGTTTGGCATAGTAGACCGTAGACGTTGCTGTGGAACCGTTGTCACTACTACCGCCAATCTCGTAAACATATCCGTTGGCCGTAAAAGAACCTGTCATCAAACGCCCAGACGGTAGGGCATTGGCATTTGTGATCCAGGCCGCAAGTGCTCCGGCCGTTAATTTGCCTAGGCTTATGTTGTTATTGACTGAGTCAATGCCCAACAGGGTCGTAGTGCCTGCGGCGTTTTGCACCTGGAAAGCCGTCGTGCTGTCATTGCCGGTCGAAGGTTTGACCAGGACTGTGCCGGTTATATTAGTGGCAATATTGCTCGAAGTATTGCCGATTGCCACGGAGGTGGCGTTAGCTTGGCCGATTCCTAGTACTCCGGAAGCGGATTGGTCAAGGGTCGCCGTCTGCACATTGGCGGAAATAGCCGTGCCGGAGATATTCGTATTACCAGTCTGGACAACCCCTGGGGTTGAACCCTGCAGCTGTACATAAGCGTTAGAACCGCTGGCCGGCGTACAACCGCCGGAACTACAAATTGGCGAACCGTTGACTTCGTAACTGCCGGCGATATTCACATTGCCGCTTGGGTCCACGGTAAAGACATTGTTGCCAAGCCCGTTTTGGCCACGCAGCAGGTCAGCCGTCTGGCCGCTGGCACCGCGCAAGATTCCCACTACGCTACTGGAGTTGACTGACTCTATATTGAAGTTAGCATTGGTCTGTAACCCAACACTATTTTGGATATAGTTACTGGACCCGGCACTTGGCGCGCAAGTGGCACTCGGTCCACAAATAGGCACTCCGTTAATCCGATACGACGAGCCTGTAGCAATATTAATGTCGCCATTTACATCCAGCGTATAGCCCGGCAGCATACCGATACCAATCCGCGTGTCGGTTGAGTCAGCTACTAGAAGATTGGAATTGCCGGCATGGTTTTGGAACACGGCGATACTTGTAGAGTCGACGGCCGGCTGAATAGTAAAGGTTCCGGTAAAAGTATTGTTACCTGTAAATGTTTGGTTAGCCGATAACTTAGCCAGGTTGGCATCGTTGGAAAGATTCGCGCTACTAATTTGCACACCGCCAACTTGATACTGACCGCTAGCGTTTACGTTGCCAACCACGCTAATTCCGCTGGTGGTGACCGCCAGATATTTACTGCCGCCGTTGAACCCCTGGACATCCAAGATGTCGGCCGTCTGGCCGCTGGCGCCTTCCAGAACACCTGTAACAGCCGAGGCGGAGGCGCTCCTTATGTAATAGTTAGCGCCAGTCTGGACGCCGGTGCCGTTTTGGATATAAAAACCACTGCCGGACGACGCCCCACAGCCGGCTGATGTGCAGACCAGATTACCGCCTACCCTAAGCCCGGTAGTCGAGTTGATATCCCCGGCCACATCCAACGGGTACGTTCCGGTTATCTGGTTAATAAAGACATTTGTACCATTGTCGTATATCAAGGAATTTCCCAGGGTCTGTGGACCAGTAAATTTCGGGATCTTATTGATCGTCCCGCCCAGCGTGGTCACGCCGCCACCAGAACCGGCACAGTTGCCAAACGTCGTGCAGATTGTATATGTTCCCGGAGTGGCCGTGTTATCAAAGTTATAGTTTAAACCGCCTGTGGCGCTACCACTGAAACCGACCGCAATTATATGGCTTGAGTTAGTCGTCTCCAAACCCGGCGCGTTAAGAATATTGTCGAAGGTGTTATTGCCGCTGAATGTCTGATTAGACGCACCCAAAAGGGCCACGTTGGAGCTTAAGAGGTTGTCGTTCACTGTACCACTAGCCAAATTAGAGGCGTTCAGGTTAGTGATTAGCGAGCCATTGAGCGCCGGATAGAACGATAAGTTCGTGGTCTGAATCAGCTGGCTGGCACCGTTAAAGGTGTTGCCCTGCAAAGTTACATTAGGTGAAAGCCGTAAATTGTTAACCGTACCGACCGTTAACTGGCTGGCATTCAAGTTAGTCAGGTTTATACCCGACAGCACCGGCAAATCGCCTGATGAATTATTTTGGACCAGCTGGTTAGCGCCGTTAAAAGTGTTTCCCTGCAGAGTCACATTGGCGCTCAAGCGAGCATCGCTCAATGTACCGGTCGATATATTGGCGGCGTTGGTATAAAAGCCGGCTGGCTGACCGCCCAAAGTCGAGGCACTACAACCGGCCGCCGTACAGACCAGCACTGAATTGATGGTTAAGCCGCCGTTGCCTAAAGAGGTCGCCCCGCCGCTAGCCGAAATATTTCCGGACACCTGCAATGTAGCGTTGCCGGTGGGCGCAGTGCCGATGCCGACCCGCTGATTCTGAGTATCGGCGACTATTAGATTGTCGCCGGCGGCGTTTTGGACGCTAAATGCATGGGTCGAGTCAGCCTCGTTCTGGATAGCCACCAATCCGGTCGCCGTAAAAGTCTTGCCGCTGCCAATTGTCGTGTTGACATTAAACGTTAGTGCCGAGCCACTGGAAAAATTCTGCAATGTGTTGTTAGTTAAGTTTACGGTCGACGAGTAAGCCGCCTGATTAACCTGAGCGTTCTGCTTTTTCTCTTGGCTGATCAGATAGGCGATGCCCCCAGCGAAGAAAATACCGCCAAGCAGGAAGACAACCGCCATCATATTGACATAGCGTCGCTTAACCAAAGACCGCAATGGACTGGGCGACACTGGCCCGGTAGCGGAG
This sequence comes from uncultured Candidatus Saccharibacteria bacterium, assembly GCA_964514575.1. Classification (GTDB taxonomy): domain Bacteria; phylum Patescibacteriota; class Saccharimonadia; order Saccharimonadales; family UBA10212; genus CAZETJ01. Next base: position 41,327 of record CAZETJ010000003.1, read on the forward strand.
ACGGCGTTCGTCAACGGCTGAGAGGTGTTGGTCGCCACTACTGGCGGTGGAGTATAGAAGTTGGCTAGCCGACTCGTAGGTGATACCGGCCGAGACGAAGGTTCCAGGGACTCTAGGGGTATAACAGATGGGGTTGTCGTGGTAGGCACTGCCGACGGTACTGTACTCGTTGATGAGATTGTCGGCGTGGCAGCCGGAAGCGGCGACGCCATAGGAGTAGGTGAAGGTATTGGAGTCTGCACGGGACCTAGCGAAGGAGTTGTTGGCATTGTCGGGGCCGGAGTTGATAATCTCTGCAAACCCGAAAGAGGCATGTTTGGCGTAGACGGAAACGGTGTAGATGGAGCGGCTGCCGGCATCGGCACGCTGGCAAAACCTTCTTCAGTCGCAGTCGACTGTACTCTGGACTCGAGGCTCTTAACAACCTCTTCGGCCCACTTCTCGATTTTGTGTTCAGCTATCTCTACCTGGTGAGCTTCCCTCGCCAGTAGAGACCTGGCCCGTTGCAGTCGTTTTCGACAACGAGCCGAGCATGTTTTAGCGTTAGGCCGGCCAGAAAACGGCTGGTTACACACTACACAGGTTTTTGTTTTTTGAAGGGCCATTTTTTTGGTTTTTTGTTTCGAAACGGCTATAGAGAATTATCAGGTAGATTGCCTATGCAGTCAAGGAGTAAAAACGTGACAAAATGTGACGCGAACGTAACAATTTTGTGACGTTTTTCCACATTTCCAGAATAACCCCTACCAAACCTCGATAAGGCTCCTGCTTACCCAAAAAAGGCCTCAAGTAGGCTGTGGATAACTTAAGCGATTTTGGTAATTTTCAGTCGAGCGTGCAGTTGGCGATGGCCTCTAACTTTGTGTACTCGCTTTTTGGCCTTATAACGAATAGCTATAACCTTGTCAGCTTTCACCGCCTGCTCAAGAACGTCGGCAGTTACGGTAACACCGGCCACCAACGGCTTACCGACGATGGTCTTCTCGTCGTCGATTATCAGTAGCGGCTCAAAACTAACAGTTTTGCTGGTTGGGCCTGCCTCAACCTCAATTTCCTCGCCTTCAGTGACGAGATACTGTTTGCCGCCGCTTGTTATAACTGCTTTTTTCATAGTAATTTATAAAGTTACTTATAGAGATTAACAGATAAGCGCTAAGGTGTAAAGACGCTGCTAGACCTTGGCTAGTCGGACCATTAGTTCCTGGCCGTCAATCTTGGCCTTTTCTTCGTGGCCGGCTTCTCCACTAAGTTCTTCCGTAGCGAGGGTCTCAGAGAAGATTTGTCGCTTAAATTTCGTTATGGCGTGGCTAAGCTCGGGCGATGGCGAAGTCACGTCGAGTTTTATACGATCTTCGACCGCTAAACCGGCATTTTTACGGGCATTTTGGATCGTCCTGACAATGTCCCGACTGTATCCTTCGGCTTGTAAATCAGGGGTAATCTTAGTATCTAGAACCAGTTCAGCTCCCTGCCCGCCAAACTGGGCCTCTTTAACATTAAGCTCCTCCTTAACGATCGAGGAATAGTCCCCTTCCAAGTCTTTACTTAGCCCAACTACAACTTTAGCTAGAGGCTGGCGGACTTTGATCTTGGCTTCGGCCCTGGCCGCTAGGCCGTCGGCGATAACTTGCCTGGCCAGATGCATATCAGCTAGCACTTTCTGGCTAGCCTTATCCGGCTTATCAACAGATGGCCAATCACTCAAGTGCACTGATTGCGCTAGCCCGCCACCCTTGGTAATGTCCCGCCAGATGTAGTCGCTCATAAAGGGTGTCCATGGTGCCATTAGCTGTGTGAGCCGAACTAAAACGTAGTGCAAAGTGGCGTAAGCTTGGTCTTTGTCCTTGCCGGCTTCACTCTTCCAGAAGCGGCGGCGCGAACGCCGAACATACCAGTTAGATAGGTCGTCTATTAAGCCCCGCAGGGGCCGAACCGCCCGTTGCACCTCATAGGCGTCAGCCTCTTCGGTCATCGTAGAAATTGTCTCGTTTAACCGAGCTAGTATCCATCGATCCAGAACATCGCTGGACTTTGGTTCAACCAGCTCTTTTGGCGCCTGCCAGCCATCAACCTCAGCGTAAGTCTTAAAGAACTTAAAGGTGTTCCAAAGCGTCATGAAGACGTTGCGCTGGGTATCTAAAATAGCTTTTTCATCTATAGCGATCGTTTCGCCGTTGATTACCGGACTTTCACAGAGGTAAAAACGCAAAGCGTCAGCACCGTAAGTATCGAAGACGAAATTCAAATCTGGATAATTGCCGATGCGCTTGCTCATCTTGCGCTTATCGGTACCCAAGATAACACCGTGGCTAATGCAGCTGCGGAAAGCCGGCTCGTCCCAAAGAATGGTCGAGACTACGTGCAAGGTGTAAAACCAACCGCGGGTCTGGCCAATGTACTCGACAATGAAGTCCGCTGGATGTTTGAAGTCTTTGGCTTTGTATGGATAGCCATGCTGGGCAAATGGCATCGATCCAGATTCAAACCAACAGTCGAACACTTCGCTTACCCGGTGCGCTAGCTTGCCCGAATCGGTCTTTAGGACCACCTGGTCAATCGCTGGCTTATGCAAATCGGTTACTTTGTTGGGATCAACCGCCCTTTTTTTGATCTCTTCTAGGCTGCCAACGACTAGCAGTTCGCCATCGTCTGTTTTCCAGACCGGTATTGGAGCGCCCCAGTAACGGTCGCGGCTGACGTTCCAGTCCCGCACACCTTCCAACCATTGGCCGAAGGCGCCTTCTTTGATGTTAGCCGGCACCCAGTTAATGTCTTGGTTATTCTTGATAAGCTCAGTTTTCAATTCGGGCACTTTGATCATCCAACTAGACACCGCGCGATAGATTAAGGGATTATCAGTCCGCCAGCAGTGCGGATAGCTATGAGCGTATTCTTCTTGGTGGAATAACCTGCCTTGGCTCAGCAGGTGGTTGACGACTAGCTTGTTGGCATCGAACACGTTAACGCCGTCCATATCTGTTATTGCATCGGTGTAATTGCCCTGTTTATCAACCGGCACGACGATCTCAATACCGTTAGCTTCGCAAACCACCTGGTCCTCCTCACCAAAACCGGGGGCCTCATGGGCTATGCCGGTGCCGTCCTCGGCACTAACGAAATCGGCGTGCAACACCTTATGGGCATTCTTGTGGCCGATGAAATAATTAAAAGGTGGCTCGTAGGCTTGGCCGACTAGCTCTTGGCCGCTTAGAGTCTCGGCCTTTTTATAGCCCTTAAGCTCCGTAGAGTACTTTTCGGCGGCGGTTGGAGCCAGGACGAGTCTTTCACCGTTCCCCTCCCATACCTCGTATTTGAGGGCTTTATTTACGGCCAGAGCCAGGTTTGCCGGCAAGGTCCAGGGGGTAGTTGTCCAAGCTAGCAGCGTCAGGCCGTTTTTGAGCGGAAACCTGACCGTTACGGCCGTGTCCACGCGCTCGCGGTAGGAGTCGTCGAGCCGTGATTCGAAAAAGGACAAAGCCGTTTCGCAAACCGGGCAGTACGGCATGACCTTGAACCCCTCAGCCACCAGGCCTTTGTCAAACATCTGTTTGAAAGCCCAGATGACGCTCTCCATATAGTCCTGGTCCATGGTGTAATAATTGTTCTCAAAATCAACCCATCGGCCCAGACGCGTGATATAGCTTTGCCACTCATGGGTAAATTCCGTAACTGAGGTACGGCAATAATTAATAAACTTGTCGACACCATATTGCTCAATGGCGGCCTTACTGCCAAGGTCGAGGTCGCGTTCGGCTTTCATCTCAGCCGGTAAGCCATGGCAGTCCCAGCCAAAACGCCGAGGTACTTGGAAGCCGCGCATTGTCTTATAGCGGGGTATAGCGTCTTTTAAGATACTAGCGACGGCGTGACCGTAGTGCGGCAAACCGTTAGCAAATGGCGGCCCGTCGTAAAACTCGAAGTGCGGCGAGCCATCACGCTCTTTTAGGCTTTTCTGAAAGGTCTGTTCTTTAGTCCACAGGCCGATCATCTGCTCTTCAATATCAGCTATAAAATGTTTTTTAGGGGTGGCCATTGGTTTTAATTGTACCCCAAAAACAGGGGCCCGAAAATCGGCTTGGGCGGCTAGGCTAGCCGGAAGTAGTAGTTTACTTCCGAGATATCCGGCAATTGCTCGCCCTGCCAGACTTCGATGGCCGAGCCATCAGTACCAATAATAATCACTGCCGGATGGCTTACGATGCCGTAAAGTTGGGCTAGATCACTACCCTCGCGGCTATCGATATTAAGTGCTTCGATCGGGTGCTTTGGGTAGTGCTTAACGTAGCCGTTGACGAAATCCTCCGCCTTAGCAGCGTGTTCGCTCATTGGCCTGTAGAGTATCAGCACTCTCATGGGCTTAATTGTAGCATCTGAAGTTTTGGTGCGTTTAGCCATAAACTAACGTAGTTTTAAGAGCAGCCGGTGGTCGAGCCACAAGAGGTACAGACGTAGCAGGAACCGGCCCGCTGGGTCTGGTTACCACAGTTGAAGCACATCGGCGCGGTGTCGTCTTTGGTATCTGTTGCCAGGGAAGAGGACCGTATTTTCTCAACCATAACTGGTTCGGTTGGCGCCGTACTAGCACTAAGCGACTGGGGTAGTTCTTCGATCTGAGCCTCGGCTTTGACTTCCTCGGCGTCTTCGATATTATCGACCTCTAGCAGACTGGTCTGGTTCCCTGGCATATCGTCCAGGCTAGCCAGGCCGATTTCCAGCCGATCGTCAAACGACATGTAGGTGTTAGCCAGCTTGCGCACAATGTAATCGATGATTGAGTTGGCGGTCGGAACATCCGGGTCGTCTGTGACCCCCGTGGGCGGGAAGCTCATATGGCTGAAGGTACGGACGTAACTCTTCAGCGGCACGCCCCATTGAAGTCCGTAGCTTATGGAGATGGCGAAGGCGTCAAACAGTCCCCTTAGAGTAGAGCCGTGCTTGCTGGTACTGATGAATAGTTCGCCCGGGGCTCCGTCATCGAATTCGCCGACAGTAAAGAAGCCCTTGCTGTCGCCAACCCGGAAACTAAAGGTCTTAGAATTACGAACCCTGGGCATCTCACGGCGAATTGGCATTTTAGCGCTCATGACTTGGTCAGTGATGGCCTGGATGACGCCTGCCGGGCTGTCTTGGGCAACGCCTTCTTTCTTGGCCATGGCCAGCGGCTGGGCAACTTTGCAGTTGTCGCGGTAAATTGCTACGGCCTTGAGGCCCATTTTCCAAGCATCCATGTGCAGCTGTTCGACGTCCTCGATGGTTGCTTCTTCTGGCATGTTCACTGTTTTGGAAATCGCCCCGGAGATGAACGGCTGAACGGCGCTCATCATCTTGACGTGTCCCAGATAATGTATGGCGTTGTCGCCCATACTACAGGCAAAGACGTTAAGATGGTCATGCTTAAGGTGTGGAGCGCCGATAATTGTCTTTTCTACATCAATGTAAGTAACGATATCCTCGACCTCGCCACGGTTATAGCCCAAAGCTTTGAGCGCTCGTGGCACGGTCTGGTTAACGATACTCATCGTGCCGCCGCCAACCAATTTTTTGACTTTGACGAGCCCGAGATCCGGCTCTATGCCGGTTGTATCGCAGTCCATCATTAAGCCGATAGTGCCGGTCGGCGCCAGGACGGAAGCTTGGGAATTGCGGACACCGTGCAGCTGGGCCAGCTCAACGGCCTCATCCCAGGTACTGGCGGCGGCGCTTAACAGCTCTTCAGAGACGTACGCAGCATTAATTTTCTTAACCTCGCCGCGGTGCATCCTGAGCACTTTATTCATGCCTTCACGGTCTTTGTGGTAACCGGCAAATGGTCCGACCTTTTTAGCCATCCGAGCGCTGGTAACGTAAGCGTGGCCAGTCATAAGCGCGGTTATAGCTGCCGCCTGGGCGCGCCCTTCATCGGAGTCATATGGCAAGCCCTGAGCCATGAGCAGAGCACCAAGATTGGCGTAGCCAAGCCCCAGCTCGCGATAAGCTCGGGCGTTGCGGGTAATGTTCTCCGTTGGATATTCGCTATAGCCAACCAGAATCTCTTGGGCTGTAAAGACAATCTCAACGGTATGCTTGAAAGCTTCAATATCAAAACTGAAGTCATCGTTTAAGTACCTTAGTAGGTTAATAGAAGCCAGATTGCAGGCTGAGTCGTCAAGGTGCATGTACTCGCTACAGGGGTTAGAAGCGTTGATGCGACCAGCATTCGGCGCCGTGTGCCAACGGTTAACAGTGGTATCGAACTGTAGGCCCGGGTCGGCGCACTCCCAGGCCGCCTCAGCTAGTTGGCGGAATAACTCCTTAGCCTTAACGGTTTTTAAAGTTTTGCCGCTAGTGACAGCCTTGAGCTGCCAGTCTTCATCGTTTTGCACGGCGTGCATGAAATCATCTGTTACGCGCACCGAGTTATTGGCGTTCTGATACTGGACGCTGAAACTGTCTTTGCCATCCAGGGTCATGTCAAAGCCAGCGGTCTCCAGCACTCGGGCTTTACGTTCCTCGATAGCCTTGCACCAGATAAAGCCTTCGACATCAGGGTGATCGACGTTCAAAATAACCATCTTAGCGGCTCTGCGGGTCTTGCCGCCGCTCTTGATGGCTCCGGCTGAGGCATCAGCGCCGCGCATGAAAGATAGCGGTCCGCTGGCCGTACCAGCGCTTTTGCCCAGAGCCTCTTCGGAACTGCGCAAAGTACTGACATTAATACCGCTACCGGATCCGCCCTTAAAAATCATTCCCTCTTCTTTGTACCAGTTAAGGATGGAGGGCATAGTATCTTCTACAGCCAAGATAAAGCAGGCGCTAGCCTGTTGGGATCGGCCGGGAGCGCCGATATTGAACCACACCGGCGAGTTAAAAGCTGCTCGCTGAGTAGCCAAAATGTACTTGAGTTCCTCACGGAAATCTTCCGCTTCGGTGTCAGCACTGAAATAGCCTTCCTGCACACCGGCTCGGGTGATTGTATCGGCTACCCGGTCGACTAACCGGCGTAGAGAGGCTTCGCGTTCGGCTGTACCGGGTGTACCGCTAAAGTACTTCTGGGCAACTATATTGATAGCGTTCAGGCTCCAGCCTTCCGGAAATTCGACATCTTTTTGTTCGAAAACCGGCTTGCTGGTCATCGGATTTTCGATCCGCGAATCACGCTTGACCCATGTCAATGCGTCGTATGCTTTAGTGTTTGGTTTGGTAAAGAGTCTACGAACTCTACCTTTGGTTGCCTGCGCCATAGTAACTGCCCTCTCTTTTGGCTTATTGTTTTAATTTTTTTTAAAGTTTTTATCTTTGAGCTAGCGGGATGTATAAACACACCACCCTTGCTCCTCTAGACAATCTTCATTAAAGCATTGCGGATTGCCTAAAGCAACATAGAAAATCGGTTGATTTTTAGCTTATTTTATTTTTTCTTGACTTGCTTTTTAGGGGGTTTGGGAGCGGCTTCGGTTTTGCCTTCTCGGATCCGCGAAAGTTCGCGTTCGAAGCTGGAGATATCTCGGAATTTTCTATATACGCTTGCGAAACGCACATAGGCAACTTCCGAGAGTGTTGGGAGGCCAGCCATGACTAGTTCACCGATGTCAGTGCTAGTTACTTCCGGTTCGCCGCGATCGTAAAGTTCGCGCTCGATGCCGGCGACAAAGTTTTCTAGCTGCACGCTGGTGACGCTGGTTTTCTCAGTGGCATGATGCAAGCCGGACATAAGCTTCTCGCGACTGAAAAGCTGTCGGGTGCCATCGCGCTTCACGACTACCAGGCTCGGGCGCTCTAGGCGCTCGTAGGTCGTCCAGCGATAACCGCAGGCTAGGCATTGGCGGCGGCGGCGGATAGCTTCACCGTCAGCCACATCGCGTGATTCTATGACCTTGTTTTCAATTGAGTGACAATCGGGACATTTCATCTTAAATTTGCCTCGGCTAACCTGGCTTGTTAGCTGCTCTTTAGAACTCCTTACCAAGCATTTGTTTTAATGTACGGTCGCTATATGTAGCGTTCGTAAGTTCAATAGTACCCCCAGATGTTGGGCAAGCGCAAGCATTTTCTGCTGTACTTTTAACAAAGATTTT
>CAZETJ010000004.1:0-44147 GCA_964514575.1 uncultured Candidatus Saccharibacteria bacterium
GTTGAAGGGTGTAATTGGCCTCCAGCGGTGCCCACCCCCTCTGGAGGCCTTTTAGTACCCGAAAATTTATAAAACTTTTAGAGTCTGGTTAGTCAGCTCGCCAGAAAATATGTAATCAATCAGCAGCACCGAAGTTTCCTTTAAGATTGCCGGGAGACGGGTCTTTTCTTCCTTGGAGAACTTGGCCAACACGAGATTTGCGGCATCTTGGCGAGAGGCCAGCTCGCCGCTCACACCGATACGCAGCCGTCCAAAATCGTCGCCAAGATGGGCGATCAACGACTTAACGCCGTTATGGCCGGCATCAGCGCCGCCTACCCTGGTACGAATCTGGCCGAATTTAATAGCTAACTCATCATAAACCGCCAGCGTTTGTTGGTTATAAAGTCTATAAAAATGCTGTATAGCCTGGGCGGCTTCACCGCTAGCGTTCATAAAAGTCGTTGGTTTGCATAATATAACGCGAGCTTCACCCAGATTTTGGGCAGCAACTTGACATTTTAGGTCGCCCTTATCGACCCAGTCCGGAAAATTATTTTGCTCGGCAAAGTGATCAAGAGTTGCAAAACCAATGTTGTGCCGAGTGCCAGTGTACTCTTTACCTGGGTTGCCCAGCCCGATAATCAAGACGGTTCTATGGGAGCCAAGCGTGTACAATGGTGCGCTTGAGCTGACATCCGGTTTTTTTTGGAAGAAGGCCATAGCTTTATTCTACTTAATGTTTCTCTATGAACCAGAACTTTAGGGGGGTGCCGCTGAGTGGCCAAACTTCTCGGAATTTTCTTTCCATGTAGCGCTTGTAGCTCCAGTGGAGAAACTTGGTGTGGCCGCCAAAAACCTTGAAGCTGGGAAAGCCTGTGCCGTCTTCCTGGACAATATAGTTAAGTTTTGGTGTTCGGCCACGCAAGCCGGCTGGCGGGTGATCATCTGTGACTTGGCCCAGCCAGCGGTTTAGCTCGGTGGTCTTAAATCTCTGGTGCCGTGATTCATCAATTTCTAGGATCAGATCAAAAATTTTAGCAACATTCTGTCCAGTCACAGAGCTGGTAAAGATTAACGGCGCCCAGGGTACGAATTCGAAGCCAGAGGTAATTTTAGGCGCTAAAGCATCGCGGGTATAGGCATCTTTCTCGGCGGCGTCCCACTTACTGACTACTAGAACTAGACCCCTGCCAGCGTCTTTGATTAGGCCGGCAATTTTCTGATCCAGTTGAACATTAAGTTCGTTGACGTCCATCAGTAGCAGGCAGACGTCAGCTTGTTCGATAACAGCTAGCGAGCGCAGGACGCTGAAATGCTCAACGCCTCGCTCGATCTTCCCTGCCCGCCGGATCCCGGCCGTATCGGCCAACTCAATCTCACGGCTCTTGAACCGTACAATCGTCCGATTCACATCGCGAGTTGTGCCAGCCAGGTCGGCCACGATGGCTTGCTGTTTTTTGGCCAGTGTATTAAATAATGCGGATTTACCGACGTTGGGACGGCCTAGAATGCCGACCCTAAGCCTGTCGCTAGCTTCGGTGATCTGCTTGGTTGGCAGGTCAACGCTGACCAACTCGAGCAACTGCTCCAGGCCAGTTTTATGTATAGCGCTAATAGCAACGGACTGCTTAATACCCAACCGTTGCCAGTCCGCAAGATCGGCCTTAGGGTTCGTATCAATCTTATTAACAGCTAGAACCACTGGCTGGCGACTTTTAAGAGCTAAGGTGGCTACGCGGCGATCTTCGTCAGTCGGCGGCACATCAGCCGAGCAAACAACGATGATTAAGTCAGCACTGGCTGCCGCTTCGCTTATCTGATCTTGGATTGTCAATTCGAAACTGTCGTCGGCAGTTTTGAGGCCGGCGGTATCGACCAGCCAAAAATCTTTGTCGTGCCAGGAGGCCTTGATGGCGATGCTGTCGCGGGTTGTTCCTGGTTCGGTAGCTACAATTGTTTCGCGTCTACCCAGGATAGCGTTAAAAAGACTGGATTTACCAACATTAGCCCGCCCGACGATTGCTACAATTCCGGGGTTCTCGCTATCTGACATACTGGTATTATAACCTTAAAGACCCAAAAACCGCCCCTGTTTTACAGATAGGCGGTTTCTTAGAATCTAAGAAAGCTCTTAGAGTGCGCCAGTACTAGGATTGGTAGGGGCGCTAGGTTCTTCTGCCTCCGGTGGAACGGCTGGCGGAGTCTCAGCGGGCGGTGTAGCCGGCAGGACTTCGGGAGCTGCGCCTAAATCGGTGGGCTCAGCGGCAGGCGCTGGGGATGGAGAAAAGTTTGTCGGATTATCGACAGATGGTGTAGCAGCCGGTGTGCTGCTAACAAAGCTGTTAACTTGGTCGTTAACTGTGCCTTGCTCCTCGGCGGTTGTCATTTGCCCAGGGTCTGCCTGGCCGCTAGCGGGAGCGCCGCCCAATCCGGGGTCGGCCGGCGGAGTTGTTGGCTCGGCTGGCGGAGCTGCCGGGGAATCGGCCCCTGGCATTGCTGGGTTAGTCGTGCTTGGATCGTCTGGCATTTTATTCTCACTTTCTTTTACTTTACTTTGGGACTCTACATTTTCATCAGCGGGGTTGGCAACGGCAGTACCGTCAGGCGGCATAACCTCGCGAACCACGCGGGCGAAGTCTTCAAGCGTGGCTTGTGACTTCACTAAATACTTTACCACGCCGAGGGCTTGTCCACGAGCCTGATCGTCGGCCTCACCTAGGGCAGTCATCATAATCACTTTGGTGTCTTTCATCTCGGGTACGGCGCGTAGATTCTCCAGCATGTCAAAGCCGGATAATTTGGGCATCATAACATCGGCGATAATCAGGTCGGGTTTCTCGCGCATAGCGACAGTTATGCCCTCTTCGCCGTTGCCGGCTGTCATGGTTTGATAGCCTTCCGCTTGAAGGCGCATCTCGAAAATTTCGCGCAAATTGTTGTCGTCTTCGACAAGTAAAATTTTAGCCACCAAGTATACCTAAATGTTTATGCTTAACTAGTGTTATTTTAGCAACCCTTGCCACAGAAAGTCTACCCCTGATTGTCCAGCGGACTTATAGGCGCCTGCCTCTTCTGCATCTCCAATGCCTGGGAGGTGGTCAGCCGAGGCAGGTTTATAAAGAAGGTACTACCCTTGCCGAGCTTGCTCTCCACCCAGATCTGGCCGTCATAAAGTTCGACTATTTTTTTTGATATATAGAGCCCCAGCCCAGTACCGCCAACGGTCCGAGTAGCTGTACTGTCAACTCGGTAAAACTTTTGAAAAAGATGCGGTATATCCTCTTCAGGTATGCCAACGCCAGTGTCGCTAACCTGGACCTGGGCAACAGCGCTATCACCCGTCAGGCGTACTGCGATAGAGCCCTCCATGGTGTACTTGACGGCGTTGTCGATAATGTTTTGCAAGACCTCAGCGATACGGTGCGGGTCTACAAAGGTGTAGTAAAGCGGTCGGACGACTTTGCCGCCGGCGATGTCCTTTTCGGCGCTAAGCTGATAGTTAAGACTTAGATCTTTCTCTTTGGCGTGGAATTTTTCGCTGTCGACGATGCTGGCCACGGTCTCACCGATCTCTACGACTGTTGGGTAGCTGACTAGCCGCCCATCGTCAGCTCTTGAACTAGTCAGCAGGTCGGCGAATAAAACGCCCAAATGCTTGGTGGCGGTAGCGGCTTTCTCGATGTAGTTCTTGGCGTTGTCGTCGACATGAGCGATCTTTGGGTTCGCAGCTAAGCTAAGATACCCCTCAATGGCAGCTAGCGGCGTGCGCATCTCGTGCGATGCGGTGCTTATAAAATCCGAACGCCGTTGCTCCTCCTCTTTCTCGCGGGTGACGTCGCGAAAAACGCCGACGACGTTACCGGTCGGGGTACCATTGGCGCTCATGACTGGCGAAACGATCAGGGAAATAGCCGTTGATTTGCCATAGCGTGTACTCAGCCGACAGTTATTATCACGGACTGTTTTGCCGCTGGCTAAACTTGAGGCGAAAGGGTGCTGGGTCGAGGGCACCGGCTGGGCTCTGTTATCAACCAGGGCCAAGACGTTATTGAAGTTACTGCCAACGGCTTCGCTGGCTGGCCAACCAGTTATACGAGCAGCAGCTGGATTGAACAAGTGAATAGCCCCGTCAGCGCCGGCCATGACGACACCGTCTTCGATGGCGCCCAATATAAAATCTGAACCTAGATGTCCGTCCTTGGCCACGTCGTCGCTGACCGTAAGACCGCCCTGGGTTTGGGTCGTACCGCTAACTTTATTTTTGAAAAACCACACCTTTTATTTGCCCACCCGGATGTATCCGTTAATGCTTATTATTATATAGCTTTGTACCCAGTTTGCTTGTTTTTATGCGACGGCAAGCCGAGAATCGGTATATAGCCCTAATCAGTGTCTCGTCTTATCAGTTATTTCAGGCACGATTGCAAAGCAAGTCAAAGTATCTGGTTGAGCCGAACGGGATCTTTTGTTTGACGGTGCCCTTAGCACTCAAGCTGGTGGCAAAGGTAATTGTGAATTCACCAAACGCGGCGTTGATAGTATCGACGGCCTCAGTTAGCCAAACTTCACGGTTTACTTCCTCTAGTAGGCTGACTTGATTCTGTACGGATTGTGTAAGCGCGTAGCAAGAGACTCCCAGCTCACGAACAGGGCTATCCACCGGTCGATGGTTGAATAGTAGCATCGCCCGCCGCAGTACCTCGGTGTTGGTAAAAAAGTTGCTTTTGAACATCCGCCGCTCGTACCAATAATCTCCAGAGGCATAACGGACGTAAACAAAAATACCGCGGGCGGCCAAGCTCTTGTAGCGTAGCTTAACCGCGGTGGTCTCGCAGAGATAAGCCAGTCGGGCGCGCACAGTTTCGTCGGTGGGCTGCAGCTCGTCCATTACAAATTGGCGGCCGATGGTTTTGGTGTCGTATTCCAGATCGTCGACTTCCCAGCCCCGCAGGCGCTGGTACCAGTCTTGGCCGCAGATACTTTTGAAGACGTGGCGATGCAGCAGGTCGGCGGGAGCATCCAGAAACTCTAGCGGCGTATAGATCCCTACGGCATTTAAGCGGGCCTGGTTACGTTCGGCAATACCGCTCAGGTCGGTCAGATCTAATTTAGAGAAAATTCGTCGTAGGTTGGCGTGGTCAATAACGTCTAGGCCGTTCGGCTTATTTAGCCCGGCGGCGGTTTTAGCCAGAAAGCGGTTGGGTGCAATGCCGATGTTGCAGGTCATCCAACTGCCAGCCTGCTCCTGAAGGCGGCGCTTAATCTCCATTCCGATCTCTGACAACGGCCGCTGGTTGACCAAGTCGGTGCCATTAAAATCAATAATTCCCTCGTCGATACTCTTCATAGTTATATGAGGCGAGTAAGATCGCATAATCTTAACCAGGAGCTTGTAAACGTGGTGGTACTTAGGCGGATCGCTCTCCACAAGGACGATGTCTGGCGCTAGCAAACGGGCGTCGTGAAAGTTCATCCCGACTTTGACGTCCAGTCGCTTAGCTTCATAGCTGGCGGCCACCACACAGGTGTACTCGGTATTACGGTTAGTTATACCCACTGGCCGGCCGCGTAGCAGCGGCCTGGCCTGTTGCTCCACCATAGCGAAGCAACTGTTCAGGTCGATGTGCATGATTCGCGGCTGAGCCGTGTTAATGGGCAGTTGCAAATTGTGTACGTGGGGCATGATTAAAACCTGTATCGGCAATTGATACTAGTGTCCAGCTCAGAGCCTGGGCGTCAAACTCCAGCCGGTAGTCGGAGTTGCCATCGCTCATATCGAAGACATGAACAGCGCGCTGGCCTTTTTTGGTGGGGTGTACCATGCCAGTTTCGGTAAAGTTGATACGCTTGCCGTTCCACTCCATGGCTTTTGGGAAGCAGCGCAGACGCGGTCCGCGGTTATGGAAGTAGTAGGCGACGATGTTCACATCCTTCTCAATTTTGGTTACGTTGTCCATTTTTTATTCCTCCTATTTTTGATTAAGTTAAAAAAAGAGATACCAAATCATTTTTGATGAATTGGCGGCAGGATTTACTAACGAGATTTTCGGGCTAAGAGCAAGCTACCTATGCCAACGCTTGGTCCATTAACCGAAAAATTTAAAGTGTTAGGGCTAGAGATCGGCAGGGGCTAATTTTAGCGTGCCGCTCCAGGAATGAGTCTATGCGGAGGAAGGTTTACCACCAGCCCGCATATGGCTAGCCTTATTTTAACTTAGGCGTTTTTGCTCACGCAATATTGATTTATAACTACTTTGCTAGTCTAAGCGAAATGGTGATCCCAAGGGGAGTCGAACCCCTGTTGCTGGGATGAGAACCCAGTGTCCTAACCACTAGACGATGGGACCGTTTTAACTGGGGTTATTCTAGCAAAACAGGGGTCAAAAGTCTACTTAGGGTGCGTAAGCCACTTGGCCGGTAGTACCGACTAGGCTGATCCAGGTTTGGCCGGCATTAAGCTTGATAACTATGCCCGTTGAGGTGGTGAATTTAAACTGGTCGGTGGTGGAAGCTTTTGTCCACATACCTTGCTGTACGCCGCCATCCTGAAAAATATAGGCCGTTCCCGAGCCGGTGTCGGCGTACTCCGTGTAGTATGCTCCGGAGGCGTCAAGGGCGCCCAAGCTTTGTGGCACAACTATCGCTATAACGACTTTAGGCTTGAGCTGGACACCAGCTGCGTCGCTGGCGCTGACCAAATCCATATGCGGTGCCCCGCCCTCGCTGCGAGCGTAGGAATTAGTGGTTGGGTCATAGTCGTAGTGGACATGGAAATCATCGCTGGAGATGGCCAGGTCGATAGTTTTAGCCGTGGGGGTCGCCAGCTTGTGATCGGCCTTGCGTGCCCAGGTGGTAAATTGACTGGTTATGTAACCCTTAGATTCATTCAGTTGGTCTAGTTGGTTGAAGCTCGTGTAAACGTTATGCGGCGCGTCCCGGCTGTTGACGCGGGTAAAGTAGCTGCCATTATAGAATTGATCCAAATTTCGATAGGCTCCGTTCTGGACTTCGCTTATTGCGTCTGGTGAACCGCCAACATGAACGATAGAGGCGTTAAAGGGGGCGGCAAAATCAATATAGTAAGGACGCAGTGAGCGCACCGGGCCGACATATTGCGGAGTGCTTTCCTGAAACAGCGCCATAAACCTGGTTATGCCGGCTTCAGCGATGGCTTCATAAACTACTCCGGCGTCCTGTAGGCCTGACTGTGGCCGGGCCTCGTCGCTATTCTCGATCATTATGGCTGTCACGGGCCGTTTGGCCAGCAATGGATTGACCTGGACGCCGGTCAGCGGCGAAGCCACTGTTTTGGCGGGATTAGACTTGGCCGTTTCGGCGTTAGGGATATGCGATTTGTGGCCAAAAGCTAGGAGGGCGCCGACGACGATGGCTGCCAGAACTATGGCTGCTGCGCCAGAGCTTAGCAATTTACGCCGCTTGGTCCAGTGATCCCAGTGATTGCTCTTAAAGTGCAGCCAGCCGAAGCGCGCTTTTTTGACACTGGGCTGGTTTGTGACATCTTGTTTTTCTCGGCCGCTTTCATCAATGGCAATAGGCTCATCGACATCAGTGCTCAGTGGCGCTTTCTCAACTTTGTCCTCTTTGTTTGGTGGCAAAATGTTTCCGTCCATTAGTTCCTATTCTAGCAAAGCTTAAGCTTATTTTTCCAGAGTGCTCAAGGCCTTTTGCAAGCGAGTCAGTGACTTCTCCTTGCCAAGTACCGAAAGTGTCCCGAATAGCTCAGGAGATGAGGGCGTCCCGGTCACGGCAATTCTAATAGCCGCAAATAAAATTCCTGGTTTTGAATCTAGGCGCGTCAGCAGCTCGTTCAGCCGGCTACTTATGTCGGATTCGGAAAAATCACTAGAGTGCAGTTTGTCGATAGTCGACTTCAGTAGGTCAGCTAGACTTGCTTTATCAATCGACTTCAGCTGCTTATCAACCGGAGCCTCGTATAGCTTTACGACCATCTCTTGAGCTGGCTCTTTGAAAAAAAAGCGGCTCAATTCCGGTAACTCTGCTAAGAACTTCAGCCTCTCCTGCACCAAACCCAAAACCGCTGCCTGGTAATCCTTATCAGCCCCTTTGGCTTCCGGTGGCCAGAAGCTGGCGGCGGTCTTAGATAAGTCTTCCAGGGTCGACTGTCTGATATAGAGCCCGTTCATCCACTCTAGCCGTTGTTCGTCAAAGCGAGCGCCACTTTTCTGGACTCGGCTTAGATCAAATTTCTTGATTAGCTCATCTATAGAGAAGACCTCTTGCTCGGTGCTATCATTCCAGCCCAAGGTCGCCAAGAAATTGACGAGAGCTTCGGGCAGGTAGCCCTCTTTCTTGTAGTCCAGGATATCTTTAGAACCGTCGCGCTTGGAAAGTTTCTTCTTACCGTCCGGGCCCAGGACGTAGGGCAATGTAGCTAGCTTGGGCCGCTCGATCTCCAGCGCCTCGTAAAGGTTTAAAAACTTTGGCACCGAAGGGAGAAACTCCTGGCTGCGAATGACGTGGCTGATCTCCATTAAGTGATCGTCAATAATGTGAGCAAAATTATACGTTGGATAGCCGTCAGACTTTAAGATGATGAAATCGTCAATAGCTTCAGGGCCAGCAGAAAGATCGCCCATGACTTCGTCGTGCCAAGCATAATCCTTCGGTTGGCTAAGGAATCGTAGAGGCGATTGGCCATCCCATGTTGGTAGGTTCTTTGGCCGGTGATCGCGGAATAAAAACGGTCTCTTATCCTCCTTAGCTTTGGCTCGCAGAGCCTCTAACTGCTCAGGTGTGTGCGGGTCGGCATAAGCCCTGCCCCTATCGATTAGTTTTTGAGCCCAAACTTTATAAATGTCTAGACGTTTGCTTTGGCGCAGCGGTTCTTCATCCCACTGCAAGCCAAGCCATTCCAGACTGTCTTTTATGTGCTGTTCGGAGCCAGTCACCTCCCTGGCCTTATCAGTATCTTCTATGCGCAGAATAAAATCGCCACTGGCTTGCTTAGCAACTAGCCACGCAAAGAGCGCGGTACGGGCACTACCGACATGCATAAAGCCGGTGGGGCTGGGAGCGAAACGGGTTCGAACTTTCATCAAGCTAATTGTAAGCGAACCAGCCGGCTATAGCTAGAAACTCTGGACTATTTTAAGGACCTGGTCAGAGCTGAGGCCTGCTTTATTGCTAAGCGTGTAGTGGATACCATTGTTCACCCAGGTGGCATTGTTACTGTTGCCGTAGATATAAACTGTTGTACCGCCGATCTGTGAGGTCTGGACTTCGGTTTTTGGACCGATAGCGTTAGCGGCTAAGGAGGCACTGTCCCAGTCGGATTTTTGCTGAGTAATGCTATAGCTAGACGTGGGACCGGCTTTGTTTTTGAAACTGACAGTGACGCTGCCATTCTGGTAGCCAATCGGTGCGGCATAACTAAAGCCAGAGGGCGTATAAGCTGGCAGGCTGGCCGAGACATGTGCCCTCTCGGCGGCCACCTTCACGGCCACAGCCGGCATATCGCGGTAGATAACCCAGCCGATTACAGAAAGAAGAATGATAGCGAGCAGTGTAATTCTCAGCCAGCGCGGAATTGCCCAAAGCTTAGAGAACCGACTCAAAGAATGCCGTTGTCTAGCTTGTTTGTGGGCGTCGGCTTGGAACAGTGCTCTGTCTAGGAGCCGTTCAAGTTTAGCGTGTGAAGCGCTGGCACTCATGGTGGTCGCTGGCGCACTAGCAGCCTCAGCTCGATTAAGCGGCCGGGCGATGGCGTTAATTACTCCTCCTGTCTTCGGCCTGTTGGCTGTAGAGCTGTTTCCGGGGTTTCCGAAACGGCTAACCTTAGCATGCGTACTGATCACTTTGGCCCGAGCTGCTCTTACGGACTCGGCGACAGGGCTATGGCTAGTAAATGTCCTGGAAGCTTCTTTTACTTTCAGGGCTGGTCGGCCGAGCCTTGATCTCATCAAGGTTTTGGAATGCTCTCGACGATGGTGAATGGCAGTAGCGGCCACTTTGGCGGCCCGGTCGGAGATTTTTCTGGTTCGCATCTTTTTTACGGCGGGAATGTCTGCCAGCTTAGCCTTGGGCGTGTCAATGTGCCGCTTATTTTTTATAAAACCATCGATTACTTGGGCGCTGTTGGGCATTTTGACTTGCCCGGCAACACGTCTGACGGCACCAATAACGCGGCCCGAGGCAATGTCATAATCGGTGCCATTGATGTCTATAACGCCAGACGTCTTGCCCACCTAAAATAAACCTCTACCCATTTAACAGTTATATTACACCAGTGTCTTGACCGACGGCAAGCCGGCTGAAGGCTGCCGACCCGTACTGCTTGAGGTTACGCAAAGTGATGTGCGACAATGTAGGGGCGATTAAAAACCTCTTCAAATTAACCTATGGATTTTTTAGACCCACGCCGTAAGCGCTCCCATACTATCCGTTTGATAACCGGCTACGTGCTGGTCAGTATTGCGATTGGGCTGGCCACAATAATTCTGGTGTACGCGGCTTACGGGTATGGCATTAATACTAAAACAGGCGAGATTATCCAAAATGGCATAGTTTTCGTGAGCTCAAAGCCCACTGGTGCCGAGCTCTATTTAAACGGCCAAGACCAGAATGCTACTACCGGTCGCAGGCTGGTTCTGGAGGCTGGTAATTACACCCTGACCCTTAAAAAGTCAGGTTACCGCGATTGGCAGCGACAGTTTACGCTAGACGAGCATAGCATAGCTCGCTACACCTATCCTCTCCTGTTCCCCGTCAAGCCCAGGGTCACTAATCTCATGGCCTTTTCGTCAATGCCGCCGTTGATGACCGAGACACCGGATCAACACTGGTTGTTGGTCCAAGCGCCCTCGGCCGGGCTGGACAGTGTCAATTTCGATGAATTTGATACAACCAATTTGACCAAGCCATCGGTCAATTTGAGCTTGCCGGCTGGCTTGTTATCGGGCGACGATAAAGACACTGCTAGCTTGGTTGCTTTGGAGTGGTCCAGTGATAATAGCCACCTGCTTTTAAGGCACGACTTCTCTGGCAGCAACGAGTTCATCTTGTTTGACAGAGCCCATCCGTCGGACTCGATAAACTTAAATAAACAGCTCAAGACGGATCCTAGCCAAGTAGCTTTGCGTAATAAAAAGTCTAATCAGTTCTATTTTTATGATGCCGCTAGCCAATCGTTGACCTCCGTCAGCACAAGCCAGACCAGCCTGCCGACACCCTTTCTTAAGCAAGTCCTTGCCTTCAAGTCCTACGGGTCAAACACGATAGTCTATGCCACAGCCAAGGACGCGCCGACTGGGAAGGTAGAAGTACGTATCTGGGATAATGGTCAGACGTATCTGCTAGACACAGTTCAGACTGGGGACCATTACTTAATTGATACAGCTCAGTATCAGGGGACGTCCTATTTCGTATCCGGCAGCGATACAGATCCGAACATAAATATTTATAAAGACCCTCTTAGCTATCTAAAAAATTCTACGATCGGCAAAGCTGTACCGACGCTCGCGATTAACCAAGTTGGATCAACCAATCTTAGTTTCTCTACCAAGGCGCGGTTTATCGAAGTGGAAAACGGCCAACAATTCGGAGTCTATGATTTTGAAACGCAGCAGGTGTACCAGTATAAGCTAGCCACTCCACCGACCTCACCGCTAGTTTGGATGGACGGCCAGCGTTTGATAGGCGACACCGACGGTAATGTCTTTGTGACGGACTACGACTCCACCAACCAGCAATCATTGACCCCGACAGTTGATATGACCGGGGGTCTATTCAGCGCTGATTATAACCATTTGCTAACTATCCAGCCGACATCAACAAACGTTTTTGAATTGGTTAACGTCGACCTCCGGGCCGGAACCGACTTGCCCAAACAGTAAACTAGCCAGAAAGCCACTTCCAGAAGCGCGACCACAGAGTCGGCGAATTGCTGGGTATGATCGAGGCCTGGGTAGCCAGCTTTGTATTTGTGGTCGTAAGGTTGCTTGCCGGACTCGGATCAATCTGCTCGCCGACTACTACTAAGCGGTTGGTGCTAGTTCCCGGAGGATCACAGGTTATCAAGGTGGCGGTAGCTGGCTTATCTTCTAGCCCTAGAACGGATACGTCAGCCGGGCTGACGATCTGCTTTTTATAGACTTCATAAGTGTAGCGTTTGCCATCCTTCTGCAGGTAAAAAGTGTCGCCGCTGTCTAGCCTAGAGAGCAGGACGAAAGCAAATTTGTACTTCCCAGGGTTAAAAATATTATTTGAGGAATGGCCGACGATCACCAGATTTCCATCTTGTCCGGGCAAAGCTGTATCGGCATAATGAACCACTCCGCCCTCCAGAGCCGTCTCTATATCGTTATCGTTTATGGTGCTGACGTTGTAGACCACTGGAATCTCAACATTAATCTTGGGAATGATGATCTCAGGGTTCGGCCCAACAACCGTACCGGTACTGATAATCGGCGTTCCGGTTACGTTACGGCTTGGTTGGATAAAAGGCGCTATAAAACGCTCGTTGAAGAAGCTAAATAGAAATATCAAAACAACTATCGCACCTATGCTAATTCCAAACATCAAAGAGCGAAGATGGCTTGTACGACCTCTTTGTCTAAGGGCTGCTCCCGCTTGGCGGACTTGCCTGTGGGCGGTATTAATTTTGCGAATTGCCTCCGGAGACCTTGACTTGTAGGTCTGGTGGATGTTCGCTGTGATCTCGGTGGGTGCGCTGGGTATAGTGTGAGCCGCTTCGGCGCGGGTAGCATAGAATTCTTGCCAAACTTGATGCTTCTCCGCTTCGGACAGGCCGGCATAATATTCGTGCCAGGTTGACTGGATTTCATTGAGCGGTCGGCCTGAGCTGGTTAGCTGATAAACAAATTCTTGGTGGCGTGAGCGCTTAGCTCCGCCTAACTCCCCTAGGCCTTCGCCTTCCTCGAGCGCATCAGGCTCGCTAGTATACGCAGCGGCAACCTTCTTACGTATCAGGTCAGCGGCCGCGTCGCTGCCACCTCTCGATCTTGTATGGCTGTCGCCAATCGGCAGCGGCAGGGCCGCATCAAACTTCTCTTGGTGCTTATTATTGTCGGTGTCCATATGATAATGCTCAGTTTCATTGTACAATACATCTGTTAAATAGCCTGTTTACCAGACAGTAATTGACTTGGGCGAGTGGCGGAATTGGTATACGCGCACGACTCAAAATCGTGTTCCGCAAGGATTGTGGGTTCAAGTCCCACCTCGCCCACCAGCTCATTCGACAGCTTCGGCTTTCGTAAAAATTCGGAAGCCTTTTTATCTTCAGCCTTCGTGTCGAGCCTCGCCTTCTGCTCACTTTATCCTCAAAGCTCGCGGGTATAGCTCCAAGGTTGGTTCAATGCATAACCCAATGCGTAGCTTCGCACAGAGCCTAGCATCTAGAGTATTCGTAAACAGCGGAGGCGAGGGCTTCGAATGGGCGGGCTGGTTGTTGGAGTTGCCAGACGGCCGCAAAGGCAGCCAGAGCTCGGCCATTTTTTATTGCTGTGGTACTCACCTGCCCGCTTGTGGCGACAATAGCTTGTCCGGCGTGCGGCAAGAGCACTGAGGCCTCGATAGTCTGCGTCCAATCGTGCAGGCGCTCGACCAAGTTATTCAAGTTCATGTCATGCTTGAGTATTACCGGCGAGTCTGAGCCGGCTGCTAATTTTTGAATTTGTGAGAAATCGCCAACGAGGATAGTCCCAGGACGCTTAAGCAACTGCTCGGCCGAGTTGATAAAGTAACCCAGACTGTCTCCGCTGAGCGTCAGAGACCCTCGGTATTTGTCTACGAAGCTCTCTAATAGCACGGCGGTCTCGGAATTTTTGCCGAAATCTCCAGCTAGCAAAACGCCATTGGCCCATGCCGAAATGTCCAGCAGCTCAGAGAGCGCTGTGCGGGCAAAGCTGCCGCTCGGGGTGCTCGGAGCAAACTCGGCTTCCGGAAAAAGTTTCCCCAAGCTTTTTTGCAGGCTGTTCGGGAGAATGGCTCGGACCGTGCCGATGCCAGCTTTCTGAGCCTCGCCATAAGCTAGGCTAACGTCCGAGAAGGAGTGCGAATTACCGCCAATTATTAAAAGCTTTCCTCGAGTCTGTTTGTTCTCCGGCCTGCTCCACAGCATGTCAGGGTATAGCGGTCTGTCAGCTATCTGCTTAAGCCAAAAGGTATCTGCCATCGTGCTTCTCGAGCTTATATATTACGTTTTTACGCTCCAGAACGATCCTCCACCCTTGCTCTTTGGCGTGCTTAAACAATTCGCGTTCCGGGTTCAGCGCGATAGGCTTTTCTACCAGCTCTAACATTGCAATATCGCTCCGGCTGTCGCCCACCCCTATACTCCCCTTGGGGTTTAGACTATGTTTTTTCATCAAAGCTTTCAGAGTCTTGTCTTTATTGAGAGATCCGATCTGTTTCCTGCCGCTAAAGCCACGACCGGCTCTCTCGTAGGTCGTACCAACATAGTCATCAAAGCCGTAGTAGTCTGATATCTTGGCAACTATCTCTGTCTGGGAGCCCGAGATAGCAAGGAGCATGTAGCCGTCTTTTTTAAGCTTGCCAATCAAGTCCCTAGTGTAGGTATAGACTTGATCCTTATACTCTTCAAAAACCGCATCGACGGCTGTTTCAAAATTCTGAAAACTGAGGGTTCTGAGTATGGTCTCGTAGACATCAATCACCTGCCGCTCATATTCCAGATAAGACCCTTTGTCGCTTTGGCGGCGTTTCCAAACCATGCGGGCGTCTTTCATGGTCTGATACACCTCCGGCTTAATGTGTCCCTGTCTGGCTAGCGTGTCGGCGATCGAATGATATAGCTGCCAGCGGATCAACGTACCGTCGATATCAAAAACGGCAAATTGTTTCATTCTCTAGCCTCCTCCATGAGCTTTATGTAGGGCTTTGGGTTTGTGGTGTAGTCTTCATGAACGCCAGGTAGCTCTACGTAGCGAACATTCGAGCGTCCCTTAAACAGCTCCCCGATGGCCGGGTCGCAGAAAGAATCGTCGTGGTTTCTCACTAAGATGATTTGCCTATCTTGATTGCCGGCCAACGCATACAGCCTATCCAGCTTGTTGTTGTTCTTGACGCCTAGCCAAAGATAGCGATGACGGCGAAAGAAATAGTATAGCTCGAGCGCCTTTTTCCAGATGTAAAACCACCAACCATAATTCTTGACGTAAAAAAGACGCCCAGATTTGGTATGCGCAAAAACACGCTTAATTAGTTTCCGACCCGGCCAGTAAGTCGGTCCTATCAGCACTAAAACTCTGGCGCGCACATCGGGTGGAATTGCATAAATTCCAGCTGAATGAGCCACGATTATATCGGCCTTCCGGTAATTTCTTACGACGGAAAAACCGGCTTGGCGAACGGCCCTTCTAAAGGCGCGCGTATGCATCGGGCCGCCGGAGAATCCTTCGATAACCGCTACCATCTTCATGGGTCTAAGGTCAGGCTTATCGGGCAGTGGTCGGAGCCCATAACATCTGAGTGGATTTGCGCGGCTTTGACCTTAGCTTTTAGCACATCCGAAGCCAAAAAATAATCAATCCGCCAGCCAACATTACGTTCACGGGCGTTGGCCCAATGCGTCCACCAGGTATAAAAGCCGTTGCCCTTTTTGAACAAGCGGAAAGTATCAACAAAGCCGTGGTCGATGAGTTTCTGGAAGCCAGA
This sequence comes from uncultured Candidatus Saccharibacteria bacterium, assembly GCA_964514575.1. Taxonomy (GTDB): domain Bacteria; phylum Patescibacteriota; class Saccharimonadia; order Saccharimonadales; family UBA10212; genus CAZETJ01. The sequence continues at coordinate 15,661 of CAZETJ010000004.1, forward strand.
ACGCTCCTCGTCTGTAAAGCCCCGCTTGCCTATATTCTCCTTAGGCCTAGCCAGGTCGTCTTCAGTATGCGCGACGTTCAGATCTCCACAGAAGATCACTGGTTTTTTCTTCTCTAATTCCTGGCACCAAGCCAGGAAGGCTTTGTCCCAGACTTTACGGATCACTAGCCGGCTCAAGTCTTCCTTGATGTTTATGGTGTAAACGCCAACTACGAAGAATTTCTCGAACTCGGCGGTAATTACCCGCCCTTCTTCGTTCGGGTTGCCGTAAACGTCGCCGTGAAGTTTGAACCTATCAATAAAATCCTCAGGGAACCCGTTTTCCACTCTCAGCGGTTTGATTTTAGTAAAAATGGCCGTGCCGGAATAGCCAGGTTTTGCAGCACTGTTCCAGTATTCTTCGTAACCCTTGAATTCGATCTCGGCTTGGCCCTGCTTAGCCTTGGTTTCTTGCAGGCACAGTATGTCAGGTCGGTGTTTGGCAACGAATTCTTGCAGCGCGCCTTTACGGACTACTGCCCTAATGCCATTTACATTCCAAGAATAAATTTTCACGCCGACATACTCCTCTTGGCCTCGCGCTCTTGCTGGCGGCGCTTTATGACCTCGCGCTTATCATAGCGTTTTTTGCCGCGGCCTACAGCTATACGCAGCTTAACGAAATGGCCGCGGTTAAGGATTTCTAGCGGCACGATTGTATTGCCGGACTGTCGGGCAGCGGCTATCTTTTCTATCTCTGACTTTTTAGCTAGTAGTTTACGGCTGCGGGTTTGCTCGTCTTCGCCGATCGGTAGGCCGGCCGAGGGCATAATCTGGGCGTTAATTAGCCATAACTCGCCGTCTTTAAGTGCTACGTAAGCGCCGGCTAGGCTGGCGTGGCCTAGGCGCAGAGCTTTGGTCTCTGGTCCGCTCAGGGCTAAGCCTACTATATAACTATCGCCGAGCTCATAATCGTAGCGAGCCCGTCGGTTAGAAATCGAACCAGGTTGTCTGCCCTTCTTGGCCATAACCCCTTAATTGTACGCCAAAGTAACGTAAAATTAGACAGCTAGCAGGAAGCGAAACAGCCCATACTTCTTGATCAGATACACGGTAGCCTTGGCAACTTCGAGCTCCTTACCGCTAATACTGAATTCGCCGGGATGCTCTGTCTTGATCGAAGGCTCGAACCAATTATCTAGGCCTGAACGGCTGAGCTTATACGCCAAATCTTGTGATTCGTGGTATCTCAGTTTGGGATCATATCCGCCAACAGCCCTAAACTGGTCGGCCCTGATAGCCATATTGCCCTCTACTGCAGAAAAGACTTTTCTAGGCACAGGTTCATTCGCAAGGTCTGGAAAATTACGAAGCATAGGATAAAATGTCTCTCGAACGGCTCGGGCAGCACTAAGCTTTCCGCGCCTGACTAGGGGGTATATCAAGCCCGCCTCAATGCCTCCGGCAAGATAATAAGAGATGCTGATTGGTGGAACAAAATTTCCGGGCCACATATTACCGTCGCTATCAGTTATTAAGCCACAGACAGCGCCTCGGCGTTCGTAATCCAGCGCGTCAAGCACCAGCTCCGGAGTCCTTTGGCTGACGAGTTGCTGGTCAGCATCCATAAAGTGCAAAGCTGATTTGCCTAGATCGTATTTTAGGATTCGGTTGCGGTTGGCTGCCGCACCGACATTTTCTTTACCCAAAACTGGCTTTACACTTTCAGCATATTTCGCGAGGATGTCGGGCGTTTCATCGGTTGAGGCGTCGTCCATAACAAACACTGCCGAATAGTCCTGTTCAAGCACCTGTGGCAAGAGCTTATCCAGACCTTCAGCATGGTTATAACTAGGAATGGCCGCCACTACGTCAACGGGCGATTTCATAGCTATATCATACAATAAAAGGTGTTAAAAGTCTACTGAGAGCTGGATTGCAGGGCGTCCTTGACCACGTTCCATGGTCCAGGATCATTAAAATGGGTCAGACGCCAGTACCACCACTCTCCGCCCCATAGATACTCGGTTTGAATACCGGTTTTACGGGCAAACTCTAGGCTTTTTTGCATCTGTTGGACATTCATTGAACGGTTCTGTTCGGCAACTGTCAGGTCTTGTGTATCCTTTGGCCCCCAGGGCTCCAGCTGTAGCTCATGGATAAATACTGGCCGGTGTTTGATATGGATGATAGCCAGCATGCGGAGCCGGTGGTACCAGTCGGTAATCGGATAAGTTAGATAAAAATGAATTGGAAAAGTCGTACTGTAGACGACGCGGTATATCGAAAAGCCGTAACCATCCGGCGTTGGTTGGCCGAACGGGAAGCCGTGTTCGTCGGACAGGCTCATATAAGTCGGGCGGGTTGGGTCTAGCCTCTTGACCATGTTGAACTCATAAGTCAGACGGCTTTTGGGGGCCACGCCGCCTCGGCAGCCGCCGAACAGGCTATTCTCGGCCTCGTTCTCTAGCTGGTAGCTTATAAGCGTCGGGTCGCTTTTGTAGTGATTGATGACGGTCGTCATGTAGCTATAAAGAGCGCTGGTCCATTGTTGGCTCTCGACTGGCATGGCAGCAGCCCAGTCGGGCTCGTGGCACTCCGGCCAGCGCGGCTGGCGGTAGCCAATGGCCAAGCTGACGTGCGCACCATAGGCTTTGGCCTGCGCCAACTGCCAGTCCAGGTCTGTGAAATCATAGTGTCCAGGTGTTGGCTCCAGATTTTCCCAGTAGGTCATCAGCCTAAGTTTTCTGAAGCCGGCATCTTTTAGCAAAGCTATGTAGTTAGCTTGCCAATCGTTGCCGAGCTGTTTGGAGTAAGGTTCGGAAAAGCTGACGCCGTATATGGGCTCATTGACCTGAGGTATAAGCTGGTCAACCAGCCAGCTCAACGACAGCGCGATAACGGCGGCTATAACTAGATAAATCGGCCAGCGTAGCCACCAGCGCAGCCGCCGGACCGGAGCCAACAGACATCTAAAAATTCGCCTGACCTGGCGCGGTCCAGCTTTAGCAGATCCCAATATTTTTTTGATTTTATACACTTTAAATGAGTAGTGAGCTTAACATGTTTATGTTAACACAGATCAGGGGCGGAGTTAATCTGGGTGGTAGGATAAAGAGAGTGAAAATCGGCGTCTTTTCTGATTACTACCTTGACCAGGCTGATGGGACAGCTATTGCTGTGGAGATTAGCCGAGCCGGTTTGACGGCTGCCGGACACGAGGTTCACGTTTTTTGTCCGCGACTACCTGGCACGCCGCGAACCAAACGGGTTGTTAGTTTTTACTCTCTCCCTGCCCTTATTTACGCCAATCTGAGAGCCTGCTGGCCGTTCAGCCGCCGGACACTAGCACGGATCGAAGCTTTGGATCTTGACGTTATTCATATACACACGCCCTTCTTGGTTGGCCTGGCCGGCCTACGGGCTGCTCGCAAGCTTGGTAAACCGGTTGTCATGACCGCGCACCTGGATCTAGATTTTATGGACGGTTACTTTGTGGCATTAATGGCCATGCCTTTTTTGGCGATGTTAATTGGCGTAATCTGCCGGCAGCCAGGTGAATTTCTGAAAGCTATCTTCGAGCCGCGCTGGAGACCGGCTTCTGGTTGGCGCCGTGACGTCGCTTGGCGAACCTACGCTTTCCTATCACGTCAATGTGACCTTGTGCTAACGCCCAGTCAAAAAATTGCCACTCAGCTAAATCGCTATTACCCAGCTGACAATATGAAGACTGTGCCGAACGGTGTTGGCCTTCCGCCACGCTTACCAAGCAAACAGATTGCCCGGCGTGAACTTGGGCTATCCGAGGATGAGTTTATTGTTATAAATTCCGGTCGCCATGTCCGTGAAAAAAGAGTCGAGATAATTATCAAAGCTTTTGCCCGAACGGTAGCTGAAGCACCGTCCAGTCGGCTGGTCCTGCTTGGAGCAGGGCCAAAGGATGGCGTGCTTAAAGCACTGGCTCAAGAACTACATATCGAAGACAAAGTAGACTTCATGGGCGCGATTCCGAGGTCTGAGGTCTTTGTCTACTTGGCCGCGGGCGACATTTTCGTTAATGCCTGCCTGCGCGAAGTGGCTAGCCTGGCGATTCTGGAGGCTGCTTCGGTCGGCAGGCCGCTGATTTTGTTCGATGAACGATTAATCGAGCCGCTAGAGCCTGGCTCTAACGGTTTCTTTGTTAAATCGGTTCGAGGGCTATCTAATAAGATGAGCTGGTTCTCCAAGAACCCCGCAGAAATGAAGACTTTTGGTGATGCGTCGGTAAAACGAGTTCGCTTAAAGTTCAGCGTGCAAAATCACATCAAATGGCTTACCGAAGCCTACAGGCAGGTCCTCTAAGCCGGCTCGGCAGTGTATCCGCCGAACTCATTCACTGTTGGATGGCAGCTGCCCCAAAGGCCAGCGTGTGTGGCTTGAGCTGCTTGCTGGTCGGCGGCGAATTCATCGGTTTTCTCAAACGGAAACCCTAAGTAAGCAAAGCCATAGCCTTTTTGAACAAGCTCTTTATCGAGAAGTGTGCCGTCAGGCAGGAAGACATAGCGCAGCAACCGGCCGTAACGGTCGCGGTTGGTGTCCAGTGGGTCAGCCTGTAAACGAACCTTTCCAAATTTGCTGACCCGGCCTTTGGTGTAGGCTGCAGCAACTTCGCCATAGCACTGAACTGGCGTGTTGGGCTTGTGGGTTTCCGGCGTGTCCACTCCTATAAAGCGAATTTCCTCGATTGTACCGTTCATGTTCACGGCGATAGTGTCGCCGTCTATGTAGTGATCAATGGCGTAAAGCCCAGGCTGGTTAACTTCAACAGTCCTGACACTGCTCCTTAGCCAATCGGACTGGGTCGCCACGACGCCAAGGACGACCAAGGCAAAAATAACCAGCGCCAGTCGGCGTTTACGGCCATTAAGCCCTCTCATGCTTCAATTATACAAAGCAGGGCTTAAACGCTAAAAATCAATGCCTTTGTTGGCTAGAAATTTTTTATCAAAATGGTGTCGAAGCTTGGTCATACTGGTGGCGATATCGGCCATCGGCAAAAGCTTTTCCGGAAAGTTACGACCAGTCATGCACAGGCTGGTACCAGCCGCACGCTTTCTAATGAGATCAACTACTTGCTTCTGAGTGACCAGTTTGTGGTTTAGGGCGTTATTAATTTCGTCACAAATCACCAGATCAAACTTGCCGGATGTGGCGCAGGCCAACGCCTTGGCATATGTTTCTTGGGCTGCTCGTTTGTGCTCGGCCGGCGTAACGTCTTTAGCTGATAGCTCGCCAGCGTTATAAAAACCCTTGCCGCCTTTAAAGAAAAGCAGCTTTTTGCCATAAATCGGCTCGATCTGGCGTATAAAATCATGCTCGCCGACGTTCCAGTGTTTGATGAACTGGATGAAGGCCACTCGCCAGCCGTTGCCCAATGCTCTGCCCATCAGGCCGACACTAGCGCTGGTTTTGCCCTTGCCCTCGCCGGTGTAGACAAGCACGACCGATTCCTTGGTTTTATAGTCCTCAAACGCCATGAATTTATTGTACGGTATCGGACAGCCTCAGCGCTGGTTCGCGCCTGGCTAGTTTAACGACAGTTGCTTTACAGTGGGCCTGAAGGTCTTCGTCGTCCGTTCGCCTTTCGCTGAATATGTGATTTAAGGCCTGGATAATCGGCGCACCAACTAACGGACCAGTTTCAGCTTTCCGGGCCGTGAGGGCGACAGAAGAGGGAGCTTCTTGCGAGTTCTCAAAGGAGACCTCGGCAACCGCAAAATGTACTTCGCTAGCTAGTGTTTGATCATTCTCGATGAGCTCTGGGTTGCATAGTTCGTAGGCGTAGGTAACTGTCTCGGTTGCCAGGAGTCGGGTAGCGGCCACCTGAGGTAGGTCTCGAGCGACTATTTCAACACGGTCTAGCCTGCTAGAATCCATTTTGAAACGCTCGCGGTTGTACGACCCATCAACTATGGACCACTGCAGTCCGCCCTTTTCGACCTCAGGGCTAGGCGCTTTGTTCATGGCTAGGTCGCTAAATTATATTGCGCTAAGGCGGAGTCTATGCGGGGCCGGTCAAAGCCGAGGATAGTAGCGTCGCCAATTTCGATCACTGGTACGCCAGCCTGTCCAGTTTTGGTAAAGATCGTTCGGGCAGCATCGTGGTCATGGTCGACATCGATTTCTTTATAAGCCACGTGCTTAGAATCCAGGTAGTTCTTGGCCATCTTGCAAAAGGCGCACCAGCTAGCACTATAAATTGTCACCTTAGGCTCAGCCATACTCTTATTATATAAGATTTAGCCTGGCATTTTAAGCGCAAGCGTACTATTATTATCCCATTAGTAACTCACAAGGAGGGTTCGTATAAAAATGAGCGAGATAAGAATTAATCGCGCAACGACCGCGCCGTTGCTTGCGGAGTTCCTCGGCACCGGAATTCTAGCAATGGTAGCGCTGGTTCTGAGCGAGACCACGGCAGTGTCATACTTTATCGGCACTAGCGTGGCGTTGGCTTTGGGCGTTGTCTACCTGATGTTCAGCGGCGTTTCAGGTGCGCACGTTAATCCGGCCGTGACTCTGGGTATGTGGTCGGCTCGACGGGTTAGCACGATCCGGGCATTCTTTTACATAGTTGCCCAGGTCTTGGGCGGTTTGGGCGCCTGGTTGCTCTACAAGTATCTGATCCATCAATCGGTCGCTAGCAAATCGGTCAGTTGGAACTGGCGTTTGTTCGTGGCTGAAGCCGTCGGTGCTATGGTTCTGACCTTTGGCTTTGCCGCTTTGGCCAGCCGAGCTTTCAGCGCCTTGGAATCAGCATGGACCTACGGTACGGCCTTGTTCGTCGGAGTTATCATTGCTTCGACTGCTTCCGCCGGTATCCTTAACCCAGCTGTCGCTGTGGCTGAACGCTACATTGACTGGGTCTATATTCTCGGCCCGCTAGCAGGTGGCCTGGTCGGTGCTAATGTCTATGCCTATCTGTTTGCCCCGATGAAAAACGCGAAAAAATAAATACTGAATCTTGACTAAAAACAGCGCCTACTGACGGCGTTGTTTTTATATTCAAAAGTTTTGGTCATTTATTCTCTAGTTCGTGGATTCTTTTGTGGTCCAATCCATAGTAGTGGGCTACTTCGTGCCAAACGGTGTGTTTGATCCGTTCTGCCAGATCGGCCTCGCTAACGCTGACAAATTCCAGCGGTTTCTTAAAGAGTGTAATTTTATCTGGCAAAAGCTTGGCGGCACCGTTTCTTTGCGGCAAGGGCACGCCTTCGTACAGGCCGAACAACAAGGAGTTGCATGCCAGTTGGAGCCGCTTGGCCTGCTCGATTGACGGACGGTCTTCAACTATAAAGGCTACATTCTGCAGACGGTTGGCATATGGTGCCGGAATAGAGTCAATTGCCTTGCCGACTATTTCTCTAAATTTTTTATCGGAAATTTCCATCACCCATATAGTTTAGCGGTTTTTAATGTTAAAAAATCGTCTGAAGTGTTCCCGACAAAAAATGGAAAATTAAAAAAAAACCTGCTCGACAGAGTTTGGGACAGCCTAAACGCCTAGCTTAATCTAGGCTTTCTTCCAGCGTTCTAGTTTGGGGATGCCGTTGGTGGCCATCCTGGCCATAAAGGTCGGCCAGTGTTTTTTGGTCAGAATGCCCATGCAGAAAGTCTGCATTTGAGCGGCGGTGGCACCCGGCCAGGTAAACTTGCCGTCTTTGTAGCAGTGGACGCAATACTTCTGGCTTTTGCTGCCGTCAGCCTCTGAGCCTTTGAGCTCGTCCTTGCCTATGGGCATGCCACAACTTTGACACATTTGTCTTGCCATAATGCCCTCCTTTCTACCTCAATTATAGTCCGCTTGCTCGCTCGGCGAAAGTTGCCTAAGGGTTTATGGCTACCTGAGTTGCGGTAAAGGTGTTATTTGACGTGCTGCCGAAAGCCATGACGCTGTCGTTGACCTTGACGCTATCACCTCCTTGGTACTGAGTCGAGCTGTCGGTACTCACTGTGTTCGTGGCTCCGTGGCCAGCGACCGTGAAGCTGCTGCCATTGACTGCTGTAACTACACCCGTAATCCTGTCTGTCGAGCTGAGCAGGTTCCTAGAACCAAACTCGCGTCCCATCATAAGTGATTTTGCGTCGGAGCGAAGAAATCCGCTTCCCGCGAAGCCGCGTTGGCCGCTGAATCGACCAGCCAGCGCACCGGCAACAAATACGCCGAAAAGTAAGATTAGCGCGATCGCCACAGCGGCGATTTTGTAACCGCTGTTATTATGGATTCGCACCGGTTGGGTTGTTCCTGTTTCTTTGGGCATTAAATCATCTCCTTAGTGACTCTAATTTTGGAGCTGCAACCTGAAAAACGACTTAAGGCTTAGTGTCGGAGCTCCGCGGCTACTTCGTCGGCGGCTTCAGCGAATGTAAAATCGTTTTTTGTCAGGCCGTGGGCGCTGTGTGTAGTCAGGTTCACCTGCACTCGGTTATAAGAGTTTGTCCACTCTGGATGATGGTCCAGTTTCTCAGCTAGCGGTACTAGCCGGTTGATAAACTCTATGGCTGTTCTGAATCCCTTAAAGCCGAAATCCTTTTTAAGGACGCCATCTTCTAGCGTCCAGTCCTTAAGACGTGCCAGCTTGGGCTTGACATCGTCGGGTGACAACCTCTGCATCTTATCTCTAGTTTAACACTTTAGAGCGTATATGTACCCCTATAATAAAGTGATGAGGTTGAGCGATTTTGATTATGATCTGCCAAAGGGTCTTATCGCCCAAACACCGGCGCATCCGCGAGACCACGCCCGATTGCTAGTTTACGACCGATCCTCTCGGCAGATTGTCAACGATTTTTTCTATAATCTTAGTGATTACTTGTCCGCTGGTACAACCTTGGCTATCAACAACTCCAAAGTAGAAAAAGCCCGCCTGCGCTTCGGCGCGGTTGAGATTTTTGTTTTAGAGAAACTAGGTCCGCGGACCATAAGGGCGCTGGTTCGGCCAGGCAAGAAATTTCAAGAAGGAAAAAGGCTTGAACTTGCTGAGCTAAGCGCCGAGACAATGGCTGTTGACGAAGAGGGAGTTCGCACGCTGGAGCTAAGCAAACCTATTGATGACCCAAGTCTCGACAGGTTTCGCCAGACTCCCTTCCCTCCCTATATTAAATCCGACAAGAGCCTGGACGAGCAGTATCAAACGGTCTACGCCGAGCCGCTAGGCTCGGTGGCGGCCCCCACAGCCGGTCTACATTTTACGGCAAAGCAACTGGCTATGCTCGCGAAGACCCATCCTATAGCCGAATTAACTTTGCATGTCGGATTAGGCACTTTCGCCCCTGTCAAATCTGTCAATATTGACAAGCATAAAATGCATGCTGAGCGCTTCAGTATTTCTGCCGAAGCCGCAAAAATGCTTAACAGGGCTAGCCATATTACTGCCGTTGGGACCACTGGCGTCCGGGTTCTGGAAAGCGTTGTGCGCCCATTTAAGCCTCTAGAAGATTCGACGGATATTTTTATAAAACCCGGCTATCAGTTCAAAAATACTGGGGCTCTTATAACTAACTTTCATTTGCCCAAAAGCACGCTGCTGATGTTGGTTGCTGCCATGGTCGGCACGGACGAGCTACACCATATCTATAGCCACGCCATAAAGGAAAAGTATCGCTTCTATTCTTTCGGCGACGCTATGTTGATTTTGTAGGGGCTACGAGCCCAGTTTTTTGGTCGGCACCAGGATCACAGCGCTAGTCCAGGCCAGTATCGCCAGCCAAGCGATGACCAGCATCAGGGTATATTCGTTAATGCGCTGCTCAAACTGCCCGAGCGACTGCCCGGCGATGACAAAGCCGTTATTGTACTTGAGCATGCGAGTTGCCAGGCGGACACCGGCTCGCGGCTGCCAAGTGAAGTGATCACTACCGTGAGCGGCGGTGTAGTCAAAGGCGCCTGGCGGCGGTAGCGTGGTGCCGCTATCAAGTACTGCCGAGCTGGCTAATATCTTCTTATCGGCCGATGTGACAGTTACAAAAACGGTATTGTCCGTAGCTAGGTCAGTCTTAACAATCGGCACAACTTTAGACGGGTCTTGCCCGCTCTCCAGCTGGTGCTTAGCAATTTGGGCAATAGCTAGCGGCGAGTCATCGGCTTGCAATCTGGTCTCCTGCTGAACCATGGTGTAAGCGGCAACTAGTAAAATTGTGGCGGTGCCAACAATGGCTAACCAAAGGCGGAACTTGGAGCTCTTAAGCAGCTTATGCATCGTTCTATTTTAGCTTTTCTTTTGCCAAATCGTAAACTCAAAAGGATATTTGTTTTCCGCGTCCGCGGGATGCGGTTTGCTAGAAACTTCTTCCCATTGGCTCTCATCAAACTTGAAGAAGCGGTCGCCGTCGATATCGGCGTCAACTTTGGTCAGATAAAGCCGGCTTGTCAGAGACAGGGCTTCGGCAAAAACCGACTCACCCCCGATGACGAAAATCTCATTGGCGCCATCGGATCCTTTCGCAGTTACTATAGACTTATCTAGAGAGCCGACAACAACGCAACCCTCGGTCTTATATGCGGGGTCGGAGCTAATGACAATGTTCGTCCTTCCGGGCAGGGCTCGGCCTATAGACTCATGAGTCTTGCGCCCCATGATGATCGGATGCCCCATGGTAATCTGCTTGAAGCGGGCTAGCTCGCCCGGAAGCTTCCACGGCAGCGCGCCAGATTTTCCAATTACGCCGCCATGAGCGACCGCAACTATTATGGAGATCATACGGCTATTTGCGCTTTGATCGGCGGCCACGGGTCGTAATTTTTCAGCTCAAAATCCTCGAATTTGAAATCATCAATATTTTTAATCTTAGGGTTGATCCACATTTTTGGTAGCGCTCGGGGCTTTCTCTTAAGCTGTTCGTCAACTTGCTCCAGGTGGTTGGAATAAATATGGGCATCGCCAAAAGTGTGTACGAATTCGCCGAGTTTCAAGTCCGTAACTTGGGCTATCATCATGGTCAATAACGCGTAACTGGCAATATTGAATGGTACTCCCAGGAAAGTGTCCGCACTGCGCTGGTAAAGCTGGCACGATAAGCGCCCGTCAATGACCATAAACTGGAAAAGCGTGTGGCACGATGGCGGTGCGTGGTGATGGTTAAGGATAAGCTCCTGGATCTCGCCGACATTCCAGCCACTAACGATGATCCGCCGTGAAGTCGGGTCGTTTTGTATAAGGTCTATGATGTTGGCAATCTGATCTATATCCTTACCATCTGGACCTGTCCAACGGCGCCATTGCTTACCGTAAATTGGTCCCAGCTCACCATACTCTCGGGCAAAATCATCATCAGTCTTCATGCGTTCAATAAACCGCTCCATCTCTTTTTGCCAGTCTTCAGAGTAGCGCTCCAGTTTCTTATCCAGCTTGTTCTTCTCCAGATACCATTGGTAGGCCCATTCGTTCCAGATTTTTACATCGTTTTGGACTAAGTATTGAATGTTGGTAGCGCCCTGCAGCATCCACAGCAGCTCGTAAATAACGGCTCTCATGTATAGCTTTTTAGTAGTCACGGCTGGAAAGCCTTCGTTAAGGTCAAAACGAATCTGTCGGCCAAAGACGCTGCGCGTACCTATACCGGTACGGTCTTTTTTGTTGACACCGTTAGTTTTTATATCTTGCAACAGATCCAAATACTGCCTCATGACAATTTGATTTTACACCAATCCTTATTGCCGGTGCGTTGTATTTTAAGGTAAGCTTAAGAGTGATGAAAGAGTTTGTGGGCACTCTTAAAACCAAAAAATTTCAAGGCGAAATTGATACCAGCGAAGTAACTCGCGAGCTGTACAGTCATGACGCTTCGCTGTTTGAGCTCAAGCCGCAAGTCGTGGTTTATCCAAAAAACGCCAGCGACTTACAGAAGCTAGTCGCTACCACTAACGAATTGCGAAAAAAAGATCCCCACCTATCGCTAACAGCCCGTAGCGGCGGTACCTGCATGAGCGGAGGGGCTATTAACGAGTCGGTAATTGTCGATATCAACCGACACTTTAACAAGATCGAAGCCGCTAACGAATATAGCGCCCACGTGCAGCCGGGCGTCTTTTATCGCGATTTTGAGAAACGGACACTTGAACACGGTGGCCTGCTGCCTTGTTTCCCAGCCAGTCGTGAAATTTGTACGGTCGGTGGTATGGTGGCTAACAACTCCGGCGGCGAGAAAAGCTTGCAGTTTGGCAAAACTGAGAATTTCGTTCAGGAATTAGAGGTGATCCTGTCTGACGGTAAGAAATACATACTAAAATCACTCAATAAACGCGAATTAATCGCAAAAATGGGCCAGAAAGACTTTGAAGGGCGAATATACAGCCAAATGTTTCGACTTTTAGAAGAAAATTACGATGATATAAAGACGGCCAAGCCGCATGTTTCTAAAAATTCTACAGGATATAACCTCTGGGATGTTTGGGATCGTGAATCGGGAGTCTTTGATCTGACCAAGCTGTTCACTGGCTCGCAGGGTACGCTAGGACTAATAAGTGATATTCACTTCAAGTTAATACACGATAAGCCGCATTCTGGCGTATTGGTTGTTTTTATGAAAGATATTGGCCAGTTGGGCGAGATTATCAACACTGTTCTAACTCAGCAGCCAGCTAGCTTTGAAAGTTTTGATAATTACACTCTGGAGTTGTCGTTTAAATTTTTCTTTTATTTTCATAAGACACTGGGCTGGCGCAAGCTTATCAGACTAGGATTTCAGCTCTTACCTGACCTGCTGTTACTAATGCGTGGGATTCCCAAACTAATTTTGCTTATTGAGTTCACTGGCGATACGCCGCAAGTCGTGTCCGCTAAAGTCCATCGAATGAAAGAAATCCTGGAACCTTATAAGCTCGAGGCAATGGAAGAAGATTCTACTGAGGCCAAAGCTTACAAATTCCGGATCATGCGACGCGAAAGTTTCAATCTACTCCGTAAAAAAGTGCACGATAAGCACACCGCTCCGTTTATTGATGACCTTGTTGTGCCTCCGAAGTATTTGGTGGAGTTCCTACCAAAGCTGCAAAAGATCATCAAAAAATATAAACTACTGGCGACCGTAGCTGGCCACATGGGCGATGGTAACTTCCACGTAATTCCCTTAATGAAAATTGAAGACCCGCGCGAGCGTGCCAAGTTGGAGCCGGCGATGCGGGAAGTCAATAATCTGGTTCTGAGTTATGGCGGCAGTCTGTCGGGCGAGCATAACGATGGCATGATCCGCGGCCCTTGGCTCGAGCAGATGTACGGCCACCACATAGTTGATCTCTTTCGCGAGACCAAAACCATCTTTGATCCGGCTAATATTTTCAATCCGCACAAAAAGACTGATGCAACATGGCATTTTTCGATGAGCCACATTCGCGAAAAATTCTAGCGTTGTGATTTTACGGATTTCTTAGCACCGGCTTGGCCTCGGAGTTATTATAGAAGTTGAAATGGGACTGACCTTAATTGTCGGGCCGATGAAAAGCGGCAAGAGTTTGGAACTGATTGCCCGAGTGGCTCCTTATGAGTTCGCCGAAAAGCGGGTGCTGTACGTTCAGACTAAAAAAGATGTCCGCGACAAAGGTATCACTTCGCGTATGGGCGTCAATACCAAAGCTTTGGCGGTCAAATCCTTGAACGAGATCAAGAATGGCTTCGATGTTATTGGTATTGACGAGATTCACATGTTTGACGAGGCCGATATCAAGTTCGTCAAAAAGTGGTTGGAAGAAGGCAAAGAGGTCTACGCCAGCGGATTGGATCTTGATTATAGCGCAACGCTGACGCCGATGGTGCGCAAAATTCTGGAACTCAAGCCGGAGCGAATTATCAGCAAAGTGGCCGTCTGCGAAGTTTGCCACGACTATAGCGCGCAGTTTACGCAAATTCTACATAAGGGGGAGCCGGTACTGTCCGGCCTCCCGCATATCGTTCCAGAGGACGGCACGTACGTGTACGAACCTCGCTGCCGCAAGTGCTACGTGCACGCCTAGACGGGTGTTTGAAACAAATTTTATACTGATGATCTAGGGCAGTTTCAACCAAGGGAGCTTGATGCGCCATTTTTGACCGGCATCGGAGAACAAAAAGCCGAGTAAGGCCAGGATATAGATGATGTGCTCGTCAACTCCGGGCGCGTCAGCCGGCCATAGCAACGAACTCCACATCAGCGCTAGCAAAGCGATCCCTGCAAAAGATGCTGATTTTATCCATGTCCCAAAAAACAAGCCGACACCGATGAACAGCAGCCCCAGCATAAAAGCCCAGTCTACTAAAGCCCGGCCAGCCAGGTGGTGATAGAAACTAGCGAATGGTCCGGTCGTAGCGTGGCCAAGGAAACCGGCCGTCGGCGATCCGCCGTGTATCCATGCTTGCTTGCAACCAACAGCTAGGCCTTTGCAGGTAGCAAATTTCAGGCCAAATAACTTATCAAAAAAGGCCCACAAGAAGATGTAGCCCAGGCCGATTCGCAGCAGTGACCAAGCGTACGGGCCTTTAGTTGTTATTTTTGCCATTTCTAATGTCTCCAACTTTAAAAGCTTATGGTTATAAATATATTCTCAGAAGAGGCCCTTAGCAAGCTAGGCTATAATAAGCATTAATGGATTCCGTAGTACTGGCTGCTCGATCATTGGTCGCTGATACCCTGGCTTTTCACTTATTCTTCGTGCTCTTTGGGGTCGGGCTGCCGATAATGATCGCCTCGCTGGAGGGCTGGAGTATTTTTAAAAAGAGCCCTCGGGCAAGACTGATAGCTAGGAGCTGGAGCCGGGCTTTAGTAATTTTATTTATCGCCGGGGCAATTTCCGGCACGATTGTCAGCCTGCAGTTCAACTTGATTTGGCCCAACTTTACTACTCTCGCTGGTAAGGTGGTGGGCGTTAGTTTCGCGCTAGAGGGCTTTGCCTTTTTAATCGAGACTCTTTTCTTGACGATCTATATGCTTAGTTGGGATCGTTTTAAGCCAATCTGGCATTGGCTGATTGGTTGCCTGGTAGCGTTGTCGGCTCTAACCTCAGCTTTCTTCATCACCACCGTTAACGCTTGGATGAACACGCCCCGCGGTTTTAAGTTGGACGCCCACGGCAACCCGATTGATATCAACACTCGCGCAGCGGTTTTTAGTCCAGCGGCTAAAACGGAGATCACTCACTCGGTATTGGCTTATTTATTCACGGCAACACTTTGTTTATTGGCGGTCTATGCTTGGATGCTATGGCGTCGTCGTCTAGGCCCTGCGGCTAAGGCCAATGCTAAGCGCCTGATGTTTGGTTTGGCTGCTGTCGCCACGGTGCTTGGCCTGGCGGTGGGCCTGGCTGGCGACCAGTCTGGCAAGTTCGATGCCAAGTACGAGCCATATAAGCTAGCAGCCGCCGAGGGATTGCAGAACACTACCTCCGGCGCGCCGCTATTGGTTGGCGGTATTGTCCAGGGCAGTCAGGTCAAAGACGCTATACGCCTGCCAAAGCTGCTGAGCTTCCTTGCGACCGGTCATTTTAACGGCACAGTTCAGGGTATTAATGCGGCGCCGGCTGACCAGCGGCCGCCGGTTACAGTTCACTACTTCTTTGATGCTATGGTAGCAATCGGCACTGTAACGGTCCTTATACCCCTGGCCTATCTTGTAGCTCGTTGGCGCGGCTGGGCGTGGTCGCATTCCAAATGGCTGCTTGGCGGGTTAGTGGCCTGTGCGATCTTGGGGATTTTGGGTTGCGAGTTTGGCTGGATGCTAACCGAATTCGGGCGCCAGCCATTCGCTATTCGCGGTGTTATGCGGGTCTCGGATGCTGCTACTCGCTCCCGCTCAGCCATCGCTTTCGCGGAGTTCTTCCCGTTTGTCTACCTAACTCTCTTTGGCTTAACAATATTTGGCTTAAAACGCGGGGCTAAGTTCCAGGAGGCGCTCGAATGACCATCGTCGACTTCTCAGTTGTTCTAATCGGAGCGCTGTTTGGAATCTATGCAGTCTGTGCATCCGTCGAGTGCGGCATCGTTTTGAAGATGCTAACCCCTGGACATGCCAGCCGTAAGTTATTTACGCCGCTTTGGGAAGTTACGAATGTTTTTCTGGTGTTCGGCTTTACCGCGATGGCTATGCTCTTTAACGGGGCTATAAATAGCATCAGCCACGCTCTTACCACTACCCTCGCCGTAGCTTTAGTCAGCCTGCTGGTACGAGCCTGCGTGGCCTTAGCCATTTTTTATATTTGGCCCGAAGACGAGCTACCAAGTTGGTTGACCTGGCTGCTGGCGGCTACCACGTTCTTGGTGCCGTTAAGTTTTGCCGCTGCCGGTATCTACCTGTTGAGCGGGCAGCTATTCTGGAGCAGTTGGTTGGGTTGGGTTCTCGAGCTATCGACACTTTTAGGCCTAGCAGCTACGGGCCTATTGTTTGTTAACCGTCGTTCAGGCGATAAACCTAGGGCGTTCGGTGAGGCAGTAGCTGGACTCTGGTTATTGTCGCTTGGCTGCGTGTTGCCACTGGTCAGTCTGCATACTAACGACCGCCTACAACACTGGCCGCTTCTCGCGCTAGTCATCTCATCCGGGATAACCCTAGCGGCGCTTCTGGCTCGATACGTTGAGCTGCGCCGACTGAAGCTATGGTTCTTCGCGGCGCTGCTAGTCTTTCTAACGCCGATTCTTTTAGGCCTAGCTAATCGGCCGGATTTGATAGCCGGAAAGCTTAGTCTAGCCAGCGCTTATGGAGCCCAGGCTTACGGTTCAGCAATTGTAATAGGCTTGGTTGTAATGTTGCCTCTGATAGTTTTGGGCGGCTGGTTGTTCTGGAAGTTATTTAGCGTGCAAGATTCGTCAAAGACTTAGCCCAAAAAATTAACCAGGCACCGAACATCAGCATTTGGACCTCTTGGGAATAGCCAGCACTGGTGCTACCACTGTAACTGCCTTTGGCGGACTCGGCAAAGAGGAAGATAAAAAATATCAAAGTAGCTAGAAGGGTCGGGAAAGCCGCTAGCGTGATCCTTCGTTGCAAACGGTAATAGATTAGACTCAGGATTGGCAGTGCTAAGAAGCAAACGCCGATAATTGTGCTGCTGATGGCGTGTGTGGGTATTGAAAAGCCATGCAGCCCAAGGTGCACGGGCGAATCACAGGCACGGTCCAGGGTACCAGAACAAGGCAGTGGCATAAAGGCATCAGCGATATTGGCGGCGCCAAGCAGGACCGAGGAGCCGACTAGCCAACGTCCGC
Source organism: uncultured Candidatus Saccharibacteria bacterium (assembly GCA_964514575.1). Lineage (GTDB taxonomy): Bacteria > Patescibacteriota > Saccharimonadia > Saccharimonadales > UBA10212 > CAZETJ01. Next base: position 32,847 of record CAZETJ010000004.1, read on the forward strand.
TACGACGTTTAAGGTCGAGTCGGTCCTTTAGTGAATAAGCTAGGACTAAGATCATGATGCCGGCGGCTATATCTAAGCTCTGGAAAAGCCAATGAGCTGGCTGATCAGGGCTGGAAAGCTCGCTGATGGAGCCGCCCTTTTTTATTAACTCCCAGTTAAAAGCCAAGCCCAACAACCAGTTATTGAAAAGGATCATAGCCAGCGACGCTAGGGCTAAGCGGCTACGGGAAAATCGTCTTAAAACGTCGATCATTCTCCGTATAATAACATCAGCACTATGAACAAGCGTGCCTATGAAGCTAGCACAGTCCGCGACGCAATTGCGGGCGCTACTTTTCTAACTGGACTGCTGACGCTCGGTACTACCCTTGAGGCTCTAGCCCACACTCATAATGCGCGGCTAATACTAGGAGACGCTCACCCAACGGTCATTGCGGGGCTGAGTCTGATTTATCTGGCCACGTTGCTTAGACGTGGTAAATACAATGCCTGGCTGATCAGCGTTGGGTTATATATGTATTTGGCTGTTCGTAACTTCTGGCATTTTGTTTTAAGCACCGATCGTCTAGATAGGCCCTGGGCTGTTATTTTGAACCTGAGCCTGCCCACGCTGACACTTCTGGCCCTGGCCATTTATAGAGACCGGTTTAGAGTCAAAAGCGGACTAGCGAGCTTTGCCCTGGCAGCCCGCCGAGCAGTGCTTGTTCTAGTGGTAACCTTTCTATACGGAGTCACTGGCTTTCAGCTGCTTGATCACCACGACTTTCATGAGGAGATTTCCCTGCCTACGTCTATCCATTACACTATCGACCAGTTCGGACTGACCACTAAAGAGAAACCTATAGCCCACACACGACGAGCCGTCGTATTCGTTGACTCCCTGGCCGTAGTAAGTGTTACATCGTTGGTCTATACGGCAGCAGCACTCTTCTCCCCAATCCGTTTTCGCCTGCACCGTAGCCAGACTGATATCGAGGCGGCTAGACGCATCATGAAAATATACTCCACAACCAGCGAGGACTTCTTCAAGTTGTGGCCGCCGGACAAAGCCTACTTCTTTAACTCATCGCGGACGGCCTGTATTGCCTATAAGGCCGCCCATGGTACAGCTCTAGCGGTCGGTGATCCGGTCGGACCGCCGGCGGAGTTAGAAGGTTTAATCGGCGACTTCATCGACTATTGTTACGTTAACGGTTGGTCGCCTGCCTTTATTCATACCGAAGGTAGGTTGTCGAATCTCTACCAAAGCTATGGTTTTGAAATGCAGAAAATCGGCGAAGAGCCAATTGTCGATACTGAGAAATTTGTTGAGATCACGGCCAAGGATAAGTACTTTCGACATATTAACAATAAATTCTCCAAGGCCGGCTTTAGCGTGGAGCTCCTCGCACCGCCACATTCTGATGAGACTTTGGTCAGGCTGAAACAAATATCGGATGATTGGCTGAGCGTACCGGGTAGAGCTGAACGCGGTTTCATGCTCGGATTCTTTACGCCTGAGTACATGCAGCTTTGCCAACTAGTCTGTGTCCGCGACTCTGCTGGCCAGATCCAGGCTTTTGTTAACCGTGTCCCGGGACCGAAGCCCGGTGAGGCAAACTTTGATTTTTTGCGAAGCGCCGAAAGCGCCCCAGGCAACATTAACGATTACGTAATGATGAACTTCATTAATGAGCTCTATAGACAGTCAGTACCATGCCTGAACATGGGTCTTAGCCCCTTATCTGGACTGAACACCAGCGGCGGGAGCGATTCGGCAACTATCGCCGGTCTTCTAAAGCTAGTTTACGCTGCCGCCGGACGGTTCTATTCCTTCCAGGGCTTAAGGCGCTTCAAGGACAAGTACGCTCCAAGCTGGGAGCCGCGCTACATTGTCTATAAGGGCGGCGTTGCTGGTTTCGGTAAAACCATGAATGCTCTGCTCAGAGCAATGAACCTTTAGTTTTGGCTCAGGCTGGCTAAGGCTGTGTCGATCTGGCTGAAGTCATCCAAGCCGGCGGCAGGTATTAAAGCGGATTCGCCGTTGTAAGTTGTGTAAGAAGCGAGGTAGTTTTTGCTCCCCAATGCTCGCAGGTTGAGCGACTGAAGGCTCGAGCTGGGAACGCTTCTGAACAAGCTGAGCAGTGGTCGGGCCTCTGAGACGTTCACATCAGTCTTTATGTTGGTGCCGACGGCCGAAAAAAGCTTGCCGTTCTTGAGCGGATTGAGCACCAGCGTCCAACTGAGTTTTTGCTGGATAGCCGCCAATACTTGTCGCTGATGTTGGGTTCGGTCAAAATCGGCTTGAGGGAAACCATATGATTCGGGAGAATCGCCACGGGCTCGAGTCAGGTTCAGAGCCGTTTGGCCGTCAAGCGTCTGTGGGCCATTGGCCAGTTTTAGAGGACCGCCATCAACCGGACTGATATTCGGATCGTAGAGTCCGCGCGGATCCGGGCTCTGGATATTGACCACAATTCCGTCCAAACCGTTAACAATGCCCCTAACGGCGGCATAATCAAACAGCGCGTAATAATTAATCGGGGTGTTGAAGTCGTTGGCTACAACCTGCTCCAGTAGGTTCATTCCCCCATCCTGATAAGCTTCGTTAATCTTGGCATGGCCAAAGCCCGGGATATCCACGTATAGGTCGCGCGGTACACTGAGCATATAGCCGGTGTGCTTGGTGGTGCTCAAACTCAGCAAAATGATTGAGTCAGTCAAATTTGCCCCGGAGTGCCCAGGATCGTCTGCCGAGTAGCCGACCAGCAGCACATTAACTCGGCCAGAGGAGCTCTTAAGGGTAGTGGGTGTTAGAGCGCTAAAAATATTGCCAGAGCCAAAAGTCTTTTGAGCCGCCCGAGATATATTGATTGTATCCCAGCCGCCAATGAAAATAATGACCGCCAGAAGAGCTAAGACGAGTCCGAGTAGACTTCTTTTAATAACTTGGCGTCTAGTTAGCCGGGGCTTGATAACAGGCTGGTCTGCGGCTTTGGCTCCAGAACCGACTGATTCTGGTCGGTAAGTAGCCATAGTTCTACCGGTCTCGAACTTGTGTATGTCTTTTTTGTCAGCCATTGCCTTAACTATTATGCAGACGGCAAGAAGATTGTGAAAGCGGAGCCCTTACCAACCGTTGTTTTGACTTCTATGTGGCCTCCATGCAGCTCCGTAATTTTTTTAGCTAACGCCAAGCCTAAGCCATAGCCGTTGGTTCGTTCTTTACTGCGGCTAGCATCGGCGCGGTAAAATCGATCAAAAATATGTGGCAGATCCACTTTGGCAATTCCCGGTCCTTCGTCGCTGACTCTGGCGTACACCTGCTTACCATTACCGCCTGAGCTAATAGTGATGGTTGACCTTGCCGGACTATACTTGACGGCGTTATCGATCAAGATAGCAACCAGATCAGCTAGACTCTGTTGGTCGGCCTTAGCCTGTGCATCGTTTAGCGCTTGGACGAATTTGATTTTCTTAGCAGCTGCAATCTTTGCAAAACGAGCCTGGGCAGCTTCGGCAGCTAGTTTAAGTGAAGCTACGGACTCAATATTTAAAGGTTCGCTCTGGCTGGCCAGTCTTAGCAAGCCCTCGCTCAGGCCTTGAAGCTTAGAAACCTCTTCGAGGTTACTCTCAAGCAACTTGACCGCCTCGGCTTTGGATATCTTGGAATCACGCAACGCTACTTCGATCTCAGTCTTCATGGCGGCTAGTGGGGTTCTCAGCTCGTGGCTAGCGTCGGCTGCAAAGCGCTTTTGCGATTCCAGAGCGTCCTCAATTGGTGACAGAGTGCGTCTAGCCAAAGCGTAACTGGCGGCACCGCCAACAGCTGCTACGAAAATATTCAAAAGAACTAGACTATTGCGTAAATGTTGCAAATCATCCGACAGCTGGTTTTGCCGGAGCTTGCCGTAATAAACGGTCTCGCCGGGCCCTAGAAAATTAGAAAAATAGCCGACCTGCCGGTCATTATTGCGAGCTAAGTCATCACGCGAGACGCCGTAGATTACCAGGCTGAAGCTAGCCGATATGGCCAGAATTATAGCCAGATACCAAAGCGCCAACTTCAGAGCGGCAGACTGAAACATCTTAGGCGGAAACCTTCCCTAGCTTGTAGCCAAAACCCCGAACTGTGTTAATGAGCGATGGCGATTTTTTGAACGGCCGGTCGATCTTGGCTCGCAAATAGCCGATGTAGACCTCTACCGTGTTTGGCAGAATATCGGCGTCGAAATCCCAAACGTGCGAGATAATAGTGTCCTTTGATAGTACGCGCCCGCAGTTGCGCATCAGGTACTCCAGCAAAGCGAACTCCTTAGCGCTCAGGTTTATAATTTGCCCGTCCCTCTTGACTTCGTAACTCAGCGTATCAAGTGACAGGTCGGCTACTTTAAGGATGTTAGGTTCGGCTTTCTGTGGTCGCCGTAACAAGGCGCGGATGCGGGCCAGCAACTCTTCAAATGAAAAGGGCTTAATAAGATAATCATCGGCTCCGGCGTTTAGGCCTTCAACTCGGTCCTGGATTTGGTCTTTGGCTGTCAGCAGCAGGATCGGTGTGTGGATGCCGTCGGCCCGGAGCTTACGGCAGATTTCTGAGCCGTCCATAGTGCCGGGCAGCATCCGGTCGATAATCATCACATCATAGCTTTGGCTGAGGGCCGCACCCAAACCACTATCAGCATCGTATTCGACGTCTACAGCATATTTTTCTTGGGTCAGGCCTTTTTTTAGGGCACCAGCAATCTTATGCTCATCCTCTATGACCAGCAATCTCATATCTCTATTTTACTGCAAATAAACTGAGGGCAAGCTTAAGCGAGCTATTAGACCATGAGCTACAATAGGTGTGATGACCAAGGTGAGGGTTCGAGATAATTTAATGCAGGCTGTCGGAATCATCGGTACCCTGACTTGCCTTGGCGTGTTTATTCATACGCCAAGTTTTCCAACCCCTGATAAACTGGTCGTTTTTTTGACCTTTGTCTTTATGATCTTTAAGCAGGCCATCGAGATGCTTAAGCGGCTACTGCCCTTCGTAGTATTGCTACTGGTCTATGAGTCGTTTAGGGGCATCGCCCATCAGCTGAACAGTCACGTCAACTATACCCTGGCGCCCCATATTGACCGCTTGTTGTTCGGCAAATTACCGACAGACTATCTACAACAGTGGCTATGGCGCGGGCATACCAGCTGGTATGACATCGCTTTCTATATACCCTATATGCTGTTTTTTGTGATGCCGCTGGGGCTAGCATTGCTGGTTTGGAAGACTCACCCTAAGCTCTATTGGCGAGTAGTTTGCACTTATCTGGCGGTTTTTTTCTCGGCTTTTCTGACCTTTTTGATCTTTCCTACGGCGCCGCCGTGGCTGGCTGTCCAGAATCACTACATCGAACCAGTCGCTAGAATATCCAGCAGCGTTTGGGCCAGTCTGGGGATCCACAACTTCCCCTCGCTTTATAGTCATATTGCCCCAAATCCGGTGGCGGCCGTGCCAAGTTTGCACGCGGCTTGCGCCACGCTCTTATCCCTGTTCATCTTCAAAATTTATGGCAGGCGTTGGGGGTTGGTTTCGCTGATTTACCCAGCCTTGATATACGTTGGGGTCGTCTATGAAGGCGAGCATTACGCTTTTGATGTTTTAGCAGGTATCGTTTACGCCTTGGTTTTTTACTGGGTTGTACCTCCTGCCATGGCCCGCATAAAAAACTTTTTAAAAAAAACGCTGGCCAAGTCTTCAGACTAGACTCAGCTAATACGGTTTAGAATGTATGCAGATGATTAGCCGTTTAACGGGAGGCTTTGGGTTGTCGCAATTAAGTCACATTGATGATTTGCTGAGGCACCATTCAGTTGCCCAGCCGTCGAAGCCAGCCGTAATTTTTGGGGACTCCCAGCTGTCTTACAGCCGGCTAGAGACTCTGGTAGAGGCAGGCGCTGTCACGCTCAGTTCTCGGCTTGGCAACTCCCGCCAAAAAGTTGTCGGGCTTCTAATGCCTAACAGCTTAGACTATGTTGTGGCTTATCTCTCGATAGTCCGATCGGGCCACATAGCTCTACCGATAGACGTGATCTATAAGCCGCTGGAGCTTGAGGCTATTGCCGGGCAAATGAAACCCGAGTTAATCTTGACTGATTTAAACGGAAAAAAACGCCTTGAGGCGCTCAGTTTTCCGGTACTGACAGCTGACCAATTGGCTGCGCCGTCAAGTGGCGAGACCAAATTTCTACGGCTGCCCGCTGATCGGCAGATCGCTAGCCTCCTATTCACATCTGGAACGACTGGCCAGCCAAAAGCGGCGCCCTACACACACGCCAACCACCTCTGGAACATCAAGGTTTGTTCGCAGGTATGGGACTGGACGGCTGCCGACAGCTTGCTGATCTCGCTAAGGCTGAGTCACTGGTATGGTTTAGTTATGGGGCTGTCCGGAGCCCTATACCACGGGAATACTCTTTATCTCCAGGACAAATTCGATGCCGTCTCTACCCTTGAAGAGCTGGCCAGCGGACGGATTAGTCACTTTACGCACACCCCCTACGCCTATGCCAAGATGTTGGAGCGCCCGGGCGAGTTCGATATATCGGCTGTTAGGCTGCTGATTTCCGGCTCCGCGCCGCTACCTCCGAGTATCTGGGACGGCTTTAAAAAACGCTTTGGCAAAGAAATTATTGAATGTTATGGTTCCAGCGAGACAGGCCGGATCGTGGCTAACACAGTTGACGATCGGCAGCCCGGTTCGGCTGGTTTGGTATTGCCGGAGGTAGATTTAAAGATTAACCCACATGGCGAAGTTTTGGTGAAATCTCCAGGCGTTTTTCCTGGGTACTGGAAAAACGCTTCAGCGACTAAAGCAGCTATGGGTCCCGGCGGGTGGTGGCGCACAGGTGATCTGGGCGAGCTTAACGGCCAGCGACTATATTTACGGGGTCGTCGTCACGAGACTATTAGGCGGTATGGTTACATGATCTCTCCGCGCGATATAGAGTGGGCTATGCATCAATGTACGGAGGTTGATGAGATCCACGTGCTTGGCCGTTCGGTACCAAATAGCCCCGACGATGAATTGATCTACTTTGTAGTTCCGAAAGGCCGCCAAACTCAAATCCACGATTTTTACCAGGCTAACCTGCCTTCTGTCTGGCGCCCCGACGAAGTTATATTTTTAGATCAACTGCCGCGGACTCATAACGGCAAGGTTTCCATTGCCACACTTAAAGCAATGCTAAAATAATGGTTAAGTTGAAACTCGACCAGGACATAACTCTAGCGGCTCAGCCCGGCTCGCAGCGAATTCGAGCTTTTGATGTCATTCGGGGCTATTTTCTGGTGGTTATATTGATAGACCACATCGAGCTATACCCTAATGGCTGGGATTTGTTCACCGGTCGCGGCCGGCTACTGGTTTCGGCGGCTGAAGGCTTCTTTTTTATGTCTGGCCTACTGGTCGGACTGGTTTATCGCCGGCGTATAGCCCAAGGCATTAAATTCATATTCGCCAAGATGTGGCGGCGGGCAGCCGAGCTCTACATCGCTTCGGTATTTTTTACATTGCTCTACACGGCGGCTGCCGTCTTTTTGAACCACCCCTCAATCAAGGACGGCCTGTACACCATTATCAATTGGCCTCACATCATCAAGGAGACGTTGCTTATGCGCTACGGCTACGGATGGGCCGACTTTTTGGATCGCTTTGCCATCTTGATGTTCATGGCACCGTTTGGCTTCTATATGCTAATCAAACGTAAGTGGTGGCTGTTACTGGGCGCTAGCCTGATAGCTTGGGCTCTGCGGGGCAACAGCTTTACGCTTAGCTGGCAAATAATCTTTACATTAGGGATGTTGGTTGGCTATCATTGGCACGAATTGACGGCTCGCTGGCAGGCCGTATCAAGGCCTCTGCGGAGCCGCATTAAACGGGTTGTTGTGGTAGCAGCGCTGGTCACATTCCTCGTCAGCTATGCCAGCGTTTACATACTGTCGCTATTGAATGAAAAATGGTCTCAACTTCCGGGTTGGGGTCAGAGCTTCACCGGACATTGGAACTCTGCTAACGCCTGGGTATGGCAATATAGTCAAAAGTGGACAATGGGCCCGCTCCGGATTGTTCTATTCATGTTGTGGTTTGGGGCGCTGTTCATGGTCGTCAGGCGCTACGAGAAACAAATCGCCAAGTACAGCCATGGTCTCATTGAGCTGCTAGGCCGCAACAGTCTGTTTGTTTATATTGCCCATTCAATGATAGTTTTCATCTTCAAACTACTGTTACCGACAAATACAAACTTTGTTGAGAACTTTTTGATAACTGGCGCCGCACTCTTTTGCTTGGTCGCAGTTACAATTGCGTACAAAAAATTACAGCCTTCAATCAATCTGCGGCCGAGGCGTCCGGATTCGCTGCGTACGTTAATTGGAAGTGTAAAAGTCTAGCGATCTTTGCCAGATCTGTGGCCGTTGGGCGACTAAGCCGTGCGTGCCGCTGGCGTAAGTGAAGTAGGAGTGATCCTTTTTTAGCTCGTTTAATCGTCCATTCAGCTCGGCCGAAAATTTTGGAGGTACAATTTTATCTGCTTCGCCCACGTGGATTTGGAATTTGGTTTTTGTGTAGGCCAGATAGTTTATTGGCGAAGCCTTCTCCCAAAAGCCGGGGTTAGATAGCGGTGTTCCCTCATTGTTTATGACATCGGCCTTGACGGCCGCAGCTTGCCCGTTGGCCATATCAGAAATAGCGTGGTAGTCGGCAAACATTTCCTCCAAGCTGCCTACCGGGCCAGATAGCAGAACCGTTTTCTTGATATAGGGCGATACGACAGCCGCTCGAAGAGCGATGTAGGCCCCCATGCTATGCCCCCACAAATCGATGTTGTTCTCATCTAGGTAGTGAGTCTGACGAATAGATGCGATCAGGCTCAGCACGTCCGTGTTGTAGCCCATCGAATAGTAGGCTCCATCGGCCGTTCCTTCCAACACACTTAGGCCTTGGCCGCGAAAATCCGGCTTAATCACCACGAAATTGTGCTTGCTGTAGAATTCCATATCAGACAGATAGGCATCGGTTGTGGAATAGCTTTGAGGGTTGGCAAAGCCGTGACACAAAACTATAACTGGGTAGCCAGCCTTCGGTGCCTTGGACGATGGTGTAGTCATCATGGCGTACTCTTGCAAGCCGTCTTTAGGAACGTTGAAGCTCACTATTTGGCGCTTAATCCCCCGATCTGGCTGAAGATTCTTGGCAACGCTCAGAGCGGTGTTGGAATAAACAACTCGTCGGGCTTGAGATAGGTCCAGGCTTTTGTACCAATTCGGTTGGACGCCGTGCGACAGGGTCGTTTCATGGTTGTCTTCCCAGTACGAGTCTATGGCCAGCCAGGTTAAGCTTAATCCTACTGTTAAGAGTGCAAGAACGACTACTAGCTCAGCCCTGGCTAGCTTTCTCACCGGGTGCCACCAGTGCTTTAACGTTAAAATTTTCACTTCTTTATAATACATCGCGCCCTAGCGTCTGAGGAACTGGTCTCAGAATGCTTTGAACTCATAATTCGGGTGGCCCGAGAATTATATGACGATCCAAGCAAGAGCAGCCTTTAAAGACTAAGACTTTCATGGCGCGAAGCTATATAATTACATCTGTTGAATCAGTGGGGAGTGGCCAAGTGGTAAGGCACCAGGTTTTGGTCCTGGCATTCGGGGGTTCGAATCCCTCCTCCCCAGCCAGATGCAGCACCAACATGGGTGGACCCACCCGACTATTTGTATCTGTAAGTAGACTGCTACAATATCGCTATGGAGGACAGACCTTGTACCTATCGAGTATCCACTAAAGCCGTCATTAAAAACGGAGATGGCAAGATATTGTTAATGCGAGAAAGGGATGGTCAGTGGGAGTTGCCTGGCGGCGGCCTAGACCATGGCGAAGATCCAAGAGATGCTCTAAGGCGTGAGATATCCGAAGAAATTGGCTGCAAGGCTGACTGGATAAGTGACCAGCCAATAGCGTTTTGGTCTATTCGTAAAGAGGTCGGATCTCCCGAGCTAAAATGGTTTGCATTCGTAGCCTATGAAGTTAAAATAACCGGCGAATTAAAGTTAAATAAAGACGAAACCGAGGGGATGGAAGTCGTAGAAGACGCTGGATATTTCTCACCGGAAGAAGCCAAAACTCTAAAACTACACGACAACGTTAAGCCCTTCTTTGCGTACTAGACCCAAATGCTCAGCCAAACTATGATTAAATCTAAAGCGGAAATTGCCCAATTCGTTCAAAACAATCGGCACATGATGGATGTGTTAAGGGTGGCCCGCGCTGCCAACCTATCAGACTGGTTAATTGGCGCGGGTTTTTTGCGCAATACTATCTGGAGTGTCCAGCACGGTTATGAACCCGACTATAACTTCCGAGATATCGATCTAGTCTATTTTGATAAATCAAACGCCACTGAAGCCGCTGACCGTCAGATTTCCCGTAAGTTGCAGCAACAGTATGATGCCGAATGGGAGGTAGTTAACCAGTCTTACGCTCATAAGTATGACAAAGATAAACCGTATGACTCGGCCGTGGATGGCTTAGCCCATTGGATCGAAACAGCTACTTGCGTTGGTGTAACACTGAATGACGACAACCAAGTTAAGGTTTTGGCACCATGGGGCGTGGATGACTTATTAAGTCTCAAAATTAGGCTGGCACCTTGCCTCGAAGGAAATAAGCATTACAAAGAGCAATTTTATAAGCGTATAAGATCAAAGCACTGGCTAGAGCGCTGGCCCAATCTTGTTGTCATTGAGCCAGTGTAAGATAAGGTTCCTGACCGGCATGCTCAGCCACGAGAGAGCCGGACTTTATGTCCGGTTTTTTCGTGGCTGAAGGTAAAGCAACTCAACTGCTTGAGTTGCGGGGAATCGAATGGGCGAAGCCATGTCTGAGTTTGAGCGTAGCGAAAGGCGAAGACGGCGAGCCGGGCCCGCGAGATTTTTCCGTCAGGCAAAATACTTGTGGGTCAAACATCTCTCCTCCCCAGCCAAACTGTACAACAGGAGTCACGACCGAGCTTCCTGACCGCTACTAAATTCCGATAATCAGGTTCTGCGACAGGGGCGATATTTGTTAATTAGGTTAATTTATGATATTATAATCGTAAGTTTCATCGCTGAGAGGTGGTGAAGCAATTGTTCATTGTCTAGTGGAGGGATGCCCCATGAGAGGCTATCTACTGACGTTCATCCTGGTTGCCGCAATGGTGACGGGAACCGCGGGAGCAAGCTCCGCGAAGAAGTCCCTGCACTTCACGCTCGTGAAGGGCAAGCAGGCCAGCAACGTCTGCAAC
>CAZETJ010000005.1:0-38895 GCA_964514575.1 uncultured Candidatus Saccharibacteria bacterium
GTGGATGTCGGGGGTTCAAGTCCCTCTGTGCCCACCATAGAAGTAAAAACTCGACCTATTAATAAGCTCCCGGGCTTCAGCGTTTGCTAGAGCCCAGGAGCTTTATCTTATGATCGGTTTTTACTTCGCCCCAAGCCGCAGCTCCACAGCTTGGGGACCCCTAAAATCAACGATATTCTTCACAGATACGAGCTAGATAGCGCAGGTTATGTACCGAGGCCAGACTGCCCGCTAAAGGATTCTCCGTTTTATAAAGATGGCGCAGGAAGGCTCGGCTGTAGCCCGTCCGGCAGGTGGCACAGTCACATTCTGGATCAATTGGACGCTTATCTTCTTTGAAGACGGCGCTTACCAGATTGAGTCTTTTGTCTCCGGTTATCCAAACACTTCCGTGCCGAGCATTGCGGGTTGGCAAAACACAGTCAAACATATCTATGCCTCGCTCAATGGCGTGGTGCATATCGGCCGGGTCACCGACCCCCATCAGATAACGAGGTCGAGCCGGATCATAGAGCGGCGCCAGAAAATTGAGCATTCTATGCATTTCTGACCGGCTTTCGCCCACAGAAAGGCCGCCAATCGCCACTCCGTCAACGGGCAGGTCTTGGACAAAGCCAAGGCTCATAGCTCTTAATTTTTTGTCCAGGCCACCTTGGACAATGCCGAATAACAGGGGCCGTTTGCCAGGTTCTGTATTTTTTGTTAGCTTATTGAACTCCGCAAGCGACCGCCCCAACCAGCGATGCGTACGTTCGACGGCCTCTTTTGTGCGCTGGCGGGCTCCATCGGATAACCCCGTTAAATCATCAAAAGCCATGATAATATCTGAGCCTAGAGCCAGCTGAATGCGCATAGAGATCTCCGGAGAGATGAATATTCGGTTGCCGTTCTTGGGGTCGCTGAACTCTACGCCTTCTTCGGTAATTGTCCGAAGTTTGGACAGAGAGAATATCTGGAAACCGCCGGAATCCGTCAGAATTGGACCAGGCCAGTTGTTAAAGGCATGAAGACCGCCCAGTTTATGGATGATTTTCTCCCCCGGCTGCAAGTGCAGATGATAGGTGTTAGACAGCAACACTTGAGCGCCTGTAGCGACGACGATACTGGGGTCAACACCCTTAACTGCTCCGCGCGTCGCCACCGGCATAAAAAATGGCGTAGCTACTTGGCCGCGGCGAGTTCGCAAGGAGCCGCAACGAGCCCCGTTTGGCGACAGTCTAGTCTGTTTAAACACCGTCTTTGACATCGAAGGTATTGTAGCAGGCGTTGACAAATGACCCCTGGCTTGCTAAAGTGTTTCGGTTAATAGTGAGGTGTCCTTTGAGTGCCAATAAAATTGGTAACGCGCTTGACGGATTCAAGCTCTTTTACGAAGAAATAGCTAACATTAAACCGACACAAAACCGCATTCGCCGGGCCCGATCCGGCACAGCATAATCCAAAATAGATTGTTTTTACCCCCGAACATCCGTTTCGGGGGTATTTTTTTGCACTTAGTCGCTTTAGTTATCCACTAGATTTTACGTCACCGCTATGACAATATGTTGATATGGTTTGCCCCATTTGTGGAGGTAGCACAGAAGTAGTCAACAGCCGCCGACAGAGGTGGTCGAATCAGGTGTGGCGGCGCCGTCGATGTTTGGATTGCTATAGGGTGTTCACCACCCACGAGGCCGCAGATCTGGGAGCTGTCTTCAGCGTTAGTAAGCAAGGCAAGAAAGAGCCTTTTTTGGCTGACAAACTCTACACAGAGGTACTTCTTGCCCTCCAAGACCGTAAGAACTGCTACAACGACGCTAGAGAGGCTACAGCCACTATTATTAGACAAGTTCTAGAGGGTTCGCCCGAAACAACCATCCCCTCCGGGGTTATAAGCGAGGCAGCGGCTAGCGTTCTTAAAAAACTCGACAAGCGTGCCTGGATGCGTTTTGTCGCAGAGCACCCTTCTCAGGTTAATAAAGAGCCTACATCGACCGGACGTCGACGCGGTCGTTCTTAACAGCCTTCTCCGTTACATCAAACTTGCCGATATACCAGCCGAACATCAGACGAGTCTGAGAGTTGATAGCCGCTACAGAGTAATAAAGCAACGTCGTAAAAGGCAGATAGACCCACTGGATCAGCATCCAGAAATTACGGCGGTGCTTATAGCGCGCCGGCTTCGGAGGCAAAGACTGGAAACTAAGATACATCGAAATAAAAATACCAAGGATAGCCAGGGTGTTCAGCCGGCTAGCTACGTGTGGTAACTGATTGGCAATGTAGCTTTGGGGGTTCAAGAAGAACGGTATAAAAGCTGCCAATGTCAGAATCACAGGCACGGTTGCCCAGCTAACGTGGTTCTCTAACAGCCTAAAGAATTTAGCGATTAGTTTGGGTTTGGATATCTTATTGGGCTTCAAAAAACCCATGTAGGCTACATAGGCAACATCTGAGGCTCCCCAGGCCCACCGGCGAATTTGGATAAACTGGGCTTTTAGGGTGCGCCGATAATTGTCCGTTAAAACCGCGTCTTGGTAGATCGGAATAAAGATCGGGTACACCTGATGGTGGCCGTCGTAACGGAAATAGGTTCGCCAAAATTGGTGGCCGTCCTCCACGATGGTCCGGACGCTCCAAAAGTCGGTATCGTAAAGGGCTGCCAGAGGTTGGGCATGTGCCGAAAAGTTGCGCAAGGCATGGGGGCGCATCGAGAAAATGACGTTATAAAAAGAGTTGCCCGTGGCAATTACGCGCATTGGAGCCGGTGCATCCCAAATGTTGTTGGTGTACATGGCGATCGGCTGATATGAGGCATAGCGCGGTTCTTCGGTCGAGCAGTAGGTATAGCTCAGCGCCGCGAAATACTGTGGGTCAGGTCGGTTATCGGAGTCCAGAGTCGTTACCAGTATCTTTAGCGGGTCCAGACCTTGTTTATCTATATACTTCTTAAACTGGCGCCCGGCGTAGGTAATGTTACCGCCTTTGCCCACCACCTCGCCGGGAATATCGGCCGGGTGTTTTACCGCCATGGCGTGATAAAAACGCGAGCCGTATTTGTCCAACAGATGCTGAGCCAATTCTTCAGATGGCTTGCCTGCCCGACCCTCATAGGCCAACACTAGGATAAATTTTTTCTTGTCGTAGTCAGAAGCCAAAACGGCTTCCAGGGTAGGCTCAAGAATCTCTTTGGATTCGTTAACAAAGGCCACGAAAATAGCGTGATACACCTCGCTGGGCTTGGTTCGCGCATGGCCAATATATTTATCGACTCGGGCAAGGTTGCGAACGTGCCAAGCTGGGGCGCCAGACAGGCGAGGCACTAACTCCTCTAAATCGGAATTTAGCTTCTGCCAAGGCAAACCGCGGTGCTGTTTGAGCTGCCGCCAGCCCTGCAAAGAACGGATATTAAAGCCAACGATGCGAATAAACCAAAGTAGCAAATAGGCGATGATAAAGTAGCTAGCTAGCTGCGGGCTAATCAGGCTTAAGATGACCGGCATAAGCAAAATTAGCCAGGTTATCGCGCCGGGCAAGATCTCGAATGACCGGTATTTCCAATCCCGATCGGCTGGCTGCGGTATCTCAATCGATCTCATTGTAAGGAGACGAGGGCGTTAGCCACGATGACTGACAGCAGCAGCAAGAAACTGGTGGAGGCTAGGATAAAGATCGCTATCGAACGCCGCAAATTATAAACTTTCGCACCCAGAGTAACACCGGCGCCGGCCATCAGAATCATAAAAACTGCCAAGCTGTAGATGTCGATAGACTTGCCTGGTTCATAACTGGAGCCGGAAATGTTGGGCCTATAGGCAACAACTACCGTTGGGTTCTTGGTAACGTCAAAACGGACTAGTACCGATAAAACACCTATAGCCAAAAGTACCGCCGTGATGGTGACCAGCAGTAATACCAAACGATCCCTCAAGAAGTTTTTGGTGTTATCCATAAATCCTTAACCTTAATTTTACACCCTTAACCTGGGGTCCCCAAGACGCATTTGCGTGGTGCGGGTAGCGGGAGTCGAACCCGCATCTCGACCTTGGGAAGGTCATATTCTACCGCTGAAATATACCCGCTTTATAAACATGTAACCATGGAGCCGATAGGCGGATTCGAACCGCCGACCTTTGCTTTACGAAAGCACTGCTCTACCAACTGAGCTATATCGGCAAATATCCTAGTCAGTATAGCAAAAAGTACTCATCACCAACTTTGCTTTCCAGGGGTAAAACTGCTAAAATCACGTGCAGACTTAACGAGGGGCTGTGGAGCAGCGGAGTGCTCGTCTCCCTGTCACGGAGAAGGTCGCGGGTTCAAATCCCGTCAGCCCCGCCACATTGACATTAATTTTATTATATGTTAATATACAATTGTGTTTGAAGTGCTCCCTACGAATGGAGAAGAATTAGAACAAGGTCCAGTAATTGAGTATGGCCTTATGACCGAAGAAGTGTACGGCAAACTTATAGATTCGTCAGAAATGCCAGACGGGTACACGCCTACTAAAGACGCGTGGTTTATTAAAGAAGAATCAGCTAACATTACCCGTGATACTACAATCGCCCTATATGCAGTTGTATCAACTTTAGCTTCAAAATTAAGTGGAGAGTTTGGAGTTGGTATGGCGACTGTAAAAGAAGAAGAGGATGAGCGAGGTATAATTTATCTTGTAAAACCTCTGTTGTCGGTTAGTGACACAGAATTAAATATGCAAGTACTTGTTGGAGATGCGAATAGACTATTATATCAACTACGCTCACCAATAAGTTTGCCTAGCCGATTGTCGTAATTACTTACAAGAAAATAGTTCCAGACTTCATACGCTAGAGCCCGCCAAGTTATATCGATTTTTATTTAAAGTGTACGTAAAGATGCGGCGGCGCCTTTGCTTTGAGCTGGTTAATGTAGGTGGCCGCCGGAACCAAATTAATTGAAATGTGCTGGGCTGTGACTGTGTTGCCGCTTACCTGCGTTAATTTAAGTATCTCTAGGGTATTGCCAGCATTCACTACGCCCGAAATCTGACCAGGCTTGAGCGTGAACAGCACCTCGACTACCTGTGGCGGAATGTTGGGATTATCTTTGGCGATAGCTACGCCGTAATCGCCGCCGCTAGTTTTGGCGGATGGGTCGTCAGATGTCTGCTTGGCTAGAGCGGTAAAATCGGCACCAGATTTTAGTTGGGCCAAGATAGAATTTGCCCGAGCGGTATCGGCGGTATCGAGTTTGGCGACGACTTTCTCGGCCAGGATTTGGTCTTTGAGCGAACGCTTAAAATCAGTTACCGACCAGCCCCAATAATCCCTTAGAACATCGGCAAAGACTTTGTCGTTGCTGCCCAGCCGGTTTTGGTCGCGAACTTCAGTGATACGCTGGTCAACTTCTTTACCAGATACCGATACGCCGTGTCGGGATGCCAAAACCTTTATATAGGCGTTGTTGATTACGTCGTTTAAGGCTTGGGTTCGGAATTGGAGCAATTGCTTGTCATTGCTTGAGAAGTTTTGCTGCTGCTGGGTTTGGTAGTAATGGACGTAGTGCCTGAGTTCGAACAAATAGTTTTCGTAGTTGACGTAATGTCCGTCGGCCTTGGCGATCGGAAAAGGCACGACCTGCGTCACGCGATATAAGAAGGTGTTGTATTGGTAGAAGTTGTATAGGGCTAAGCTGCAGTAGATTAAAAAGCCAACCATAGCAGCCCCGATAATGCTGAAGGTAACGGTGACGATACGCCGCTTAGAGTGAGCCAGCGGGTAGATATACTTGCGGGCGCCCTTTAAAACTTCTTCACGATGCTCGGTAATGTTTTCGTCGGTAATCCGTGGAACGTTGGCTAGACTTGGCGGTTCCTCAGGCTTGGGCGGGTTAAGCGGATTTAAGGCTACAGCCTTCTCGGCCACCGCATCGCTGACTTTTTCCTTGACCGCCCGGACTTTCTTTAACTTGCGCCTCATGACTCTATAATCTTATGCTCCTCATCATCTGTTCCGGGACGCTGTGCTGGATGGATACCGAGCTGCCTTAATATATGCACCATTTTTTGCTGAATACGAGCGGGATGGTGCACATCATGGATAACCAAATCGCCAACAAACGTCTGTACGACTATTGTACCAAAGCCCAGGAGTGTCTGTTCTAGGCCAGAGACTTGGTAGTTGATCATCTGGACTTGCTCCAGGCTGATATCTACGACATTAACTTGCAAGATACTTCTGGTCTGCTGGATAAAACGGTGGCTGGTCATAATATAGACGCTAAAATACCACCTCACCCACCAGGGAAAAATCAGGACTAAGGAAAGCAAAAATGAGAGACCCAAGCTGGCGAAAAAGAAGCCGACGCTAGGCGGGTCGTTTTTATGGATGGTGGTCAGAACAATGGTGTAGAGCGGGCCAATTAGTAGCCCAGCGGACGCCAGTAGCAGGCCTTTACGCATAACGATCGGGTGTTTTCTAAAAACTAGAAGAACATCTTCTTCCTCGAACTGATCTTTGAAGCGTCTGCTTTTTGGTTTAGCTTCTGTCGGGGCGGATACGCTCATGCTTATATTGTATCGAAAAACGCGCTTAATGGTGCCCCCGAGAGGAGTCGAACCTCTAGCTTCTCCTTAGGACGGAGTTGTTTTATCCATTGAACTACAGGGGCCTAGGTTCTATTCTAGGCGATGTCAGCGTTTTTTTCGTAAGAGTACAGCTCTTCGGGTGTAAACCACAGCTCAATCTCTAGATCGGCCTCGGTTTTGTCGCCAGAGGCATGCACCAGATTTTGGATGGCCCTTTTTTCGGCGTTAGCCTTAGCCGGCGAGTCATCGGAGTGGTCACCCCGGATCGTGCCAGGAGCGGCCATCACCGGGATGGTGTGGCCAGCTATCTCGCGTACTTTTTGGATTGCGCCCTTTCCTTCCAGCACCAGCGCTATGACTGGACCAGAGGTTAAAAAGTCTACCAGCCACTTTTGAACCATCAGGCCGATAGCGTGCGGATCGTCCGTGCCTAAATCTTCTAGCGGGTTTAGCCCCTCTTCCTTGTAGCTACCTAGGGTCTTGTTGCCCATACCCTCTATAAATTCACGGCGGTGATGCGGATAATGCTTCTCAGCCAGTTCTTTGTCCGGCCTCACCATCTTGGTTGCGACTATTTTTAAACCAGTCTTTTCGAAGCGACCGATAATGTCTCCGACCAGGCCGCGCTGCACTGCGTCGGGCTTCAATAATACTAAAGTTTTTTCCATTGATTCATATTTTAACAGGTTGAATGAGTCATGCAAGTTGAATATTTTTTGTGTTCAAAAACTGCGTCGTACAATATTCTGCTAGAATAAAGCTTATGGCTTCTACATCGTACGACCAAGCCGTAGCTGACTTTTTAGAGTACCTAGAGCTTGAGCAAAACCGCTCGGCCAAGACGATTGCCAACTACAGCCACTACCTCACCCGACTGAGCGACTTTGCTGGTGATATTAAACTATCTGACATTGACCCCGAGCTAATTCGAAAGTGGCGGCTATGGCTAAATCGACTGGGAACTAACACTTCTGACGAGTTATCGAAGGTTACCCAGAACTACCATCTGATCGCCCTGCGCTCTTTCCTGCGTTTTTGTGCCAAGCGAGGGCTAACTGCCCTGTCAGCTGATAAAATCGAGCTGGCCCGCACCCAGCGACCGCAGGTTACCTTTTTGAACCCCGAAGAGCTTGGCAGATTAGCCGCTCAGCCCGACACCTCAAAGGTGGCTGGCGCCCGCGACCGAGCAATTATCGAGCTATTGTTCTCTAGTGGCCTTCGTGTCAGTGAACTGGTTGGCTTGGACCGCGACCACATAAACCTGGAGAGGGGCGAGTTCATGGTCCGCGGCAAGGGCCAAAAAGACCGGCCAATTTTTATAAGCCCAGAGGCTGCCGGTTGGATTAAAAAATACCTGGAGCTGCGCCAAGATAATTCCAAATCATTATTTGTCCGCTACAGCGGCTCCAAAAAGGTCAACACTAGTGGTAATTTCAGTCGTTTGACGGCCCGCAGCGTACAGCGAATGGTTGCCCGCTACGCCCGGTTGGCTGGCATCACCAAGCACGTCAGTCCGCATACGCTAAGACACTCGTTTGCCACCGATCTTTTGATGAACGGTGCTGATTTGCGCTCCGTACAGGCTATGCTTGGGCACTCTAATATCGCTACTACTCAGATCTATACGCACGTGACCGATCCGCACCTTAAAGCGGTGCATGAAAAGTTTCATACTAAACGTAAGTAATTTATTTTCGCCGGTTTTTGTTATAAAACGTAGTTAGACTTCCTTTTGGTCTGAAGAGGCGCCTTAAGTGGCGCCTGACCTTTGACAACTTCTAGCTAAAGGCAGGCTGCGAATGTCGCGGTTCCAGAAAATAGCCGCTTTGGCGGCCCTTATCGGCTGCGCGACTGTTGGTGCGCAATCAACAAATGCCGCCAGGGGTTCGACTACAACACGCACGGATGACGGATGTCAGAGTCCAACCATCGAAAAGTTCTCCTACGCGGCTAACAACGCGGGCGCAGGACAGTTGATCTTCAGCTTCAGCCTGACGTTCTCTTACACCTTTCAGTACAACGATGACAACGTCACCGCAGCCTTCTACGGATACGGTGGAACCTACATCCAGAATTTCTACGGATGGGACTATGGATCGACCGGTTTCGACCATCCCGCTTTTGCGAGGATCACAATCCGGTTCCACACCCTTCCGATGACGCTGCCGACAAATCCTTCCAAATACTTTCCGCCGACCGAGTACCTGACTCTGGCGTCGTTCAGCTGCGGCTACAACGAAGATTCGCTGGTGATGAAACCTCCGGCAACACCGAAACCAGCTGCAATAATGCCCCCGGCCTGCCCGGACTACACGATCATCGACAACCGGGGCTCTGGGCGACCAAAGGGCGAAATCAGTCCAGCCGGCGCAGCTTTCGTATCTACCTTCGAGAGCCTACACGCCGGCCTGAACGTCCAGGTCATCTCGAATCCCTACCCGGCTGCCGGAAGTTGGGTCGACATGCTGGGGGCTGCGACCAAAATCGGTTTCCTCGGTAAGTACCACGCTTCGGTAGTGGTCGGGAAGAAGTGGCTGGCAAGTCAGCTTTCCAAGCTGAAGAACCGCTGCCGAAAAACCCCGATCTACCTGGTTGGCTACAGCCAGGGCGCACAAGCGGCGGCCGATGTGTACCAGTCAGGCGGCGCAAAATACGTGGCCGGAATGGTGCTGTTCGGCGACCCGTATTTCAATGGTCAAGACACGGCCGTCGACAGGGTTCACCTCTACCGCTCGCCAAAGAGCGAGTTCCATCCGCTCAACGGCAGGCTGGGCGACCGTTCGCTCTTCAGCAGACAGAAAGTTCGTCTTGTGCTGTCCTTCTGCCACCAGTACGACCCGGTGTGTCAAGGATTGCCGGCCTACTACGCCAAGTATCGCCTGAAGTACCACAAGGACTACGCCCTACTGGGGGAGCCCCAGCAAGCGGCGAATTACTTCTTCAGCCACAGCTAGAAGCAAGCAGCCCGGGCGGGAGAACCTCCCGCCCGGGCCAAATCAAAAGGAAGTCTATTTTATTAAATTAGTCCGGGGATAAAACGATATCTAACTTTTTTGCAATAAACCACATAGTCAGGGTCGGCAGACAAGTGGCGTTCTTCGGTTATAGCCCGCATGAAGTAGATGAACGACCATACCAACATACCGCCAATGGCTGGTAGGCTCAGAACCGGCAATAGGCTTATCCACCAGGCCAGATTTTTAGAAATGTATGCTGGGTGCCGAACCAATCTATAGGGTCCATAGTCCACAATACCCCGGTTGGTTAAGTTCGAGGCCTTTGGCCCCAAGGCGACTGAAGCTGAAGCGTAGAAACCCATCAGGAGCAGGCCCCCTAAGCGCAACCAGAAGGTAGCGGTTGGTGAGGCGAAGCTGGCGTAGTCATTCGCGTGCCACGGAACATAGTTTCCTACTAGGCTGTTGAATGGTGGGTAGCAAAGAAGTAAGACCAGCCAGCCCAAGATCGTTGGTTCAACCGAACGAAGAGAATTTTTTAACCGACTTGATTCAAAAATATAACCGAACGCGAAAAAACCCGTATCTGTAACCAGGAATAAAGAGAATAGCATCGGATAGATTAAAAAGTTGAAGTTGTTGATTGTAAACAGCTGGCTCACCGGACCAAGGCCATCAATCCCCTGCCTGAAGCTATCGTAATTACTAATTAAAAAGTTCAGCATCATCGGTATGAAATAGAACTTCACGATACTGAACAATAACGCCCTTTTCTCTATTCTGGAGATGCGGCTTAGCGGATGCGTGTAGTCTCTAGGCCCAGTTTTTACGAATTGAGCGATACCAACTGCTAGGCTCTGGAGGGCAGCAATCGCTAGAGGCCCTTTTGATGTTCTAACTTTCTCAACTGGCGCTAACAGGTAAAAACCCAGGGCATAAAGGGCGTACATAATTGCCAAGTAAAATAGAATCGTTTGTGTTGAGGAAGACAAAAAACCCTTGTAGTAGCTAAGATAGCGGTAAGCAATTAATGACAGCCAGATAAGGAGCTGAGTGGATAGTAGCCCCTTCAACCGTATGCGCCAATAAATCTTAGCGCCAAAAAAGGAAGCTTTGAGGCTCAATGTCCTCGTTTCCATTGATTTCATTATAAATATTATAACAAGCGTAAGAGCTATAAGTTTTTTACCGGAGGCGCGCAGATCTGCGCGCCTCCGGCTTGTGTCCTTGGTGTTAGCCGGCGTTTATCCCGGCCGTGTTGATCGACGGTAGGCCGTATTTGCAGGGATCGATATTCCCCTTCAGCCATCTGCCGTTCGATGGATCGTCGGTGATGTACTGGTTCGAGTTGGACAACTTCTTGTTCGGATCGAACGTCAGCAGGCTCGCGTAGAAATTGACCCAGCCGCCCCAGTTCGGGGGGACTGTGAAGCTCGTTACCCCTGCAAGGGGCAACTCACAGCTATCCAGCAGCTTGGTCCAGCCAGGCCCGTTGGTGTCGTAGTACCAGAACCGGACCCACAGCATTGGGATAGCTGTATACCCGCTGGTGCAGACGACCTTGCCGCCGTAGACGTTGAAGCCGGTCGTCATCACTGTTCCGTCCGCAATGCCGGAGGTCCTATTGGACGCCGGCACTACATCGGTAGGTGGCGACGGAGGCAAAGCCTGCCAGTTGCTGCAACTTCCTGTAGCGGTCGACGGACCGCAATGGAAGGTTGCTGGGAGACTCACTCGTGGCGGAGGACCATCGCTTACGCTGTATGCACCTTGACCACCGAAGGCGTTCTGCCAATCGCAGTAGGCGTCTCCTGAGCCGTTGAACGGCTGGATGCTCGGCGCCTGCGTGCCTATAGCCGTGTAGTTGCCGAGCAGGGCCGTGACGGTGATCAGGGGCGTAGTAGCTGCCTGATGCGCATTCGTCTTGGGCGTCGACAGCTTGACCGTGAGGTTCAGCTTGTAGCCGCCCGCGATGAAGCCTTTCACCGACTTGCCGACGCCGCTAGACAACTGGACCGGCAGCGGAGCACCAGAGGCGTCCGTCTCGCCGACAATCGTCCAGCGAACACTGGGCAGAAACGTCTTCTTGCCGACGCGGCCCGAGTAGACCAGGTTGACCTGGTTGCCCGAAACGGCCGGCGTGCCGACGCTAAGAACTGGTTTAGGCGGCGGCTTGGCCTTGAGGGGCTCAGCCGCACCGATGTTGACCGCCACGAGAAGAACCGCGGCAGCCCCGACAATGGTTGTCAAAATCCGCTCCATGTTGCCTTCCCTTCAGATGTCGAGGAAAACTGCTGCCGCGTCCTAACACGGCTTGAAGCGTCCACCTTAGGACAGGTGAATTATAACATAACACTAGCACTATGGCAATAGAGGTAGCTACCGGTCGATTTGAACACTGTCCAGAATTTTATTCCAGGTTGTCTGGTTGGCTTGCCAGTTGGGGGTCGTAGCTGAAAGTAGGACGTAGTACCACGTAGTTTTACCAGCCAACCAGAGGATTAGGCCCTCTTTTTGGATAGGCAGAGAAGATGAGGCCGAGCTGCTGCGGCTAAATAACAAATTCATTCGCCAGGCATTATTCTTTACATGTGTGTTTTTAAACGAGCTGATTTTTCCGAAGCTAATGCCATAGTTATCGGATGTATGCCCGGCGGCAAATTGAAAAAGGGGCCACAAGGAACTGCCCTGAGGTGATACAGCGGCCGCGTTTTTGCTGACTTCTGCTAGGTACGCCGCAGTGGGAGTTGGTTGGTCGGTACATGTAGCCAGCAGCACCCCCACAGTGGTCGGACTACCGCTAACCGCCTTGTAGAAAACGGCTTGGGCGGGAGAGATAGAGATGGATTCTTGGTTAAAGGCCGTTGGTTTCAGAAAAGAAATGCCCTGGTGCTGGCTTTTATCACAGGCCGTATAGCTTGAAAGGCCTAGCCATTTCTGCGTAGCAAAGCCTGATGAATTGGCAGGCGCCCGCCCAGGCCATACTAGATAGACAGTAAAGGCCACCAAGCCAAGGACAACTAAGAGACCAACCGTAAGCTCAATCAGGGTCCGTTTGTGCCGAATCTTCTCCAGGACTGAGCTTGGCAGGTTTATGTTCGGAGGTGGTAATGTATCGTTCATAGCTTATTTAATTTGGAAAGTTGTTACATAAGGGCGGGTTAATAGCACCGTTATTGCATGTCTGGCCGCCACCGCTACTAGAGCTGGAGGACGAGCTTGAACTACTGGAGCTTGAAGATGAGCTTGAAGAACTTGAACTGGCCCCTCCACTACTGCTACTAGAGCTGCTGCTGCTCGAGGAGTGCGTACAACCGCTGTCGCCCCCTGGAGACCAATTTGTATTGTTAGACTGGGCATTGGATCCACTTGCGTCACTGGCATCGGAACCAGTGGCGGAAGCAGCATATGGATTTGCCCATCCAAAATTGCCGAAGAAATCAAAGCTGCCGCTAGTTGACCAGCCCTGACTGGCATTGGCTGTTTGCGGGCCGCCGCCAGCGTTTGGACAGTATTGAACGCTCGCTGATACAAAGTGATAAGGACAACTGCCGCCTACAGACACGATGTAACCGCTGCCTGAGACGCTAGGAGCGCTACAACTGGTACCGCCACTACTGCTACTGCCGGAACCGGAGCTGCTGGAGCTACTCGAACTTCCCGTACCCAGGGTGAAGGAAACTTCGTGGCCGCAAGCCGTTCCGGCGGAGTTGGAAGCACATAACTGATAATAATAAGTGTCTGTGCCACAATTAGAATGATAGACATGGGTCGCGCCATCACCTTTATAAACTGCCACCCGGGAGTCGTTGACTAAAGCGCTGCCGCTACCGACACTGAAGGTGGCGGTGTATAGAGTGCAACCAGCGCTAGTGTTAGGCTGGGAGCCGGCGGTAGGTGCATTTGAAAAAGGCGAGCTCCCCCACGGCGGCGGGCTGTTCCCAGACCAGCGATAGTAAGCCTGGGTCGCTAGACCATTGGGGTTAATCGTTCCGCCAAACTTCGTGAATGGGCTACTGCCGTTAGCACTGCCGGCAAACGGAACAGGGAGAGCCGTCGTGACAGTCGGCACCTGCGAAGTCGGATTTTGAATATTCAGGCCGCAGTAGGAGCTGTCGATAGTGACATTGGAGCCAGAAACGTTTAGGCGTTTGCAGATGGCCATGGCCTGGCGCAAGGCGTATTCCGGAGCGACTGTATCAGTTGGGTCAATGTTTCCTGTGCTAGTTGTACCAGTGCCGGATATATCAATCCGGGCTTCCAGCCGCTTAACGGCACTGCCGGATTTGCCGGTTACATCAACCACGGCCTGGGCATCGGTAAACGTGGTGACCTTGTTGCCAGCGTCATTGGCCTGGACCTCGACATCTGACTGGCCGTAGATTGGCGTGATGCGAAAGTAAAAATAACTGGCGCCGGCTGATGATAGCGCGTTAAGCACGATATTGCAGTCGTAGTCGGCCGTACCAGTGAAACCTATGACATTTTTGGTACCACAGTTGGTCGGTACAACACTGCCATCAGTGGTGGAGTATGGAATTTTGGTAACATTACCGCCGGCGCTGGTCGGATAGAAGAAGAAGGTTCTGGAAGCTGCCTCTACACCGCCCAAGGAACCGTTAGAGGGGATCGGATAAAGGCTAACTCGTAGGATCGGCGTGTAATTATTGGTGCTCCAGGTTGTGACGTCTTGCAGAGTCGTCCCCGGACCGGCTGGCTGACTAGCTTTGGTGCGATCGGTACTTTGCCAGGAAAACATAAATTGGTCGGGTGCGGCTGAAGTCGTAGCTTTGACGATTTCAGATTGGTCAGGCGGCAGATTTTGGTATTGCAAACTGGTCGGGCTTTCGTTGATCAGCACGCAGCTATATTGGGTTACGCCATCACCTGACAGATTGGAGCTAGCAAAAGCCTGCTGTCCGGACAAATCAGAGCACTTGCTGGCGGTGGCGCTAGGATTGGCTTTTAGGTAGGCAATGGCGTCGTTAATTCCCGACTGCGCAGCGTAATTAGCGGCCGTTGACAGCTGGTTATTTAGAGCATTGTGGGTCGCGCGGTTCATTATTTTTGCAAAACCCAGGCTGACAAGAGTTATCATGACTATTAAAACGCTAACAATAACTATGGAGGCTAGACCATCCTGGCCACGTATCTTTTTAATTAGCCGCCAGTTCATGCCCCTACCCCGTGGAAGGCGCTTGAATTTAAGCGGCTGACGGAACAGAACTGTTGCTTAGACGAGGAACCGTTGCAAAACACAGTCGTAATGTCGTTTTGATTGGTGTAGCCCAGCGCGTTGTCATCGCCATAGACCGCGACCATCGAGACGTTATAAAGGTTAGGGCTGCCGGAGGAGTCGGGCTGCGAAATGTCGAACTGCATCAGGCGCATCTTATTGCCAAGCAGTTCGCTAGGATTATTTAAAGCCGTGGTCCCGGCCGGGCAAGACGTAGCCGGATCGCAGGGCGCCGCACAGGCAGTAGAACCCGACAAGCTGTCGCGCAATAAACCGTAGTTGCCCCCCGCTCCGTATGTTTCTTGGCTGGATAGGTCAACTTCGTGATTGATATTGACTGTGTATCTAGTATTTCCCACGCAATAATAAGTATAACCATTAGCGCTCGTTTTTAATGTAATTGAGGGTGCAGTTTGAATGTTATTTTTGATATCGGCTAGGATATTGGAAGCGGTTTGTTGGGTTTGAGTCGTAGAAACCCCTTTATAAAATAGGCGGCCGATCTCGATAAAGCCGGCTTGGGCACCCACTAAAATAATTGAGAAGATGGTCGTAGCTATGGTCAGTTCTATAATGGTAAACCCGGTTTGTTTTCTTAAACTTTTCATCCGGGCAGCTCTCCGCTCTTTGCGGGTGCGACGGATATGCATGGCTGGCCAGGATGGGGCACACAGGCGGTTCCCTGGGCATTTAAGCTGTGGTAATAGAGTTTAGTCTGGTCAGTAATATTATGCTGGGCCGGCCAAGAAACGCTGACTGTAAAGTTTGTGGTCGATGGGTCGAAAGTATCGGCAACCCCAAACGGTGTTTGAGTAGAAAAATTGCAGCTCTTTGTACCAGAATCGATATCGGCAGTATCGACAGTGCCGTCACTTTTTAGGCAAAATAGTGTATTTGACGGGTAGGTCGGCGTGGTAGTGCCAGCTTCTTTATTCTTGATAATGGCGATTTGCTGCTCGGCAATTTGGACAGCTTGGTTACGATTGGCGGCGTTATTGCCTTGCTGCAAGCTTTGGCTGCTAGAAGTAAAGGCCACACCAAAAACGGTTGCCAGGACTGCTATGCTGATTAGAACTTCCACAATAGTGTCGCCTCTGGCGCTTAGGTTCGTAAATTTACGCAGTTGGTTTCTCATTAGCAGCTCACAAAGTTCAATTTAGTGGTTACTCCGGACGGCAAAACGTTTGTTACTAACTGGGCCGTTGTCTTGCCATTAGCGTCCGACATACACAAATTCCACTGAGCGACAGCCTGGGGTTGGCAGGTTGGATCGTTCTCGATGCAGGATTTAACATTAGTTGTTAGTTGGTAACCTTCGGCCGTTAAGCTGGTACTGGCACCGCTTCGGGTCAAATTATTATAAAAACCAATCAGCGGATATTGCCCTGAGGCGCTGTCAATCGTCGAAGACTTAACAGTGGCCCCGCCCTGCAAAGTATAGGCCCGTAGCCAGACATTGCCGCCGTTAGTATCAAGAGTAATTTCCGGATCGGCCTGGCTCAGCGTCGTAGCCGGCACGCCGGTATCAGTGCTGCCGTTATGCTGGGTCCGATCACCCAGAACTGTATAAATTGATATGTCTCCCGACTGGTCGGTGACCTGAATGGCGCGGCCTAAAAAGACGCAGTCTTCATTGGTCCCTATGCCAGCCTGGTTGTTAGTATCTAGAACTGGCCGGCCAGTGGCGGCTGAGCAAGCGTAGGATTGGCCGCTAGGTAAAGCGCCTGACAAAACCTCTGTGGAATAACTCTGTATTAGTGATTCAATATCGTGCATTGACTGGGTAAATTCGGTTTCGCCGCTCTGTCCACTAAAAAGCCCCCAGGCAGAGGCAAAAATTGCGCCTGTGACCGCCAGAACCATTATGACCTCGACAATGGTATACCCTCTCTGCGGAAATAGTTCCACCAGCCTACTCATCTTAGGTTGAATTATATCATAAGCGGGTTGCAACTTTCAGGGGTGGAGCAGGTGCTGGTTGTACCAATCCAAAAGATGTCCGCCAAAAAGCAAGACCAGAGCCGCCGAAACAATCAGAAACGGTCCGTATGGTATCCGGTCATTCAAAGTGCGGCGGCGAGCCAGCAAATGAGGCAAAGAGTAAGCTACGCCAAGCACAGACGCCAAAAAAATCATCAAAAAACTTTTAGCAGGACTGGCCAGAATTGTTCCCGTTACCAGTCCCAAACGCACATCGCCAAAACCAATCCACTGGCCTTTTGATGCCTCGTGCATTACGAAGAATATGCCGCTAGCCACCAACACGGAAGTTCCCCAGAGCAGCGCGTAGTGAGCTTTTTGAGGCGCATAACCAATTAAATATACGAGTTGGCCAACCGCTGCTACGCCCAACATGCTGTAGATGATTTTGCTCGGTAGGATCATCCAGAGGTGGTCGCTGACCAGCAGAGCCAACAGCCCGACCGCGACAATTAACCAAGTTACAAACAGGACCAGCTGACCGTGATCAGCCAAGTTAGCTGGCCAATATATATAAGAGCCGGCAAAAGTCAGGCCACCAAGCAACTCTACGACCAGATAATGAGCTCCGATCTTGGCTTGACAGGCTCGGCAGCGCCCTCTGAGAAACAGGAAACTGAAGATCGGGATCAGCTCTAAAGGGCTAAGCTTGTGGCCGCAATGCGGACATTGGCTACGGCCTCGGACAAAATCTAAGCCTTCGTGCAGCCGCCAGGCTAGTGCTCCAGCAAAACTGCCGGCAATCAGGCCAAGAACCGCCAACAAAAATCCAATAAGCATTACCGCTATTTAACGCCTAAACGCGCCCTTTTTCAAAAAGAACGAGTGGTTTCTGATGAAAGCTTAGAGATTCTATCTTTACTGGCTAGAGATACAGTAGAACGTGTTGCTCTTATCCAAGGCTACCAATATGGCGTAGGTCTGGCTGCCGTTACCCGTGGAAGCAAAGGCCTCGCCCGAACAGCTGGCACCAAAGTTAATCCATAGGTTAGCAGTAGCCCAGGTGGGCGTTGTGGTCACTGAGTTATTTGCCGCGTTGATAGTTTCTGTCGAACCGCTTGGGTCTGTAATGTTAACACCGGTAAGGTAACGGGTGTACCAGCTGTTACAGCCACCAGCTGTCGCGATGGTTGTGCAGTTCGCGAAAGTGGTAGTCGCTCCCGCGATTGGCAGTCCGCCCTGGTTATTAGCCGCATAGTTATTTAACTCTGAGCTAATACGCGTGCCTAAGTTTCGTCTTGCATTGTCGTTGGAACTTCGGCGCAGCTGCGGTACAGCATAGAAGACGATTGCCATGATCAAGCCGGCAATCGCTAGAACGATCATAACTTCGATGATCGTAAAACCGTGTTGCCTTTTAGTTTTCAAAATTTTCATTGCCCTTTATGCCCCCCTTGGCATTTAAGTTTCTTATTACATGACTACATACTAGAACCATAAGCGTTATTTGGCAATACTTTTAGATGTTGCCTAACCCCTTGCCTGCGAGGCTATAAATCGGCAGCAGGACGGCAGCAACAATAACCAAGGCCATGATACCGACGATGATCATTAAGGCTGGCTCCAAAATCGTAGAGATGGTGCGAACTTGGTTGTCTACTTCCTTCTCATAATAATCAGCTACTCGGCCGAGCATTTCGTCTAAGGCTCCCGATTGCTCGCCAATATTGATCATGTTTGGAACTAATTCCAGAAAGTCTTTATTGCCAGTAAGGCTAGCTGACAATGATTTACCGCCCTTGACATCTTCAGAAGCCTGGTTGATAGCCTTAGCGAGATGGGCGTTGCCAACGGCGTCAGCGGTCGTATCTAAGGCTTGGATCATTGGCACGCCCGCACTAATCAAAGTAGCACCCGTGCGGGTAAAACGGGCCATGTAAAGTTTCATCATCAACGGGCCAATTATCGGCAGATTCATTTTAGCCGCGTCAAATGATTCACGACCGCCGGGTTTAGCTGTCCAGCGTCTGAACAAGTAGCCTGCCAGTATCAATACCAGAACGACAACCCACCAGACTTTGATCAGGCCGTGAGCCGTATCTAGTAGTATTGAAGTAACAAGTGGCAGATGCGCGCCTGGCAATTGGTTATATAGGCTTTGAACCTGAGGAATGACCGCCACCATCATAAAAATCATGACGCCGAGTAGAACCACTAGAACGATCGCGGGGTAAAGTAAGGCGCCGCGCACTCTTGAGACGATTTCGCTGTCTTTCTCCTGCTGGTTGGCTAGTCGTTCTAGGCTGCTATCAAGCGTGCCAGAAGCTTCGCCAGCCGCCACCAAGCTGACATAAACTTTGTCAAAGACTTTCGGGTATTTGAGTAGTGAGTTAGCTAGCGAGGAGCCGCCTTCAACGTCGTTGATGATGTCGGTAATAATGATTTTCAGCGTTTTATTGGGGGTCTGGGTTTTGACTGTCTGGAGACTCTGGACTAGCGGCAGGCCAGCGTTCACCAATGTAGACATTTGGCGAGAAAAAATAACTTTTTGCTTAGTCGGGACGCGGTTGCGCCAATTGCCCATGTCGATGTCAGCAACGGGCGCTGCTGGATGTTTGGCGGGTTTTGGCGGTTGTTGTTGGTCGTTCACGTTTTTAGCTCTAGCCCCTCATCAGTCGATCAAGTTCTTCTGGATCGACAGCGCAGTTACGAGCTTCATCATAGCTGACTTTGCCAGCGTGAATCATGTCAGCGAGAACGTGGTCCATACTTTGCATACCAGACTCAGCGCCTGTTTGGATAACAGCTTCCAGCTGATAATTTTTGCCTTCCCGGATAATATTTCGAACAGCGGGGTTAGCGACCATGATTTCGACAGCCGCTAGGCGGCCGCCAGTCAGCGCTGGCACTAAACGCTGGGAGCAAATGGCCATCAAAATGTTACCGAGCTGGGCTCTGACCTGAGGCTGTTGGTGCGGTGGGAAGACATCAATCATACGATCTATGCTCTGAGAAGCGCTGTTAGTGTGCAGAGTAGCCAGCACTAGATGGCCGGTCTCGGCAATGGTTATGGCGCTGGCGATCGTCTCCAGGTCGCGGATTTCACCGATCAAAACTACGTCCGGATCCTCACGCAGGCTGGAGCGCAGCGCCGCCGAGAAACTGTAGGTGTCATAGTGAACTTCACGCTGGACGACCAGGGAACGTTTGGAATAGTGGGTGTATTCAATTGGATCCTCGATAGTAATAATATGCTTGGCTTGCTCGGAATTGATCTTATCGAGTAGTGCGGCTAAGGTCGTCGACTTGCCTGAGCCAGTTGGACCGGTGACGAGTACTAAACCACGAGAATACTCCGTAAATTTATTGATAACGGCTGGTAATCCCAGCTCGGTGACCGAGCGAATTTGGTTTGGAATCAGGCGCATAGCTGCGGCTAAATTGCCGCGCTCGTGGAAGGCATTAACACGGAAGCGGCCTAAATCACCAAAGGCAAAAGAAAAGTCGAACTCTTTATCACGTAGCAGGATTTTCTTTTGTTCGGCATCCAGTAAGCTGAAAACTAGCGCCTCTACAGCCGCCTCATTGAGTTTGGGCGCGGTCTGAACTGGTGTAAGCGAGCCGTCGATTCTTAGTGTTGGCGGCAAGCCAACCTGCAGGTGCAAATCCGACGCTTTGCGCTTAATAACTTCTTCTAGCAAGACTTCTATTTTGATCGGTTGCACTTATTTACCCCTTATACTGGTGCCCTTACTCATCCGCGGCCGATACCCTATCTACTTCGCTCAAGCTTGTCATGCCTGCCAATACTTTTAGATAACCGTCTTGGCGCATGGTTATCATACCGTTAGCGACAGCAGCCCTTTCGATAATTGAACTGGGTGAGCGCTTGAGAATCAGATCAGAAATTGTTTCTGTTATCTCAAACACTTCGTAAAGACCTAGGCGACCTTTGTAGCCCAACGGATTGTCGGGCGTCTCGGCACCTTTAACCAAAGTATAAGCGTTTTGCCCCGCTAACGGCAAGCTCTGGTAACCGAGGTCGACAGCAACCTTGGGTATGTCCGCCTGGGTCTTGGGCAAAAGATGACCGACAGTAGCATGGATGGCGGCTGTTTCAGCCTTGTTCGATTGATAAGTTGGGCCGCCCGGAACGACGCGGCGAACTAATCTTTGGCCGATGACAGTATGGACTGTGCTGGCGATCAAGAACGGCTCAACAGCCATGTCCAAAAGGCGCGGCAAGATACCGGCAGCGCTATTGGTGTGCAGGGTTGAGAAGACCAGATGACCGGTTAAGGCGGCTTGGACTGCCAGGCTGGCCGTCTCTTTATCGCGAATCTCGCCGACCATCACAACGTCAGGATCCTGGCGCAGAATTGAACGAAGGCCAGTGGCAAACGTTAGGCCGATATCCGGATTAACCTGAATCTGGTTGACGCCCTCGATTTTATATTCGACTGGATCCTCTAGGGTAATAATATTGATAGCGTCGTCTTTGATAGTCTGGATCATGGCGTACATACTGGTTGACTTGCCCGAACCAGTCGGGCCTGAGGTCAGAATCATGCCGTGCGGCCTGGTTAAGCCTTTTTTTAGCAACCGCAAAGCCCGGCCAGTGTAGCCCATATCTTCTAACCCTAAGTTGGTGCCGGATTTATCAAGCAATCGGAGCACTACCTCTTCGCCCCAAAC
Organism: uncultured Candidatus Saccharibacteria bacterium; assembly: GCA_964514575.1. Classification (GTDB taxonomy): domain Bacteria; phylum Patescibacteriota; class Saccharimonadia; order Saccharimonadales; family UBA10212; genus CAZETJ01. The sequence goes on from CAZETJ010000005.1 coordinate 21,353, forward strand.
CGTGGGGCTGACTGCTACGCGTAAGTCGATGGCTTTTTCGCCAACTTTGATAGAAAATTGACCGTCCTGAGGCGTGCGGTGTTCGTCAATCTTTAGGTTGGATAAAATTTTTATACGGCTGACTAGCGGAGCTTCAGCGCTCCTTGGTAATTTCATCAACTCGCGCATCACTCCATCGATACGGCAGCGAATCCGTAGATCGTTTTCAGCCGGTTCCATGTGAACATCGCTAGCTTGGTTGTTAGCGGCATATTCCAAGATCGCGCTCAAAGCCTTGCTGACGGGCGAGTCCTGGACTAGCGTCTGGACCTTTTGTTCAGGTGTGCCGACAACGTTCATGTCGGCATTTTCGTCAGTTTCGTTCCGGCCTGTACCGCTTAAGATCGTTGCCACGCCATGCGCTAAGCTGCTTTTACCGTACTGGCCCAAAATGTGCTTTATGCCCGCCTCAGAGGCAGCATAAACCTTCAAAGATCGACCGATGCGGTTGGATAAAAAGTCGACGGCTTGGACATTATCAGCATCAAGCATGGCTATCACTAAGTCGTTACGCATCTCGCCGAGCGGTACTGCCATGTAGTGCTCGGCTATATCTTTTGGAAGCAGGCTGAGGATTTCCGATTTAATCTGTGCGGTATTCAAATTAACGTATGGTACGCCGCTGGCATCCGCTAAAGCTTTGGTCAACTGTTCGTCTGTTATGTGCCTGCCGTCAACCAGTAGGCCTAGCAGAGGCTTGCCCTCAGTGTTTGATTTGTTCTTTAAGTCCTGGAGTTGGGGCTCAGTGACTAAGCCCTCTCGGACTAAAGCTTCTTCGACTTTTTCTTGAGTTGTCGGCGACAGGACATTCATCGCCTACCTATTGCGACCCCGAGAATGGCGTCGTGTTAGACGAATTGCCAATATGGATTGGTTGGGTTGGATCCAGCGCCTGGCTGTTTAAGAAGCTATTGTAAGCTGGGTTATTTTTGACGTCAGGAAAAGATGAAGTAACCTTTGGCGCCGTAGGTGCTTGGGCGCTATGAATTGGCGATTTAAAGACGATCCCGCTGATAATCCAGGCGAACACCGCGGTCACCATGCCAACCAAAATAAGCTTGAGCAAATTATCGTTTTTCTTTTTCATCTTAATTGACCGCCTTTGTCGTCAAATTGAAACTGCGAGCCGGTTGATAATAAGTAGTAGCCTGCACGTTAAAGGTCATTGATCCAGCACTGCCAGAAAGCTGGAGGTTGGTTATGTCGAATGGTCGAGTGGAGCGTTCCAAATCGTTTATAACCCGTTGGATATTAGCGTACGAGCCGTTACCGCCGATCGACAGCTGTATCGGTATGGGGGCTGGGTTGACCGAAGAGGTAGGCGCAGTGGAAGATCCTTGGTCGGTTCCATTGATTGCCGGGCTGGAGATAGCGTCGTCAGACAAAATCGCCGACACGCTAGATATCAAAGCCGGAAAATCAAAGCTAGTAGGCAGAGAGTCTAGCACAATTCGCGCATTATCGCCGTCCGGCGGAACAGCTGAGGTACTGCTATCGTTTTTGCCGCCAATTACGTTAGTTGGGTCAGAATTCTCAAAAACTTGTTGGTACTGAGCGATTAGAGTACCGGCGGCTGTTTTGTCTGTACTTAGGATACTCAGGGCTACGCGCCGCTCGTGTAGAACTTTGCGCTGGTAAGAAGCCTGCGACAATAAGGCTTTTGCGCTAACCAGTGAGAAAACGCAGATAGCCGTGGCCACAGCCGTAATCACAAAAATATTGGATTGGACTTGGCTTATCCTAACTCTGGTCGGTGGTTTAATGCTAGCCATATTTCTTACCTTTGCCCGCTGAATAAGCTATTATTTGGATCCTCTAGAGCCGACCTAGTAGTTGTCTGGCTTTTGACAACTAGTTGCGGAGCAGCGTTATTGCCCTGCGCGTCTTTCAAGCTATTGCTAAATATTTGAGGGTCAAATTGGATTGTTAGACTATAGCTCACATTGCTCGTACCGATGCTGAAGCTGCTCTCAGTAACTGACGGGAAGGCCGTGGCGGTCGAGCTAGACGATCCGATTTGGTATTGAGCAAATTTGAGCGTATCGATAAATGTATTAACTGTTTGCTGAGAGTCCGCGGTGCCAGAAATGGTTATGGCATTGCTTGCCGTATCAAGAGATAGCTGGCCCAAGCTGGCGGAAGATGGAGTGACTTGAGTTAGGAAATTAAATATACGAGAAATGACATGATTATTAGCATGCAAAGTCGATAAAGTCTGCAATTGATTCTGGACCGTCAGGACCTGGGTAAGGTTGGGGACAGCTTGCAATTGGCTAGTTGCGCTATTGACTTGGTTGCTAGCATCGCTAAGTTGCTTCTTCTGGACCACGTCAACGAAAACAACTAGAACTATCAGAGCCCCAAGAGCTATAACGCTGGCCAAGAATGCTAGGCTAGCGGTCTTGCCGCGAGAAGCCTGGGCCTTGGCGTAATCCAGCTTAACATCGGGCAGTAAGTTCAGCTGTATGGTACTCATGCTTCCCTTTCCGCTAGTCCGGCGGCCACCGCAAAAATATTAGATACGCTTAAGAGTTCGTTCTGGCGTTCGGCTGGTATGTTGATATTGCGCCAGGCGTTGCCAATCTCAACATTCATGCCAAAACGATTAGCTATATATAGTGGCAAATTCGGCAAAACGGCAATAGCCCCACTAACTACAATTCGATCCAGCTTAGTGTTCGGGTAGCGCTCGCCATAGAATTTAATGGACTTGTCTATCTCGTTCATCAAAGTCTCTACGGTATTGATTATGGCGTTATAAATCTGGCCCTCTAATTTATCCTTGCTGACGCCAAACTTGAAGATAAATTGGTGTGCTTGGTCGGGTTGGATATTAAGGTTCTGAACCGCGGCTCGTACCAGTGTGTTTGCCCCCACAGGAATGACGCGTGACAGATGCGGAGCCCCGCCCATAGCTACTACCAAATCGGTGTCATTAGAGCCCATGTCCAGCACTAGCTGTGGCGCCACGGCATCAGCCGGTACGACGGAGCGCATCAGAGCCATGCTGTCTGGTTCAAAAGCGATGACGTTCAAACCAGCGGCCTCAAGCATATCCAGTCTCGTTTCTACGAACTCGTTAGAGACTGATGACAGTAGAACTTCAGCTTTTTTAGGATCTTTTGGAGAATCTCCGATGACCGCCCAGTCGATCTTAGACTTGGCTAAAGGGGTCGGAATTAGTGAATCGGCTTGAGCTTTGATGGCTGCGGCAAGGGCCTCGGGCGTAGTTTTGTCCATGTCCAACACGGTTGAAAAAACTTTATTGGAAGGAACGTTGGCTACTACATTTTTAGTCGTAATTCCTGCTTGTTGGATAAGCTGAGTGATAGCCGCCGCTAGCTTATCGTGATCGGTTTTAGACTCGCTAACCGACGTCACGCCGACTAGCGGAACTTGGCCATAGCGATAGACCGACTTGCCCCTTAGCTGGACGACGCGGACACCACCAGTACCGACGTCCAGGCCGAAGAAATCTGTCTGCCCACCGCTTAGTATGTTCATAACTTAACCAAATTATACCATGAGCGTTTTGCTTAATAACAGTGCTAACCTAGCAGCTAAAACAGAGGCGGCAGGCTTGTCAGGCTTTGAATTTTGAAACTACTCGAGGAAGTTGAGTTAAAGAATGGCCCGCCAACGACCATTTCCGGAGTGTAGTTGATGATCTCGGCGATGTTACTGGAAGCGGCAGCACCGCTCAGGCTGTCTTCGGCAGCTGAAGCGCTGGAGACGTCACCTTTGATGCGCAAAAAGTTGACTTGTTTGGCAGTTAAAGAACCGTTGACGGTCAATTTATTGCCACAGTTAGTTGTTATGTAGGAAGCTGCTAACGGATTGGTCGTACTATCGTCATGGCAAGTCCAGATCGTGCCTTCGTCAGCCGCGACGTTGGTAGTCGCCGGCTGGGCGATATACCAACCATCCAGCTGGCCGACAGATGGATCAATATAAATATTACCGAGCACTACCAGGGCGAACTTGGTCGTATTGTCAGCCGTATCGGCGGCATAGGTGATGTTGTGGTTAATATATACATTGCCTTTGATAAAAATAGTGACTTTTGAGCCGGCACTAATGGAAGTGTTGGCGCTAAATAGTGCTGGCGGCGTAGCACTGCCGCTGGCGTCATAAGAATAAGCGCCGGAACTGCCTGGAAAAACCCCGGGAGAAAAACTGGCTGGCGAAGTAGCACCGATCTTTTGGTTGTAATAATCCGGTATGCAACTGGACTGGCGGGTGCTGCCTTCAAAGTATCCGTTTTTGGAGTTATTAGCGAAGGTTAGCTTATTTTGGCTGGGCAGGTCGCCAGCGCTATAAAAACCATAGTTCGAGGAGCCATTGAGCTCAACTTGTCCGAGCGCAAACGCTCCATAGTCACTAGAGGCCCCGCCCTTTCCTGGTGCCTCGTAGGTCAGGATGCCGCCGGCTCTAGGGTCTTGGCTACTAGAGTAGCTGGGGTCTTGATACGGACCGCCGGGCGAAGTATCGCAGCTGTTACCCGAAGCAAACCAGCCGCCGCTCATAACATCACCGCCAAATACTTTGAAATAGGGCTGGTTCGCACTGGCGGCAGCCGGCATAAACAATAATGCCAGTGCGGCAAATCCTATAAGAGCTCGTTTTTGTTGGAGTTTAGCGAGCATACATAAGCAGTATACAACAAAAAAAAGGGGTCGCGCGTCTAGTACATCAATGATGACTAGCGCGCGACCCGTGCCCGGGTAGTGGGTTGGGTGCCGCACCAACTAACAGTGCGGCACCTTGGTCTGATTGATGACGAAGTTGGCGTTGACCCAGCCATTCGCGCTCCCGACCGTGGTGTGGGCGGTTCCGAAGAACCACCGGTTCGTGCCGTTGGTGTACTGGCTGACGTCCTGCCAGCAGGTCATCGTGAACGGCGTGCCACTGCGCACCAGGCCGATCAGCCAATTGTCACCGGGCTGGCAGTTAATCCAGCGGCAGAGCATGATGGGGTGACCGTCTTTCCTGTAGAGCGTCGAGTCACTAGCCGGCTTCGAAAAGGCCGATGATGCGACCAACGGCATGCTGGTCGTCTTGGCCGGTGCCGACAAGGCGCCAGGCGCCACAAAGGCTCCGGAGCCGATCATCGCCGCCACCGTAGCAGCAGCGAGATATATCCACTTCGTTTTCAAGACGCACCTCCTGCGTCACAACAGAGACACACGTCCCCGTACAAGCTGAACTATACAACTTTCTATCTATCTGTAAAGGAGAATTCAAGGTTACAATAAGAGCTATGGCTCTATCTATCGGTATTGTCGGGCTGCCCAATGTTGGCAAATCTACTTTGTTCAATGCCCTGACTGACAATAATGTGTTGGCGGCTAACTACCCTTTTGCCACGATTGAGCCAAATACCGGCATTGTGCCGATTCCAGATCCTCGCTTGCAGAAACTGGCGTCAATTTACAAGACCGAGCGGATTATTCCCGCCACGGTTACTTTTGTTGATATTGCTGGCTTGGTAGCCGGTGCTAGCCAGGGCGAAGGCCTCGGCAACCAGTTCTTGGCCCATATCCGCTCGTGTAATGCTATTTGTCAGGTGGTCCGGGCGTTTAGCGACTCGAATGTTGCCGACTCCGGCTCGTCTGACCCAAAAAAAGATATTGAGATTATTAACACTGAGCTGGCCTTAGCGGACCTACAAACCATTGAAAGACGGTTGCCGAAGCTGGAGAAAGAGGCTAAAGCCGATCCTAAACTCAAGCCAGTCTTAGAAAGCCTACAAAAAGCCAAAGAACTATTGTCCTCGGGTGCCAAGCTGAACGACGAAGTCGACCTTAAAGGTTTGTCTGATCTGCAACTTCTGAGCGCTAAGCCGGTCATCTACGCCTTTAACGTCGATGAGGAGAGTCTGAAGAATTCTGAATACCAAGACCAGTTGAGCCAATTGGTAGCACCCTCTGCGACTCTGTTCCTTTGCGCTAAATTAGAGAGCGAACTACGCGGGCTAGACCAGGCTGATCAGGCTGAGTTGCTGGCTAGCTATGGCCAGAAAGAAAGTAGCCTGGACCAACTAGCCCATGCTGCCTATCAAACACTTGGCCTGCAAAGCTATCTGACGGCAGGCGAAAAAGAGGTCCGGGCTTGGACAATTCCGGCTGGAGCGACCGCCCCACAAGCCGCTGGTGTTATTCATGGAGACTTTGAGCGCGGATTTATTGCCGCCCAGATAGTTGATTATAAAGACCTAATCAGTTTTGGTTCACTGGCCGCTGCTCGAGCCGCTGGCAAAGTCCGCACCGAAGGCAAGGATTACGCGATGCAGCCTGATGATGTAGTCGAATTTCGGTTTAATGTTTAGTCTGGGCTAATTTTTTCAACCGGTAAAACCGCTCTAAATTGCCTTTGGCTCCTTTGACTTCACTATCCGCTTTAGCTTCAACTATAAAATAGCTTTTGAGCCAGATTTCGAGGTCTTTTAGAACTTTTCGACGGATACTATCGTTCTTAATAACTCCCCTACTGACCTCTGTTATAGAAGCTTCAAACTGTGGTTTTGCCATCACGATAATCTGAGTACTAAAATTACTCAACTTAGCGATTGTTGGCAGTATTTTACGCAGCGAAATAAAGCTCAAATCGGCCAAAACAATGTCGATTTTATGGGGCAGTTGGACGACCTGGCGAATGTCGGTCTTCTCCATTAGCTCAACTCGAGAATCTAGCCTTAAACTTGGGTGAAGCTGTTCAGTTCCGACGTCGACAGCTATGACTTTTTTCGCACCGTGCCGCAGGGCAAAGTCAGTAAAGCCGCCAGTGCTGCTGCCAACGTCGAGGACTGTAGCCTCAGTAAAATTTAGGCCTAGCTTATCTGTTACGCTAGCCAACTTTAAAGCGGCCCGGCTGACATATTGCTCGTCCTGAACCAACTCAAGTTGATCCTTGTCGCCTACCAGAGCTCCTGGCTTGCTTACGAGCTTGCCGTTAACCTTAACTTTACCGAGCTTGATATAACTTTCAGCTTGTGACCGGGTGGCTACCATTCCCTGCCGCGCCAATGCTTGGTCTAATCTAGTTTGACCCATCAAAGATAACCTTTGCCGCCACTACTCGCACATGATCTTCCCGCCTGGTAGCTTTAATTAGACTTATCGATGTGATCGGTAAGGTATCGCCGTTTTTTAGCACATAGCCGCGGCGCTGAGCCACGTGTGGTATAAAATCATCGCCTACATATGGGTCTTTTTCGGCCCAACGAGCGCCAACCGCGCCAAACCAGCTCAGTGCTAGTTTGTGCAGCCTCATAAAGCTCTCCGAGGGTTCCATGATGCTCACCAGCACATCTTTCTTCGGCCCAAATAGCGCCCGCTCTGCTACAGTAGCCTCAAAAGCTGGCAACTTACTAAAATGCTTATAAAACCAGTCGATAAAAGGCTGCTCATCTGTTTCCAGGGCGAACCAAGGCAGGATAAGTATATGTAACGCCGAGGGATCAAACGTGTCACCTACTGTCAGGTCATCCAGCAGATAGGCTATAAAGTAACGGAATTGATTAGTCTTTGGCTCGTCCACGATAAGCTCCAGTTGCGGTGTCGATACTAACGACGTCGCCCTGTTTTACAAACGCCGGTACTTTGACAACCAAGCCAGTTTCCAAAGTAGCGTCTTTAGTTATGGCGCTAGAAGTGTCACCTCGGACAGCGCTTTCGGTGTACGTTACTTTGAGTGGCAAGTTTTTAGGCAACTCTATATTAATAATCCGTCCATTAAACAACTGGGCGGTCACTTGGTCTCCGTCGCGCATAAAAACGGCCTTATCTTCTATAATTTCAGCCGGCAACTCAAATTGTTCATAAGAGTTATTATCCATAAAGTAGAACTTGCCACCGGCATTATACAGATACTGGACAGCCCGATTTTCTACGTCGGCATTATCTAATTGCTCGTTGCCTTTGAAGGTTTTTGCCAGAACTTTGCCGTCGACCAAGCTCTTAATGCGTACATTCACTATGGAGCCGCCGCGGCCCATGACTTTTTGGCTGTATTCCAAGACTCTGTAAGGCTCGCCATCTAGCGCAAAAATTGTTCCCTTCTTTAGGCTGGTAATGCTTAAAGCCATTACATCAACTCCTCGAAAACGGCTCTGGTGGCGGGCGTAAGTTTATTAATATTAGCCAAAACCTCGTCCTGGCTATAAATTACTAGCTCCCCTTCCTTGATTTCCGGAAATTCGGTACTTTTAAGTTCCCAGTGGAATACATGCCCGGTGACTTGCACTGGTTCTAGGTTATGATCGGACCTAACATTGACTATCCCGAGACTCTTAACTTCTTGGGGGGTTGGCTGCAAAGCCGTCTCTTCATAAATTTCGCGGCAAAAAGTAGCGATCGGGTCTTCGCCCTCGTCAATCTTGCCGCCAAAACAACCTATCAGCCCGGCGGCACCAATTTTTGGGTCGCCATTTCTGAACTGAAACAAGTAGTTATCGCCCTGTTTGATGAGCCCCAAAGCTATGTGCATCTGGCGCATTACTTTAAATCTCCGATTATCTGATCGATATGAGCTGTCAGATGCGCTACTTCAATGGCGCCAAAAATGTCGTGTTCGCTGGTTTTTAAAATGATTTTGCGAGCCTTGTTTAGCCACTTCCTGCTAAAGGCAGCATTTGTCGCGCGGCCTTGCTCGTCTTCTGCCGCTTCATAATCCCTGCTGCATGTGCGAGCGTCATTCATCGCCTGCCTGAGCTCCGTCAATAGTTCACGGTCTTTTTGGCTCAGTTTATGAATCTCGATTTTCCGCAAAATCAAACTAATTTCAGAGTCAATCTGCTTGATCCTGTAGGATGGCGAGTGGTTAGCCATCTTCCAGTAACTCCACGGCTAGCTTAGCGGACTCTGCGATATCTGACCGCTTCAAAACATCGGCCACTGCGTAAGCCTCTGCCCCGGCACCCTCAAAGACTTCAAAATGTAAATCCGCGATATCTGCTTCAAAGACATAAAACTTTTTATGCCCATTTTCCTGTATCGCAAACTCACCGATTGGTCGGAACGCAAGCTCTGCCTTTATAGAAGTCTCCTCTTTGAGCTCCCTTACCAGAGCCCGATGGTTGGTTTCTCCTTTTTCAACGTGGCCGCCAAATAACGCCAACAGGCCAGGTGCCGTAGGAGCTCCCTCGTCTTTTCTCTGCATGACAATCCTAGAGTCTGGCAACCTTAAGATAACGCAGACTATGGGAATCAGTTTAGCCATTTGCCACGAATGGTAATAGCGCGATATGCCGAGCCCGCTTGATAGCTCGCGCCAACTGACGCTGCTTAGATTCCGTCAGACCAGTCTTTTTGCGGGTTTCGATTTGGCCGTATTGGTTTACGTAGCGCTGCAAAGTCTTGAAATCTTTGTAGTCAAAAAAGGCTACATCGGTTCGGTGTTTAAAAATTTTTGCCATTAATTACTCCTTAAAATGGGATATCGTCGAGGTTAATCGGCTCATCGCCGATATCCTCAATCACGACTTCTTCATCGTCCTTTTTAGATGCTGCTTTCTTAGTCGGCTTTGGGCTGTCGGCTGACGCTTCAGATGTTGCAGGCGCACTTCCACCGCCGCCAGGCCCGCCAAGAAACGTTACGTCCTGGGCCACAACTTCGACTTTAGAGCGCTTAGCGCCGTCCTGTTCCCAGCTGCGGCTTTGCAAGCGGCCATTAACCAGCGCTGGGCGGCCTTTGGTCAAATACTGGGCTACTCGCTCGCCAAGCGGGCCCCAGGCTACGATATCAACGTAGTCTGTCACCTCTTGCCACTCATCACTAGCATTTTTGTAACTACGATTAAGCGCTAAGCTAAAGCTGCAAACACTGGCCCCATTTGGAGTCGTTCGTAGCTCTGGATCGCGCGTCAAATTGCCCATCAAAACTACTTGGTTAAAACTGCGTGCCATAAGATTTATTCTCCCTCTTAAGCCCTATTTTACTCTTCTTCGGCGTCATCGCCATCTCGGTCGGACTGGCTGCGTTCGGCCGCTTTGGCGGCTTTTTCGGCTCGGGCAGCCTCAGCTTTAGCGATGGCCTTAAGATCAACTTTAGTGATCATGAAGCGGATAACTTCATCTGTTATATTCAGTGTCTGCTCAGTCTTCGCTACCGATTCACCCGGCATTTCGACCGTGTAAAAAACGTAGACGGCAAAGTCTTGCTTATTGATTGGGTAGGCCAGCTTGCGCTTGCCCCAATTGTCGGTCTTGGTGATTTTGCCTTTGGCGTCATCAATAATTTTCTTGACCCGCGCCTCGGCTTTATCTAGATCAATCTCAAGATCTGGATGATAAAGCACCGCGATTTCGTAGATATTCAAAACGGTTTCCTTCCTTTGGTTCTAGCCCAAGTGCCTAATGAGTCGCCTTGAGCAGAAGTTATTAATGCGTGACTAATTGTAGACGATCTACCCCTGTTTGTAAAGGGATTTCCTGCCCCGATTTGAGATCAGCTAGAAACTCCAAAATTCCAGGTATTCTGTCCTTTGGAGTAGTACCGGTGAGCGCATATCCAGACCCTTCCTCGATACGTCTTCGGGCAACCTCGGGCGCCATCTTTAGCAAAGCCCCTGTAATGAGTTCTGCTGGGATAACTTCTATATGGCCAATGGCCTGAAGCAATAGTTCTCTTTCTTCTTGTGCGGTCTCTCTGCGATTCAGCAACCCAAACGTCTCTTTTCGGGAGATGTCAGGCTGCGCCAACCCTTTGGCGGTAATCATAATTTCGGCCGTATTGGAGTCCAGTCTCCTAAATCTCCGGGAATCTCTTCTGGCTTCTCTCATGACCTCCTCGTCTGGAATCGGAACCTCTATCTCGTGTTCCTCATGATGGATTTCATGCTGACAGCGCGGAAGCCAAGCTGTTAGAATAAGCAGTTTGCGAAAACCGTAAGCTACGCGCCCATTCCTTTCATATTCGCCCTCCGTGCTGTGCAAATGATGCTGGGTTAGCTCACACGCCTCTTCTTCGCCTCTGAACCTACAATCCTCGCCAATGCATTCCAATACAGGTGGTGGTATAACTACGCCCCACTCATTGGTGGGCACCGGCAAATGGCCCGGGTAATGATCTCTTATAGCAATCGCCATGATATCCTCCCATCTAAACAAAAAACCGCGCTCGAAAGCGCGGATGGATAGCCACCACTCTGACTAATGAAGAGATTCTTGTTTAGTCTAGCTGGCACGATGAATTTCCTACCATTTTTGTTTGACCTCTGCCTATATCATAAAAAGGTTATGCTAGTTTTGGCAAGCGGAAAATATATTTTATGCTACTGTGAGTTTAGGTACTTGCTGGAGTTTCTCGCGAGGCCTAGGTCTTCTACAAACATCGCTCCCGAGAGGAGGAAGCCATGAGCGCCTACGCTTACGAAGCGCGGACGCTACTCGCAAGCTCCCTCTGGAATCGGGGGGAGCCACCGTTGTACTGCCTGTGGATCGCCAAAGAGCGCTGGCCGAGAACGTTCGGCTGGTTTTGGCGGATGGTCCACGTACCCGAATGGCAGAAGAGCGCCTTCCAGAGTAGCACTTTCTGGCTTCTGGCGACGCTCCTCATCTACAAGCTGGTCAGCCGCATGGGACACGGCTGGCAGGTAAACGTCGTTGTCAGCTTCACGCTGGACTGGGTCGTTTACGGCATCAATCGGCTGTGGATCTGGCGGCAACGCAAGGTCTCCCTGCCCACCAGCGGCTGGCGCAACCTGACGGTCTGGACGGCTACAACAGGGCTCAACGTCCTGTTGGCGTGGCTGATCATTAGCCGCGTCGGCTTCCTACCCGGCAGAATCCTGCTCGGCTGCTACGGAGTTGTCGCGAACCCTGTCGTGTTCAAGCTTCGACATGACTTCGTCTTCGCCGAGACCAACATACGAGAGGTCGCAGCTGCTCTGCGACGGCTAGACGCCTACAAGGCAGCTTCTAGCCGGTTCATGTTCCTGAGGACCTGAAAGGCGGAGCCACGGTGCGCACGATGCGCCCGCGGCTCCGCCGCATTCAATTTTATAAATGCAATTTATTCTTCGTCGGGCATGTCGTCGTAGACATCGCCCTCGGGTTCTTCTTTTGGCGGTTCGGCTACTGGCTCTGGCTCATGCTCAGGCTCATTACTGAACACGTCCTCGGCGCTAGAGACTAATACTTCTCGCGGCCGATTGGTCCCATCAGAAGGAGCAATTATGCCCCGCTCTTCCATGATATCCATCAAACGCGAGGCCCGGCCATAGCCAACACGCAGCTTGCGCTGCAATAGGCTTGTGGAGGCTTTGCGGGCGTTAGCAACTACATCCACGGCCTCCTTGAGCATTGGATCATCATCGGTCTCGTGGCCGATGCCAGCCACCATACTGCCGCGGCCAGTTAATTGAACGGGTTGGGAGACAACTTCATCATCGTATTGCGGTGGTCGCTGGCCGCGCAGGAAGTCGCAAACCTTGTTGGTCTCGCCGTCCGAAATTAGGGCGCCTTGGACACGTTTTGGCTTCATATATTCTGGGATGCTAAACAGTAAGTCGCCGCGGCCCAGCAATTTCTCGGCGCCAGCCTGGTCAATTATGGTGCGGCTATCAATCTGGCTAACAACCGTAAACGATATACGGGCCGGCACGTTGGCTTTAATCAGACCGGTAATAACATCTACGCTTGGCCGCTGTGTAGCGATTACCAGGTGGATACCAGCAGCGCGGGCTTTTTGGGCTAAGCGCACGATCAAAGCCTCAACGTCGCGGGCCGCCATCATCATCAAATCGGCCAGCTCATCAATAACGATGATGATGTAGGGCATACCCTCTTCTTCTTTGACAGAGTTATATTCATTAATATTGCGCTTACCTACTTCAGCAAAGGTCTTAAGTCGCCGCTCCATCTCGGCTACTGCCCATTTCAGAGCGCTGATGCATTTTTCTGGTTCGTGGATAACGGGGCTAAGTAGGTGCGGAATGTCTTTATATAGGTTCATTTCGACCTGCTTCGGGTCGACCAAGATTAACTTAAGATCGGCCGGGCTGTTGCGGTAAAGCAGGCTAGTCAACAGAGTGTTGATCATGACGCTTTTACCGGAGCCAGTCTGTCCAGCGATTAGTAGGTGAGGCATGCGTTCCAGGTCGCCGACTACCGGCATACCGACAATATCCTTGCCCAGCACAAAGCCTAGCGGGCTCTTTTGTTCTGTCCACTCCGGACTGGAAATCAAACTATGAATTGTAACCGTAGCGGCTCGAACATTCGGTACCTCAATACCAACGGCCCGCTTGCCAGGAATTGGAGCTTCCATGCGGATGGAGCTAGCGGCCAGATCAAGCGCCAAGTTGTTCTCCAGAGCAGTTAGCCGGCTAAGTTTGACACCGGTTGGCGGTTTAAGCGTGTATTGGGTAACGCGCGGGCCAACGTTAGCGCCTTCAACGTCAACATCGATATTAAAATTACCGAACGTATCCTTAATAATTTCGGCATTTTGTTTCACGTCGCCAGCGTCGGCTTTATCTTGCTTGGCGTCGAGAAGGTCCAGCGGCGGGAACTGCCAATCTGGGTCCGAAGCTGTTGTCAGCGCGGCGTGATCCTGGGTAGGTGCTAACTTTTCAGCTGTGTTACGCAGCGAAGACATGCGAGCCTGCGCGGCGTGGTGCTCCACTGGTACGCCCTCGTGCAACTGAAAATCTGGATTCATTTTGGCCTTCAAGCCCGCTAAGTCTTCTTCGCCCTCTTTAGGTTCTCGCCTTAATATTTCCAGCAATCTCAGCAGGTTTTGCGGCTCGATAGAAAAAGTAAATAAGATCGCGAAAGATGACAGCACAAAGAAGATTAGCGAAGCCAAGAATTTGCCTAGCGCGCCGACCAAAGCGTCGCCGACGACCTTGCCAACACTGCCGCCGTGGCCGCCGATCCAGGTAGTGGCGCCCGCAGGATGATGAATAAACGCTGTGTGCAGCCAAGCTCCTAAAAAGATAGTGAAGCCAACCGCACCGGCCAGTTTTGATATTGGAATGCGCCGATCCTCGCTAACAAACTTCAGCGAACCTAAATAAAACAGCGCGAATGGCAAAAAGTAGGTGGCATAGCCAAAGGCCCACCAGGCACCGTGCCAAAAATCATGCGGGATCGGCGCTGAAATGACTGCGCCGAAGGCTAAAACTATACCGGCAATTATCAAAACTACAGCGTACAGGCTGCGCCAGAATGCGGTATGGTCCTTGCGGCGCTCAATTGCCTGTTTACGCCGATCGGCGGCGGGATTTTTCTTTTTAGGCCTAGCCATCAGAGTCAATTATATCCTGTTTAAGCTTAGCCGCACAGATAAGCACAGTGTTGTAATTATAACACGTTTATGCTCTGACTGCCAAATTTGCAAAGCTACTCGTTAGAAGCTGCCTCGAAAGCCATCTGGTCATACATTTCTTGTTTTTCGGGGTGAAGAACAGAATCCCACTTATCCATGGAGACTGTTGTATGCCTCTTTCCTAAAGTCATCACCATCACTTCGTGCAGTCGTCGAACTTTCTCGTTGGTCTCTATCAAAAACTGCCTTAGTTGTGCCTCATCCATGGCTTCGATAACCTCGGGCGGCACCTCCCAATCGACTTGTTTTTTCTTAATTTCGATCTCTTCCTGAGCCGGGGATTCTATTTCGTTCATTTTTTATTTCCTTTTTATGGATAGAAGTATATTACCATAACCGTGCTAAAAAATCAATCCTCTGTGTGGGTCTAGTCGACTCGGGCGTCTTGGTTGAGCAAGTCGTGGCTATGGATTAGTGTTCGCAGATGCTTGACCGTTAGCGTCATAGCAGACGTCAACCATCGAGCTAGGGATCTTGTACTGGTTTACGATTGTACAGTCCAAGCTCATTTGGGTTGCTGCAACCTGAGTCCATGCGTCATTAGCCTTAACGTAGTAATAAACCGCTCCCTCACCGCAACCTTCCACTACAGAGGCATACCCATCCCGAACAACGGCGTTGATGGTGAAGTTCTCTTCAATGCCTGGAGGCCCGCCCGAACTGGTGCATTGAGCGTCTTGCTTAGTAAATGCTCCTTTTATGAACGTTTGAAAATCGGCCGGCGCAGAACTTAAATTAGAGATCCTTTCATATGGCTGTTCTTTTTGCTGAGCGCTTTTAGTCAAAGAAGCTAGTAGGCTGTTACTAAGAATTCCGACCGGCTCACTGAAATGGCTGATTGTCGCTATAGTTTTACCTGTCTTAAGATCCAATATCGTGCCAGCGCCACTGTCTGCGACTAAAATTTTCGAACTATCAACATATCCGACCCAGTCACCACTGCTACTAATCTGAGCTCTAACAGTTTGGGGCGCTTTGCCAGCCAGCATATCGGTAATAGTCTCATAGGCTACTTCTGATGAAGCCCCATTTGTGCCATGAATGGTTCCGTAGACAAATATGGTGTCGTAATTGGCGTCGTAACTAAACCCAAGAATATCTATTAATTGTCCGAAGTTGCCAGCCAGTTGTTTATTTGAACCATCAGCAGCCATCAAATATGGGTACCAGCTGGTCTTGCCATCGAAGTAGCCGTAAAGTATATGACCATCCTTTGTCTCGTAGGGAGTTGAGTTGAAGCCGCTATCAGTGAGCTTATCTAACTTTTGTGTACTAAACGTATAACGATATATCTGTCGGTCATTATCAGAACCATCCCCTTCCAATAAGATTGATTTGCTACCCCGTGACCACGAAGGATAGCTAACGTCTAGATTAGTGTTTAGATTGACCTGCTCTGAAGTTTTAAGCTTATTGTCCAGTAGCCAAATGCCATTGGCGGTAACGCCCCACGTCAAAAATTTTGTGCTATCAGGCGATAGCGCCAAATTTCCTATATCGTTGCCGGCGATCTTCGGCAGATCATAACGTGTCTCATCAGTCCCGCCAGTATTAAGGCAGTCCAAGTGAGCTAATCGGACATAACAGATACTGTTGCCGCTAATTCGCGCCGTTGAAGTCTGGCTAGGCTTTGGGTTGCGATCCCATACAAAAACCCACAAAAGAAGCGCCGCGGCCATCGGTAAGAATAGAGCTGTAGGGATTATGAACTTTCGTTGGCGCCACTTTCTTTTTTGCGTAGGCATTGGCGCCATTTGTAAATTTCCAAGCTGTGTATCTGGTTGAGCTTCGGGAGCGATAGGCTCATTTTCCATATTTGGCTTCAGTATTTCATAAAGCTAATGTTTTGGAAAGTTAGTCGACTCGGGCGTCTTTGTATTTATTCGAACTGTATTGAGCCTTCCGCTGAGTCAAAGTCATACCCTATACTGGCTAGAAGTTGCCAACCGTCAGGAGTTTCTGCGGCACCACGACAATATATAGGCGTATCCCACGCAATGCTTTTATATCGTCCCTTTATAGATACCGCTAAGCCGTCTAGTGAAATAGCTTCTGGCACCACAACTGCTCCCCACCGAACCTTCAGGCCCTCTTTCCTATCTTGGAAGTACCATCGGTCCCCAAATGACCTATCCTCTGCCTCGCGTCGATCTTTCATAGCCTGCTGTCCTGAAATTCCAGTTGAAGTTTCACCAGATTGCACTACCCAGATTTCATCGTTGGCTTGATCTAATATGGCTCTGGTTTCCAGATCATCAGCCGCTTCTTCTGTCAGATACTCACGGGCCAGTCCAAAAGTAAAGTCCCTGTACCAAGGCTTCAGATTAAGATTAACTGCTCTGTGAAGACTCTCTTCATACTCTACACGCAGTTCTTCAGGAGAGGTTCGCAAAAGGTCTGCTCCCTCGGGCAAAAAAGAGGCTTTGATTCGCAAAGACTCGATATCGGCGGTTGTATCCGTAATAGAATATTCTTCGCCAGGTTCGACATTGATTGATAGCATTCGTTTTAATCTACGCGGGCGTCTTGGTTGAGCAAACGCTGGCGCATCTGGGCAAAGCGCCGCTGTTGCTCCAAAGCTACCTCCTCCGGCGATTTCTGGACGCTGTCGGTCTGACCGTGCATACCATTATTGGTCTTCTCGTTGCGGCTGCCAATAACGTTGACTACCGGTATGACAATTGGTGAACGTTGCGTCTGTTCGTACAAGAAATGCGTGACGTAATCTTTAAGCTCAGCTTTGAAGCGATCCAGGTCTACGCGTTTGAAACGCTGAGTGACTGCCCTGCGCAGCTCGGCACGAAAAGCGTTCATCAGTTCTTCGTTGTCCTTCATATAGATGAAGCCGCGACTGATGATATCCGGGCTGGTCAATAGCGCGCCGGTCTTTTTATCGATAGTTAGCACGACTGCTACCAGGCCTTCTTCGGCCAGCAACACCCTGTCTTTGATGACAATGTTGCTGACGATGGCGCCAGTCTGATCAACCAGGATGGTTCCGTGTGGCACTTCTCCTTCAACTTTAAAGCTATTGGGCGTCAGCGTAACTACTTGGCCATTCAGGGTGTTGGCGGTATTAGCGCGCGGTATTCCGTGCTCCACCGCTAGGTCAATGTGATACTTCTTGGCTGTGTAATCGCCGTAAATTGGCATGAAGAATTTGGGCTTGAGCA
>CAZETJ010000006.1:0-38795 GCA_964514575.1 uncultured Candidatus Saccharibacteria bacterium
ATACGACGTGGTCGTCGGATGATTTGCCGACGAGTGCCGAGGTTGGGAAGTATTGTTTGTAGAAGCCGGATTGGTAGGCGCTTAGGGTTGCTGCTGGCAGTGCGAAGTCCCAGGTGTTGTCTCCGCCTGGATTTATGTATGACAAGCCACTGATGGCGTCGGTTGGGGTTTTGGCGCCGGCTGATTCCGAAGCGGCGATAACCTCATAGACGCTCGAGGCCATATAGCCTTCCAGCGCCGCGGTGTTGCCCGACGTAATGGACGCCTTAATATTCTCTAACTCGGCGGCTGATGGGGCTGTAGTCGCAGGTGCGGCAATGGGACCAGTAGTGCTTTTAGCTGCGGAGCTGGACGTTTGGCTGACAGCCGGCTTTTTGGCCTTATGGTGGGAGTGATAAACTTCGTAGCCCGCAAAGCCAATTATGGCCAGAACCACGACGATCAACGGAATAATTACCTGATGAAACCCGGACTGATTACGCTTGCCCACCTCAAATCTCCTGATTAAACTTATGCTTATTGTACTACACGAGGTAAGCCTCTTTAGGATGTTCTAATAAAAAAGCTCCCTGGGTAGGAGAGCTTTGGTGCTAGGTCAGCTTCATGAGTTGCGCCCAGTCGGCGTTCGACTTAGCGATCATGCCGCGGACTCGGTGCTGCATCGTTCCGAGAACAGCGCGTTCGTGATCCTGCTCGAAGAGCTTGCGCTCGTACGTGAGCATGCAGTCGAGGCGCGCCAGACCTTGGAGCACGAGGATGTTCCGCTTGTCTAGATCGACCGTCAAGCTGCGTGGTCCCGGAAAGTATGTGAAATACTCGTCTTGGTTTGTCTTCCAGTCCAGGCGCCAGGAATCACACTCCCGGTGGATGATCTCCGCCCACTCTTCGGGACGGATCGACACCGTCAGCCTGCGCCAGACGGAATCTTTGGTCTCAGGCCGGAGGTCGAAGTGGTAGACGCCCAGGACGGGCAAGCTCACGGGGTGAACCGTCACGAGTGTGCCCGTAATGAGCTCTGTACCTCGACTTTTTTCAGAGAAGCTGAGCTCCATGCGCACGAGCAAGGTGCGTCGAATCCGCTTCATGAACCATCTCATGTCCAGTGAAACCGGCATGCTGTCCTCCAATCGCCTAGGCCTTAGCCATCGGCTATGGACTTAGGCTCTCCTACCCAGGATTTAAATATTATACAATGAAACGTTCTATTATAAAAGAGACAAGCAGACCGTGAAAGTTTGGGCGCGGTAGGCCGTCAGGACATTTAAGATCCCAACGGCCTACCTTTTGCGCGTGGCGTTCCTAGTGCAGGCGCATATGCCGTCTCGTGAAATTTGCTCTCCGCAAGATGGACAGATGGGCCGACGAGGACGCCGAAATTCGAGCTTTCGCTTCTTGAACGCCGGCCAGATCATGGTGACGGCCAGCATGCCGCAAAGCAATAGATCTCTGGTCTGCGGATTCATGATCGCTTCTTTCGTGGGTCTCCAAGTGGACGGTGAATGCCGAGTGTCATGCGGTACTTCCGAACTCTCCTTGGTAACACCTTGAGCTCGACCGCCATCTCTTTGTCCGTCAACCCTTGCCGGCATAGCTCCGGAACTCTCGCGAGATTCTCGGCCAACTTCGCCTTGCGATGCCAGTTGCGGGGATGACCCGTGTAGCCGGTGAGCTTCTTTACCCATTCGCCGGTTATGTCGTAACCGCTTCCTACCTCGGCGAAGGTAGCGCCGGCGTCCAGCTGTCTGATCATGGCCTCTACTACGTCAGGAGGCCAATTCGCATTAAGCGTCAACTTGGCCTCCTGGTTGGTCTGCTTGTCAAAAATCGTCGCCAGTACTCGCCTGGCTAGATGTATAAATTAAACCATAAAAGCATTGATATATCAACGTAAAACCATACTCCTAGGAACGGAGGGCTATAATGGGTATGGAGGATATAAGTTATGGCACAGATTAAAAATATTTTGGGACAAGCAAAAGAAAATCAGTATTTTAGGCAGGTTCTAGCTACCGGCGACAAGGTGCAGGTAGTAATAATGAGCATTCTGCCAGACAGTGAAATCGGTTCGGAGACCCACCCCGATAATGATCAAACTCTTTACCTGGTCGAAGGCTCCGGCCAAGTAGTCTTAGACGGCCAAGCGGCCGATTTTAATGCGGGCGATTTAGTGCTGGTGCCGGCGGGCACTCTGCACAATTTCATAACTAAAGGGGATATGCCTATGAAAATCATCACCACTTACTCTCCGCCGCATCATCCGGACGGCACCGTTCACAAGACCAAAGCCGAAGCTGACGCCGCCGACTAAGGCCTTAGCGTTCCAGCAAATACCTGCCACGCTAAGAGGCTTTTGGCAATTAGGCTGAGCCAGATGTACACTCGTTCGCCGTAGAGATAGTCGGCCCATTTGCCAATTTTCTTATACTGCAGATACATGTTTAGAGCGAAACAGCTGAAAAATATGAAGATACTGGCAAAGATGTAATAGACGAAGCTCGGCGGCGCACTGCCTTGATGCGAGCTGTACCAGATGTAAAAGGCTACGGCGATCCACGGCACAATGCCAGCCAAACTGCCAATTTTGTAGGCCAGCCAGTTCACTTTTTCCCTGCCTTGGTTATAGATCTCCATGGCTAAGCCCGTAAGGTTCATTATGGTGACAAGGGCGAATATCATCAGTAAACTCATAACGTCGTAAATGCCCACTAGCATGGCGATGCCTACCATCATGACGCTGGCGCTTAAAGAATACTCAAACCAGCGGGCTTTATTGATACCCCAGGCCAGATTGGCGACGTAGGTTTTGTTATAGAAAGTCACGATTGCCAGGTGAAAGGCAGCTGAAATAAAGAAGAAGACGGCGACCAGCCAAGCGATTGGCATATGAAATAGCGTGTTGCTAGCCGGATCAAGATGCTGGGTGGCGTTACTAAAGGTTAGATAAGAGCCGGTCACAGGCAATTTAAAGTTGGTAGCCAACAACAAAACAGTCACTCCTTGGGCGGCGTGCAAAACAGCGGCAATCAGGTTGAGGCGCCGCAGATTGGACATTTTTGTCTCGCTCATGCTTAAAATGAACTATAGACTAATCGACACCAATAATACAGGTGGCTGTTTTTCGGTGGGGCTAGGTAGGCCGGTACGATTTAGTAGCTGCCGCTGGCTAGCTCTAGATCTTGGGAGCCGATTTCTTCAATCAAGGTTAATCTTTCTTCGCGCATGTACTGTTCGATGGCCGTCCGGCCGGCTATTCGGCTCGGCACCCAGCCGGGCACAATTTCTGGCGCTGCTATTATCTCCTGCTCCACTGGGCGCTGGATTATCATAATCTTTGGTAGGCGCCTCATGAAAGGGCGTGTAGCTATGCGATTAATTCGAGCAACTTCAGTTGGAGGAACACGATGTTCAACAACTTCGTAGTCGTCTTCGTGCGAGTAGCGTCGGGTTCTGCCCATAATTTAAACGATTATAACGTCATTTTAGCGGTCAGTAAAAGTGTCATTTTTTACGGCGCAGTTGGAAGCGGTTGCGGAAACGCAGGTTTCTGGCAGCTGTACCGGGCGGCGTATCATCGTAAAAATATTCGGGCGCCTCGTACTGGTCGTAGGTAATCATCAGGGCGCGAGATTCTACCTGGCGCAGGGTTTCCAGCGAGACAGATACCAGGATCAAGATGCTGGTACCGCCAATGGCGATATTCTGGTTGAGCTTGACCTGGGCCAAAATTGGCAACACCGCCAAGAAGCCTAACGCCGCGGCGCCGAACAGGGTTAAACGGTTAACTACTCGTCGCAGATAATCTTCGGTCTGGTGGCCGGAGCGGACATTGGCTATAAAACCGCCCTGCTTTTGCAGGTTCTCAGCTATCTCTTTAGAGTTGAAGGTCACGCTGGTGTAGAAGTAGGTAAAGACAAATACCAGCAAGAAATAGGTCAACGGGTAGATCCAGGGCTTAAAACCGCCAGCCGCGAAGGTCGTGGCGCTGGGCGTCTGGAACAGTTGGCTCATAGACACGCCGATATGCCCCCAGTGAGTTGTCGGTATAAAGTTGACTCCTCGCCCGTGCGTCAAAATCGAGCCGATAAAGTTCGGCACCGACAAAAAGGCTACGGCGAAGATGATAGGAATAACCCCCGCGGTAATTAGCTTGACCGGCAAGGTGGTCGTCACGCCGCCGTAGGCTCGGTTGCCCTGAACGCGCTTGGCGTAGTTGACTGTGAGCCGGCGGGAAGCCTCGTTTAGCTTCACCACGGCCCATGTGATAAAGATGACCGCCAGCATCACGATCGCGAAGATTGTTAATCCGTGTTTAGAGAAAGTGCGACTAGATAGGTGTAGTTTGTCGTTGGCAGCCATGGAAGTTTTCCAATAAGCCGCGCTCCAAAAATCAGTAAATAGTGACGGCAAGCGGCTAACAATGCCGACGGTAATAAGTAGCGAAATACCGTTGCCGATGGACCGCTCTGTAATAAGCTCGCCGAGCCACATCAAAATCATCGAACCGCCGGTCAGCGTGGCGATCATCAGTACCCACTGCATCATAGAGGTGTGAGCGGTTATATCCCCCAGTCCGCCAATGCTTGAAGCCTCTTGCCGGATGAGGTAAATCGTACCGATAGACTGGATAATGGCCAGCGGGAAAGTCAGCATACGGGTGTATTGGTTGATGCGCTTGCGGCCGTATTCGCCCTCTTTGTTCATGGCCTCCAGCTTAGGCACGGCCTTGGTCAGTAGTTGCATGATAACAGAGGCGTTGATGTACGGGCCCAGCCCGACAAGCATTATAGAAAAGTTAGCCAGCGCCCCGCCGGACAGCACGTTTAAGAAGCCCAGCAGCTGGTTGGAATTGGATTGGTTAAATAGGTTGTTTAAGACTTGCTTTAGGGTGTGAGGGTCGGCTAGCGGTACGGGTACGTGCGCCAGAATGCGAAAAACCAAAAGCATACCGAGCACCGCCAAAATGCGGTTGCGCATCTCCTTATGCCCTAAAGACTTGAGAATAATACCCCAGTTCACTTGAAATAATTATACAGCAGAGGCGATGTTAGCTTAATGGCGATCTTGATATTCGCTCAGGTAGTACCAGCCAGCAGCAAAAATGTTCAAAAAGACGAAGGCTATCAGCCAATTTTGCTTCGAGGCTGGCGGCAGGCTGGGATTATTAGACATATCCATAAACATCCAGCCCCAAAAACCCTCCAGGGCAACAATTATAATCAGCGGGATTAACATCATGCTAACCCCAGTTTACGCTAAGGTTCTTTGGATTTTCTGGGAGGACGGCCTTTGCGGGCAGTCTTTTCAAAGCTGCCGCCGGCTTTTTCTACGGCTTTGACGGCTCCGGCGCTGGCATTTTGCAGTTTGACGGCCTTTTTAGAGGTCACTTGGCCTCTTTGGATCAACTTGGCGCTAGTAAACGGACTGGTGAGTAAACCGGCCTCAGACAGGCTCTGGTTGTCCAGGATGGGATTCTTAACCTTATCTAGGTCGTCTGTGTAAACGTTCTCGATAGTCTCACGGTGGCTTTTAAAACCGCGTAGCTTAGGCAAGCGCATATAAATTGGCATCTGGCCGCCTTCAAACCCCGGTTTGATAGTACTCTTGCGAGCGCCCTGGCCCTTTGTACCGCGACCGGCAGTTTTTCCGCGGCCGCCGCTAATTCCGCGCCCAACTCGCGAGGTCTTTCTCTGCCTTTTTATGACTAATTCGTTATATTTCATTTGGCTGCCTCAACCTTGGCTGGTTTAACTTTTTCAGACGGATGTTTTTGCAAGTTGGTAACCCAGAGATTTGCCGGCACCATCTTCTCCAGGGCACTTAGGGCGGCATAGGCGGTATTAATGCGGTTGGATGAGCCAAAGGATTTGCTTAAGGCATTCTCGACGCCGGAAACTTCTAGAACGATACGGACTACTCCTCCGGCAATCAGGCCGGTTCCCGGGGCAGCTGGTTTGATCAAGAGCCTGGCACCACCGACCTTGCCTTCAACTTCATGAGTCAAGGTGGCGTTGTACAGATGAATTTTGACAACGTGCTTTTTAGCGACTTCGGTGGCTTTAGTAACGGCGGCGGCTACATCGGCACCCTTGCTGACGCCAATGCCGACTCGGCCGGCGTGGTCGCCTAGAATAACCAATGCTTGGAAGCGGAAACGGCGTCCGCCTTTAACAACTCGGGCGACGCGGTTAACATAAACAACCCTCTCGTCGAATTCTTTTTCGACGGTTACTTGGGTATCGCGTCGATCCCTTCGTCTATTATCTTGAGACATCTAGAACTCCAATCCTTCTGCTCTGGCGGCGTCGGCCAAGGCTTTAATGCGGCCATGATATTTGTGTGCGCCGCGGTCGAAGACGACCTTGCTGATCTTAACCTTCTTAGCCTTGATAGCAATTTGCTTACCAACAGCGGTTGACTTATCCGTCATGGTGCCTTCTAGCTTCTGTCCTACGCTAGTCGCGCTGACCAGCGTCTTGCCGCTCTCATCATCAATAATTTGAGCATTGACGTGCGTATTACTGAGCCTGGCGATCAAGCGAGGCCGTTCAGCCGTGCCGTGAACCATCGACCGAACGCGCATGGCGCGCCGGTTGGCCTTGTGCTGTTTGTGGGCTAATTCGTTCATATGGTTTATTCCTTGCCGCTCTTGCCGGATTTACGGATTATGCGCTCGTCAACGTACTTGATACCCTTGCCCTTATATGGCTCCGGCTTTTTTAACGCCCGAATTTCGGCGGCCACCTGGCCTACCTGCTGCTTATCAATACCGCTAATGGTTATGATGTTCTGGTCAATACCGATATTAACCCCGGCCGGTACTTTATACATTACATCGTGCGAAAAACCAAGATTCAACTTTAGATCCTGGCCCTGCAAGTTAACGCGGTAGCCAACGCCATTGATCTCTAACTTCTTCTCGAAACCCTGGCTGACGCCCTGGATCATGTTGGCAACCAACATCCGCATCAAACCATGCTTGGAGCGGACTGGCTTCTCGTCATTGGCTCGGGTCACGACAACTTCGCTATCGGCAACTTTGATATCAATGCCTGGCATAGCAAACTGCTGCAGGCTGCCATTGGGACCATCAACCTTAACGGCGCCATCAGCGACGCTGACATTAACGCCGCTTGGTACTGGAATTGGTTGTTTGCCGATTCTACTCATTTTAGTAAACCCTACAAATTAGTTCGCCGCCAAGCTTTTTGGCAACGGCATCTTGGCCAGACATAACACCCTTGGAGGTCGAGACTACGACAATGCCGCGGCCACGCTTGATCTTAGGTATCTCGGCAGATTTGACGTACATCCGTCGGCCCGGCGAGCTTAGACGAGTAATCTCGGTAATACTTGGCGATTCCGTTTCATGATTAATTACAATGACCAGCTGTTTGCGGCCATTTTCGGACTCGGTTTTGACTTCGCGTAAGAAGCCATTGGACAGCAAGATCTTAGCCACGGTCTCTTTAAGCGTAGAGTGCGGCAAGTCGATTTCGCGGCGATTAACAGCCATCGCGTTGCGAATTCGCGTTAGCATGTCGGCGATAGGATCGGTGGAAATTACAGTGGATCGTTTCATATGCTTACCAACTAGCCTTCGTTATTCCAGGGATTTCTCCCTTAGATGCGTGTTCGCGGAAGGCAATGCGGCTTAGGCCGAACTGTCGCATATAGCCTCTGGCTCGGCCGGTTTCGGCGCAGCGGTTGGTGTGGCGGGTTGGGCTTGAATTGCGTGGTAGCAAGGCCAGGCTTTCCCAGTCGCCGGCAGCTTTAAGCTCTGCCCGTCTGACGGCGTATTTAGCGATCATTCTGTCGCGCTTGGCATCACGTGCCAGGGATGACTTTTTAGCCATTATTGGTCTCCTTTTTCGAACGGCATACCGAGTTTCTCCAGTAGGGCTTTGGCATGGTCCGGGTTTTTAGCTGAAATTGTAAATATAATCTGCAGGCCGTGGGCTGTGGCGGTGTCTTCGTAAGAAAGCTCTGGAAAGACTGACTGGTCGGATAGGCCGATACTATAGTTGCCCTGCTTATCGAAAGATTTGCTGGCGACGCCGTGAAAGTCACGCAGCCTCGGCAATACCAGATTAATGAAACGGTCGGCGAATTCATACATCCGGTTGCCGCGGAGCGTCACCATGACGCCAATCTTGCTGCCCTCGCGCAGTTTGAAGGTGGCAATTGACTTCTTAGCGACGGTTTCAACAGGATGCTGGCCGGTAATTTTAGCAATCGTATTAGAGGCCACTTCCAGGATTCGTTTCTCGTCCTTAGCCTTGCCTAGGCCGGCATTGACTGTAATTTTCTCTAAGCGCGGTACTTCTAAGATATTTGACAGCTCAAGCTCTTTTTGGAGCTGTTTAGCAATCTCGGCATTGTAGCGAATCTTTAGTCGCGGCTGGTAGGCGGTTTTAGCAGTAGCAGCCATTACTTTATCTCCTCAACGACCCATAGGACAAACCTACGGTTTTTCCTATCGCGCCAGGCCCCGAATGAATCGGAGGCTCGGGCTGTCTTTTCCCTAGAATACAACCGCTTCATTATTTCAGCTCCTTATTTGACGTTTTCATGATTCGGGTCTTAGCGCCTTCTTTGTCGAGCTTATAGCCAATGCGCGAAGGCTTCTTCTTGGCGGCATCGTACAGACCGACTTTACTGACCCAGATTGGCTTGGTTATCTCAAAAATACCTCCCTGTGGATGAATTCGGGTTGGCTTGACGTGTTTCTTGACGATATTAATGCCCTCAACGGTTACCTTGTTGAGCATCGGGTGAACCGCGGTTATCTTGCCGGTTCGGCCTTTATATTTGCCAGCGCGAACAATCACAGTGTCGCCTTTCTTCAGTCGGATCTTATATACCTTTTCAGTCTTAGTACGCATTACAGGACCTCCGGTGCTAAGGAAATTATTCTGGGGTAACCAAGTTCACGCAGTTCGCGCGGAACCGGGCCGAAAATACGTGTGCCCCTTGGGCTTTTATCGTCCTCGGCCAGAACTACCGCGGCGTTGTCATCAAAAGATATAAACGAGCCATCAGCCCGGCGAATCGGCGTCTTGGTCCGAACGATTACGGCTTTGACGATAGTTTTTCGTTTAACGGCGCCGGCTGGGTTAGCCGTTTTAACGCTAGCCACAATCACATCACCGACTCGCGCATAACGCCGGCCTGAGCCGCCCAGCACGCGAATGCACTGTATGGTGCGGGCGCCGCTGTTATCGGTAGCGATTAATTTTGACTCTTGCTGAATCACTTCTTACTCCTGGAAGGTTTCTTAGCATCTTCTTCGACTGGCTCGGCTTCTTCGGCTGGTTCCGCATCTTTGACGACTGGTTTAGGTGCCGCCACAACTGGTACCTCTTCCGCAGGAATGTCGGCCACAGCGTCAGCCTCCTCAAATCCAGCGGCCGCCCTTTGCAAGATCTTCTCTAGTCGAAAATGCTTGCGGGCGCTAATCGGGCGGCATTCAGTCACCATTACCAGATCGCCCGGCTTCGACTCGTTCTTCTCATCATGAGCCATGAATTTGGTGTTAACCGTGTACTGCTTCTTGTAGAGTGGGTGCGTCTTGCGCTCGGTGACAGTAAGAACAATGGTTTTATCGGACTTCGCGGAGGTAACTTTGCCTATTAGGGAGCGGGCCATTATATTGCCTCCTTGTTAAATTGCTCGGACAAAACTGTCAGCATGCGGGCTAGATCGCGGCGTTTGGCACGGATAATTCGGGTGTTTTGAACCTCGCCGTTATATAGGCGGCGCTTTAGCTCAGCGATTTCGTCGCGTAACTCGCCGCTCTTCTTGGCTACATCTTCGGTCTTTAGTTTACGGATTTCAGCGATTTTCATAACCTTAAACCTCGTCCTTCACCAAAAAGCGCGTTTTGATTGGGAGTTTATGACCGGCCAGGCGCATAGCTTCCTGGGCGACTTCAATTGGCACTCCGTCCATCTCAAATAGGACGGTACCGGGCTTAACTTTGGCTACGAAAAATTCCGGGTTACCCTTGCCGCTGCCCATTTTGACATCCTGAGGTTTGCGGGTTACTGGGGTGTGTGGAAAAACGCGGATCCAGATTTGGCCGCCGCGTTTAACGTAGCGGGTCATGGCTTGGCGGGAAGCTTCGATCTGGCGGCTGGAGATTCGGTCGCTTTGCTCGCTAACCAGTCCGTAGCGTCCGTAGGCAATCGTTTCCATGGACGTAGCTGTGCCGCCGTGGATTTTACCCTTTCGGACTTTTCGGAATTTAGTTCGGGATGGCATTAACATTAGGCTTCCCCCCGGTAGATCCAGACCTTAACACCGACGATACCGGCGCCAGGATAAAGTGCCCGGGCGCTAGCAAAATCGATATCAGCTCTCAGGGTATGCAGCGGCACGCTGCCTTGGACTTCTTTTTCGCGGCGGCTCATTTCCATACCGCCCAAGCGGCCAGCTACTTCTATACGGACGCCCTTAGCGCCGGCTCGCATAGTTGCGCTAGCTGACTGCTTAATAGCCCGACGATAGGCAATACGACGTTCTAGCTGGTGGGCTATATTCTCCGCCACTAACTTGGCTTGCAGCTCGGGGCGCTTAATTTCCTCGATATTTATACGGGTAGGAACGCCGTAAAGCTTCTCGATGGCCTCTTTAAGTTCGGCTGCACCAGAACCGCCCCGACCAATGACTACGCCGGCTTTGGCCGTCTGAATGGTCACGGTGACGAGGTTCGGTGAGCGTTCAATATCCACCTTGCTGATAGCAGCTCGCGTGCCGAGTTTATCGACTATCAGTTTTCGAGCAGCCAAATCCTGCTTTAGGTAAGTAGCGTATTCACGCTTGCCGGCGAACCAGCGGCTGCGCCAATCTTTATTGACCTGGAGACGCATGCTGATTGGATTAACTTTTTGGCCCATTATTCAGTCTCCTTAGCGGCTACCTTAGCAGCTGGTTTTTTGATCTCGCGCTTCTCGCCATCGACAACAACTTTAATATGGCTGGTCTTGCGCTGAAACGGCAAAGCACGCCCGCGGGCAGCTGGGCGATAGCGTTTTAGGCGCGGTCCAGGCGTGATGAAAATATGTGTAATGGTTAGAGTTCCAGGCTTCAAACTGTGGTTGTGCTCGGCGTTAGCCTGAGCGCTTTTAATGGTCTCAAGGACGTAGTGAGCTGAGCGACGTGGAGTATGCTCCAAAATAGTCAAAGCGTCCGCTACAGTGCGTCCGCGGACCAAAGAGGCTACTACGCCGACTTTACGCGGGCTCATACGAACTCCTTTAGATAAAGCCGTGACTGGCATACTAGGCTCCTGCTCCCGATGATTCGCTACCTTGGGACTTAGCGAGCTTACCACCGTGGCTGCGGAACTTGCGAGTTGGCGCAAATTCACCCAGTTTATGACCAACCATGTTCTCGGTAACAAACACTGGCACGTGGACTTTGCCGTTGTGTACTGCGAAGGTCCGACCTACAAAGTCGGGTGAAACCGTAGAGGCTCGAGCCCATGTTCGGATAACAGAGCGGTCATCCGGACCGAGCGCGGCCACTTTCTTGGCTAGCTTGGGATCTATAAACGGTCCTTTTTTAAGTGAGCGGCTCATAGTCTATCTCCTCTTTCCTAGATGACGGCTTCGGATAATCATCTTATCAGTCGATTTACGGCGGCGAGTTTTATAACCTAGAGTTTTTTGTCCCCAAGGTGTACGAGGATCTTTAGCGGTACCATGTCGGCCGCCGTCTCCACCGCCATGTGGGTGGTCAGCCGCGTTCATAACTACGCCGCGGACGGTCGGACGGATGCCCATGCGACGCTTGCGGCCGGCTGAGCCAATCTGGACATTCTGATGCTGCTCGTTGCCGACTATACCAATGGTTGCCATACAGTTAACACTAACCTGGCGGATCTCACCGCTTGGCAAACGGAGCTGGGCGTAATCCCCCTCTTTGGCGATCAACTGGGCGTTGGTGCCAGCGCTACGCACTAGTTGGGCGCCCTTACCGGGTTGCAACTCTATGGCGTGAACCTGAGTTCCAGTTGGGATAGCACTGAGCGGTAGACGGTTACCGGTTTCGATAGAGCCTTCTTCGGCCACCACAAACTTACGGCCCGGTTTCATGCCGCGGGCAGCCAGTACGTAGTGGTACTTGCCGTTTTGATCTTTAATTCGGGCAATTCGGGCGCTGCGATTAGGATCATATTCGATATGCTCAATCACTGCCTGGGTGCCCGCTTCCGGCTTAAAATTAACCAATCTGTAATACTGCCGAACACCGCCGCCACGATGGCGGACAGTGATACGACCTTGGTTATTGCGTCCAACAGGGCCTTTTTTGATTCTGAGCAGGCTCTTAATCGGCTTCTTGGCCGTTATCTGGGCAAAATCCTGAGTGGTCATGCCGCGTTGACCTGGAGTCGTCGGATTATAAGCTCGAATTGCCATTATTTATCCTTCTTGTCTTTCTTACTCTTAGCAGGCTCTTCGGTCTTTTCGGACTCGGTATTAAATAAAGGCAACTTCTGATCCTTGGCTAATCTGACGTAGGCCTTGCGGATATCAGCGCGTTTGCCACGGGTAAATCGGCTGCGCCCTTTGTAAGTTCGCTTTGCTTTACCGGGTACGTTGGCAAGACGGACATCTTTAACATCTACCTCGTACTGAGCATTAACAGCATCAGCTACCTGGAATTTGTTAAGATCGCTGGAAACATCAAAAACGTAGGTGTTAAGCGCTTCGCTCAAACCGTAGGCTTTTTCGCTAGCTCGAGGTCTTAAGACTACAGATTTACTCATCTTTGTCTCCCAGGCGTTGGCTGAGCGTTTCTAGGGCGTCTTTAGCGATAACTACAGTGTCGGCATTCAGGACGTGGAAGGCGCTAAGCCGGCCAGCCTGTGCGACTTTGAGCTGGGGTAGATTGCGCGTGGCTCGCGCAACAAGCTCATCCCTGGTCTGTACGATCAGAAGAGTATTCTTGTCGACACCCATTTTCTTCAAGAGGCTCACCGTAGCCTTAACCTTGCCATCAGTCGAGTTAAACGATTCTATAATCTTTATACGATCCTCTTGGGCTGCCAGCGATAGAGCCTGTCTAACGGACTGGCGCTTGGCTTTGACACTAAGTTTGCGAGTGTAGTTCTCTTGGCCAGTCGGACCAAAGGCTATACCGCCGCCGCGCCAGATAGGGTTACGGCTAGAACCGAAGCGTGCACGGCCGGTACCTTTTTGCCGCCACGGCTTAATACCACCACCGCTAACTTGGCCGCGCTTTTTGGTAACAGCATTATTGGTACGTTGATTGGCCAGATGCCCCAAGTAGGCGTCTTTCAACAGCTGGTGACTTTTGACCTCGATGCCAAAAACAGCCTTATCCAGCTCGGCTGGCGTAGTAGCCTTGGCACCAGTCTTTGTATAAGTTTCAACGGCGGCCATCTTATTTTGCCTCTCGGAGCATGACGATGCCCTTTCGCGGACCAGGCACAGCGCCGCGAACACCGATTACGTTGAGTTCCATGTCGACCAAGGCAACCCTAAGGCGCTTGGTGGTAACTTTTTCGTGACCCATGTGACCAGCCATCTTCTTACCTTTTAGAATGTGCTGAGGATACATAGAACCGATCGAGCCGGGCCGGCGATAACTGCGACCGCCGTGGGTTTTGCGACCGCGCTGGAAGTTGTGGCGTTTAATCGTACCGGCGAAGCCTTTACCCTTGCTAATTCCGGTGACATCTACGCTGTCGCCAACACTAAAAACGTCGGCGCTAAGTTTAGTGCCGACGATCTCGTTCTCATCCAGCTCATTGACGCGTACTTCACGAACAATCTTTGGGATAATGCCGGCGGCCTTAAAGTGACCTTTGGCGGACTTGCCGGCCTTTTTATCATTCTTTTCTTCGAAACCAAGCGCCAGGGCGGAATAGCCATCTATGTCTACACTCTTTATCTGAGTAATAGTGTTGGGAGTGGCCGAAAGCAAAGTAACAGGAACAGCCGCGCCATCTTCATTGATGATGCTAGTCATGCCTACTTTGCGGGTTATAAGAGCCTTCACTACTTCGTGCTTCCTTTGCCTTGGTTGACGTAAAGCTAGCCCCAAATTTCGAGGCACGCAGCTTAAAAATACTTGGCTTTGGCAGTTTCTACCCCTGTATTTGCGAGTGACTTGCCTAAAGTACCAAGTTCAAAAAGCGCCTTTACTCGTAACAGATTAGCATAGTAAACTGACCTCTGTCAATCTGTTGCGAATTTTACAAGTTACATTTTGATTTCGGCATCGCAGCCGGCAGGCAGGCTCAAGTTCATGAGCGAATCGATAGTCTTCGGCGTTGGCTCGCTGATGTCGATCAGGCGTTTATGAACGCGCATTTCGAACTGTTCGCGGCCTTTCTTATAGACATGCGGGCTTTTGATTACAGTGTAGGTGCTCTTGCGGGTAGGCAGAGGTATTGGGCCGGAAATCTTGGCGCCAGTACGCAAAGCGGTATCAACTATTTGCTTAGCAGACTGGTCAATGACCTTGTGGTCATAGGCCTTAAGACGGATACGAATCCGCTGTTTGATTTCTGGTTCTTTAGTCTCGGCCATCTATTACCATAATTCTACTGTGTTACCGTCCCAGCTCATAACTTCACTGGGGTCAATCTCTGGATGAGCCGCTCTTAGGGCTTCCATTTCCTCGCGAACAGCAGCGTCCATGCGCGCTATCTGTTCCGGCGTTCTGCCGGCTCGCAATTCTTCATACGACGGTAAACCTGGAGGCGCTAAATACGGTCTTCCAGTTACAGGATCAATCTCGGGATCGGCGTCTTTTCTACTTGTTTCAGGTTGCTTTGGTTTTTCAAAGAAACGACGCATTTGAGTCTTATTTGTCGATCTTAGTAACAACACCAGCGCCAACAGTTCGGCCGCCTTCGCGGATAGCGAAGCGCAAACCTTGGTCCATAGCGATCGGGGCCATCAACTTAACCTTAAAGGTGATAGTGTCGCCTGGCATGACCATTTCTTTGTCAGCCGGCAGTTCGACTTCACCAGTTACATCTGTGGTTCGGAAGTAAAACTGTGGCTTGTAGCCCTTGAAGAACGGCGTATGACGGCCGCCTTCCTCCTTGGTCAAGATATAGACTTCGGCGTCAAATTCGGTGTGTGGGGTGATGGAACCGGGCTTAGCCAAAACTTGGCCGCGTTCGATGTCATCGCGCTCGATACCGCGCAGCAGCACGCCGACGTTGTCGCCAGCTTGTCCCTGCTGAAGGTTCTTTTTGAACATCTCAACACCGGTCACAACCGTTTTCTTGGTTGGGCGGATACCGACGATTTCAACTTCTTCGTTAACCTTAACGACGCCAGTCTCGATACGGCCGGTGGCAACAGTGCCACGGCCCTTGATAGAGAAGACGTCTTCGATAGCCATCATGAACGGTTTATCTAGGTCGCGAACTGGCTCTGGGATGTAGTCGTCCATAGCTTTGACGAGTTCCATAATAGCGTCTTCGCTAGCGGCGTCGCCTTCCAAGGCTTTGGTGGCAGAACCCTTGATGATAGGAGCTTCACGGTCAAATTCATACTTAGCCAACAGGTCGCGGACATCTTCCTCGACGAGTTCGACCAATTCTGGGTCGGCAAGATCCATCTTGTTCAAGAAGACCAAGATTTTAGGCACGCCGACTTGGCGAGCCAAAAGTACGTGCTCACGAGTCTGTGGCATCGGGCCATCAGCGGCAGAAACGACCAAAATAGCTCCGTCAATCTGGGCAGCGCCGGTAATCATGTTCTTGATGTAGTCGGCGTGGCCAGGCATATCTACGTGCGCATAGTGGCGCTTTTCGCTCTCATATTCCTGGTGGGAGGTAGCGATAGTAATACCACGGGCTTTTTCCTCCGGGGCGTTATCAATCTGGTCGTAAGCGACCGGTTTGTTGATGTCGGAAGGTAGTTTCTTGGCTAGTACCGAAGTAATAGCGGCGGTTAGTGTGGTTTTACCGTGGTCGACGTGGCCCATAGTGCCAACGTTGACGTGCGGCTTGCTGCGATCAAAATCTGCCATTTCGTGTGAGCTCCTTGAATTTACTTACTTGCTTGTTTAGTGCACGACAGCAATAGCCACCATGCGGTTATACTCGAGATTATAGATAAACTGACTGGTTTTGTAAAGGGTTTTTACCCTAGTGGACTCTCGAAGAATTCCGCAACCTCCCCATCTTCCTCTTCTCGAGGCAACTCTATTTACCAGATTTGGCGATAATGGCCTGAGCCACATTACCTGGGACGTCAGCGTAGTGGTCAAGCTCCATAGACGAGGCTGCCCGCCCTTGTGTCATGCTACGCAAGTTGGTGGTATAGCCAAACATTTCGCCTAGAGGCACGTAAGCTGTGATCTGTTTAATACCGCTCTGCAAATCGTCCATGGCTTCTACTCGGCCGCGCTTGGAGTTAAGATCGCCAACCACATCGCCCATGAACTCCTCTGGCGTAATAACGACAACTTTCATAATCGGTTCCATTAGAACTGGGCTGGCTTTTCTGACACCGTCTTGAAGCGCCATAGAGCCGGCGATTTTAAAGGCCATCTCTGAAGAGTCCACATCGTGATACGAACCGTCATATAGCTCGGCTTTAACGTCAACGACCGGATAGCCGGCGATAACACCGTTGGCCATAGCCTCTTCGACGCCAGACTTAACGGCTGGAATGAACTCTGACGGAATAGAACCGCCCTTGATGCTATTGATAAATTCCAGGCCTTTGCCAGGCTCGTTTTGGGACAGGCGCAGCCAGACATGGCCATACTGGCCACGGCCCCCAGATTGGCGAATAAATTTGCCCTCTTGTTCAACATTGTCTTTGCGGATGGTCTCGCGGTAGGCCACCTGAGGCTCGCCAACAGCGGCCTCGACGGTAAATTCGCGCTTCATACGATCGACGATGATTTCCAGGTGCAGTTCGCCCATTCCAGAAATGATAGTTTGGCCAGTTTCGTGGTCGACTTTGATTCGAAAAGTTGGATCTTCTTCAGCCAGTCGCTGCAGGGCAATGCCCATCTTCTCTTGGTCTGCCTTGGTCTTAGGCTCAATCGCGATGCTGACCGGCGGCTCTGGGAAGGTAATACTCTCGAGGACGATAGGGTTATTTGGGTCGCACAATGTGTTGCCCGTGGTGGTCCCTTTAAGACCAACGATAGCGGCGATATCGCCAGCTTCAACTTCAGTGACGTCCTCGCGCTTATCGGCATGAAGGCGAACGATTCGGCCAACGCGCTCCTTCTCGCCACTTGAGCTATTTAAAATATAACTGCCGGCAACAGCTTTACCAGAATAGACGCGGAAGAAGGCTAGCTTACCAACGAATGGATCGGTGGCAATCTTGAAGGCCAAAGCAGCCAGAGGTTCTTCGGCGCTCGGTTTGCGCTCAATTTCATCGCCGTTTTTAGGGTTTTCGCCCCAGGTCGAGCCACGGTCCAGCGGGCTAGGCAGCAGTAAATTAACAGCGTCCAGCAACTTTTCAACAATCACGCCGCGGCCATCACCACCAGAGACAGCAAAAAATTTGCCTGATAAAACGGCTGTACGAAGGGCCTTTTTGATGTCGGCTTCGGTCATGCCCTCTTCGCCAACTTCGAAATACTTTTCGAGCATTTCCTCGTCCTCGGCCACAGCATTTTCCACTAGAAGCGAGCGATACTTTTTAACATCGTCCTGCATGTCTGCGGGAATTTCGCCCTCGACCAGCTCGTGATCGGTAAAGTCCTTATAGGTATAAGCCTTGAGATTGACCAAATCAACCACGCCACTTACACCTTGCTCGAATCCGATTGGCAGATGGATCGGAAATGCCCGCTTGTTTAGGCGGCGGTGGATGGACTCGAGCGATTTATAGAAATCGCCGCCAGTCTGGTTGATCTTGTTAATAAAACAAATGCGCGGCACATTGTACTTGTCGGCTTGTCGCCAAACAGTCTCAGACTGGCTTTCCACGCCCATTTTGCCGTCAAAGACGACAACTGCGCCATCCAAGACGCGCAATGATCGTTCAACTTCAACCGTAAAGTCGATATGGCCAGGCGTATCAATAATGTTGATCTTGTGGTCCTTCCAGTAGCAAGTAACGGCGGCCGCAGTAATGGTAATTCCCCGTTCCTTCTCCTGGGCCATCCAGTCAGTCGTTGTTTCGCCTTCGTGCACGGCGCCGATTTTGTGCTTCAGGCCGGTGCGGTAAAGAATTCCCTCTGTAACAGTCGTCTTGCCGGCATCAATATGAGCAATGATACCGATGTTGCGCACGTCTTTGAGGTCATATTTTTTATCTGCCATGATTTTATACTTTCGGCAATTTTCCTCTGGAGATTAGATGAATTTCTCTTATGTGGGGCGTTAGCCTAATGAATTCCAGGGTCATTTTACCAATCTCACGAGCTATCCCTAAGCTTGCTCTAAGGTTTTCGGGGTGAAAGCCATTAAAAGGATGGCTAGCTCCCGCCTCATAAGCTGCGAGTTGGGCCTGCACTAGGCCTTCATGACGCTCCTCTAGCCTGTCTGCGTGAGCTTTAAGTTCCATAATTAAGTCCTGGCGAAGTGGGCAAAGGCCCGGTTGGCTTCAGCCATTCTATGCGTGTCTTCTTTTTTCTTAACGGCCGCGCCGGTATTGTTGTAGGCGTCCATAAGTTCTTGGGCAATGCGATCTTCCATACTCATGCCCTTGCGAGCACGGGCTGCTTCGACAAACCACATAATGGTGAGGTGCTGCTGGCGCTGGCCCTTAACCTCGAAAGGTATCTGGTAATTAGCCCCTCCGACCCGGCGAGAACGGGTTTCCATGTGCGGTTGGATATTACGCATAGCTTGCTCAAATACTTCCAGTGGGTTTTGGACCTTAAGTTTCTCGGCCGCTTTTTGCATGCCTGTGTAAACCAGGCGCTCGGCCATCTGTTTCTTGCCGCCGTGCATCACTCGGTTGATCAGCTTTGCTACGAAAGTACTGTTATACAGACGATCCGGCGCGACCGTTCGGATTAGAGCTTTGGTAGTTTTACGAGGCATATAAATCTCCTCCGTCGGGCTCCGGCTGTGAGTCACCTGGGTGTAGGACACTTGCATCAGAGAAGTAGGCTTGAAGCTCGCCAATATCAACATGTACATTATTCATTAAAGCTTCCGCTCCCACGCCGCTAGAGATTAAGTCCTCGATACGCTCTCTTCGAATCTGATCCAGTGGCTTGCGCAGAGGCAGGTCCGCTTCCTCATCAATTCGATCATAACCCAATCCAATCTCTCCGGGCATTATTTTGGCCTCTTGGCGCCGTATTTGGAACGGCCTTGCTTGCGGTTTTGTACACCTTGGAGGTCTAGCGAGCCACGGACGATGTGATAGCGCACGCCAGGCAAGTCTTTGACGCGGCCGCCGCGGACTAGCACTACAGCGTGTTCCTGCAGGTTGTGGCCTTCGCCGCCAATGTAGGCCCAAACTTCGTGGCCGTTGGTTAGGCGAACGCGGGCAACTTTGCGCAGAGCTGAGTTGGGTTTCTTGGGAGTCTTGGTCGTTACGCGGATACAGACGCCACGCTTAAAGGGCGCAGGCTTGTCGTAGCTGCGCGTTTTCAGGTTGTTGGTAACACGAAGCAAGGCAGGACTTTTGGTCTTGTGGGTAACTTGCTTACGTGGTTTTTTGACTAGTTGGTTGATTGTAGGCATGGTACGGCTTTCGATTCTAGCAAATTTACTCCTTAGCCTCAACTGTTTTAGTTCGGCTGTGGACTTCAGGCTCGGCTTCTTCCTCCACTTGCAGTCTGCGCGCGCCGGTGCCAACTGGAATCTTACGACCCAAGATGACGTTCTCTTTGAGTCCGTAAAGCCGGTCGACTTTACCACTGGTAGCAGCGGCGATTAGGACGCGGGTAGTGTCCTGGAATGACGCGGCCGACAAGAACGAGTCGGTCGACAAGGAGGCCTTGGTAATGCCAAGCAAGAGTTGGTTGTACTTGACCAATTTCTTCTTGGCCTTAGCTAGCTCTTCGTTGGCTTCTTCGACTGCCAGCTTAGAGACAACGTCGCCAGTGATAAATTCGCTGTCGCCAGATTCCTCGACCTGAACGCGGCTAAACATTTGGCGGACGATCACCTCAAGGTGCTTGTCCGAAATAGTCTGACCTTGGCTGGCGAAGATGTAGAGAACCTCGTTCATGATGTAGCGCTGTGTTGCTTCGACGCCTTGTAAGCGGATTAGCTCGTGCAGGTTGATAGAACCGTTGGTTAATCGCTGACCGGACACAACGCTGTCACCATCTTTTACCCGCAGCTGCTTGTAGCCTGGTATTTCGTAGCGAACAACGCTCTTTTCGGTTGGCGTGATTGTCAACGTCGTATCTGTTAATTTGACCTTTCCAGCCATGGCAGCCGTCAAAGTTTCCTTGTTGTCGGCAATGGCCAAGGTGTCGCCAATAGCGACTTCTGAGCCATCGATGATTTTCGGTTCCATGCCATTGAGAGGAATCTTGAGCGCTTTCTGCTCCTTGCCCGTAACTTGGAGAATGTATTTGTCGCCCTCTTCCCAGGCAGCGACCTTACCGGATATATCGGTTAGGTAGGCCTGGCCTTTAGGCGTGCGAACTTCTAGAATTTCCTCGACACGAGTCAGACCTTGGGTTACGTCGTCTCCAGCGGTAACAGCACCGGCTCGGTGCTTAGAGTCTAAGGACAACTGAGTGCCGGGCTCGCCGATACTTTGGGCAGCTATGACACCAATTGGGTAGTCATTGGCTACCAAGCGGCCGGTAGCTAGATCAATTCCATAGCTCTTCTGGCTAACGCCGCGGGCATTAGTACAAGATAGAGCGCTCATGATACTGACTTCCGTAACAGTCTTGTCCTCATCGATGAATTTCGAGATTTCAGGAGTGATTAGCTCGCCCTTTTTCAGATATTTCTTGACGCCTTCGGCCACAAAACGGCCTTCTAGGCGTGGACCAAATCCGACGCCGATAGCGTCAGAGTCTGCGCGATAAACGATAAAGCCTGGGTCTGGGGCGTCATGTTCTACCGTAAAGACGTCCTGAGCGACATCAACTAGACGGCGGGTTAGATAGCCGGAGTCAGCGGTTCTTAGAGCGATATCGATCAATGATTTGCGCGTACCGCGAGTGGCGGTAAAGTATTCCAGTGGGTTAAGACCGTACTTGTAGTTAGAACGCACCGGCAGCTCAATAGCTCGACCAGTGGCATCGGCGAACATACCTAACATACCTACAGACTTCTTCATCTGGGAGATGTTGCCGCGAGCACCCGAGGCAACGGTAATTGACATAGTGTTATCCTCGGTGGCAAATTGCTCGGACAGGGCTTTTTCGACAGCGCTGTCAACATCCGTCCAGGCTTCGACAGTCAGGCGATAGCGTTCTTCGTCGGTGATGAATCCCTCGCTGTACTGGTTGGAAATTTCAGTCGCTCTTAACTCGCCGCCTTTAACGATCTCTGGCAGTTCTTTGATATCCGAAAAGTCGTTCATGCCAATCGACAGACCAGAAAAAGTAGCGTATTTGAAGCCAAGGTCTTTCAAGTCGTCGGCGATTTCGGCAGTTCGTTCTTGGCCATACTTTTGATAGACCTTGGACATGACTTTGCCGAGCTTCTTGTTTGTCATGGGCTCGTTCTGATAGGTGAAATCTTCTGGAAGAATTTCGTTAAACAGTAAACGCCCAATCGTTGTTTCACGGACTTCGCCGCGAAACGGTACTATGGCGTTGGTCTGCAGGGTGGCTTTGCCCAAATCCAAAGACATGATTGCCTCATCCAGACTGATAAAGTGGCGCGGCTTGTCATCTTTGGTGCCTGGCTTTTGGTAAGTCAGGTAGTAACAACCCAGAACAATGTCCTGCTCGACGTGCAAGATTGGCGAACCGTCCGCTGGCTTCAGCAAGTTCTTGTTAGAGGCCATGATGTCACGCGCTTCGGCTTGTGAAGCGGCAGATAGAGGAAGATGGACGGCCATTTGGTCGCCGTCAAAGTCTGCGTTAAAGCCCTTGCAAACTAGGGGGTGCAGCTGGATAGCCTTGCCTTCGATAAGCACCGGCTGGAAGGCTTGGATGCTCAAACGGTGAAGGCTGGGCGCTCGGTTCAGTAGCACGTATTTCTCTTTAATTACTTCGTCCAAAGCGTCCCAAACAGCTGCTTCGCTCATCTCGATCATGCGAGTGGCGCTACGGATGTTGTGAGCCAGTTCTTGGTCGATTAGGCGACCGATGACGAATGGTTTAAACAGCTCCAGAGCCATGGTCTTTGGCAAACCGCATTGATACATCTTGAGCTCAGGTCCAGATACAATGACGCTGCGTCCAGAGTAGTCCACGCGCTTGCCCAGAAGGTTCTGGCGGAAACGGCCCTGCTTGCCTTTGAGCATGTCTGAAAGACTTTTTAGACGGCGTCGTTGGCCGGTTGCAGCCACGGCGCGTCCCGAGCGAGCGTTATTATTATCGATCAGGGCATCGACTGCCTCTTGGAGCATTCGCTGCTCATTGCGGCGAATAACTTCTGGCGCGTTAAGGTCCATTAGCTTTTTAAGACGGTTATTACGGTTAATAACTCGACGGTAAAGGTCGTTTAGGTCGCTCGTGGCGAAACGACCGCCAGTTAGCTGAACCATAGGTCTTAGGTCCGGAGGGATAACCGGCAGGACATTGACACACATGCTGGTCGGTTTGATACCAGCTCGCTGCATGCTTTCCAGTAGTCGCAAGCGCTTCATGATTTTCTTCTTGCGCATGCCCTTTGTCTGTTCGGCCTCGGCATTCAGTTCTTTAATTAATTTACCGAGGTCTACCTCTTCTAGGAGATCTTTAAGGGCAGCACCACCCATGCCAACTGTGACTAGCTCGGCTAGTTCGTCAGGAAGGTTGCGGTAGTCTGTCTCGCTCATTAGGCGCAGCCT
The DNA here is from genome assembly GCA_964514575.1 of uncultured Candidatus Saccharibacteria bacterium. Classification (GTDB taxonomy): domain Bacteria; phylum Patescibacteriota; class Saccharimonadia; order Saccharimonadales; family UBA10212; genus CAZETJ01. The sequence goes on from CAZETJ010000006.1 coordinate 22,887, forward strand.
CTCCAGGCTGTCTATTTGTTCTTTAAAGGCCTCAAACTCCGCTACTAGCTCTTCTAACTCTTTGGTACGGGACTCGGCCAACGCGTGAATATCAGCGCCGTCCTTCTTGGCTTCGGCGTCATAACGAGCATTAATGGCCTTCTCGCCGGCTTTTGTCTGAGCTTCTCGGTCGGCAAAAATCTTGTCGCGCTTGCCGCTATCGACACTTTTAACGATATAGCTGGCAAAATAGGCGACTCGCTCCAAGTTCTTAACGGTCATACCGAGCAGTAAGCCAATCGCGCTTGGAGTACCGCGCAGGAACCAGATGTGTGCAACTGGCGTGGCCAAGCTGATGTGACCCATACGCTCACGCCTTACGATTGATCTGGTGACTAGCTCGCCGTTTTTATCAACGGCGGCTTCGCGGGAGCGAACTCCCTTATATTTGGCGTCATGAGGATTGATGTCTTTAACTGGGCCAAAGATCCGTTCGCAGAAAAGACCGTCTCGTTCTGGTTTTTGGGTACGGTAGTTGATGGTCTCTGGCTTGGTAACTTCGCCGTAACTCCACTCTAGGATGTCTTCCGGGCTAGCGATGGCTAGTCGGACGGCATCAAAGTCAGCTATGTTCGTTCCGGGACTATATTGACGCATCTTAGTTAGCCTCGCTTTCTACTTCGGTTTCAATGGTTATATCTTCGTCAGGCGATAGGCCTTGGCTTTTCGGTCCATCTTCGTCCATCATCATGATCTCGTGCTCAACTGCTTCTTCAGTCACGTTGGTGTCGTCCACAGTTACGGGAACCGGTGTGGTTACTGGGGCGGCTTTAGATTCTGCCTTAATATTCTCAGCCAAAATTTCCTCGGCATCGATAACCTTGTCGTTGGCCAGGAGGTCCACCTTAAGACCCAGACCTTGGAGTTCCTTAACTAGAACGTTAAAGCTCTCCGGCACTTTCGGACCCTGGATAGGCGTACCCTTGATGATGGATTCGTAAGCCTTAGCGCGTCCGTAAACATCATCTGACTTGATAGTTAGCATTTCCTGTAGGGTGTTGGCGGCGCCGTAGGCTTCCAACGCCCAGACTTCCATCTCGCCAAATCGCTGGCCTCCGTTTTGAGCCTTACCACCAAGTGGCTGCTGGGTGACCATAGTATATGGGCCAGTCGAGCGAGCGTGAATTTTGTCAGAAACCATGTGGTTAAGCTTGATGATATACATCGAACCAACGGTTGTACGCTCGGCAAAAGCTTCGCCGGTGCGGCCGTCGTAAAGTTGCTGCTTGCCGTCTTCGGGCAGACCAGCTTCCTTTAATAGGCTTTGGATCTTTTCAATCGGAACACCGTTGAAGGCGGGGCTGGCGACTTTAATACCAAGTGCCCGGGCAGCCATGCCAAGATGAGTCTCGAATAGCTGGCCGATGTTCATGCGGCTAGGGACGCCAAGCGGGTTCAGTACGATGTCTATCGGAGTGCCATCGCCATTAAATGGCATATCTTCAACAGGCAGAATACGGGCTATAACGCCCTTGTTGCCGTGCCGGCCGCCGAGTTTATCGCCAACGCTAATTTTGCGCATCTGGGCTACGAAAACTTGAATTTGCATAATGACGCCGGCCTTAAGTTCGTGGCCGTTAGCTCGGCTAAAGACCTTTACGCCAACCACTTTGCCGTGGCGCCCGGTGCTCATACGCTGGGAGGTATCACGGACTTCCTTGGCTTTTTCGCCAAAGATCGCCCGCAGAAGGCGCTCCTCGCTGGAAAGTTCCTGTTCGCCCTTAGGCGTAATCTTACCAACCAAAATGTCGCCTGGGTGGACTTCGGCGCCAATCCGGACAATGCCATCTTCGTCAAGGTGGCGTAGCGACTCTTCGGATACGTTAGGAATGTCGCGAGTTACAATTTCTGGACCTAGTTTGGTCTCACGAACCTCAGTCATATAGTCGACAATGTGGATCGAGGTTAACGTGTCATCCTCGACAATTCGGCGCGACAAAATGATAGCGTCTTCGAAGTTATAGCCAGCCCATGGCATGAAAGCCACTAACAGGTCTTTGCCCAGTGCCAACTCGCCATCGGCGATACTCATGCCTTCGATTAGCGGATCATCAGCTTTGACCTTATCGCCGCTAGAGACAACCACTACCTGATTGATCGAGCTGCCTTCATTGCTGCGCATAAAGTGGATCGGCTCGTAATGAACGGTCTTGCCGCTCTTGTACTTAACAACAACTTCGTCGGCGCTGGCTTTTTGAACCAAGCCATCTTCTTCGGCCACGACTAGCTGGCCGGTGTTAGCGGCCACGATTGTTTCGAAACCAGTGCCAACAATCGGGCTTTCTGGCTTAACCAGCGGAACAGCTTGGCGCTGTTGGTTGGAACCCATCAAGCTTCGCAGAACGTAGTTTTTCTCAATAAACGGAATCAGACCAGCACTGGAACCAATGGTCTGGGCCATGGACGAGTCCATATGGGTAATCTCGCCGGAGTCAAATTCTCCAGGCTCAAGGCGGTTGCGGGCGCTGACACGGGCAGCTACAAAGTAGCCGTCCTTGTCGGTCTCGTTTCCGGCACCGGCAATGACAGCTTGCTCTTCTTCGGCGGCGTCCAGGAAAACGATCTTATCTATAACTTTGGCCTTAACCGGCCAAGTAGCCTGGGATTTAATGGCAGCTAGGCGCTTAGCGGCAGCTGGCGTAATTACGGCACCATCTTTGACAACGACCTTTTCCTTGTCGTCCAACAGATCACCGCGGGCGATGTGGCCAGCCGCTTCTTTGGCAGGCACGGCATTAGTAACTTTGCGGTACGGCGTTTCTATAAAGCCATATTCGTTAATTCGGGCATAGCCGGCTAGGTTCAAAACCAGGCCGATGTTGGCACCTTCTGGCGTCTCTACCGGACAAATGCGGCCGTAGTGAGTGGCGTGGGCGTCACGAACTTCAAATCCAGCCCGCTCACGAGACAGGCCGCCGGGGCCCATCGAACTAAGGCGGCGTTTGTGAGCTAACTCACTCAACGGATTGATCTGGTCCATAAACTGGCTCAGCTGGGAGCTGGCGAAGAACTCGCGCACAGCTGCCACAACAGGCCGGGCATTAATTAACTGAGACGGCGTGACGGTCTCGATCTCGGACATGCTCATACGGTCTTTAGCGTTTCGTTCCATGCGCAGCAACCCAATTCGGAATTGCCTTTGCACAAGTTCGCCGACCAACTTAACTCGACGATTTGCCAAAGAGTCGATTTCATCAGCCGAGTCCTGAGTGACATTAAGGCGGATAATCTCGGCAATAATGGCCAACAGGTCTTCAACTCGCATGACGCGGTTAGCGGTTGTATTAGGAACATCCAGGTTCAAGCGCTTGTTTAGCTTGTAGCGGCCAACTTTGCCAAAATCAAAGCGTTTGAAGTTATAGAACATGTTCTCGATCAACGAACGGGCGTTGTCAACGGTTGCTAGATCGCCAGGGCGCAAGCGGCGGTAGACCTCAATTAAAGCTTCGTTATTAGTGCCAGTCGGGTCTTTATCTAGGGTAGCTTGGACGTAGCTATGATCGCCGGTGTCAACGTGAGCGAAGGACTCTTTTATCTTAGTTTCATCCATGCCAAGAGCCTTCAGCAGGGTCGTGACGGCTAGCTTGCGCTTGCGGTCAATCTTGACGTAAAGCACGCCGGCGGCGGCAGTTTCGAACTCTAGCCAAGCACCGCGAACAGGGATAACCTTGGCGCCATAAAGATTGGTGTTTCCGTGCGGGTCGGCAGTAAAGAACACACCAGACGATCGAATCAACTGGCTAACCACGACGCGTTCAGCGCCGTTAATCACAAACGTACCGCGGGTAGTCATCCAAGGATAATCACCGAGGTAAATTTCTTGTTCTTTAATTTCGCCCGTAACTTTGTTGGTCAGCTCGACAGTAGCTTTCAGCGGCGCTTCAAACGATACGTTATTTTCGCGCGCTTCACCCTCAGTAAGCTTAGGATTTTCGAAATGATACTTTTTGAATCTGAGGCTGAGCTTTGTGCCAGTGTAATCCTCAATAGGGCTGATCTCCTCCAAGAGTTCGCCCAAACCCTCTTTTATAAACCAATCGAATGATGTATTTTGGTGATCCACCAGGTTCGGTGAATCTAAAATGTCTTCTGACTTTGTAAAGTACGTGCGCTTAGCAATAGCCTGTTTCTTCGCCATGCAAAAATCTGCTCCCTTAGATGATTAAATGACCGCTAGATGCGAAGCCCACTACGTCTGGCGTGCTAAATATGTTATAAACACGTGCAAGCACCAAAGTACACTACTTCTTAAGCGAGTATTGTAGGGGAAACTACCCCTTGGGTCAAGTTATGCACAAAAAATGTGTTGTGAAATTTGCTATACGGCCTTTTTGACGGAATCCGCAACCTTGCGGCTGTCGATAATCTTGTCGACTAAACCGTAGTTCTTGGCCTCTTTGGCAGTCATCCAGTAATCTCGATCAACGTCTTTCTCCACCCGGCTGACTGGTTGGCTAGTGTTGCGGGCCAGGATTTCGTTTAACAGTCGCTTTAAGCGAATACCCTCTTTAAGATCGATCTCCAGGTCAGAGATCTTGGCCCGACCGGCAGCACTGGATGGCTGGTGAATCATAACGGTTGAGCTAGGCAGCAGCAGGCGTTTGCCCTTGGCACCAGAGCTTAATAGAAAGGCGGCGGCGGAGGCCTGGACGCCAATACCGACAGTCTGGATCTCGGACTTAACGAACTGCATCGTGTCATAAATAGCCAGGGCGTCGTAGACACTGCCGCCCGGGCTGTTCAGATACATAATAATGTCTTTATTAGGGTCTTCGTTTTCCAGAAACAGGATTTGGGCCACCACTAGGTTGGCGGTGTGCTGATTAATCTCGTCACCTAAAAATATAATGCGATCTTTGAGCAGGCGGCTATAGATGTCATAAGCCCGCTCCATGCGTCCCTCTTGCTCAATAACGGTGGGAACTAAAACCTGAGATTTCGGATTCATCCCGTTACAACCTCAAAAAAATTGCTGTATTTATCAATACGTTGAAGCAAGTACTCGTGATCAGCCGCTAAGTGATGTCCGAAAGTTAAATGAGCTGTAACGGGATTCATATGCTCAATTTTATCGTAACGAATTAGCACTCGTCAAGGCTGAGTGCTAATTCGACGGGTCTAGCTCTTCTTTCATGTGTGATAGCAACTGAATTAACTCTTGATCCTCTCCCGGCGTCCCATACCTAAACCCCTCCAATTGATCAACTGGCTGGTAAGTAATAAACCTGCTGTGAGGCCTGAACTGAGCATAATGATGGAGAGCACCATCAACTCTTGCTGATATGTTGTATGCCAAGACTCTTCCTCTAGACATCGGGTGCATCACCTGATTGAGCTCAACCAGGTTACCACAAGGACTCACGACAGGGTCGGTGGTAAATCTACGGGATCTACCGTCATCCCTTTTGCTCCCAGGGAGTACAGCCATTATCTCTCCCGCTAGCTCGACCGCTCTACTATGCATGTCAGCAGCTACTTCTTCTCGCACTTTTTTCGACTCATGAACTTGTTTAATCTCAGCAGCGAAACTTTCAAAACCCATACCGTACTCCTTTTATAGATAGATTAGGCGTAAGCTATATTTTTGCAAGCGATAGCGGTTTATTTGCTGGCGTAACCAACAAGTCTGTTGATTGTCTTCTCTGTTAGCAGGCGAGCGGCGATATCTTGCCGGTTTTCAGGCTTATCCAGCTCCGCTCGCATAGCGGGGTCCTGATACTGAGTCTTCAGCGAGCTAATGCGGGTATCGAGCTCGGCTGGCTCGACATCTAAGCCTTCGACTATAGATATTTCACTTAGGACCAAACCAGCTTTGACTCGCTCTGCAGCCTCCTCGCGCTTGCGCTCTCGGTGTTGCTCCTCACTCACACCTTCGTCCTTGAGGTGTTCTTGCCAAGTCTGGCCGCGCATGACCAGGTCGCGCTTCTCGGACTCTTCCATGGCATTCAGTTGGTCTTCAACCAGCGACTGCGGGAATTCGACTTTAGACTTTTCGCTGATTCTCTTTATAAGTTCGCTTTCGTACTGCTGCAAGGCTCGAGTCTCTTGTTCAGCTGTTAACTGCTTCTTAATATCTACCTTTAGTTCAGCAACCGACGCGAATGGGCCGATCTTCTTGGCTAGCTCGTCATCAAGCTTGGGCTCGGTCAGCTCGTTAACTTGTTTGACGTTGACTTTGAACGTCACCGGCTTAGCACGCAAGGCTGGCACGCCGTAATCGGCTGGGAAAGTTACTTTAAACTCTTTATCGCCGCCGGCCTTTAGCCCGACTAGGGCTTCCTCAAAACCAGGCACGAAGTTCTTGCTACCTAAGATCAATGGATAATCCTTGCCGCTAGCTCCGGCGACTGGCTCGCCTTTGGCGTTGCTGCCATCGAAATCGATCATAACCTCGTCGCCGTTCTTGGCAGCGCGTTCAACAGCTTTACGGTCAGCCATCCGCTTGCCAAGTGACTTCAGAACATCGTCAACTTCTTTGGCAGACACCTGGACTTTGGGCTTAGCCATCTTAATTTGCTTATAATTCGCCAGGCTGATCTTGCCGATAATATCCTGCTCAGACTCGAACTCTAGCGTCGTATACGGCACAAATTTTTTAACTTCGATATTTGGTTGGCCGATTGGTCGGATTTTCTCCTGCTCAACGGCCTTACGAAACAGATCATTGATGGCATGCTCCATGAACTCATCGAAGAGCCGCTGTTGGTTAGCGCTTTTTTCGATCAAGTGCTGCGGGGCTCGACCTTCGCGGAAGCCAGGAACTTTGACATCGCTAAAATGGCTAGCTAGGACGTGGCCTTTGATAGCTTCTAATTCCTCAGCACTGGCGCTGATGGCCAGCCGAGCTCTAGTCGGAGACTTTCGTTCTAGGGTAACTTGCATCGGGTACTAATTATACAGACTTGCGGCAGGGAAGTTAGCGAATCGGTTCTAGGGTCTCAATCAGCTGGGTTAAGCTTAGCTCTTTTTCCTGCCCTGCCCCAAGATCGCGCAGCTTCAACTTGCCAGATTCGATCTCGTCTTTGCCTATAAATATTGCATATCGAGCGTCGGACTTAACGGCGCTTTTGATCTGGGCGTCCAGTTTGCGGCCCGTGCTATCGACCGACACATTTATTCCTTTGGTACGCATCTCCTTGAGCAGCGGCTGGCTCTGAGCATAAACATCGCCAATCAGGATAGCTACGGCGTCGTGCTCGGGCGGCAGCTTAGGCAGCAACTTATGGCCTTCCAGAAAATTCTGAAGGGTGACATCGCCCATGCCAAAACCAACAGTCGCTAGCGGCTCAACTCCAAACAACCCGACTAAGCCGTCGTAGCGGCCGCCGCCAAACATCGATCGATTATTGTCTGGATTATTATCGTAAACTTCAAAAACTATATCATTGTAATAATCCAGGCCGCGGACGATCGAAGGGTTAAACGAGGCGTCGGCAACGCCAGATTTACGGAGCAACTCGAATAATTGCCCCAAGCGTTTAACAGATTGGTGCGCTCTGACGCTTGATGGCAAGGCAGCCAGATTCTTGCTATTCAGGAATTCAACCAGCTGAGCGGCGTGATTCTTATCTTTAATGACTTCTTTTATTGAGCTGACAAAAGCGCTGGCTGACATTTTTGATTTCTTATCGATTAATCTGGAGACTGTTTGAACGTCTTTGTCTTTCAGGGAAATTACATCTTTCAGGAAGTAATCGAGCAGCTCACGGCTGTTTATATAAATGGAGTAGCTGTCGCTCTTTGCGCCAAAGGCTTGTAAGACTGAGTCGGCAATCAGGATAATTTCGTGATCGGCCTCGATGCCTGGCGAACCGAATATATCGACGTTTAGCTGCCAGTGCTCACGCAACCGTCCGCGCTGCGGACGTTCATAACGCCAAAGATTCGGGATACTGTAGAGCCTTAGCGGATAGGCTAGCTCCTGGCGGCGAGCTGCCACCATGCGGCTGACTGTTGGCGTCATCTCTGGTCGAATAGCCAGCTTGCGACCACCCTTGTCTTCGAACGAATAAAGCTGTTCGTTAACGATTTCTTCGCCGGATTTGGCAGCGTAAATATCTATCGGCTCCAAGATCGAGGCATCGTACTCGTGGTAGCCAAAGCTCTCCACGACTTTCCGAAGTACGCCGAACATGTATTTTTGCAGGCGCTTATCTTCTGGATAAAAGTCACGCGTACCCTTGTACGGTTGGGTGCTTAAACTCATTGAATCTAATTATATGCTACTTGAAGCACACTAGGCACTCTATATAATAGAGACCATGGCTCGACGACCCCATGCCCGAAAATCATCGCCGCTATATCTGCCGAGCGCTTTCGATTTGTTTAAACCCAGCAAAGATTTGGTGCTCAAAAACATTCACGTTTTTGGACCGCTGTTTATTCTGCCGTTTATATTCTGGGGGCACAGCTGGCTGGATATCCCGGCTAATGGCGGGCACTACTGGAACCGCTTTACAGATGCCAACTATGGCTGGTCGCTGCCGACAGCCTACTGGGTAGCCTTTATTGGCTTTTCGATTATTTGGTTTTTGATAGCGGTGGTCGGCGGTACGATTGTTCAGATTATGCTGCAGCGCGCCCAGCTAGACGCCGCCGAGAACCGCGAACCTCAGCTCGGCAAACTGTGGGAAGTCACCAAGAAAATGTGGAAGCCGATGGTTTTGCTGTTTTTGACGATGATCTTAATAATCGGTATCGGCTTTATCTTTTTGATTGTGCCGGGGCTCATCTTACTTAGGCGCTATTTCTTCGCGCCTTACGTAATGCTAGAGCGAAAATGCTCTGTCCGGGAGGCATTGGACCGCAGCGCGCACCTGAGCGCCATCAACACCGGCTCGGTCTGGGGATTGATTGGCGTGATGTTTTTGATCGGTCTACTCGGAATCGTACCTATTATTGGCAGTTTGGCTTCATTTGTAGCCGGCTCGCTTTATAGTGTCGCCCCCGCCCTTAGATACCAACAACTGAAGAAATTAGCTTAACCTAAAATCGGGAACCTCCTGATCTTGGGTGAAGCCCCAGGATTTACGTACCTGGGTGTTGCAGACCTTTTCGGTCTCACGGCCCTTGCGGGCTTGGTCCTTTTCATTCGACTCGCTTGATTCCTCGCTCATTGAGGCTGCGCTGCTTGAGCTGCTCAGGGCACCACGCTTCGAGAGCCAGCTGGCTGTCGAAGTAGCGAAATGCGACCTCGACGAACTCGTCAGGTACCTCGACTTCTTCGCCAGTCCGCTCGTGCTTCGGGCGGGCATAGAGGGGAAGGTAATGCACTCTCATCTCGTTGTCCCACACGACTATCGATCTGCCTTCCTCATCGAGGAGGACGCCGTAGATGTAACTCTTGGTGCCCCATCTCCAGTTGACCTTGACGACAGGAAGCTTCATGTCAGCTCCTCGCCAGTAGGTGCTTCGCGAACTCGAGCCGCGAACGACTCTCCTTCAGCAGTTCGTAGCCAGCCGGCGTGATCGAGATTCTGGTGAGCTCCGCCGTCAGTCGCATGCGACTGACCTTGCCATCACCTTCGATGTAGCCGCCCTTGTGCAGAACAAGAACCACGTTGGTGACCAGAGCTCGCTGAATCTCAGAGAGATTCAGGGCTTTCTGCAGGTCGCCAAGTGATCGTGGCTCCTTGGCGTGCGCGAGCATCCTGAGGACGTCAAACCCCAGCTCGGCACCTTGCAGCGTCTTCTTGCGGCTCTGCCAGAAGCGGAGCTTGGGCATCCCTTCGATGGGCACGCGAGTGCCTCCCTTCAGGAGTTGCGGATTGAAAAAGGAAAGGACGTTTGGAGAGCCTCTGGCTCTCACCAGACGCCCTCAACAAACTTAGGCTATTTTACAATGTTTTAATATAATTAGCAATATGTGTGCCCTCCGCTACCAGCAGCTCAAAAAACTGGCCTAAAAAAATACTGGCCCGGAGGCCAGTATTTTACTGATGGTGAACAGACTTACTCACCAGTGTTGTCGTAAATTGTAGCGCCGAAGGCACTCTGCTTGACAATGTCAATCGCATGCAGGCAGGTAGACTTACGATCTAACAGTTCAGAGACTGCGAGAATCTCATGATTCCCTGAGGCCCTAATCTGCCACCAGTATTTACCCTGGCTATTTTTGTTGATTTGGAAGTACATTTTTGTTTCCTTTGGGTCCCAACATTCGCAACGCATTATTGTGTTCCGGCAGCCTCGACGCTACAATGTGGATGAAGTCCTTTCACTGCAACTGCATTGAGAACCCAAAAATCCCACCCAAGCAGTGGGTTTTTTCGATCCTAAATACCGCCCCCAAGTTTCTTAATGTGCTCGTCCAACGCCTCGCGAATCTTAATACCATGCTGAATTGAAAAACCGATTCTAGCAACGATATCAACCTCATTATTAAGTGCGTTCCTCTGCCCGGCGCTGATCACAATTCCGAAGTCGTCCGAACTGACGCCAAGGACGTCTGTGTAGTAGACAGGTGAAGCGTCCGGACTCAAATTGAATCTAGGGAGAAGCGGACTAGTCGAATCGGACACGACATCGGCCTTAGCGCTACCGGCAGCGGACCCCGCAGTACTGTACCCGAACTGGTCGCGAAGTTTCTCCGAATCTTCGAAGGGTACCTGGTATGCCTGTATCATCTTCTCTAGCGTATTACGAGAGGGCTTTTGATGACCATTTTCCAGCCTAGATAGATACTGTGCTGTGATGCCTAGCTTGGTGGACGCTTTTTTGGGAGTCAGACCCTGACTGATTCTGATTTCGCGCAAGTTTATGTCTAATTTGTTCATAAATCCATGATACATCCGATAATTTGAATTTCAAGACCGTGATATATACTTTTTTAACTTTTGTAACCTAGAGCTCTTTTTTAGATGATTGACTGCGGCGACCCGTTTGCCTTGAGGATAAGGCAAACGGAAGAGCAGCGACAACGGTGAGCTCGATTGCCATTCAAAAAGAGCCCCGGCTAATTTTGGATGGCCTGAGCTCTTCAGTTTGTCGATGCGTGGTGGGCGAGAGAGGACTTGAACCTCCACGGGTTTCCCCACTAGTTCCTAAAACTAGCGTGTATACCAATTTCACCACTCGCCCTCGTCGGAATTGACACTTCTACATATCGTTTTGGCGGTTCACCAAAAGCTCAATCTTAAGCTATATTCCTCCTCTCAATTTCACGGAGCTACGCTTCGCAAAATTGGTACTGCCAAACTGCAAATACAGGGGTATTTTACTTGATTACGCGGTGAATAACTAGGGGCTCGGACTTGTCATCCTTTGGGCTAGAAGATCGTGAGCCAAAACCCGGACCATGTACTGGCGGTCAACCAAGTCGGTGATCACTTCGCTGTATTCCTCGTCGGTCATATGGTCATGCTCCGCGACAATGTATGGTGGACGAAAATCTTCCATTTTCATCAGTTGTCTCAAAATGTCAGCATCGCAACCCTCAGCGTCAATGAACACCATATCCAGCGACTGTCTGTCGATGGAGTTATCGGTCAGCAAGTTGTCCATTGTCGTAGTTGGAACGATTACGGACTCGGTGGATGCGCCCACGGGCATAAAGCAGTCAAGGGTTCTGGGCTTAGTTGTGGCCGTTTGATCAAGAAAGAGTGGAGTTTTCGTGGTGGGAACTATGGATAGCATCTCGACATGACCATCTTCATTAGAAACAGCTGTGTTTAGCAGTAATGTGTTAGGCCGTCCGGCGTAGTTTAGCCTGAGTCTCTCGAAAGTTTGGGGCATTGGTTCGATTAGAATAGCGTTCCAATCCGGGTTCTGCATCATTATCGGATAGAGTCTGTCGTTGGTGCGGCCGTCATAGGCGCCAATCTGCAGGACCGAAACTCGACCATGATTCTCCGCGTATTCCAGAAAGCTGGTCAGAAACTCTGACCAGTGAAACTTGTAAACTTTTTCCTTCCCTATTCTTTCTCGCGTGGTTCGTATTGAGCGAATCGCATGGGCCAGCTTCAGAGGAGTAATCGCGTTAATCCGGGTCGCTAACTCAGTCGGAACCGTTTTCTCCACGATTTTACCGATAGCCGTCGAGCCAATATGGCGAGTAAGGGCTCTATCGATAACCCGCCCCCTCTCGGCATGCGAAGCCAGGCTTTGATAATAGTCAACGCCCAAAAACGGGTTCGGTTTTCGCGGGATAGATTCAACACTTAGACTTGAAGATAGCGTACTCATTGGTATATTTTATTTAACCATTTTTCCGGTAAAACACAAGCTGAGCGTCGCCGTAGTTTTTATCAGATACGACCTCGACACCTTCAAGCTCTGGAAGATCAGTTTTGCCTGGCCAAGATAACACGGCTAAGCCGCCGGACTTAACGTGCCGCTTGATAAGTGTCTGCAACAGATCGGTTTGGAGCTCGTCGTACGGCGGATCCAGGAAGACTATGTCGAACCGCCTCTCCATATTATGGATGCTCCAGCCGCCAGTGTTGGCGCGAACGGCATCAACCTGCGCGCTAAGCCCCAGCTCGGCTAGATTGCGGTCTAGTGACGAGTGCGCTGCCCGGTCTTTATCAACGGCCACGATGTGCCTAGCCCCCCGGCTAGCCGCCTCAAATGACAATGCTCCACTGCCAGCGAAAGCGTCCAGAATTTCCAGTCCCTCTATATCGCCCAGTACGTTAAACAGCGCGCCACGAATCTTCTCGCTCATTGGATGAGTTCGAAAGCCATGCGGTTCGCTAAACTGACGCCCGCCAAGTTTTCCAGCGATAATTCTCATATTTTAAGTATAGCTGAGCCTGAATTTTTACAGATTGAGTCGCTTAGAACGGCTCGCCAATATCTTCGTAGCCAGAGCCAGCGTCCCCGAGACCTACGAATAAAAGTGTGCCTATAATTCCCTGCGGAAAAACCACCTCCTGGTGCGCGTCCGATTTAGGCTCGAAAGTTGGGTAGCACATATGGCAAGAGACCACCCGCTCCCGTTCGATTTCCAGACTGACAGGATCAAGCACAGCCGTTTCAGCACAATAAACTTTACGCATGTTCAAATCGACTGCGGCAATATGCCCCAGATAGCCAATTGTGCCGTCTGGACGAGCCACCGCCTCATTTCCGCCCCGATGCTGCCCCTCCATAGGTGATGCTAGGGCGGGTATCGGCCTGGCAGCTAGCAGCCCCTGCGCAGTTATGTCCTCCAGGTCATCAAACTCGGCGTAAGCAACGCCTTTAGTGCCATCAGGAGATTCCGGTCTGGTGAGGACGCCAACTCTTCCGTCATTTAGCTGAAACGGTCGAATGTCCTTCATACCGGGAGGTCCAATTAAAATCGTTTTCATCTCTCGTAAATCATCGCCAGCTCGAATTTCGGTGTATACCGCTCTAGCTCCGCCAGGGATATCCTTGCGCGGACGAATTTTAACGACACCGTGGACCCATCTGCCATTTATGCGCTTAACGAACGCATCCTGGGACATCGGGAAGACCGGTAAATCAGGGGCGTAGACGAAGCTATCAACTGAGCCGTTTTGGACAAAGTGCCGTATCTCACTGACTTCGCTGGCCTTTGGTTCAATCCGCGGGGCTAGGTACAACCTGTCCTCGTAGATAAAGGGCGCCGGGTTGTAGACGTTCTTGCCGCTCTCGACACCCTCGAAATTGATCAAATGGCCTTCGCCACAGACGTGAGACCCTCTGAGCTCTTCAATTGATTTTGGTATTTGTTCCGTTTTGGCCACTTACTGAAGGTTATACTCTGCTTAACAAGCATAAGCAATGAGTGCTCTGCCGACTAGAGCTAGTTAAGATTCGTAATGGCGCGCAGAGCCGTGACTCGAGAGTCCAGGTGAGGGTATTTTTTGAGGTTCTCCTTTTTGTCGATAAATTGTTGAGCGGCGCTACGAGCCGAAGCTATCAGTTTGGTATCTGTTAACTTAGCTACCCTAAGATCGAGGGCGCCGTGTTGGACAGTGCCATAAATCGCTCCGGGGCCGCGTAGCTCCAAATCTAAATCGGCCAGTTTAAAGCCGTCCGACATGGTTTCTAGCGCTTTAAGGCGGGTTGAGGGCGCTTTGGAATCACTCATCATTAAATAGCAGTAGCTCTGGTGGGCGCCGCGGCCAACCCTACCGCGCAGTTGGTGAATTTGGGCTAAACCAAAGCGCTCTGGAGCTTTGATCATCATAATCGAAGCGTTTGGCACATCTACGCCGACTTCTATGACTGTAGTGCTGACCAAAATATCGTACTTGCGAGCCATAAAGTCGCGCATGATCTTTTCTTTTTCGGCCGATTTCAGCTTACCGTGCATTAGGGCGATTTTTCGATCTTTAAATTCGTGCTGGCTCAGCTGAGCATAGGCTTCCTCGACAGACAAACCGGCGCTGGTCTCCGTATCTGTTATTAGCGGGCAAACGACAAACATTTGCCGTCCAACTTCCAGCTCCTTGTCGATCTTGGCATAAAGCGGCTTGACGGAGTTGGGCGATATAATTTTGGTCTCGATATCTTGCCGGCCGGGAGGCAGCTCGTCCAGAACAGAGATATCCAGCTCGCCATAAAGCGTCAAAGCTAGGCTGCGCGGAATCGGCGTGGCCGTCATGTGCAGAACATGCGGCATATGGCCGGCTTTGGCTTGCAGTTTCTTGCGCTGGTTGACACCAAAGCGGTGCTGTTCGTCGATAATTATCAGGCCGAGCTTGCTCATGCCCACCTTCTCGGAGATTAAGGCGTGAGTCCCGACAATTAATCGAACCTCGCCTCCGGCTATTTTGGCGTGCATCAGCTTCTTTTCATCTGGTTTTAGTCCGCCAATTAGCAAGCCGACTTGGCGGCCGTATCCGACGCCGTCCAACAGCTTATAGAGAGTGTCAGTATGTTGGCGAGCGAGGATTTCAGTTGGTGCCATAAAAGCTACCTGAAAGCCCTGCTCCATAGCCATCAGGGCTGCCATGGCTGCTACGACAGTTTTACCAGAACCGACATCGCCCTCCACCAGGCGGTTCATTGGCTGAGTCTTCGCCATATCCTGATAGATCTGCCAAACCACCTTGCGCTGGGCATTTGTTAGCTTGAAGGGTAATTTGGACACAAAATCACGGGCTAGCGCCTCTTTGAACGGGATTTTAAGCCCTTTTTCGTGAGTTAGCTCTTGTTTGTTGAGCAGAGCCGCCAGAGTCAGCTGAAAGACCTCTTCGAACCCTAGCCGCTTTCTAGCCATGTCCAGGGCCTTGTTGCCACTGGGAAAATGCATTTCTAGA
Source organism: uncultured Candidatus Saccharibacteria bacterium (assembly GCA_964514575.1). Classification (GTDB taxonomy): domain Bacteria; phylum Patescibacteriota; class Saccharimonadia; order Saccharimonadales; family UBA10212; genus CAZETJ01. The sequence goes on from CAZETJ010000006.1 coordinate 38,138, forward strand.
GCCGCCCGCTCATAGCTGACCAGATCTTGCTGCTTTAGGAGCCACCGTGGAAGGTGTTCTGGCAGATCTTTTAGACCGCTGGCGGCTTCCCGCACGAGGCGGCGTAGCTGAGCCGATTTAAGGCCTTTGGTCTCGCGGTAAATTGGAATAATACGGGCTGTGTTAACTGGGAAATCGCTGACTAGCTCTACCGACGGGTTCATAATCGCGAAACGGCTGCGGCTGAGCTTATATTCGCCGCCGATATAATATTTTTGGCCAGCTTTAATAGCAGTGGCGCGGTAGGGTTGATTGAACCAAACCAACCTAACGCTAGAGGTCTGATCGGAGGCAATGGCTTCAGTTATATGCATGCCGCGGCGAACGTAACGGCCCTTAGCGTGCGAGATAGTGGCTTCGACAGTGACTTGCCCGGGATGCAGATCGCGGACCGCGACGATGTCCGAGTAGTCGTCGTAGCGGCGCGGAAAATACTCGATAAGATCGCCGGTGGTTTTGATGCCCAGACCGCCCAACTTCTTGGACAGTTCGGTTCCCACGCCTTTGAGTTCAACGATTGGAGTATTAAGATCCACTCACAGCCTCGGGGAGATATCTAGGGTGGGTGCATACCCAGCCCCACTCGTCCAGTGTTTCTTGACATAGCGCGACCACGCTG
>CAZETJ010000007.1:0-34209 GCA_964514575.1 uncultured Candidatus Saccharibacteria bacterium
TTTAGCCGCTAGCGTCCTCAACCCAGACCATATTGTCCAGGCCGGCGGCATTTTACTGGTCAGTTTTATAATCTTCGCCGAAACTGGACTGTTGATTGGGTTTTTTCTACCAGGCGACACGCTTCTGATTGCCGCCGGAGTTTGGGCGGCGGGACACCACCATTCCTTCCCGCTGTGGGCCGTTTTGCCAGCTGTGGCCATTGCTGCGATTCTGGGTTACGAACTTGGTTATAAGATTGGCAGAACTGCCGGCCCACATCTCTTTAAGCGCAAGGATGGTCTTTTTTTTCGAGCGGACTACATCACTAGAACTCAGAAGTTTTTTTCCAAACACGGCGGTAAATCAATCTTGCTGGCGAGGTTTATTGCCGTAGTTCGGACAGTGGTGCCGATAGTAGCTGGGGCTGGCAAGATGGACAGACGCTTCTTCCATGTCTATAACGTGATTGGCGGCATATTGTGGACATTTGCCGTTACGCTGACTGCTTATTGGATAGGCACGAGGGTTCCCAACCTGGACCGCTACCTCATATGGCTACTGATTTTCGCTATGGTCGCGACTGTTGGTTCTCTATTTGCTGGAGCCATGCGCACCAAACAAAGTCGGACCGCCTTTCGGCAGGCTCTGCTCGAAGAGTTCAATTATTTTTTCAGGCGCGGTTAATTAGTAGCCGTGCCGACCTGGACGATGGGCAAGTGGTCCATTAGGGTGTTCTACCGGCTCACCACCGCCTGCTACTATGGCTCTATTTAGAGCGTGGAAAACGGCATTTCCCATACTCCACACCCTCGATAGGGCAATTTTGCCTGCTTGGGCGTTATCGTATCCACTCATGTCAAATTCACGGCCATGTCCGTAGCTATAATAATTTTGGAATGAAGCGTCCTTCATTAAATAGACGACCTCTTTATTTACTAACACGGCCGTACCAACGAGACTATCGTGAACTTCGCTAAGTCGATTTGGCATTCTAGCCATTAAATCATCCTAGCCAGGAATTGGCCAGTGTAGCTTTTTTTGTTAGCCGCCACCTGCTCTGGCGTACCGGTGGCGATGATAAAGCCGCCGGCTTCGCCGCCCTCTGGGCCCATATCGATTATGTGGTCGGCGTTCTTAATAACATCCAGGTTGTGCTCGATAACAATCATGGAATTACCGGCGTCCACCAAGGCGTGTAGCACATGTAACAGTTTCTCTATATCAGCCATGTGCAGGCCGGTGGTCGGCTCGTCCAGAATATATAGAGTGCGCCCGGTTGGGCGGCGCGACAGTTCGCTAGCCAGTTTGATACGCTGGGCTTCGCCGCCAGACAAAGTAGTTGCTGGCTGACCGAGCGTGATATATCCCAAGCCAACATCCACTAAGGTTTGCAGTTTGCGGGCAATCGCCGGAATGTTGGCAAAAAATTCCAGGGCTTGCTCACAAGTCATCTCCAGCACATCGCTGATAGTCTTGCCCTTGTAGTGAATCTCCAGCGCTTCGCGGTTATAGCGCTTGCCGTGGCAAACTTCGCAGGTAACATAAACGTCCGGCAGAAAATGCATCTCGATTTTAATCACGCCGTCGCCGGCACAGTTCTCGCAGCGCCCGCCTTTGACGTTAAAGCTAAATCGGCCGGGAGTATAACCTCGCAGCTTGGCCTCCGGCATGTCGGAAAATAGTTCGCGAATTGGCGTGAAGACGCCGGTGTAGGTCGCTGGATTGCTTCGCGGGGTACGGCCAATTGGCGACTGGTCGATGACAACGGCCTTATCCAACTCCTTGATGCCTTCGATGTCATCGTGCCGGCCAGGTACTGATTGCGCGCGCATCAGCCGAGCTGAAAGTTCTTTGGCCAGAATGTCGTTTATCAAACTGGATTTGCCAGAGCCTGATACACCGCTGACCACCACCAGCTGACCGAGCGGGATTTCGACGTCGATATTTTTAAGATTATTTTCACGAGCACCGCGAATGACTAATTTGCGGTCGTTGCCCGGCCGGCGCTTCTTAGGCCGCGGTATTTTGCGCTCACCGCGCAGGAACTGGGCCGTGACCGAGTTTTTGACCTTGGACACCTGCGCCGGAGTGCCAGTAGCGACGATTTTACCGCCATGAATACCGGCGCCTGGGCCGATATCAATTAGATAGTCTGCTGTGCGAATAGTCTCTTCGTCGTGTTCGACCACTAGTACCGAATTACCGAGGTCGCGCAGATGCTCCAGGGTATTTAATAAGCGCCGATTGTCACGCTGGTGCAGGCCTATGCTCGGTTCGTCCAGGACATAAAGCACACCCTGGAGGCCAGAGCCAATCTGGGTCGCCAGACGAATGCGCTGGGCTTCGCCGCCAGACAGCGAAACAGCACTACGAGCCAAAGTCAGGTAGTTGAGGCCGACGTCCTGAAGGAATTTCAGCCGAGCGTTAATCTCCTTCAGGATTTGATGGGCGATCTTTGTCTGCTGCTCGTCAAGTTTGACGCCTTTGAAAAACTCCAGGGCGCTATCAATATCCATTTCACAGATATCCATAATATTGAGATCGGCTACGGTGATGGCTAGAACCTCTGGCTTAAGCCGCCGGCCCTGGCAAGCGTTGCAGGCCTTCTCCTGCATAAAGCGTTCGATATCACGACGAATAAAGTCGCTCTCGGTTTCTTTGTGCCGACGCTCCAGGTTCGGTATAACGCCTTCGTAGGTTGTCGAAAAACTGCGGCCCATACCCAGGCTAATCTGAAACTCCTCGTCGCCGGTGCCATATAAAATTCTGTCCAGCTGTTCCTTAGTTAGCTCTCCTGTCGGCACGTGTAAGCTAAAGCCATATTTATCGGCCACGGCTTGTAGTTTTTTGATGTACCAATTGTCGATGTTTATGCGGTTATACGGCCTGATAGCTCCTTCGGCGATGGTCAACCGGCCGTTGGGGATAACCAGCTCTGGGTCTACCTCTAGCCGCGAACCTAGGCCGGTACATACCGGGCAGGCGCCGTGCGGGCTGTTAAAACTGAAGGTTCGCGGCTCCAGCTCGGGAATGGCTACGTCGGGATGATCGGGACATGCGTACTTCAAGCTAAAAAGTTTGTCGGTTTTTTTGTCGGCATCGTTGACGACCACTAAACCGTCCGTTATATCGAAAGCTTGCTCCACGCTCTGGGCCAGGCGTGCCCGAGACTGCTCATCGTTGACTAGGCGGTCGACAACGACCTCGATGTTGTGTTTGTACTTTTTGTCGAGTTCCGGAAACTCGTCCAACGCGTAAACCACCCCGTCCACACGAGCCCGGGCATAGCCAGCCCGCTGGTACTGTTCGGGAATGTGCTCAAAGGCGCCTTTTTTGTCTATGACAATTGGCGCCAGAATCATCAAACGAGCACCTGTTTGCTCGCTGACGATTTGCTCAATAACGTTTTGGGTCGTCTGCCGGCTGACTGGCTTGCCGCAGACCGGACAGTGCGGTATGCCAGTTCTGGCAAACAGCAAACGCAGATAGTCATAAATTTCGGTAACGGTAGCGACTGTTGAGCGCGGGTTCCGGCTGGTGGATTTTTGATCGATAGAAATCGCCGGGCTTAGGCCATCAATTTGGTCAACATCCGGCTTTTCCATCAAACCTAAAAACTGTCGGGCATAAGCGCTCAATGATTCAACATAACGGCGCTGGCCCTCGGCGTAAATCGTATCAAAGGCCAAGCTAGACTTACCGGAACCAGATAGTCCAGTGATAACTACTAGCTTGTTGCGAGGGATCTCCAGACTTATATTCTTGAGATTGTGCTCGCGGGCGCCATGTATAGATATAAACTCAGCCATTCAGGGCGTAAATTATACCTGAAAATTGAACTTTTTTCTAGGCCCTAAGAGGCTTCTTGCTCTTGTCCGGGCACTTCAGATTCAATGGTCCCGCCGGAATTGCCTTCTACGATCCGCCTGGCGGCTTCTTTTTCTTCTCTGTCGTACCCTAAACCGGCTTTTCTTTCTCGCATCTGCGCCAAAACATCATAGGCGTCGGCCGCCTTTAAATGGTCTTCCCGGCTCAGGCGGGCACTTTCGCGCAGTTGGCCGCTAGGATCAGACTTATTATCCAGTGCGGCTAATTCGCCACCGTGCATCCCGGCAACGCGCCGGGCGGCCACAGCCTTGGTCCTGTCTTGGTCGCCGGCATAGGCCATCGTTTCGGCACGGCGCTCATTATTTTCTCGCTTTCTGCCTCTCAACTCTTGGACTACTGTATTTTTATCACTCCCCAGGACGCCTTTTTCGCTGTCGTATCGTCTACCAGCCAGCTCTTCGGCATGCATCGCCGCCCTGGTATGGACAGCTGAACTATCTCTAGTAAGTGCAGCTGTCCTTCGGGCGGTATCTCTTTTGGCAGGTTCCCTGCTCTGATCATCCGCAATCTTTTGGGCTTTCGCGGCAATTTGGTTGTCTCTGGCTGCGGAGGAGCGTTCTTTTGTACCGGCTTTGGCCATTTCATGAGCTTTTTCGACATTATGCTCATAGCCCTCACCCGCTAAAGGCGAACCGGGAGCTATGTCTTCACCCGTAGACAGGGATTTGCCTTCCTCGTCTGTATAAACCGGATAATCGCCCTCCCATCTGACCGGAATCGCCTTACCCTCATCGGTATGCGCCTCGTTCATTTCATACACTTCTCTGCCGGCCATTGTTATCCTTTTTTGTTTTATATGGGTTTTGGTGAGTTTTTCTAGACCTTAAGATTCTTCTTGCTGCTCTTCGGGTTCTTCGGCTTCAATTGAAGTCCGGGGATTAGCTTCGCCGATCACCCGCTCCGCCGCTGCTCGTTCTTCGTCATATTTCCGACCGGCTTCTACTTCAATTCTGTCTGCTTCACGCTCATTAAGTTCGGCTGTGCGATTAAAAGCACCTATCATCGTTGTATCTCGCTCAATGGAATGTTTTGACCAGTCATGAGCACCATGAGTTAGATGAAGTGAGTCGGTAACTCGATCGACTATCAGAGGATGCCTTTTATCTAATCTGGCTTGAGCTCTTTTTGCCGCCTTTCTTAGATAATGGGCGTCATTCTTTTTCGGATATCCAGCTCTTGCCTTAGCTCCAGCCCGATTTGGATCTGGATCGGCCCACGACCAGTTCTTGGCACGCCACTCATCTTCGCTCATCCCAGGCTCGGGTTTTAAGTCGCCGGGTCTTGGAAATTGTTCTTCTTTTGGCATTTTTGATTTTCCTAAATTACGAGTTAATTATCACTTCTATTATCTTCCTCGTCAATACGCTTGTGCTCATAGTCGAACATTTCAAAAACGGAGGAAGCGACGAGCGAGACAAAGGCTGAATCGAGGACCAGCCTTCAGGCCGACCGCAGGGAGTTCCGCAGATTCACTTTCGGCGAGCGAGGAGTGACCATCAACGTTCTTGAATCGTTCGAGAGGTTTTGGGTTCTGTTTTGCCGGAACAAAATGGAACAAATAGTTTGGTTCTTTGAAAAAGAACTCAAGGATATTTGATTTACGAACGAGAAAGTTATATAGTGTAGTCAAAGCAAGGAGATGAGGGCCCGCTAAAAACTTCCAGGAGAAGTTTAGGCGGGTAAATCTATATGTTGGACTTCTTTTTAATTTTAGGCCAAATTCCCGGTACGAACCTCCAGTTAACCTTCAGTGAATTCCTGTTGGCTCTTTTGATATTGGCGCCAGTCATAGCGTGGTACGACCTCGACCGCGCTAAACGGGTCCGAGCCAGCGTTATCCAGCTAAGTTCGCTGCACAGCTTTTCTTATCCTCTGGATTCTAGCGTGCCGGAACTACAGACTCGGCGTACGATTGTAAATCCTCAAGCAAGCTCTTTTTGGCAGAGTTTAGTCCAGGCGTGGCAGCAAGTTCGTCGAGCCGCCTTTGATAATTAGCTGCCAGGCTCTTTTCGCCGCCGCCTATCAATTTTTGTTTTCTAAATTTTTGCCACCAAATCTGCTCTTGGTTGTTTAAGCTGGCCGGATAATTTCGGGCCTTATATAAGGGCAGAAGGTAACCTAATCGCTCGTCATCAAAGGCAAAATGAAGATCTGCCAGGCCCTGCTCATCGGCCGCGCGGATAGCCCGCAGTTTCGATTTGTCGCCATCCTTTATAAAGCCATCGTAAAGCGCGCCATCAACCTTCGCCTCGTTAACGACCATCTCGGCCTGATACAGCTGGTTCTTAATCTCCAGGGCTTGGAGCAGCTTGTCGCCAAAGCCGTCCAATTTCTGCAGCTTAGAAAGGTGGCTATTAATAACTTCCATGTGTATGCCCAGCCGCTCTTGGCTCGCCTCGTCCAAAACTCGCAGATCGCCGACTATCGCCGGACAACGATTATAGACCAGCTGTTTTACCGGAAAATACGGCGCGTCTTTATCGCGGTCGCTCCAGAGCTTGGCTAGTTCGGCCGGGCTTAGATCCTTGAACTCATCCGGGTCGATCCTGAGATCATAAACCAACGCTGCTGCCCGCTCAGGGTTAGCTGCCACGCTCACGGCTATAGTAGTTTTCTGCCAGCTGGAGGGGTAACGGCCGCTGGCATAAATAAATGGTTTGCCCGAAGCTACCAGTGGGGCAATTTTGTCTTTGCCGCGGTGCTTCAAAAGATAGTCATAAATTTTCGGCTGTTTGGCCTTAAGCAGTCGGGCTAGATCGATTACTGCCATAACGTCGCTTAGGGCATCATGGGCGTTAGCGTGCTCCAGCTTATTGACTGAGGTTAATAGTTCCAATTTATTACTGGGTCGTCCCTCGGAGTCAAACGGCCACTTGATACCGTCCGGCCTAAGCGCTCGAATCATCCGCACCGCATCCAAAAGATCCCAAGTAGACGAGCCATTCTTCCAAGACCATTCGTAAGCATCGTAGAAATTGCGCCACAGCAGAAAACGGACAAATTCATTGTCAAAACGGACGTTGTTATAACCGACCATAATCGTGTCTGGTAAAAATACTTGACTAGTTAAGTATTTACAGAACTCGGCCTCACTAATTCCCTCTGCGCGTGTTTTTTGCGGCGGAATGCCGTGAACCAGCACCGCATCGGGTTGTGGCAAGATGTCATCGGTCAATTTGATCAAAATATTGTCCGGCTGGCCTACCGGCTTCAAATCCATGTCCGTTCTTTGGCCGGCAAACTGCATAATACGGTCTTCCCTGGCCCGGAAGCCGGAGGTCTCTAAGTCAAAAAAGTAATAAGTCATTGCCTAGTATTCTATAGAGCCAATCGCCGGCTGGCCGATTGTTATCTTCTGACCAGTCTCAAGATCTTGGCGAGTCAGCTCGCGAACAATTCCCATTTTGCGCATAATGTCACGCAGCCTTTGCTCGCTCGGTCCATCCCCAAAATGGGTGCGCCGGGCAAACCGTTCAATCTTACGGCCAGTGACCACAAACCCATTTTTGGTTTTTTGGACTTGCCACGAATCGTCGTCTTCACGCAGACCGATTACCGGTAGCCGCGGTTTCTTAGGAGCAGTTTGGGATTGCTTATGCGTCTTATCAACCAGCTTGGCAATGACCCTCAACAAAGCTTTAATGCCGTCGCTACTGGAGGATGAAATAGCTGCTGTGGACGTTCCTCGAGGTACAATCTTTTTAAGTTCTTTCAGGGCTATCTCGACCTGTTTTTCACTAGCACCCTCGACTTTTGTCAAAGCCACAATCTGGGGGCGGTCTGCCAAATCAATCTTGTAGGCCGCCAGCTCAGCCATGATCGTTTTATAAGCTCCCGTAATATCTTCGTTATAGATGTCGATCAGGTGTAGTAGTACTGCCGTGCGCTCAACGTGGCGCAAGAACTCGTCACCCAAGCCTTTGCCGGCGTGCGCTCCTTCGATTAGTCCAGGAATGTCAGCGAACAACAGACTTTTACCGTCGATGTCTGACATGCCCAAATTGGGCTTCAGCGTAGTAAACGGGTAGTCGGCAATCTCTGGGCGGGCGTTGCTGATGACCGATAAAAACGTTGATTTGCCAGCATTGGGCAAGCCGACGATACCAACATCGGCAATAACTTTTAATTCCAGTACGGCCTCCAACACTTCTCCATCCTCGCCCTTTTCCGCCACCTTAGGCGCTTGGCGAGTCGAGCTTACGAAGTGAGCATTGCCGAAGCCGCCCTTGCCGCCTTTAGCAACGATTGCTTGCTGGCCATCAGCCGTTAGGTCGGCTAGAATTTCCTCGTCCTTAACTATAACCGTGCCTACAGGCACCGCTACTATCAGATCTTCACCGCTTTTGCCGTGCCGGCGGCGCATGCTGCCTGCCTGCCCATTCTCGGCTACGATCTGTTTTTGGTATCGAAAAGCCGCTAGTGTATTTTGGTTATTACTAGCTAGCAAGATTATGTCGCCGCCGTCGCCGCCGTCGCCGCCGTCTGGGCCGCCGCGGTCGACGAATTTTTCATGCCGGAAGCTGACGGCGCCGTTGCCGCCATCACCAGCCTTGAGCTTGACACTCACTCTGTCAACAAACATACCTATAGCTTAATCCCAGAGACCTAAAGCTAAAAGCCTAACCGTGATAAATGTATTTGTAAGAGGAGGTGGATACGTCTTTATAATCAACCTTGCCCCACCCACCATATGCGTAAGCAGAGTTACCTATGTTCGCAATGTTGTTATACCCGAAAGAGTTCATCTCTGAAATGGTTACGGTTCCATCGCTGTTAACAGCCTCCACGTATGCCACATGGCCGTCAAATGTATTGTCTGTTTGCGCAATAGCCCCAACTATAGGAGTACCGCTTACGATCCAGCCGGGTGTCAAGCGGGCATAGTCGTCCCACGTCCAAGCGTTGCCCCAGTTGGTCGGCACGGCAATCTTGTTAGCCACATACCAAGTGCAATAGCCGAAGTCATAGCCGTTGCCACCATAGCTGGCGGCATAAAAACTGGAGAAAGCGACCGACAGAGCAACCGAACCGTTGGGAATTAGGATTTGCTCGCCTGGAGTCAGACCGTTAACCTCGGCGTCGTTGTAAACAATTATCTGGTTCTGATCGGCCTGGAAACGCGTAGCTAAAGATGCTGGCGTGTCGCCATTTTTGACGGTATAAACAATGCCGTTGACAGGCGGAATGACCAATTTAGTGCCCGCCGTCAGCGAATCGCCGTAAATGTTATTCGACCAACGGATACTGCTAGGCGTAACCCCATACTTAACGCTCAGATTGGTTACAGTATCGCCGGCGACAGTCGTGTAACGGATAATGTCGGCCTTGGATTTTTCGGCGGTTGCCACAATCTGCGGCTTGGCCAAAATCGTTGAGTCATTCGGCGGTACGGATAAAAGCAGGCTGTCCGAGTCAGCCTGGTTGCGTATAGCAGTCAGCTCTGGCAAGTTGGCCATCTGAGCAGCCGTCAGAGCTATTTGAGAGGACGACAACTGATCAACTGGGCCAGACGTCGAGCCAGCCGCGGTAGTCGCACTATTAAGAGTATTCGCCCGGACAGTCTGGCTGGCCGAACGGTTGCTCATAACAAAAACAGCCACCGCGATCAGCAGTAGAATGTTGCCGCCAATTATGCTGCGACGAATCAGCTGCCGCTTGGTGCGCTTATCTAGCTTGCGCGGTGTGATTGGCAGCTTGGCCATCATATCCGATGAAGTCGTTTTGATTGTCTTCAAAATATATTTCTTAAGCTTTTATACTTCTGCGGCGACGCTGGCACTTAACAGATGGCAGTCCCTCAAAAGTACCCCCTCATTATACCAAATTCGACCGTTTTTAGCCTATTGGCAAGTGTTGGGGCAGTGTTGCTTAGCCTGGGCGTCGTGATCGGCCTGCGTGGTCGAAAAGTATACAACGTGCGTCTGTTCGTCGGCCACAAAGTAGAGATAGTCTGTGTTTGAGGGATGAGCTACTGCATGAAGCGCGTACTGGGGCATGTTGCCAATGGGACCCGGCGGCAATCCGGGCTGCAGGTAGGTGTTATACGCAGAATCTATGTTGGTGGTACGCTGCACGCCAGCCAGATCCGCGGCATAGTTAGCGGTGACATTCGACTGTAGAGCTGTATCCTGTGCCATACGTGATAAAAATACCTGCGCGATGGTTGACTCATAGGTTGAGTCATCACTCTCTTGGTAAACGATTGAGGCAAGCGTTATCCCTTGGTAAACGCTCAATCCGTGGTTGGAAAAACCGTTTTTAATATCCGCAGTTAGTTTGGATGCCATCTCGTCAAGCGACTCTTTGACGATATAGCTGGCGGGGGTGTCTGAAGATTTTTGGAATGAATCCGGATATAAAAGTCCCTCCAGACTGGCGCCCGAGGGTAGGTACGATAAAGCCGGATCGCCCACATAGGTTGACGGGTCAAAGGCTGTAGCTATATCCGCGCTGCTATAACCGCTGGCGGCAAAGGTTTTCTTAATTTCATCAATTCGCTTGCCCGGCAAAATGGTCAGCAAATTGCGCGCCACATCCCCGCTGACCATTTTCTGGACGATTTGCTGGACATTCATTGACGGGCTCAACTTATAAGTACCGGCCTGCAGCTTGTCATTAAGCTCATTGGTTCGCACATAATTCTTAAAGGCACTGGCACTGCGGATCAGGTTGTCTTGCTGGAGGCCTTTGGCAATTTGATCAACGCTGGTTCCGGAAGGCACGGTATAATACTGGGTTATCGTCGAGCTAGAAACTGGCTTTAGGTTGTTTGTATAGACAACACGAACCACGCCGACGCCAATGACCAGAAGGACGATTGTAACCGCCAACACCGCCACCCAGCTATAACCGTGGCGATTATACTTTTTGTTGAGCCAGTACTTCTTAGCCATAAGCTACCAAACTACCCGTTCTGTCTCCGGCGTGTCAAGAAAATCTTGCAAGATAGCCGCTGCCGCACGGGCATCGACGCCAACCGTTTCCTTTCCCGACGGTGCTTCGGCTTGAGCATTAACGGAGGTGAGGGCTTCGTCCTGAGCGTAAAAAGGCAATTTTATCTTCAGCCTAGTCTGCTCCACCCAGCCCCTGACCCACTGCGTCTGCTTAGTATCTTCACCTGAAAGATTACGCGGCTGGCCAACGACCACGCCGGCCGCTTTCAGCTCGCTGGCTAGTTCAGATATTTCGTCAATGGCGTCTTTGGTATCAACGGTCTTGAGCGGCTGAGCCAGCCGCGCCGCGCTGGACCCACGAGCCAGTCCGGTCCTGACCGTTCCGACGTCCACTCCGATGAACTCTTCAACCTCGGCCATTATTGATTGACGTGCTGAACTTTTACAATTATCTTACTGGTTTTATTAGGCGCCTTGGAAACCCAGAATGGACTTAGTTTTACGCTGACGTCTTTAACGCCTGGTATGTTGCTAATAGAGGCCGTGATATCCGCGGTTTTCTGCCCCTTGGCTTGTTTTTGGATAGAGGCGGTATCTAAAATTGGCACTGCTGAGGTATTGATGACGATACTCAGGGTCGCATTAGTCGGTGAAGACTGGTTACTGACGGTGATAGACGCGTCTTTCAGGATATCGGAAGCATCTACTTTTTGCTTAGTCTTATCTATCTGCGAAACCAATGCGTCACTTATGGCCTTAACCAGGACGTCCCTCTTAACTGCTAGGACGCTATAAGTAACTTTTGCGTTCACGACCGTTGAGCTAGCCGGTTGGCCGACGGCTGGATTGGCCGTAATCGTCGGGTCACCAGCTTTCATCGTCGAGACAAAAACGTAATATCCCTGGCTGGCTAGTTGGTTCTCGAAGCTTTGGGTAAAAGTGCTGGCCGTTGATCCGGAGATGATTTTTTGCGTCACTCCGTCAACGTCCGACTGGCTGACAATAGTCTGGATATTGTCTGTACCGCCAGTCATTTTGGAACCGTTTCCTGTAATCGTTGAGTACCCTGATACAGCATAGGTGGTCGCATCTTGGTTATACTTACTCCCAGCGACCTGGGACACAACGTTAACACTGCTGCTCGGCACATCGCTCTTACAAGTACTACCATTAAAATGGCTCGGGGAAACTGTGGTGGACGTTTGGGTTATGTATGTCAGGCCGCCAGTGCTAACCCCTGTACCGGCCGGTACGACGTGGTCGGTGCCAGAGAGCGTATCGCTCTGATTACAGTTATAAAAGACCATGGTGCCACTAGCTTTTGTGCCGTTGTTTTGCTGGCCAGTGGCATTAGTCTGCTGCTGGCCGGTTTGGTCGGAAGTTTTAGAAAACGATGGGACAATTTCCTTGCTTTCGTCTAAAGTCGTAGCCGCACCAGAAGTGGTCATATTTAGGTTGGCCGAAACCGGCTGACTGGTAGTCTGGATAGAAATGGTGGCTTTAGGTAAGACGGACAGTGCCAAAATTATAAAGACGATCAGCGCGATACCACCGGCTATGGACAGGATTAGCCATAAGCGGAAGCGGTCAAAATTGGGGACTTTAAGGCGCCTGTCGCGTTTCACTTTAGGAATTTTTTCGGTAGCCTTAGCGGCGGCCACTTCGCCTTCATTATCACCGAGCTCAATCGTCTCAGGGTGCTCGATCTCGTGAGCCTCAGCCAGAGCGCCGATCGAGCTATCGTAATCAATTTTGTTGGGTAGGTCTTCCACGTCGACGACTTCTTCATCTTTACCGGCTACCCCAGCCTTGGGTACAGCATCTTTATTGGGCGCCGGAGGCACGGCTGGATTGGAATTAAGGCTGGAGGCAACATGCAGGCCGGCCGCCCCAGCCAGCGGTAATAGCGCTAACTCGCCGGTTATCAGCACCACGTTCTTGCTAGCTTTGTCAGCACTGCGCTTGAGCAAACGCATATTCACGATGCTCTGCAGAGCTGAAGCTCGCTTGGGCAGAACCAGCGCGACGACTTTTTCTTTGGCATTATCTACCTTATCAATTATCGAAGTTATATCGTCTTCGACATCGATGTAGACCGTTTCTTTGCCTAGCTTAGCCGGCTTTTTGGCTTCGTCTGTCATACTCTTAGTATTTTATTAAATCTTTCCTTAAGACTCACGTTATCGTCACTGCCACCGGAGTTAACAGTGTCCATCCCGACGCGCAGCAAACCCATGGCCGTGACAAATGTGTGGTCGGTAATGTCGGCTGTGGTGTCAGTAATGCCGACAACTTCCGACGGCTGGATATGCTGAACTATCGGTTTTTTGGTGAACGGCAGGCTTTTGTACCAATCTGATTCCTCTAGTTTCTGCATTAGCATCTCTAGACTCGAGCCGCCGCCGCAGAGCAGTAGACGATTGGGCAGATGATCTAATTTATTAAATTCCGCCAAGGCCAGTTCCACGCCGCTGGTCCAGACATTCAATGTTTTGGCCAAAGCTGTCTCAATCTTTTCGCGCTGTGGTTCGACTTTGCCCTCGGACAAACCTAGTTTAAGGCTCTCTGCTTTTACGAAATCAACGTCTAACTCCCGCTCAACAGCATGAGTGAAGGCTCGGCCGCCTATACCGAACATTTTAGTGCCTTCCACGCCGCCCTCGTTCACTACAGCTATATCCGTTGTGCCGCCGCCGACATCCATCAAAACAGCGCTTAAACTACCATTCGGGTCATCGCCAACCACACTGCGAGCCACGGCAAACGGTTCGGCAGCCACAGCTAAGAGTTCTAGATCTAGCTCGGCCGCCGTACGCTCCAGGGCACCGATGTGGATCATTGGGGCGAAGGCGGTATACATCTCAACCTGGACATCGCGCCCCTGAAAACCAACAGGGTTTGTAACCTTATAGCCGTCGATATCTATTCTGACTAGCGCGCTGTTAACCAGACGGACTTGGACATCTTTACCGCCAAGCTCCCAGGCTAAGTCACGCCGAGCTTTAGCCTCAGCTCGCTGCTGCACTAGCTCGATGATATGTTCCATCTCGTCAACATCGATCTCTTTAGAAGAGTTTTTGCGAGTAAATCGCACTACGGAAGTCGTGCCTTTAACTAGTTCGCCAGCAATACCAATAATAGCTCTGCGGGCGCTTACTCCAGCCTGTTGTTCAGCGATAGCCAAAGCTTTGTCACAATTAGCGGTCACCGCCGCAATATCGGCTATAGCGCCGGCCTGCATGTCCGCCAAACCCTGATGAGCCCGACCAACACCAATAATCTGTACTTCGTTGCCGACCACGCGTCCAACTAACGCTTTAACAAACTCCGTGCCGATATCTAGCGCCACCAGGTACTCACCGGCGCTTTGGATACGCTTAGGCGCGGTTTGTGTAGCTTTTGGCAGTTTGTCTTTGAGCGATTTTAACCGCTTGGCTTTCTCAAGCATCTCAAGGTGAATTATAACATAAACACCTTAGGCGAGCCGCTTGCAACCGTTGACAATTGTAAGCAAAAGCGGTATAACAACGAAGGTCTTATTTTTTATCTATAGGCATGGCGGCGCTGGACTCGGCGTATCAATCGGCGGTATTCTTCCCTCTCGCCTAGCCAGAAACTGGTAACCATCAGAACAAGCACTAGATAGGCAGGCCATTCTACCCATAGCCATTTTCTGATCTGGGTAATCAAAGGTGGGCTAAGTGAGCTATTGGCGATCGCTACTAAGCTCGCTTGGTGCGAGCCCCTGTCACTGACGACCGTTAGTAATTGGAATACGGCAGTCTGGCCAACACTATCAGTCGCGTTAACGCTAATCACGAAGCCAGTGTTCGAAGAGGCTTTTTTGTAGACATGGCTTATCGGTAGTACTCCCGGATTAAGTAGGTCGTAGTTCGATGAGGACCCATCTCCCCAATTAATCACGAAGCTGTATGGCGGCGTACCACCAGCTACGGTTATATCCCAGTTGCCCTTTTGGCCGACTAGGAAGCCGAAGTACTGGAAGTTAGTTGTTAGTAGCGGAGATTGGCCCGCAGAAGGCGAGACGTCGTAACTTATATAGATCGGCTGGGATAGCGGACCCTCGTCCTCTGTGATATTGAAAACCCGAGCCGTAATTTTATTTAGTCCAGGCACAAGGTCTATCTCGATGCTGAATGTTGGATCGCCAATACAGGGCGCAACACCTCTAAGGTCTTCGTTGACGTAGATTTTGATATGGCTATCTTTAGGACAGTCGCCAGCTAAAGTAATCGTTTTATCGTCCGAATGGATAGCCGTTTGCGGCGTAGTTGCCGACTGCGAAGCCGTTGGGTGATCGTCCCTATCATTGTGATTCGCGGACGTATGAACAGGAATGGCTATTTGGATAACGGCCGGGGTCGGCGGCAAAGGCGCGGGGACTCTAGCGGTAACGCTGTAGCTCAAGGCTAGGGCCTGGATGGTAGTTGTCACCAGCAGAACGCCAACGCATAGCAGCATAAAAAAAGTGGCTGGATGCAACAACAATCTCTGATGAATTTTGCGCCCTGCCCGGACTTTAAGCCTAGCTCGATATCGGGCATTTTGTGTTTTACGCTTCATTTTGATCTTATCTTAAGACAAGCCTATCGTACCACTGTTAGAACAAAACTTAAACGGTTTAGCTTAGGGCGGCTTTGATGCGGCGGACGCCGGCGCTTGAGCTCTCTTCTTTGACGATTTTGAATTTCTTGCCGCCTTCGCCGATTTGGCCTGTGTGTTCTACGTGGGGGCCGCCGCAGATTTCTCGGCTAAAAGGCTTTGCTGGATCACCGATTGTATAAACTTTGACTTTGTCACCGTACTTATCGCCAAAAGCACCGGAAGCTCCTTTTTTAAAGGCCTCGGTTGTTGGTTCTTCTTGCCATGTCACCGGCAAATCTTCGGCAATTTTTTCGTTGACGATTTTTTCGACTTCGGCAATTTGCTCGGGTGTCATTTTTTCTGGGTGACTAAAGTCGAACCGAGTACGCTCAGCCGTGATATTGCTGCCGCGCTGAACAACGTGGTCGCCCAAAACATTTTTTAGCGCCTGATACATCAAGTGGGTGGCAGTGTGATATTTAACGACTTGGTCGCTGGTATCGGCCAGCCCGCCTTTGAACATTCCGGCACTGGCTGTTTGACTCCGTTGTCGCTGCTCTTCCATAAAGTGATCGAAAATTGGTTGCCAGTCATCTGCCACCGTGATGCCACCTCTTTTGTGGGCTTCTTCAAGCGAGAGTTCTGAGGGGAAGCCATATGTATCATAAAGCTTGAATATGTCCGCTCCATCCAAAAGTTTTTCCTGCTTATTGTTGGATAGCGAACCGACTGGGCGAAGCATAAGTTTGTCAAAAACCTGCAAGCCTTTCCGAAGGGTTTGGCGGAATAGTTTTTCTTCGCGGGCAAAAGTTTCCAGGACTTCTTTTTCGGCTTTGGCAACTTCTGGAAAGTCTGGCTTGTATAAATCGATAATTATCGGCGCGACTTTTTCGCATAAATCTTGTTCGATGCCTAGGTCAAACGCGTAGCGGACAGCTCGACGTAGCAGTCGACGCAGGACGTAACCCTGGGCTTTATTGCTCGGAGCTACGCCGTCCACCGCCAAGAACAGCCCGGCTCGCAAGTGATCGGCAATTACTCGCATACTTTGCTGGTTTTGGGCATAGGTTTTGCCGCTTAATTTTTCCAGACCATCAATAATCGGCTTGATCAGGCTGATTTGGAAGATATCTGGATCGTCATTTACGGCTGCAGCTAAGCGCTCTAGGCCGCCGCCAAAATCGACGTTCGGTTTTGGCAAAGGCTCGAACTTATCGCCAACTTTTTTGTAAGTCATGAAGACCGAATTGCCAATTTCACCAAAGCGGCCGCAGTCACAGTTGGGGTGACATTTGTCTCCGTATTTCTTGTTGTGTTCGACTTGCGTGAACTCATAAAAGACTTCGCTATCGGGACCACCCGGCTCGCCCTCGCGCATGTGCTCTGGCGCGCCTTCACGGCTCCACCAGTTGTGCTCAGCTCCGTAAAAGATAATCCGCTCTTTTGGAACGCCTAGTTTTTGCCAGATTTCAGCGGACTCGGCGTCCTTTGGCACGCCGGTCTTTTCATCGCCCTCAAAGCAAGTAACCCAGAGTTTGTCCTTGGGCAGTTTTAGCTCTTTGGTCAAAAACTCCCAAAACCAAGGCAGTTGTTCGGCTTTAAAATAATCACCCAGACTCCAGTTGCCGAGCATCTCGAAGAAGGTCGTGTGACGGTTATCACCAACCTCGTCCATATCCTCAGCCCGGAAACAAGTCTGGCTATCCGCCAGCCGATTGCCATCCGGATGCTTTTGGCCTAGCAAATACGGGACCAGCGGCTGCATGCCGCTACCGGTAAATAGTGTGGTCGGGTCATCCTGCGGCACTAAGCTAGCCCGCGGCAAAATTTTGTGGTCCTTGGCTTCGAAAAACGCCAAATACTTTTTTCTGATTTCCTGAGAGGTCATTAAGCTAATTGTAACAGATGTATGCCTTGTAAAATATCCTGAAATATTCTAAGGTATAGTGATTATGGCGGAGAGTTGCAAAGAAAATTGTCCAATATTAGCAATGGCGCTTGGACAAAAAGAAACTTTGAGGTTTATAGATAAAACGTCTCAGGAAAAGTACTTATCCACGCTTGACGTCATGCAGTCTGCTGGCCAAGTTACTGAGGGGAGCGAAGATCTTGCCTTGGCGATAGGACAAGAAGTTGCGGGAGTCTCCGACTTGGTAGAGAACATTGCGCCAGTCGTAGACGAACTCCGGGAAAATGCTGTCACACTATGCCCGGGGCTAGAAGTAAAAAGCGGGAGAACTACCGGAAGCTGCATCATAAAATGCGGTGGTTTTAGTGTACGCGCACTCACAAAGCTAGTTGAGTCCCAGACGACTTTGATCCGCACCGCAGAGTTGATTCATGACGGCCCGGATCCTAAAACTTCATAGACTCACGATGCCGCCGCCGAGGCATTCGGAGTCGGCATAGAAAACGGCGGACTGGCCGGGCGTTAGAGCCCGGACTTCGTCTTCCAGTTCGGCGACCAGTTTAGAATTACTTAACCCCGCAGCAAAATCTTGATGCTCCGCAATCTGATTACCGACTGCTCCGCTCAGGATTTGCGGCGGGGTAAGGTTTTTTACTCGGATGAGTTTGGCGCGGTGGCGCATACGAACCATCAGTTTTTGGCTAGCAGTAGGCACGACGTTTATCCAATGAATATCCGCTAACTTGACTTCCCTGCCCCATAACTTTTCATCTTGCAGATCGGTTGTTACGTAAACTTCGTTCTTCTCCATATCTTTGCCAATCACATAGTATGGCAAGCCACCGCCGACCTCCAGGCCATGGCGCTGGCCAATAGTATAGAAAATCGCGCCATCATGCTTGCCGATGACTTTGCCTTTTTGATCAATTACCTTGCCCGGCTTTTTATCGATGTACTGCTCCAAAAACTCCTTAATGCCGACTTTGCCGACAAAACATATGCCCATGCTTTCTTTCTTATCAGCCGTCACTAGCTTGTACTTTTTGGCCAGCTCCCTGACCTGCGGCTTGATTAAATCTCCCAGCGGGAAGATTGTCCGCTCAAGAGCATCTTTAGTGACCCGGCACAAAAAATAGGTTTGGTCTTTATTGGAATCCTTTGCCACAAACAGGCGGCCATCTTTGGTTTTGGCATAGTGCCCTGTCGCCACAAGATCAGCGCCATCTTCCAGAGCTGTATCCAAAAACAATTTGAACTTGATCTCTTGGTTGCACATAATGTCCGGATTCGGCGTACGGCCGGCCTTGAATTCATCCAACATGTAGTCGACAACCTTGCGCTTATACTGCTTTTGAAAATCATAAACTTTAAAATCTATACCCAGCTGGACCGCCACTCGTTTGGCGTCAGCAAAATCTTCCTTCCATGGACACGGCATGCCAGGCAAATCTTGCGTCCAGTTCTTCATATAGACGCCAACGACCTTAAAGCCTTGCTCTTTAAGCAAAGCCGCGCTGACGGAGCTATCCACTCCGCCGGACAACCCGACGTACACCGTTTTCATTATCTACATTTTAACAAATTTACAGAGGTGAGGGTAAAGTTTAATCTGACCAACTAGCTATAACTTCTTCGTTGTAAGCCCTAACTACAGCTTCTGGGTAATGAGCATTGCTATAAAGGACCCTTCCGGCTTCAAGGTCGGCCTGCCTATCACCTCTATATGCCAATCGCATAATGAACCTACTAGCTCGACCCTTAGACTCGTATTCTTTCCCGAGATGATAAAGGCCTTCTCGCCACTCACTATAGCCTGCCATAAAATCTCTCGTCGATGATGTACGCTGTTTCTCCAGCCCGCTGTCCATGCGGATATTATATGTTAGATATCTAAAAAGACGGTGACTTTGTCGGCCTTCACATGGATCACGCCCTGCTCCACCGGTAATTTAAAATCGGTGTTTTGAGGCGTGTGAACTGTAATCGTACACGGCACTAGCAGGCTCATGAAATTTTTGTGCTGAGGCAATACATCGAACGGCCCCGTGCCATTGACAGCGCTCAGGCTATGGGCCTGGCCTTCGAAATACGTCTGAAAGGGCGTGTAGATTTTGACGGACATTAGTTCTTCGGGCATGACGTTTAGCTCCCGCTAGCTAGGATGGCTTCAACGCCGGCAAGTGTTTGATCACGGGGAATATACTCGCCCTTACGGCCGGTGTCTTTTTCGGTCACAAAGGTGTTCTGGGAGAAAAAGTTAATCAGCTGGGTAGCTTTGCTAAAGTCCAGCCTGTCCTGAGCCGAAAGTTCATTTTCACCAATGATGGCGATGATACTTTTAAGTGACTGGTGTTTTTGCAGCAAGGCCTGGACTTGAACGCTCAAATTATAATGGCGCTCACCTACAATGTCCGGTGCCAGCAAACTGGAGCTAGTGCGAATAAGATCTACCGCTGGGCGAATGCCTTCCTCGGCCACTGAGCGAGACAGCACAATGGTACCATCCAGCTCGTGCTGGATCATCTGTACGGCTGGGTCGCTCATATCGTCGGCTGGCACATAGATAGTCTCGACGGCCGTGATAGAGCCATTCTCGTTAGAACTTAGCCTGTCCTCCAGAAGTTTTACGTCAGAAAAAATCGTTGGTTCATAGCCGCCCTCGCTCGGGATTTGGCCCAGGATCGTTGATAGCTCGTTACGGGCTTGGACGTAGCGATACATATTGTCGGCAAAAAACAGAATGTCCTTTTTTTCCTGATCTCGGAAGTGCTCGGCAGCTGCCACGGCCGTCAGGCCAACCAGGACGCGCTGGGCTGGGTTCTGGTCCATCTGGCCAAAGTACATGACAGTGTTCTTGAGTAGATCGCCAGCCTTGAGCGTTTCATAAAGTTCTTGGCCTTCGCGGATACGCTCGCCAATACCAGTAAAGAAGCTGAGGCCCTGGCCGCTCTTAGCAACATTATGGATCAGCTCCATGGTTAGCACGGTCTTACCAACGCCAGCACCGCCGATAATCCCAATTTTGCGGCCTTTAACAAACGGTGTCAGAAAATCGATAACCTTGATGCCGGTTTCAAGCAGCTCATTTTTTGCCGTTTTGAAAGACGTGCTGCGAGCGGCCATTTGCATAATGTTCTTGTGTGGCAAGTTGTCGCCAACGGGCTGGCCGTCCAACGGATGGCCCATGGCGTCAAAGACCCGACCGATAGTGCTTTGCCCGACCGGAATCTCAATGCCTTTGCCGGTACGTTCGACGCCCATATTTTTTTGCAGAGAGCGGTCAGCATTAATGTTGATGCAGACGGCGATGTTATTGTCTATCAAATGGTCTACGAGCAGCTGGCCCTTCTTGGGGCTGGAGGCTATTAAAACTTCGCCGCTGTCTGGCAGATCGCTATCGAACTGTATCTCAACAATCAAGTCGCGAATGGACAGAATAGATCCAGCGCTCATCCCGTTAGACCTCCATAAAGTTTAGGTAGATCATGGAGTGATTGAAACAAGCACTGGCCTTCAGACGTCAACCAAAGACTATAAGTTAAGTGGAGTCTAACGGGACTCATGCTTGCTTCCTTCTGAGGCCGTTAATGACCTCCTTGGCGCGTTCGTCTTTTAGCCAGCGGTGGGCCTGGTTGTAACTGGTGCGTAATCCCCGGAAAGACTCGTCAGCTTTATCCCGAGCGGCATGCATCGCCCGGAAACGGCTGGCATACTGGGCCAGCTTGGAATCTAGGATAATCTGGCCCAACATAATACTAACCATAGAGCGCTCCAAGTGGTCGACGACAGCCAATGTGCTTGGTTCGAAAATATAAGTCCGCTCTGAAATTGTGTCTTCTGTTTCCTTGACGTTCTCACCCATTTCGGTCACCAGAGCGCTCATTTGAATATAACGGACTTCCTGGCGGGTCAGCGAGACGTAGGCCGGATAATAAACTACCGTCGACTTGTACTGCGGGATTAGCGCCACCAGCGGCTGGACGTTAAAGTTGCGATCGGCAGATGGCAAACGGAAGCTGCGAACGTAGTGCACTCCGGCGTGGAGCAGCTGCATAGCGCCGTGCGAACCAATAACGACAACGTCGAACTGGTTGGGGTCGTAAGCTTCCAACGCGGCAGCTACCACTCGCTGGTCGATGTCTCCGCTAAAGCTGCCCTCGGCCGTAATAAGGATTAAAAGCTCCTTGTTAATCGGCCGCAGGCCGGCTTTACGGCCAAAGTTGAAGTCTTTGCTGACCCTGATTTGGCTATAAATGCGCCAAAGCTCATCGAAGAATTGCTGGCTGGCCAATACCTGGTCTTTAATTTGGGAAATATGCATGCTGGCAATGCCCTCAAAGGCTCCGGTCAGTTCTACGACGGTGGACATCGTATCGCGTTCGCGGGCAATTTCGGTTAAGCGCCTCATCCCGTTAGAACCTCACTCAATCTTCTTGGTTTGGTTAACGTTTGAAGTGCAAAGGAGGATTCAGACGTTACAATTCTCATGGCCGCCTCCTGGGTTCTAACGGGACTCATGTGCGAGCTCCTACAAAATTGGCCTTAAGGTTAGCCAGTACTTGGTCATAATCTTCAGCTTTTTTGATAAGAGACGCATTATCGGCAGCCATCTTTTTTAGTTGGGCTATATCAACGGCGGCGTTAACTGTATCATCCAAGACAATATCCAGCATTAGCTGTTGTGCCGGCAGGCTGTAGCTTTCGCCTGGAATTTGGTTAAGCAATTGGCGCAATTTTTGTCCGCGGACCAAATCGGCCTGGGCGGCTGGAGCCAGTTCGGCACCAAAGTGCGAGAACTCCAAAGCTTGGTTATAGGCAGTTAATGAACGCAGGCTGCGGCCACTCTGGGCCTTCTGGCGATCACTGTGGCCGCGGGCGCCAACACGCGTAACTGACAAACCGCTAGATATCGCCGGCCTGAGCCCATCGCGAAAGACTTGCATGTCTAATATCCACTGGCCGTCAGTAATAGACATGATGTTGGTCGGCAAATACGCTGTAATATCGCCACTGTCGGCCATAACGATCGGGATGGCGGTTAAATGTTTGCCGGTTTTTTTAAGCCGGCCGGCGCGCTCTAAAAGGGAGCTGTGGGCGTGGAACATATCGCCCGGATAGCTATCGCGTCCCGGGCTGACGCCGGACAGCAAGGATATCTCACGATAGGCGTGGGCATGGCTGGTAAGGTCATCGTAGATGACCAGAGCATCCTGCCCTACCGACTGCCACAAATATTCGCCCATGGCGCAGCCTATATAAGGTGCCAGGTAAGAAGCCACCAACGAATCAAAAATTGTCGAGACGATGACGATGCTTTTTTGCATTGCGCCGTTATCGGTCAAACGGGTCAGTAGCGTGTCGATGTCCGATCGCCGCTTGGCGATCATGACGTAAATAACAACTTGGTCAGTATTTTTTTGATTAATCGCGATTTGGGTCGCCAAAGTGGATTTGCCGGATTTACTATCACCAAGCAACGCCAAGCGTTGGCCGCGGACAATTGGAAACAACGCGTCAACAGAAGTGACTCCGGTTTCTAGTAACTGCGAAAGGCCTTCGCGTTCATAGATTGGCGGAGCACCGTTAAAAACCGGCCAGGTATTATCAGCAGCGATGACGCCTTTACCGTCCAGCGGTTCGCCAGTTACGGAAATTACCCGGCCAATAAAATCTTTGCCAACCTTGGTCATCAATTCAGTTTGTTGAACAACTACTAGAGAGCCAACGCTGATAGTTTGGACTCCTAGATGCAGGATCAAGACCTTGTCTTCCAGGATGTGCTGGACGAAGCCTTTAGAGCCATCATCAAAATTAACCAGCGCGTGGATATTGACTGGCTGCAGCCCCTTAACGGTGACTAAAAAGTTGTCGACAGCCGTAACTTCGCCAACTGGTTGGCCGGCATCAACAAACCGCTGGAAGTGCTGGCCGGTTTGCTCGGTCATTTAACCGCTCCAGAGACTAGGCCCAAGAGCATCGGACCTTGTTTGCGAAGCTTGGCTCGAATACTCATGTCAAATAGTTGGTTGGGCGTGCGCAGTACGCAGCCAGCTGCAATCGACGGCTGGAGGCCGATCGACAGCAAAGTATTTGGGTTAATGTTGTCCCGAAACCAAGCCACAATTTTCTCCAGGGCTTTAGGCGACGGCTCGCTAGCAAAACTAAGGTGCATTGATGGAGCATTTTTTAGCAGTTCACTAAGGGTTGCAGTCAGTTTCTTCCGTTCTGCTGCTTCTAATAAATTGAGGTTGTTATTCCTGGCCAAATCGCCCAGCAACTGACCAATGCGCGGCTGAGCAGAATCCGCGCTAGCCGTTCCACGGGCTGCTGCCGACACGAAATAATCGTCCAGCTGGGCCAGTTCACGGACTAAACGACGAACCTCGGCCGAGCCGACCACGCCTACCGTCAGTTTAAGTTCCATTTTTTATGTCCTCTAGAATAGCCGGCTTGTTGGCCTCTAGCTCGGCCAGTATATAATCCAGCTGATCGGACAGATCAATCTGGTCGCCAATCGCCGCCAAAACATAATGGTTAATGATGCTGGCCATGCTTTTTTCGAACTGCTCTAAAATGTGTTTCTTTTGAGCTTCAGCTTGGGTGGCCATCTGGGTCTCCATAAATTGGCGCTGCTGGTCAATCGTCGTAATGGTCTTTTCGATTGAGCCAACGGCAATTTGTTTGGCGTCAGCTATACTCTGTTCGTACTTTTTGAACTCTACCTGCAGAGTGCGGGTAATTTCAGTCCTCATATAATCGTTCAACTGGGTGGTGGTTTGACGCAGATCTTGCTGAAGAAAGGTGGCGTTCTCGCCAATAATTTTTTCAAAATGCAGCCGCCCGCGGTTACGCAGCTCCTCTCGGAAGTTCTCGTCAAAAATGTGCTCAACATCTGTGTTAGCGGCCGCTTCCAGACCGGCCTTAACCTGGTGTGAGCCTTTGCCCGACTTGCCGATTCTTATTGCCAACCACACAAAAGCCGCTGTAGCGCTGGCCAGCGTCCCGACGATTAGTATTAGCCCACCCGTGTTCATTATTTATTTACTCTTATAACTTCAATATTAAATATACCGCAGCCAGCGAGGCAATGAAAATGACTATCGCAGTGGCAATCACCTGAGCCAAGCCAGTCACGATCAGATGGCGGCTCAACGGGTTGCGACCAATCGAGATCATAGCGCTGCGGATACCGACCATCAGCAAGATTATCGTCAAGGCCATAGCAACCACAAAGATGATTACACCGATGTAAATTTTTAGTGGAGAAATTTCGTGGCCGGCGACGGTATTGCCGATTTTCTGCAGCGGAGACGGAATCGCCAAGGTGTTGTGGTAAAGCGGGTTACGCATAACGCTAACAGCGACTACCGGATCGCCAATAGCGTATTTGCCCGTGTGGCCAACAACATTATGCACGCCATCAAAACCCTGGGTAGCGTGGCCGACAACGATCGGCTGGTAAGGCGTCGCCTTGGCGGCGGTGCCGGCAGTGCCAGACATGGAGATATAGTCGCCGGCATGAATAACACCGTTCTCGGTGCTAACTAAAACCGGGTAGTCGCCGCCAGCTGTGACGTAAACCTGTTGCCCACTGCGCTGCATAACTACTGGCGCCTTGGAGCCATCGACCAACACGCCATAGATACCAGCCGAGTTGTTGGCCGCCGTTGCCTGGACCGTATCAAGTTTTTTGGCGTCTAAACTAACAACCTCGCCAATTTTTAAATTGCCGTCAGCGGCAAAACCCTGAACGACATAATCAGCCAAGGCGATGGCAGGCAAAGCAAAGAGAACCAGCCCACAAATTATCAGCCAATGCCAGCTCAAGCTAAAACGGCGTAATTGTCGTCTCACTACCGCTAAATTATAACGCTTTTGTTTACTTCGTACTATCTGTAAACCGCACTAGCTGAGCGATAGTTTCTTTGATGTCGTCTTTTGTAATAAACCGGCCAAAGCTAAAGCGCAGCGTCGATCGGGCCTCCGCCTCGCTCAGCCCAATAGCTCGAAGCACGTGCGAAGGTTCGTCTGTACTGGCGCTGCAAGCGCTGCCAACGGCAGTTTGGATACCAGCTTCGTCTAGCTGCATCATTAACCGCTCGTTATCAGCCCCCGGAAAAGTCACGCTAGAGATGTGAGGCGCGCGGTGCTTAGAACCGCCGTTAATAATCGCTGCCGGCAATTGTTCGGCCAAAGCCTCCTCAAAGTCCGACCGCAAATTCGCGATTTTTTTTGATTGGCTTTGGCGGTCTTTCTGCGCTTGTGATAACGCCGCCGCTAGCCCCACAGCAAAAGCTACATTCTCGGTACCAGAACGTAGTCCATACTCTTGGCCGCCGCCCAGGACTAAAGGCTCTAACCTGACTCCTGCTCTTACATAAAGCGCTCCGCTTTGTTTTAGCCCGTAAATTTTACCGCCGTTGAGGCTAAGCAGGTCAACGCCCAGGCGCGATATATGCAGGTCCAAATAATTGCCGGCTTGGGCAGCATCGGTGTGCAAATAAAGCGGCAGCGGGTTGCCTCTAGATTTACGCTCATTACTTAACTTGTTAAGTAATTTTGATATCGCGCTGATAGGCTGGACAGTCCCCAGCTCGTTGTTGACTAGCATAATGCTAACCAGGACGGTTTTGTCGCTAACCGCTGTCTCGAGTTTTTGTAGATCAACTACTCCCCGCTCATCCGCTGGAATTAGCTTGTGACGAAAAAGCTTGGCAGGCTCCAGAACCGAGTCGTGCTCGATAGCACTGATCAGTACTTCGCCGTCTGGGTAGCGGCGCATAACCCCCTGGATAGCTAAGTTGTTGGCCTCGGTAGCACCAGCTGTAAAGATTATCTCGGCTGGCCGAGCACCCAAACAGAGAGCAACTTGAGCTCTGGCCGCTTCCAAGTCTTTGCGCACTGAACGAGCTGCCAAATAAGTTGCCGAGGGGTTATAGAATTCTTCTCGCAAATATGGTCCTATCGCCTCCAGAACTTTTTTGTCGACGGGCGTAGCAGCAGCATAATCCAGGTATATTGATTTCATTTCAGTCCAAATAATTTAACCGTGTTGGCGGTTGTGCTTCGAGCTAGGTTCTCCAGGCTCTCGCCGCGTAGCTTAGCCAAGAACTCAGCGATAGTCCTGATATGTTTAGGCTCACAGACCTCTCCGCGATACGGCGCCGGAGTCAAAAACGGCGCATCAGTTTCCAGTAGCAGCCTCTCGAGCGGCACGGCTTTGGCCGCCTCCAGCTGCGACTGCTCACGGGTGAAAGTCATAATGCCGTTAAGCCCAACTGACAAACCGCGGCGTAACGCCTCGTCAAGATGGCCGCTATGGGAGCTAAAACTGTGGACCACGCCTTTGATATTTTTATAAGAATCAAAGATCGGCCAAAAATCTTCAAAGGCGTCACGGATGTGGAAAATAATCGGTAAGTTTTCTTCCAAAGCGGTCTCTATGTGGATTCTTAGAGCGGCTTTTTGGTCAGCCTTATCCGAAAAATTGCGGTAATAATCCAGGCCGGTTTCGCCAACTGCTACGACCTTTGGCTGGCTGGCCAGTTTTTTAAGTTTTTTAGCGGAATTTGGATCAGCCAGGAATTTGGCGGCATCATGCGGATGAGCACCGACGCTGGCCCAAACATTGTTCTTGCGGCTCGCCAACTCGAGATTAATCTCAGAGTCCTTAAGCGTGGTGCCGACACTAATGACTTTCTTCACATCGGCTAATTTTGCCCTAGCTAAAACTTCGTCTTCGTGGCCGTGATAAGCATCGAATTGAAGATGGCAATGGCTATCAATAAGCTCCATAAGGCTCTTAGGCTTTCTTGGCGGTTTCGTGCTTGGGGAACATCGGTCCAGGCAGGCTTTTTAGGACGCCCGTGCTGAAAGTTTGTTGGATAGTCGCCGCCGTCGCTGGCATAAACGGGCTAAGCAACACGGCAATTTCCAGCAAGCTAGCCACCAGATACGCCAGTGTTTCGCGCAGGTGGGCTTCATCGCCAGATTTGGCGATTTCCCACGGCTTGGTTTCCTCAATATACTGGTTTAGCCCGCGGACCTGCTCCCAGACAATATCCAAAGCTTTGTCGAAACGGCAGTCAACTATTGCCTGCTTGTATGAACCCACATCGTGATCGGGGTCAGGGATATCGCCAATGATACCTTTTTGGTAATTCTTGATCATAGCTGCTATGCGGCTAACCGCGTTACCCAGCTCGTCGGCCAGTTCGCTGTTATAAGCTTCGGTAAATCGTTCCCAGGTAAAGTCGCCATCTCCATATGCCGGAATGTGCCGCATGAAAAAGTACCGGCAGGCATCTACGCCAAACTTAGAAATAATGTCCTTAGGAGCCACTACGTTACCCAGCGTCTTGCTCATTTTCTTATTGCCGACTTCTATATGGCCATGGACGTAGAGCATCTTGGGCAGAGGCAAGCCCAGGCCAAGCAGCATCGCCGGCCAAATAGCGGCGTGGAATCGCAAAATGTCTTTGCCTATAACCTGAACGTCAGCTGGCCAAAATTCTTTAAGGTCTTTGCCCTCCGGGTAGCCTAGCGCCGTGATGTAGTTCATCAAGGCCTCGAACCAAACGTACATGACTTGGCCGGTGTCACCCGGTACCGGAATCCCCCAGCTAATTTTGTCGGCTGGGCGGCTGATAGAGATATCTTCCAGATCGGCAATGATATTTAATATTTCGTGCTTGCGGCTCTCGGGGACAATTCGGAGCGCGTCGCTGTCAATCGCTTCTTTAATCTGCGGGCCAAAAGCCGTTAGTTTAAAGAAGTAGTTTTCTTCCTGCAGTTTTTCATAAGGCCGGTTGTGGTCTGGGCAGACGCCTTTGTTAGCTTTGACCATGGCCTCTGGGAAGTATTCTTCATGGCCAGTGCAGTACCAGCCGACGTAGGTCGATTTATAAATGTGTTTGGCCAAATTTTTCCATATGGTCTGAGCCCGTTTAACGTGATCAGGGTCGGTCGTTCGGATGAAGCGGTCGTTGCTAATATCCAACTGCTTGAGCAGCTCGACAAAAGAAGCACTGGTTTTATCGGCAAAAGCCTTGGGCGTTAGCTTGGCTTCGGCGGCTTTTTCGGCAATTTTGCCCCCATGCTCATCAGTGCCGGTTAAAAACAAAACCTTAACGCCGCTGGCGCGCATATAGCGGGCTAGAACGTCAGCAGCAACATACTCCAAAGCATGGCCAACATGCGGCTCGGCGTTGACATAGGGAATTGAGGTCGTAATGTAGAACTTCATCTGTTTAATTCTAGCTCAAAATAGAGAACTTTGCTCGGGGCTAGGGTCGATTTGGACGTTCAGGTGGTCTGCCAGTCGCCGCAGCAGCTCGTCCTGGCCAGCCACCAATTTGCCGGTGGCTCTATCCACCGGCATATACTCGGCTCTATCAATTTCTGGAAATTCCTGTTTTTGGCCGGAGCGCGGCGGCCACTCTATCTCAAAAGTATTGCTTTTAATCTGGCTAACATCAAGGTCAGCTTCCAGCGCCCAGGCTGTAACCTGCTTGTTGTTTTTCTGCTTAATATCGCCTAGCTCGATCAGCTGGCCACCGGGTACTTCAAGTCCAAGCTCTTCTTTAAATTCGCGCTTCGCGGCAGCTAGTGGATCTTCGCCCTCTTCGTATTCACCTTTAGGGATGCTCCACGCTCCTTTATCCTTCTTGGCCCACCATGGCGATCCCATATGAGCAATCAGAACCTCGAGCCGGCCGGCCTTTTTTCGATAAACTAATAATCCCGCACTGGTTTTCATAATTTTGGTGGGTCCTACAGGGCTCGAACCTGTGACCTCAGCAATGTGAATGCTGCGCTCTAGCCAACTGAGCTAAGAACCCGCTTCACAAATTATATAACTTAGGAAAGAAAAAGAGGGAGGTGATTAGTGGCCGCGCGGTTCCCCGCGCGGCCACTATCCGAACCGTTACGCCGACGACGCCGAAGGTTGGATGAGATGCTTCACCGACCAGCGGCGGCCCAGTGGCTCGTTCTCCGCCGGCGGACGCATCTCCGCGAAGTACACGCCGTGGTACATGAAGAGCTCGTCGACCTTGTGGCGTTCCAGGCTGTCTGGGCAGTGGATGTGCGCCAGGGCAACCAGTCGCCAGACGGTGTCGTGTTCATGCCTGGCGAACGCGTCACTGGCAGCAGAGAGGCACACCGAGAGCATGCTGCCCTTGATGTAGTCCCTGCTGGCGAATGCGAAAGCGCCCGTGTAATAGCGACGACCCTCGCGTTTGCTGTACTTCGTGCCCGTGGCGAAGAGCTTGACAGCCTCGCGAACGAAAGCCCGCGCGCACACCTGTTGTGCCTCTGGGCCGTACGTACGAAGCTTCCGCTTGCACTCGTTCAGGGCGCTTCTGGACGTCTTCCTGCAACTCCGCCGACGAGTGTCCGAGCTGAAGGCTCTCACGACGTCTCTTGCGGCCTTGCCTATACCGGACATTTAGCCCTTTCTCGAAGACAGCGATCACGCACAAGCCTTCCAGTGAGTTCCTAGGCTCTCCTCCCTCTTGTAAAAAAGAAAACGACCGCTTCTTGCTGCGGTCGCCTCGGTCTTGGTCGGTTGCGAACTTTAGGCAACAGCAGCATCATCTCGATTGACGAGAATAATGCTCTTTTGCATAAAGTAACGCGAACTTACCATGTGTTCTTTTATACAGACCACTGATCTAAAATGCAAGATCATTTTTAATGATAAAGGTCGAAAACCAGGTCGGCGATACCACGCATCGCCCGCATAATTTCCGAGTGTGCGAAGTTCAAGGCTGCACGATCCATCGTTAACGCAGGATCGTAGCTACGCTCTCCTCGTTCTTCGAGCTCGTCAATCTGACTAGACATTATCGTGAATATAGAATCGGCTAATTCCTCGGCCGTGAAGTGTTCCTCATCAATCTCGAGCAGTTTATTTTGTTCCCTGATGACACGATACGAGCCTCGCATGAACGGTAAGCCGGCAATCCAGCCCAGCAGTCTCATGCCTTCAGCCGCTTTCTGACCGTTCGATCCCGTAGCGAGCGCCATGCACTTGTCCCTATTAAGCTGTAATGCCTCAAGGTTATCTACGGCCATTTGAATTAGCATTGGGCGCATAGTCTCGACGTCAATTCTTTCATTTGCGATTTCCAATAAGTCCCTAATGTTAGGCAGTAATGGAAATTCACAGTAATTATTCCTAGTATTCCGCTCTGCTGACATCAAGACAAGATCTTTAACGAGCGATGTGTTCTCTCCCACGCTTCTCCATATCAGCTCGATCTCGGCGTCAACGGCTTCATCAGCGCCCTCAATTTTTAGAATGTCAAAATAATCCCTGATGTCTCTGGCATCTTTCTCGGGAATTCTGGGCAACATACCGGCTTCTCTTTGCTCGACTTCATCAGCATCAATTAGATCCCAAACACTCTCAGCAGAGCCGTGATCGTGATCAGGCTCTTTTCCTCCGCCATCGGAGGCATCGCCCGCAGGGCGGAATTCATAGGGAAAACCTCGTTCCATTGGTCATATTATGCCAAATTCTTGACTTTTTTGCAATGGCTTGGTGCTGAACTTTGGCTTGCCCTGTGCTACCAACATCGGAGAGAACAGCTGACAACAGCGGCCGAACGAGATTGTTATTCAGTCCCCCTTTAGATTGCCAAGTTGGTCGAATCGTAAAATACTCGACTAGTTAACTTTTTTCGGCTTTTACCGCTTGAACGCCCAGCTGGTGGACGACGTTTTCGAAATTTCTCTCCACCACGTTGTCCTTTTTATCGACGTGGACGTGCGCCATGCGCTCAGCAATGTGTAAATTAAGGGTTTTGTCGACTGTGCCGATGGCTAGAGCACCCGCTGCCAAAGCAATGGGTAAGTAAAGCGGCAAGTAGATAAAGTGGATTTCCATAATGTCAGGGCGGTTATTCCACATCTCACCGGCCCGCTTACCTAGCCTCTCGACTCTACCAGGCTGTTCTGGCTCGGTAGGATCTACCGGCACAGAAATAGGACCAAAGACTTCTTCAGAAGTTCCGTGCGTCTTGCGAACAGGAAAAGATTCATCCGTTCGGACATCAGACATAAACAGTAGAATATAACTTTAGTTATGTTCTGTCAAAACAGGTAAACCTAGGTTTTGGGTTGGAGGATGCTGAAGCGGTTGCCTTCGGTATCTTCGGCCGAGATCCATAGACCGACGCCTGGTATCATCGTCGGCTCCATAGTGTGTTTGCCGTCCGGCGTCATGCCGCCCTTGATTTTGCCGCCGGCTTTTTTCACTTCTTCTACTGCCGCTTTGATGTCGTCCACCGAAATAACGATTGACGGCGCGTGGCTGTCTGGGCTGTCGGACTTGGCGTAGAAACCGCCATTGATATTGCCAGGAGTTTTGACCATGCCCTGCTCGTCGGTCTCGGTCGTCTGGGCGACCACGTAGTTACCCATGTCCTTGCCAAACTGCTGCATCTTCCAGCCAAAAGCCGATGAATAGAATTTCTTCATCCGCTCCCGGTCGTTATACCCCATCTCAAAATGAACTACCGGATCCATCTTCGCACTCATATCGCCCTCCTCTTTCAATATTGTCCCCAAATTATACCAGCCCACCCGACCCCAGACCGTAGTTTAGAACCCAATTGATTTAAGCAAGCTATGCTTTTTTATTAATCGCATGGCTTAATATTTTAATAGATTCTTCTAGATCTTCCCCTGAGAACACATACTCGTTGTTGGTTCTGTGATGGATAATGTGCCGTATATACAAGGGCAGTGCATAGTCGAGTCCATCCTCATTCTCCCTTTTCCCATCCATTGAATATTTTCTCGTGCTACTACCAGCCTCTATTAGTGCTCTGTTTATTTCATTGCCAGCACCAAGCTTGGTGTCGCGAGACGTCAATGTACGCATTGCTTTGTCGAACAAGTGAATATGGAGCAACTCGTCTTCTACTCCAGTAAAACTGTTCCCTGGCTGAGGCTCGGGCTTAGTCGTGCCATTCTCCTTAACGAAGGCGACCACTCTGCTATCGTCGCTATCCATATTGGTATATGCAAAGAATGGATCGTGTGTTGAGATAATAACCTGGTGGTCTGTTTTGTTGGCAATCTCCACTAACGCCTCGTTTAGCGTTTTCTTTAGTTCTGGGTGTAGATAGATTTCGGGCTCTTCAAATAACACGAGTACAGTAGCCGGCTGTTTCCCCTCGCCCTCTTGTTGGTCTAGCACATCAGAATAAGCCTTTAAAAGAGCAGCCACCATGAGCCTCTGGGTGCCCTGACCCAGGTCTTTAAAGCCCCGAGGCTCCCCACCCTCTTTTGCTTGCATTTTTTCTAGGAGTAGTTGCACTATCGCGTCGCTGTCTGGCTCGGATTTAGGACTAAGCTCCATGCCATGATCCGGGCTTTCAGTAAATTCTTGCATGTTCTGAGTAGCCAAGTCGCCTAATTTACTCATATATGTATCGATGTCTGGCTTTTGTTTTAGCTGCAAGCTAACGCCAAGATTTTCAAAAAGTGCAGCCAAATTTTTTACGAGAGGAGAGCCTTTAGCAGAAGTCTTAGCCTCTCCCTCGGATGGAAGAATATTTTCTGCGGCTATGTAAACAACTGTCGGCTTAATATCTTCGCCCTCTTCGGACAGAAACTTTCCCTTGCCCAAGCCGCCCTTCTCGATGGGCGTAATTAGTCTCATGAATGTGGACTTTCCACTGTTATTTTTGCCCGTTATTACAAGCAGCCTTGGTAAGTCATCGATTTTAAAGTCTGAAGGAATGCAGCCCTTAGCAGCCGTAACGGTGATTTCTTTTATGTGAGCCATGCTTGAATTTTATTATAGTTTATCTTGATGGGCGACCTTGGGCTTCGTATTAAAATGTTAAATTGTGATTCGAGTATCTGACGATTCTGCTCCTAGCTTCGGACATTGAGAAAACAGAGGGAGCCAGCCGGGTCCGGGCATCGGCTTATCTGAACTGGGTGAGGTCGTGTATATTGTAGCTAGTTTTTGTTTGGTAATTTTTCTTTTAGGAATTTTAGTAGCTCTGGGAACTCTTTCTTGCCTGTATCTTCGCCAAAATGTCCTTCATTATCGAATTCAAAATAAACACTGCCCAGCTTGTCGCGGATATATCTAGGTTCGGTGATTGGAATATAAGGATCGTCTTTGGAGGCAAAGACAGCTGTCCAGTTTTGGTTAGTCTTGATTCTGCCCCATTGCCACGGCGTGTCAAAGTAGCCGCTCTTGCGCTCATCCTCATAGCCCAAATCTGTGTAGTAAACTCCAACCAGCACACTAGCTCCAACTTTATTTTCTTCGGCATACTTAAGAATTGCTAACGCCCCGGAAGAATGGCCAACCACTATATCGTCAGGGCCAATTCTTAGTATATTTTTGAAATAAGGCAGCCAAAACTTCGAGCGAGCCAGAACGGGGTCCGGCAAATCCGGGGTTTCGCACTTGATGCCGATCTTTTTTAGCTCGAACTTAACGTATGGGAACCAGTTGTCAGTGCCCTTACCGCCGCCATTGCCATGCAGTAAAATCACTCTGTTCATAGAGATATTTTATCAAAATTCGGAGGTAAATCTGATGGATAAATTTGGTTCGGGCATCGGCTTTTTCCTGAAAAGTTTCGTCAAACAAACAACTTCTAAGGCCGAGGACTGTTTGAGCCGAAGGCGAGTTCCGCAGGCTGTTGTTTGGCTTGACTAGAAAGTTCATCAAGAAAAAACGCCGCCCGGCGGTGGGTGCTACCTTGCCGCTCAAGGTAGCAAAAATGTATTTTGCCGGAACAAAATGGAACAAGCTTTTTCCGTGACTAAGAGCTGGGGCAGCTATTTTGTCGCGCCCTGGCCGAGGTCGTTCAGCAAGATGATCAACTGTCTTTTTTCAACGGTGGAACAGTCTATTTTTCTATTCCGGGCTATCATATAACCCTGAATCAGCCTTTGGA
>CAZETJ010000008.1:0-28957 GCA_964514575.1 uncultured Candidatus Saccharibacteria bacterium
TCATAATAATCAGAAAAGCGACGCTGTCGAACAAGCGTGTGCCAGCGGCCGATTGGCCGGTATTAGAGACCGTTTCAAAAAGTTTTTTGGCACCTTTGTTGGAAGTCAGGGCGTTGGCCGCCTGCTTGGCAATAAAACCGTAGAAGAAACCGGCAAAGGTGATACCTGCTGTCCACGACAATATAGTTATACGCTGCAACCGGAGGGCCAACTGCAAGGGGCGATTTAGCCAATGTGTTTTTGGCTTAGCTGTGTCGCGGTCGGCTATTAAGCTATCTCCCAGATCGCGCCGGCCGGCTAACCACAAGGCTGCCGCCGACAGAGTCAGCGTCAACCCCAGAGGTGGTAGAATCCACCAGGCATTATTGGCCGTCATTGGCCGAATCTTTTCTATCCAACCGAGCGGCGTTAAGTTTAAGAGCCAAACCAGACTTAAGCTGGAGTCGGCGGCGGCCTTAATTAAGAATGAAGCGCCGAAAATACCGCCGGCGATCGCCGCCGCGCGGCGTTTAGTCGGCGCTAGCTGGCTGGTCAGAGCCCCCACCGTCATAAACTCAGCAATCGCCGCCACTGCCGCCACCCCCAAAAACAGGCTATCCTTAGCGCTGAAATCCAAGCCATGAGTTTGATGGATGGCGTAAAGGGCGCCAGCACAAATCACGAAGATCAGCGCTAGGCAGGCTACCAGGCCCT
Organism: uncultured Candidatus Saccharibacteria bacterium; assembly: GCA_964514575.1. Lineage (GTDB taxonomy): Bacteria > Patescibacteriota > Saccharimonadia > Saccharimonadales > UBA10212 > CAZETJ01. The sequence continues at coordinate 694 of CAZETJ010000008.1, forward strand.
TCATTATATTAAGAGTCGCCCGTCGGGCCGTAGTTTGCCCGGCCAAGAACATTTCGAGGCGGCCCGATTCTTCTTCACCGCGGAAAAGCCGGGTAGCCGTCAGTAGGCCCCAGATCCCGCCGATTAGCGCCACAATCCCGAGTGATCGCCAGGCAGTGAACCCGCCGGGCGTAGTTACCCGAAATGGTGTGCCCAAAATAGCGTCCAAGCCGGAGTTGCTAGTTAGAGCAACGACGGCGTGACGAGCCGCCTGGTTAGGATATAAGCTAGCGAAGCCAATCGCCGTGGAAACGATCGAGACCGTGAAGACCACCGCCCAAATCAAAGTGCCACGGGCCGTGGTCCGGGCTACAAATCTGGCAATAACCGATTTTGGCCAACGAAAGTTAGTAAACTCGGCCGACTGGGCAACACTCATTTTTCTTTTCCGTAAAGCGATAAAAACAGTTCTTCCAGCGATGGCTCGCGGGAGAGCAAGGCGGTTGGCTTAGCTTTAGCGAGCTCGGTCAGCAGCGGACTGATGTCGCCCTGGATCTGGCAGTTTAATTGATGGCCGTTGACAACCACGTTCTTGACGCCGGCGATTCCAGCCAGTTTTGGCGGCGCACCCTCAAAGACCGCCTCGACGGTCACGGCCGATAAGTGGCGCATCTGGGCCAGCGTGCCGGACTCGATTAATTTACCGCTTCGTAGAATGGCTAGCTTGTCGCACAAGGCTTCGACTTCACTCAAAATGTGCGAGCTTAAAAAGATAGTCTGGCCACGGTCCTTGGCCTCCTGGGCGCTTTCCCGAAAAGCCCGCTCCATGATTGGATCAAGCCCGGCAGTCGGCTCGTCCATGACTAATAATTCGGCCCTTGAAGCCAGAGCGGCGATCAGGTTGACCTTTTGGCGGTTGCCCTTGGAGTAACTCCGAACCTTTTTATTCGGTTCGAACTGGAAGCGTTCGATCAATAGCTTCAAATACTTTTCGTCCGTTTGGCCGTGGATACGACCGAGGAGATGCAAAGTCTCGGCGCCAGTCAGCGACGGCCAAAGCATAGCTTCGGCTGGGACGTAAGCCAGGCGTTTATGGACCTCCACTTTGTGGTCTTGAGCATCCAAACCGAAGAGTTCTACATGGCCAGCCGTCGGCTTTATAAGACCAAGCATTAAACGGATGGTCGTAGTTTTACCAGCGCCGTTAGGGCCCAAAAAACCGTAAATCTCACCTTGCGCGACTTCAATATTCAAATTATTCAGCGCGTAGCTTTTGGAGCCGGCATATCGTTTAGATAAGCCGTTTATCTCAATTGTTGCGGCGCCTGCCATCACGCTTAAGTATACACTCCGACTTTAATCGAGCGGTGAGCGAGATTATATACTGAGCCCAAGAAGACCCTTCCTCTTAGAAATAAGTGTTCCTGGCGCGAAGTTATATAATTTTAATCATGAAGAAGGGGCGACGATGGCTGAAAAAACACGTCAAGTTGATCTTAGCGGCTTGGATTTTTTTGATGGTAGCAGTTGCCGGCATAGTAACTTTTAGCGAGCTTAACAAGCCCTCGGCCGGGACAATCCAGGCAGTTAAGCCGGCTCTGGCAATAACTAAAACAGCCTCAGGTTTAATCAGCCGACAGGGCACCTATATAAGCTTCAGTTATCCGGCCAGCTACTCGAGTGGTTCGCCGTCTAGTCCCGGCGGCACTATGGTTGAGAGCTTCAGTTTGGCTAATCGAAGCTCCATACCTCTTTCGGATATCAACATATCGATTCTGACCCTGCCCTCCGGACTATTGGCCGATGACGGCTCCTATCATTTTCGCCTGCTCAATCCATCAACCTACCAGCCCGTAACGTGGGATATAAGCGGCAACTCTGTGCCAATAATGTCGGACGTCAGCGGCGGCTACGGCAAGGTCGCTTTTTTGGTCCACGGCAAACTTGTAGCCGAAGTGTCTGCGTCGTCGGGCAGCTCGATTAACGCCAGCCAGCTGGATAATGATCTGGCCACAGTTTTAACTAGTCTAAAATGGCTGAGAAACGGGTAGAATAGGTGTATGCATAGGGGGCTTTTGGCTGGATTCTTGTTGGGCGGTTTCGTCTTCGGCTCTTTTTCTAGCAGCACGCACTACAAGCTACAAAGCTACGGCGTCAATTCTGGTGGCACCAATAGCTCAGCCAGTGCGACCTATACAGCCCGAGCCGCTGCCGGCGAAATCAGCGGCCAATCCACCAGTGGCCCGACCTATAAAAATTTTAGCGGCTCTACCCAGGCGGCTCAGGCCAGCGTGCCGCCCGCCCCGAGCGTCGATAACGGCTCCAGCACCTACTACAATAAACTCCATTTTGTTATCACAAACACCGCCAACCCATCGGACGCCACTTTCGCTGTGGCGATATCGACGACAATCTCCGGGACGACTTGCACCAGTCCTTCCTATATACAAGCTAGCGGCGCTTCCAGCTCCACTATTGTCTGGCAGAACTATACGACCTGGGGCGGCGCCGGCGGAACATTTGCAACCGGCCTGCTACCCGGCACTACCTACTACTTCTGCGTCGCGGCCCAGGAAGGCAAATTCACGGCTTCGGCTTTAGGCCCGGACGCCAGTGTTGCCACTGTTAGCCCGTCCTTGACCTTCTCGGTATCGCCCAGCCCTATCAATATGAGCAACCTGAACGCCGGCTCGATTATCACCAGCCCGACCATAACTTTCAGCTACACAACCAACGCCGCTAACGGCGGCTTCATATATATGGCCGGCTCGCAGACCGGGTTGGTCAGCAGCAGTAATTCCAACTACAACATCCACGTGACACCGCCGAGCCAGGATCTGGCATCGATCAATGAAGGATCCGGCCTGCAAGCCACTGGCACCGCTTCGCTGATTGCTCAATCGCCATACACCAGTACCGGCACGACAGTCGGCGCATTCTTCACAACTTTTCAGCCGATTTTTATTGCCAACGCTCCGGTCACTACCGGCTCGCCAACGGCCGTAGTTCTGGCGAAAGCTCAAGTTACCACTCCGGCCGGAACCGATTATACAGACACGCTGACCTTTGTGGCCGCCGCCTCTTATTAGGTTGTGGATAACCCCTTAAATATGTTTTGACAGTAACCCCTTTAGTGTTTATGCTTGAAATGATAACTATAACCTAAAAAACAGATTGGCTAACTCGCGAGCTAAATGAAAAAAATAAAATTATTCCAAAAGTTCTCCAGGTCGTTATATCTTGTTGTTTGTTTATTAATGGCAACCGCCAGCTTGTTCGTTCTGAGCGGCCGGTCATACGCTGGCACCCTGCCTAACACTTATATCCGCGAAACCCGTATGAAGTCCGGCCAGACTGCTGAACTACGAGTTGTCTTCAAGGCTACTGCCGGTGGCGCAACCGGCTTTGTCATAAATATGAACGCCGGCGATAGCGGCGCGGCTCAGTGGACAAACGCTACGCCAGGAGGCGTGGTCTTTAACGGCACCGATACACTGACTAACGTTACGGGGTGCGATGTCAGCGCCGTAGCGGACAACGGCCACGGCTCGGCGACCGTCACCGGAGCAACTGCCGGTACCATAACCGTAGCCGCCCTCACGGCACTGACCAGTGGATCAATATATTGCTACGACATCACTAACGGCTCGCATAACGTCGTCACTAACCCGACGAGCGGCCATGAAGGCCAATACCATCCGACTGTCGCGGAGACCGGTGGCGCAACAGACTCGACCACAGTTTCCCTGAACGTTGTGTCTAACGACCAGGTTACAGTTCAGGCCACTGTCCCGCCATCGTTCACTTTCGCAATCGGCGGCTGTGCCAGCAACACCGATAACTTCAGTGCCAACTTGACATCATCGTTCGTCTATACGACCAGCGGATGTACGGTGACGGTCAACACCAACGCCTCCAACGGCTGGTTCGCTTGGGCATCAGATTCTAGCTCCGGCCTGCACTCAACTAACGCCAGTTATACGATAAACTCGACTGGGCCTAATAACGCCAGCGCGCAGACGGTTAGTAACGGAGCGGAGGGCTACGTCTTCGCCATCACAGCCATTACTCAAGGCTCTGGTAGCGGCGGCACGACTAGCTCGCTACTCGGTTTCGGTAACGGTTCCGGTGCGGCGGCCACGGCCTGTACTAGCGGCAGTAGCACTTCCTGCGTCGGCGGAGCGGGCTTGAACGGCACGACCACGGCCTTTGCCTCCTCGACCGGTACAGCCAATGGAGCAATTTTGAACATTCAGGAACGCTCAGCTATTAGTGGCGTAACTAAAGCGGCCAACGATTATACCGACATCATCACCCTCACTGGCGCCGGTTACTTTTAGAGCGGCTACCGCCTTATAAAAACCCGACATCGTAGGTTTTTTATCGCGCCGGGCGCGGAGTCATGGGGTCCCCGTGGAAACTTGTTCCATGGGGTACAGCAAATCCGACGCTCGGGCTATTTTCCGGAGAACTTAGATCTCGACATTTTTAGACAACCGCTCGCTTAAGTTACAATAGTTCATATGAATGGGAGAGGTGTGCGACTGTGGTCGTTACTGCCAGCCGCGGTATTTTTACTGATCAGTTTTTTTACATCCTCCCTCCCCGCCTCGGCCGCCTCCGAATTCAATCTGACGACCTCGCCTCTGCCGGTAGATCTGGTAACAACGCCCGGGCACGCGGTCAGCACCACACTGCGGGTCCAAGATAGCGGCACCCAGGCCGCCGACATCAAGATTGGTCTCAAGAAGTTCAAGGCTAATGGCACTGACGGTACGCCGCAGCTGCTCAACCCAGGCCCGGCCGACACGTACATTAATTGGGTCAGTTTTAGCCGGTCCAGCTTCGTCGCCCAGCCCGGCCAGTGGACAGACATAACCATGAGCGTTAACCCGCCGGCTGGGGCGGCCTTTGGATACTACTTCGCGGTAATCTTTTCTAACGCCAGTCCAGGGACGAGTACCAATACCAACGCCGCGCAACTACGGGGCGCCGTGGCGACATTGGTGCTACTAGACGTCAAAGCGCCGGGCGAGAAACGCTCGCTCGACGTCGTCAGCTTTAAGTCCGCCCATGGCCTTTACGAATACTTGCCGGCTAACTTCAGCATCGACATTAGAAACACCGGCAACGTTCACGTCATACCGTCGGGCAATATCTTTATCCAAAAAGGCGGTAAGACCATCGCTACGTTGGACGTTAACCCAAGCGGCGGCAATATCTTGCCGGCTAGCGACCGGGTCTTTAAGCCGTCTTGGGGCGACGGTTTTCCAGTCTTCACGCCCAAGCTGGTCAATGGCCAGCAGGTGACCGACAAACATGGTCGGCCCATCATGCGACTGTCCTGGAACTTCGCCAAGGTCGGTCACCTGCGCTTCGGCCATTACACCGCCCATATGGTCTTAAGCTACGACAACGGCACCCAGGACGTGCCGATTGAAGGCTATGTAAGCTTCTGGGTAGTACCGTGGAAGGCCATCACCGGCCTGATATTACTGGTTGCTGCCGCCATTTACGCTTGGCGCTGGTCGGTCAAACGCGCGGTCCGTAAGCGCTTGGCTAAAGCACAAGGAGCACCTAGGAAATGAAGTTGATGAGATACCTGGCTCCGGTAATTGTGCTGATCGGCGTACTCCTCTCCTCCCTCCCCGCCTCGGCCGCCTCCGAATTCAATCTGACGACCTCGCCTCTGCCGGTAGATCTGGTAACAACGCCCGGGCACGCGGTCAGCACCACACTGCGGGTCCAAGATAGCGGCACCCAGGCCGCCGACATCAAGATTGGTCTCAAGAAGTTCAAGGCTAATGGCACTGACGGTACGCCGCAGCTGCTCAACCCAGGCCCGGCCGACACGTACATTAATTGGGTCAGTTTTAGCCGGTCCAGCTTCGTCGCCCAGCCCGGCCAGTGGACAGACATAACCATGAGCGTTAACCCGCCGGCTGGGGCGGCCTTTGGATACTACTTCGCGGTAATCTTTTCTAACGCCAGTCCAGGGACGAGTACCAATACCAACGCCGCGCAACTACGGGGCGCCGTGGCGACATTGGTGCTACTAGACGTCAAAGCGCCGGGCGAGAAACGCTCGCTCGACGTCGTCAGCTTTAAGTCCGCCCATGGCCTTTACGAATACTTGCCGGCTAACTTCAGCATCGACATTAGAAACACCGGCAACGTTCACGTCATACCGTCGGGCAATATCTTTATCCAAAAAGGCGGTAAGACCATCGCTACGTTGGACGTTAACCCAAGCGGCGGCAATATCTTGCCGGCTAGCGACCGGGTCTTTAAGCCGTCTTGGGGCGACGGTTTTCCAGTCTTCACGCCCAAGCTGGTCAATGGCCAGCAGGTGACCGACAAACATGGTCGGCCCATCATGCGACTGTCCTGGAACTTCGCCAAGGTCGGTCACCTGCGCTTCGGCCATTACACCGCCCATATGGTCTTAAGCTACGACAACGGCACCCAGGACGTGCCGATTGAAGGCTATGTAAGCTTCTGGGTAGTACCGTGGAAGATGCTGCCAGTCGTTATCCTGGTTCTGGTACTGCTTGGTATAGGTCTATGGACCAGTGGCAAAAGCCTGTGGCGACGAATCAATAAGCGCCGTTACGGAGGAGCCGCAAAATGAAGTTAAAATCCTTCTTCTTAACTGCTCTAACTTGCCTATGTCTAGTTGGAATTTGGCCGTCCGGTGCCAAGGCCGCCAGCATCACCTATAAAGGTATCTCCGTAACGCCAGCCATCAATCAGTTAGTCCTCAACCCTGACCAGCCCAATGTAAGTTATAAAATCCGCCTGGATAATAACCAGAGCTACCCGGTAACCCTGCAGGCCAGTAGCCTGGACTTCAAGTCGCTGAGCGACACCGGCGGATTAGCGTTTATCGGCTCCGGGGCGCCACAGTTGGAGCATAAATACGGCCTGACCAACTGGATAGACCTTCCGGCCGATCCAATCGTTTTGCCAGCCGGCGGCGGGCAGTTCGTCAATGTAACGATTGAAAACCGAGGCGATCTGACACCCGGCGGGCACTATGCGGCCGTTTTATTCAAAGTCATCTCGCCGAACGGCACGTCTGGCAACAACAGCGTCATCAACAGCCAAATAATTTCGTCTCTATTCTTTGTTCGCAAGGGCGGCGGCGAGCAATACGTGCTCGATTTGACCAAGCTCAACCTGCACCGGCACTGGGCATGGTTTGGCTGGCCGAACCGCACCGATCTTAGTTTTTATAACAGCGGCAATGTCCAGACGGCACCGCGCGGTACTATCGTGCTACATGGCGCTAGTAATATCCTGAACCTAGATTCCAGCCTGGTTTTGCCGCAGAGTACCCGCCGCATCAGTTCAGACTTAGCCATCGGCGGTTCGCCGTTTTGGCCGGGCTATTACAGGGCGGCTGTAACCTACCAACCCGATGGCGGCGGAGCCGTCAAGACAGCTGCTGTCCATCTTATCTATATCGGCTGGAAGTTTCCGCTGGCGCTGATCATCGCACTCTATCTTCTCTACCGCGTATTGGGCCAGCGTGGTGAGAAAATTTGGCGCCGAATCAGGCGCTGGGCCTACCCGACGACCCGCGTCATTTTTAGACTCTTGCGATATCTGCTACTCGGACTCGCGAAAATCGTTGGATTGGCGGGCAAAATCGCTTGGCGTGGTTTGATCGCACTGGACACGTGGGGCGGCAAGAAGCTGGCCGCCCTCGACAAGCGGCGAGCTCGTAAGCTCAAAAAGTAAGAATTTTCACGGAATCTTATCCCCAGCTATACTTGTCATGCTTATCTGAAGTTGTTATGCTTATTCCAGATACGGAGGGCAAACAAATATAAGGTATGCGCCTGAGTTTATTAAGGGGTAAAAAGCGCCTCGCAAGCTTTTTATCGCTCATCACCGTTTTGGCGGTTTTTTTGCTGCTGGTTAGCCTTTTGGTTAGCCGGCCAGTTTTGGCCGCCGCTGGCATTAATCAACAAGTCAGCTTTACCGGTAAGATCGTTAATTCCAACGGTACCAACATTGCCGATGGCACTTACGATATGGAGTTTAAGATCTACCAAGACGGCAACAACCAAGGGACTGGCAGTACTTTGAAGTGGACAGAGGATTGGATTGTCGGCGGTGTCGGCGGTATCACGCTTACCTCAGGAACGTTTCAAGTTAATCTGGGCGCCGGGACAGATAGCGCCTCGCTAGACAGCGCCGTTAACTTTAACCAGAGTGTCCTTTGGCTAAGCCTCCAGATCGGTCAGACAACCACCTGTACGGTAAGCGGTAACTTCCAGGGTAACTGTGGCGGTGACGGCGAGATGAAACCATACATTGCTTTGACGGCTGTACCCCAGGCTTTCAATGCCGAGCAGTTGGGCGGTTTAACCAGCACTGGTTTTATCCAAAACACCTCAAGCGTACAGTCGGCCTCTAACTTCCACATCTCGGCCACTGGTGCAGCAGATACCTCGTTTACTGCCCCGTCGTTCGACTCCCAGGCCGCCAACGGCGTGCTTGGGCTGGGAAACACTAACGCCGGCGCTATCACCATCGGCAATGTGACCAATTCTACGGTAGCGATCAGAACCAAGAACGCAACGGCGGCGGTACAGATCCAAAATGCCAGCGGCGCCATTATCTTTAACTTTGATACCACGGCCAGCTTGGCATCTGCCAACCTAATCGCTAACCCCAGTTTCGAAACCACGATTACCGGCTCTGGTGTCGGCGTGTGGGTGAAGAAGAGCGGCAGCGAAACGACTTTTGCCAACAACACTACCCAGTTCTTTAACCAGCTTAACTCTGTCAAAATCACCACTTCTGCCGCAGCGAATGACGGCACAAAACAACAGCTAAATACCACGCTCACCGGCAACACAGCTTATAACGTAATTTTTTACGCCAGGTTGGATATTGCCTCGGCGAACCCGATGAATGCCGACCTACAAGCCGGCTACTCCTCCACTGGTGCGTCGGACGATATCCCTTGCACGCTTAACCAGACCCTGGTGGCGACTGGGTGGGTCAAGTATATATGTAGCTTCACTACTCCGGCCTCGCCTACTTCTAGCAACTACTTCTATATCAAACAGACCGATGCCTTTATCCATACCTTTTACGTGGACGCTGTACTGCTTCAATTGGCTAGTTCTGCGGACGCTAATTACAGAGACTCACAGGTTCAGATCAATGGCACTATCGTCACGCCAATTATTATCCAAAATACCAGCAACTCCACCAACGCCTTGCTAGTACAAAATGCCGCAGGAGGGCAAATATTTAACGTAGATACCACGGACTCTAATCTCATTAATAACCCAGCTAACCCTAGTTTTGAAGTTAACACCGCCGGTTGGACGACGGTAGTAAACGGCGGAACGGTGACCATAGCCCGCGATACCTCTCAGCAAAAATATGGAGTTGCCTCGCTCAAGATCACCACTACCGCCCAAACTGCCCAAGGCGCCCGATACACACTGACTAGCGGCAACTGGGCGGCTGGCTCATATACAGTCTCGTTCTCTATGCTTAACTCCGGCACCGCTTTTGCAGCAATTCCGATAGTCAAATTTGGCAATGGCTCGGATAACGCCTGTAGTGCCGCAACGCCCAGCACTCTGCCTGCCACAAACGGCTGGATCCGCTACGCCGCTGCTTGTACCTTTAGCGGCAGTACTACCTCAGTTGCAATAGAGCAAAACGAGGCTACCGCCCACACCTTTTATATCGATGCCGTCCAGCTAGAAACGGGGGGGACAGCTACCTCCTATGGTCTTGGTGCAATTTCCTTGGGCGCTCAAATCATTACACCACTGCAATTGAAGAACCAGACCAATAACAATAACGCCCTCCAGCTGCAAGATATTAGCGGAAATGTACTTTTGAATGTAGATACAGAAGGCGACATCGTGGGCATTGGCTCTACTGGCGCCCAAAGCCTGAACTCGACCGTAAACTTAGCTAACAGCTCAGGCAATGTAACTCAAACTGTTAACATAGGTTCAAGTGCCAACACTAACAGTGCAGTGTCTATAGAAGCCGGCAACACCGGCAAAATCCAAATCGGCAACGTTAATGCGGCTCATACCATACAAATTGGCGCGACTGCCGGTAGCGCTCAACTTATTTCAGTCGGCAATGCTACGGCCTCAAGCAGCTTAGTTTTGGCGGCTGGTTCTGGCAACGGCTCCTTCACAGTAACCAGCGGCACGCTTACTCTTCAAACCGCGACCTCTGGCGCGATAAGCATCACTTCCGCCGCAGCTTCGACCTATTCTACGGGTGCCGGAAACATAATTCTGCAGCCAGCTGGTTCGGGCACGACCGCCAGTGTTCAAATCGGCGCCGGCAACGGTGGCGCTGGCTCGACCACACCGGACCTTTTGGTGTTAGATGCTTCCAGCTCGGCATCTGATCCGACTGGAGCTAATGGCGCGATGTATTATAACGTCAGCACCGGCACTTTCCGCTGTTTTCAAGGCTCTGCATGGCGCAACTGTCTGGGCGGCGGACCAAACAACCAATCTACCGCTGCGCAAACTCCGACTGCCGGCACAGATACCTACCTTGCTGGCTCGCTGATCCCTCTGCCAGTCGGCGGCTTTAGAGGCCCGACCGGTTCTGCCCAAGACGGCAGCAAGATAACCTGGCGCATAGTAATGACTAAAACAGCTGTCGGTACCGTCGCTTCCACCTTTACTATCAGAGTCGGCACCGCTGGCACAACCGGCGACACCTCTCGCTGTACAGCCTTTAGCACCGGTACTGCCTCGGCCGCCATCGACGTAGCAGTCGTTAATATCACCGTATATGCCACAGCCGGGGGAGCTGTTGCCACCCTTAACTGTAGCGCTACGCTGACGCATACATTAACCGCTACCACCGGCTGGAACACCTCTGGTTACGTTGTACAGGCATACACTACGCAGACTTCATTTGACAGTACGCCAGCCGGTACAAAAATTGGCCTATCGTTCAACGGCGGTACGTCCTTGGTCGCCACAATACAGTCAGTTGATGCAATTACCAGCAATCTGTAGATTTATTGCGGCAGGGAGCTCATATTCTGGATCAGTTTGGTTATAACGTCCGTTGGCACGCTCTTTGTGCCGGTAATGCTTACTAAAGTTGTGTTGCTGACAATCACCGCTATAGGATTTTCTGTCTCGGGATCGATCCCCAGGATCGCCTGGCCCGCGCCTGTTGGCACGTCCTTCAGGCTCGTATTAGACTTTTGAAGGTTCGCTAGATCGGGTGGCTGGTTGGGTTCAGCTTGTTCGCTTATGTTTACGGCTCTGTCTACGTTTTTAAGCGTAAAGAATAGAATTCCGTTCTTCACCGCCACTGTTTTTTGATCAAGTTTATAGCCCGGAGGCAGATCATTGGGATAGTAAATCGGGAAACCGATCCCGCTAACCGTGTTTTTGTTAAAAGGAAAATCTTTATTGTTGCCCAGTTGGACGAAAAAAATAATAGCAGCGGCAACCAAGAGGAACGCCGCCAGCAAATAGGCGTTTCTTGCCGAAAAATGAACTTTTGTCTTCGCTTCAGACTCCTGGGGCATAAGGATATTCTAACCCGAGCTGGCAAATTGCTATATACTATCTTGGCGACTCGGGGGAGGAACGCTAAAAATAAAAGCTACATTTGCGTGACTAGCTTTTAAGCTTCTAGTCGCTGCTTAAGCAAAGATGAGCAGACGAATTTTATTTGTACCTATTTTTTTGATAGGCGCAGCTTTTTCGGCGGCGCCAGTTTTAGCTGCCGGCGATCAGATAGGCGTAAGTGCCGTCGTACCGCAGCAGCGGCTTGTCTATGTTAGGAATGACCAAATTATAAAAATCGAGGGCAATGTCGGCGGCGAGCATCAGCCGACATTCATCGACGACACGACCGGACAGCTGCTCCCACCCAGTCTAGCCGTCGAGGATCAGTACCAGCGGCTGTTTTACCATTTTGGCGGCTTCGCGGCCGGCCAAACCTATGTCCCTTTGTCCGCTAAAGTCCCAAGCAGCGACCCGTTTAAGCCTAGCTTGCTTAGGCTTGAATACGATTGAAGCGGTTAACGGCGAAGGCTACGCAAACAACTGTTGTTGCGGCTAGAACGAGTAGGTCTTTAACCAGCCCGAAGTGGGTCTGGTGAATCATCGTGTAGCGCAGAGCATCCACGCAATAGCTCAGAGGGTTAATCTCCGACAGAATCCTTAGGAACGTTGGTACATTAGTCAGCGGATAAAGCGCGCTGGAGAGAAAATACAGTGGAAAAATTATAAAGTTATTTATGCCTTGGAATCCCTGAAAGTCCTCTACAATACTAGCCAAACCCGCGCCGAAGCTGGTCAGCGCCAAGCAGAGCACCAGCATGACCAGTAGAGCCACCGGCATATAAGCCCAGTCGTGCGGCCTAAAGCCAAGGCCAATCGAAACCAGCAAAACAAAAATTCCCTGCAAAAACGAAATTGTCGCCCCGCCCAGAGCGTTACCTAGTAAAATCCTGACCCGGCTGACTGGCGCCACCAGCATTTCTTTTAGGAAGCCGAAACGCTTATCAAACAGGATTTGGATGCCCCAGAAGACTCCGGAGAAAAGGATGGTTTGGATGATAATACCAGGCACCAAAAATTCCAGATAATTGCCCTGCCCGGCTCGCTTGTAGACAGAGCCCAAGCCGTAGCCCAGCGCCAGCAAGAATAAGATCGGTTGGCCGATAGCACCCAGAACCCGCGAGCGCGAACGTATGTAGCGCTTCATCTGCCTGAGCCATAGGATATAAATTGCCGAGTTACCCATTAGCGCAACCTCGAGTTACGGTTGGCCGTCCGCACATTAAGGCCGTTATTGCTCAAGCTGGTTTCGTCCCGGACTTCTCTGCCGGTTAGCTCCAAATAAGCATCCTCCAGATTCTTGGTGCCGGTCTGCTTGGCCAGCTCCTTGCTGGTTCCAGTGGCTACTATTTTGCCGTGGTCGATGATGGCGATGCGTTCAGCCACAGCCTCAGCTTCGTCCAGGTAGTGGGTAGTGAAGAAAATCGTCATACCCTCGCTTTTGTTGAGTTTTTCAACATAATCCCAAAGCAAGTTTCGAGTCTGAGTGTCTAGCCCAAGCGTTGGCTCGTCCAAAAATAAAATTTTGGGGTGGTGCAGCAGGCCGCGGGCAACCTCCAACCGCCGGCGCATACCGCCTGAATAAGTTTTGACCATACCGTCCTTGCGCTCCCATAGATCGACTAGGCGCAACAGTTCCTCGATACGCGGCTTCTGTTCGTCTTTGGGGACTGAATAAAGCACGGCGTGAATCACCATGTTCTCGTAAGCCGACAATTCTTCTTCCAGCGCCGGGTCCTGGAAGACAATGCCAAAGCTCTTTCTAGCAGCGTCTTGCTCTTTCTGAACATTGTGGCCATCGAGAAATAGCTGGCCGCTGGTCGGCCTAAGCATAGTCGTCAGCATACTGATGGTCGTCGATTTACCGGCTCCGTTAGGACCGAGGAACGCGAAAATTTCACCGGCCTTAACATCAAAACTGATGCCACGGACGGCTTTGACGTCGCCGTAAGTCTTGACCACATTAGTGGCCGAAATTACCAAATCAGAACTCATGAGCTCCTATTATACAGGCTTGCCGAGAATCTTTTCGATAGAACTGCCTGGCCGGTAGAGTTTAAGGTCATCATTTGATTTCGCCCAGGCGTCTAGCGTCAGTTGAAGAGTCTGCCAGCTGGCAATAACCTCGGCGCTAGAGGCGAATAAACTATGGTTAGAGTCAAAAACATCGAGCAACACCTGCTCGTAAGCGTCAGGTAGCGAGACAAAATGGTGTTCATAGAAGAACCTCAAACCGAGCTTTTCTACTTGGCGTTCATGGCCCGGTTTCTTAACCCAAAGATCAAACTCGATACCCTCTTTAGGCTGGATCCGCAGGGTTAGCAGATTGGCTCGTGAGCCGTTAACCTTTTTAAACTTCACGCGAATTTCGGTCAATTTCTGATTTAATTTCTTGCCTGTAGCTAGATAAATGGGTACGCCATGCCAGCGCGGATCGTCGGAGCGGGCGGTTAGAGCCACGAAAGTTTCGGCCGTCGACTTGGAGTTGCCAACTTCCCGCCGGTAGCCGCTGTACTGGGCACGGACGACGTTGGCCGGATCGACCTTAAGCTGTTTTAAGGCCGACAGACGGAGAGCCGGCATGCGCTCGACATCAGCAAAGTCGTCGCAGGGTTCCATTAAGACCAAAGCTGCCAGCTGCAGGATGTGGCTTTGGACAAAGTCCCGCAGAGTACCGGTAGATTCCCAAAAATCAGTCCGATTTTCTATCCCGATCTGCTCAGACGCCTCGATTTCTATATATTCAATGTAGTAGCGGTTCCAGACTTCCCGAAAAACCGCGTTGGCACCCAAGAAGACAGCCAGGTTTTGGGCTGCCTCTTTAGCTAAATAATGGTCAATGCGATACACCTGTCCCTCGTCATAAAATTTTTGGATTCTTTTAATCAGAATCCGAGCGCTGGCGAGATCCGTACCAAATGGTTTTTCTAGCAGCAGCTTGGTTTTACGCCCATTTAGCCTGGCTCGACCGAGATGTTCGATAATATTTTCCACGGCAGTCGGCGGAACAGCTAGGTAAAAAACTACTTGGGAATTCTTTGGCAATTCATTACGAATTTTTTGATAATCAGCTTGGCTGGCTATGTCGATCTGCAGCGTCTTGAGGTATTTTTTTAGGCGGCGGGCAGACTTGGGCAAAATTTTCTGGCTAGCCACTTTGCGCCGTGACAGACCGAGGATCTGGAAGCTGGGAGATAAATATTTTGCTTTGTCCAGAGCAGCCAAAGCCGGCAGTAATTTCCGCTGGGCTAGATCACCAGTTATCCCAAAAACTACCAAGGTTGTCGCCGGAAAGGCCTTTTCAGCTGCCATGGTTAAAGTAATTATAGCCCCATACTAGGCTGCCGCTAAGAGGTAATGCTATAATTGTTGAAAGATGAGGTTTGGGGTACACAACGCGACCCATCCGCGAGCGCGCGGATTAGCCGCCTACGTTGTCATGGACGGAGGCGAATTATGATTGCGGCAATTGCTACTTTTACCGCCGAGCCCCTAGCCCCCGATAAACTTTTCAGCGTGGGTCCGCTTGATGTCACCAATAGTATGCTGCTGGGGCTAATTTCGATAGTATTCGTATTTGCGCTATTTGGGTTAGCTGCCCGAGCTAGCAAAGTTTGGCCCAAAAGCCGACTGGCCTTTTACACCGAGAGCCTGATTGACCTGGTTTTCAGCCTAACGAGCGAGACCTTCGGCGATGACAAAAAAGCCCGCAAGCATTTTCCACTGCTGGCAACCCTACTAATCTTCATCCTGGTCGGTAATCTTAGTGGGCTGTTGCCAGGCATCGAGACAATCATGTACCACACCCGCGGGCACAGCGTTTCGTTGTTCCGATCGTGGACCACAGACTTAAACGCTACACTGGCAATGGCCGTGCTATCGCTTGCAACAGTTCATTACTATGCCGTTAAAGAGATTGGCTGGCGCGGTTACGCCCGCCACTTTTTCGCAGGCAAGCTGTGGAGCCCGATGACCTGGTTTATTGGACTTAACGAACTTTTCGGCGAAATCTTGCGGCTGGTGACTCTGAGTCTAAGGCTTTTTGGAGTTATCTACGGCGGTGAAGCCTTGCTATTCGCCATCACTTCGCTGGCTGGAAATTTTGGCTGGGCGGCAGCACTGCCTATAATGTTTTTGGAAATTTTCGTTAGCTTGGTCCAGGCCTATCTATTTATGATGCTCACGACGTCGTATATAGTAATGTCAACGACGCATGGTGGGGAGGCCGAAACGCACATGAGCTCACCAGCGGTTGCGGGAGGTTCCTAGAATTCTATGATCACTAAAAGTAGCCTAAATAAGGAGTAGTTTATGGCAGCCCAAATTGACCCATCATTAATTAAAGGTCTGACAATCGGTCTTGGCGCTATTGGACCAGCCGTCGGCGTTGGACTGATCGGATCGGCAGTTGTCGGCGCGGTTGGCCGCAACCCCGAAATCCAGGGTCGAATTTTATCGACAGCCTTCATCATGATCGGCTTGGTCGACGCCGTCTTCGCTTTTGTTCTACTAATACTATTCACGACACACGGCTAGGGTTGGGATTTTGACGTTGTCCAGCTTGACACAATTTGCCGATAGCAGCTCCGGAATTGGAGCTTTCAATATTAACTTGAAGTCATTCATTTTCCAGCTGGTAACCTTTTTGATCGTGCTATTGGTGTTCAAACGCTGGATCCTGCCGCCAATCGTCAAAACTTTGGAAGAGCGCCGTAAAGTCCTAGAGCAAAGTCTCGAACAAGCCCGTCAGACCAAGGAGACCCTCACTGCAGCTGAGCAACGCGTGGAGAAAATGCTAAGCGGCGGCCGGCAAAGCGCCGACAAGGTTTTAACTCAAGCTCGCGAAGAAGCTAGGGAGATTATCGTCAAGGCTGAAGATTCAGCCCGCCTGCAATCTGAGCGCCTGCTGGCTGAGAATCAGAAGCAGCTAGACCAAACCAAGACCAAACTCAAAGTAGAGCTGCGCTCTGAGCTCGGCGAGCTGGTAGTAGATACCACCGAAAAGGTACTGCGCCAGAAGATCACCGCACAAGCTGATATGGAATTAATTAAGCGAACTGTTAAGGAGCTTAAATGAGCTATAACTTTTCTAGGCGAGAGCTATCAGTCTATGCTGTCAATCAGCTAACGTGCGGCCAGACGCCACAGAGGTTAGCCAGACACCTGGCAGCGGCCTTAATAAGCAGCGGTAAAGGCAAAGATGCCGACCTCTTAATTGATGATTTTATGGCCGAACTAGAGCGTCGAGAATTATTAACCGGCTTGACGATTTCCAGCGCTAATAAATTATCTGCTGAGCTGAAAAAGTACCTGGTCCAATATGTCAAACAAACCACTGGCGCCAAAGAAGTTCTAGTCAGCGAAAAAGTTGATTCAGCTTTGCTTGGCGGGTTCAAACTGGAGACCGCTAATCGTAGTTGGGATAAAACCATTAAACGCCAGCTGGCCGACATTAGGGAGGTAATTTAATGTCCGACCTGCCTGTTAACGTCAAGAGTTTAGCTGACGAAGTCAAAAAAGCTATCGCTCAGTTGAGCGAGACTGGTGACGAAAAGTCCACCGGTATAGTCACGCGCGTCGGCGACGGAGTGGCCTGGATCTATGGGCTACGAACCTGCGGCTACGCCGAAATGGTAGAGATAGAGAGTATCAACGGCGGCACGATCACGGCTTTTGCGCTCAACCTACTGGAAGATGAAATAGGCGCCGTGCTTTTAGGCGAGGACCAGCTAGTCCGAGCCGGGGCTAAAGTACGCCTGTCCGGGCAAATTCTCAGCGTACCGGTCGGTCCCGAACTAGTCGGCCGAGTGGTTAGCCCACTGGGCGAACCATTGGACGGTAATGGACCGATCAAAACCAAAGCTCGAGGCGAAGTCGAGCGAATCGCGCCGGGTGTTATTGAGCGCCGCAGCGTTTACGAGCCGGTGCCGACTGGCATTACCGCCATCGATACTATGATCCCTCTAGGTCGCGGCCAGCGCGAGCTAATTATTGGCGACCGCCAGACCGGCAAGACGGCCATCGCCGTTGACACCATGATTAACCAGGTCAAGGCCAAGACCGGCATCATTAATATCTATGTAGCCATCGGCCAAAAAAATGCCCGCATTGCCCGCATGGTTGAGCGATTGAAACACGAAGGCGCCATGGACAACACTATCATCGTGGCGACCAGCGCGGCTGATCCAGCTAGCTTGCAATACTTGGCTCCATACGCCGGCTGCGCCATCGGCGAATGGTTCCGCGATAACGGCCAACACGCCTTGATTATTTACGATGACCTATCTAAGCACGCCACGGCTTACCGTGAAATGAGCTTGCTACTGCGCCGTCCGCCGGGGCGTGAAGCTTACCCTGGCGATGTTTTTTACTTACACTCGCGTCTATTGGAGCGTGCCGCAAAAATGTCCGATGCTCTGGGCGGCGGCTCATTGACTGCTCTGCCGATTATTGAGACTCAGGCCGGAGATGTCTCGGCGTATATTCCAACCAACGTTATCTCTATCACTGACGGCCAAATATACTTGGAGACCGACCTGTTCTATCAAGGAATTCGGCCGGCCATCTCGGTTGGTTTGTCAGTCAGCCGCGTTGGTGGTGCCGCCCAACCGCCAGCCATCAAAAGCGTGGCCGGCACGCTGCGTCTAGACCTGGCTCAATACCGCGAGTTAGCGGCTTTCTCTCAGCTATCCAGTGATCTAGAGGCCGAGACTCAAGCCCGACTGACCCGCGGCCGGTTGTTAACCGAGATTCTAAAACAACCACGTTTTAGCCCAATGAGCGTCTGGGCACAAACCGCCAGTATCATTGCCGCTACAGAAGGCGCTTTCGACGAAGTTCCGGTTGATAGCATCAAAGTGGCCCAGACCGCTTTTTTGACCGAGCTGGAGAAAAAGCACGCCAAGTTTGTTAGCGAACTCGAAAAAGCCGCCAAGCCCACCGACGAGACTAAGAAAACTATTGTCCGGGTTGCCGAACAGATAGCCAAGCAGTATAAGCGGCCGGATAAAAAGGTAGAGGTAAAGTTGAATGGCTAATACCCAAAGTCTGCGACGACGGATTCGCTCGGTCAGCAACACCCAGCAAATCACCAAAGCCATGGAGCTAGTTGCCGCCGCTAAGATGCGCCGTGTCCAAGCAGCCGTAGAACGAACACGCATTTATGCCGATGCCGCGACAGCCATTTTACAGCGGTTGGCTAGGAGCCCAGAAGCCCGTAATCACCCCTATTTCATGCCGCCAAACAGCAAGTCCAAGCTCTACATAGTTATCGCTAGCGATAGCGGCCTGGCTGGCGCCTACAACTCCAACGTCCTAAACCTGGCACACAAATCGATTAGCGAAGACCGGGCTCGGGGATTTCGACCACTGGTAGTGGCTATCGGCCGTAAGGGTGCACACCATTTTTCACACGCTTCGGACGTCGAACTGGTCGGCGATTACGAGAGATTTGAAGATGACCCCGATACTAACGTCTTTGCGCCCGTTATCGAGACGATTGCTGACGGCATAGCTGGCGGGGATTTTGGTGCTGTTCAGCTAATCTATACCGAGTTCCGTTCCAGCCTCAATCATCAGCCGCGCAGTCTGCAGCTAATACCGATCGCCCCCGAAGCTACGATTGAGGAGAAAGATAACCTGCCGGACATCACCTACGAATTTGAACCGGATGCCGAGACAGTTTTGGAAGAAGGCCTGAGGCTTTACTTGGAATCAGCCTTACGCCGAGCTCGGGTCGAGGCCGCGGCCGCCGAACATGCTATGAGGATGCTTTCCATGAATAACGCCAACCGTAACGCCGGCGATCTGATAGATAACTTAACACTGGAGCTAAACGCCACCCGCCAGGCCGGCATCACCCAGGAAATGGCGGAAATCATCGGCGGCGCTGACGCTATTGCTTAAGAAAGGACCCATATGCCAACAACTACAAAACCGCCAAAGACAACCAAGGGCCGCATTATCCAGATCGTGGGAGTGGTAGTTGACATTGAGTTTGCCGAAAAGCTACCGGCCATTTATAACGCTCTGGAAGTGGACCTTGATAAGCAAACATTGGTCTTGGAAGTTGCTCAGCATTTATCTAAAAACACAGTGCGAGCCATTGCCCTAGGCCCAGTCGATGGCTTAGCCCGCGGGGCTGAGGTCTTCGACACTGGCGCGTCTATCTCTGTGCCGGTTGGCGATGCCACGCTTGGACGGATGTTTAACGTTGTTGGCGAGCCAATTGACGGCAAAACTATTTCGGCTTCTACCCGGCGCGCGCCAATCCACGCCGAACCGCCAGCTCTGATCGACCAAAGCGCTAAGACTGAGGTTTTGGAAACCGGCATTAAGGTTATCGACCTGATTTGTCCGATCATCAAAGGCGGCAAGGTCGGCCTTTTCGGTGGCGCCGGAGTCGGCAAAACCGTTTTTATCCAGGAATTAATCAACAACATCGCCAAGTTCCATAAAGGCAGCAGCGTTTTCGCCGGCGTCGGCGAGCGGACCCGAGAAGGCAACGATCTGTATTTCGAGATGAAAGAATCAGGGGTTTTGGAAAAAACAGCCATGGTCTTCGGCCAAATGAACGAGCCGCCCGGCGCTCGTCTGCGAGTAGGTCTAACCGGATTGGCCATTGCCGAAAGTTTCCGCGACGCTGGAGCCGACGTTCTGCTTTTCATTGATAACATCTTCCGCTTCACCCAAGCCGGCG
Source organism: uncultured Candidatus Saccharibacteria bacterium (assembly GCA_964514575.1). Classification (GTDB taxonomy): domain Bacteria; phylum Patescibacteriota; class Saccharimonadia; order Saccharimonadales; family UBA10212; genus CAZETJ01. The sequence goes on from CAZETJ010000008.1 coordinate 20,965, forward strand.
CCGAAGTCTCTGCCCTGCTCGGCCGCATGCCCTCAGCCGTCGGCTACCAACCAAACTTGGCTACAGAAATGGGTGAACTTCAGGAACGCATCACTTCGACTAAAAAAGGCTCCGTGACCTCTGTCCAAGCTGTTTATGTCCCGGCCGACGACTTGACCGACCCAGCGCCGGCCACAACCTTCGCCCACCTGGATTCGACCGTCGTACTAAGCCGGGCGCTGACCGAGCTTGGTTTGTACCCAGCGGTTGATCCACTGGATTCCAACTCGACAGTCCTTGATCCAGAAACTGTCGGCCAAGAGCATTATGATGTGGCCCGCGAAGTCCAACGCATCCTGCAGCGTTACAAAGATCTGCAAGACATAATCGCTATCCTCGGCATGGAAGAGCTGTCTGATGAAGACAAAGATTTGGTCAACCGAGCTCGCCGTATCCAGCGTTTTCTGACTCAGCCAATGTTCGTAGCTGAAACCTTCACCGGTATGGGCGGCGCTTATGTCTCGCTTGCCGACACTATTGCCGGCTTCCGCGAGATCCTGGACGGCAAACATGACAGCAAATCCGAACAAGCCTTTTACATGAAGGGCAAGATCAGCGAGGTTAAATAGGGTGCAATTCCAACTTATCAGCTCTACCGGCCTAAAATTTGACGGCGAAGCCTACGAAGTTATCGTACCAACCAAAGATGGTACGATCGCCATATTGCGCGAACACATGCCTTTGATCTCGGCGGGACAACCCGGAGTTTTAAGCGTCCGCAAAAAAGCCGGAGACCGCAATGACGAGCTGGAGCATTTCGCCGTTTATGGCGGCGTGGTTCAGACCGACGGCCAGACTACCAGGTTCGTCACCGAGGAAGTTACCACCACCGACGAAGTTAGCGAGCAAGAAGCCGAAGCGGCCCTTAAGCGAGCCCAGGCGCTGGTTGAAGGAGCCGAGTCGCGCACCGCTCTGCATGAAGCCCGAACTGTCGCCCAGCACCATGAAGTCCGTCTTCACCTGGCCCAACTGAAGTCTCGCCACCACCGTTAAAATTGCATTAGCACTTCATTTATTTTATAATTTAATTAATGACAGAGTTTGACAGCTCAGCGCTCAGAGGTGGGAGCGTTGATATGACTTACCCAGAAAATGGGCTCCAAGCATACCCTAAGCGCCGCTTCACTAAATTCGGCGCGGTTGCTTGCGGTCTAGCCATAGCCGCCTATACCGGCGCCAGTCTGACCTGCCAAACTACGGAACGTGCCTTAGCCGCTCCTAGCCCTGCATATTGCCCGGCGCCTTCAGCCTACGCAGAGGCAGTCGTCCGGCGGTTGTTTACAGGGCCGGGACCTAGCCGAGCACCGAGTACCGCTCAACTGCGAGCCGCCGCCGACAAGAATAGCCTATCGATGATTACGGCCAAACCACCGCGCCTTAATAAAGGCGCCACCCCCGGTCAAGCAATCCGGACGTCCAACAACTATCTGGCAAATTTTGGTATTAGTGTCGATATAGGCACCCAGCCCTACCGCGACTACGAACCACCAACCGCAAGCGAAATTAACTCAGGCCTGGTCAAGAACCTGAACGTCCTAACTAAAGCCCTGTCGTCCCAGTCCGTCCAATACGTTGCGCTAAGCGGCATTAAGCGCGTCACTATGGAGTCCAGCGCCAATAACAATCAGCTCTTTTATATGGATGATAATAAGATCGGCGACAATGTTTATGTGAACCTATACTATGCCAGCACCCCTCTGGACGTTGACGAGATGCTGGCCGTCGGCGTGGATACAGCCGAATGCGGCGGCATCGGACCAGCCCGGATTGACCCAGGCTTCGCGCTCCTAAATGGCAAGGATATATATGGCGGACTGGACAAACATTCTGGGATGATGGCTTATTACGGCGCTGAGTACAGCCAGCTGAATGCTAATTACTCCGCCAAAATCGCTTCGGCCGAACAAAGTTTTGATAAATCAGCCTACTGCCAACTGACCAAGCAGAAAGCCAGTGTCGATAAGCTAGTCGTTACTACTGAGCCATCCGGTTTTGACGGCCTCAAATACGACAAAGCGGTAACCATGCAAGCGTTCGGAGAACCTGGCGATTTCAAATATTTTCTTGATCCGTCTCACCCCGTATTGCGCCAGAAATTTTTATTCGAGTTAGCCCGTCTTTACGACCGAGCCCCGCGACTAGTTGGCTTCCTCAGCCAGGTTTCTAGCCGATACCAGGCCTCTAAGCCAGCCTACAAGTGCGACTAGCCGCTGCACTCCAGGATCTAAGCATAAGCCTGTTACGCAAACTACTTGCATAGATAGCAATAAAGGTCTTAAATTAAACTAATTAAACGAACTTTGGAGGGTAAGGTGTTCAATTTTCTAAGCAATCTGCTCGGTTCTAGCGGAACGAAAATAACAAAGTTCGTCTCAAGTATAGGCGCCAGTGGAGCCGGCGCTGCCCACTTCGTGGTTACGAACATACTAATTATCGGTTCCGTTAGTGGCATATTAGCGCTTGGTACCGCTGGTACAATTGCTGGTACTTACCGAAATGCTTCCGACCTGCACAGCGGTACAATGCCTGACGCCAGGCTATCTTCAAATGTAGCTAAATACGACGATTTAGCGCCCACCTTTGCCCATGGACTGACAGCTGCCAGTTTCACTGGTAATTTAGTCGGTAACGCCTCCACTGCCACCGCCCTGGCTAGCAATCCGACTGGCTGCAATCTCGGTTCTTTCGCGAGTTCCATCGACTCCGGAGCCAATTTGGCCTGCTCCAATGATGGTTCTGGCCTAACAAACCTTAACGCCTCCAACCTCTCCAGCGGAACCGTTGCTGACGCTCTCATCGGATCAAATATCGTTCGTTCGGATCAGTTGAGCGGAATTTTCAAGAACACCACAGTCGCTAACTTCACCGGCCCGCTGGCAGGTGACGTTACTGGTACCCAGAGTGCCACGGTTGTATCTCATGTAAGCGGATCGACTGTCAGCGGCGACATCAGTGGGAATGCTGGCGGATTCACCGGCACTCTTTCAGGTGATGTAACCGGCACTCAAAACGTAACAGTCGTATCGAACGTCAGCGATGGGGCACTGTCACCCAACGTCGTGTTACTTGACGGTAGCCACGGCCTGGACTTCACTGGCGCCGGCACAATTACAGCTGATGCTTTCGCTGGCGACGGTTCGGCTCTTTCGGGTATTTCTTCGACGCAGCTAACTGATACTGGGAATATTGCGTATCTCGACGGGACTAACACGCTCGATTTCACTGGCGCTGGCACTATTACCGCCGACGCCTTCTCTGGTCCGCTTACCGGTAATGTAACCGGAAATGTCAGCGGAAGCGCTGCAAGCTTCACGGGCAACCTAGTGGGCGACGTAACCGGCACACAGGGCGCAACCGTGGTGTCCCATGTCAGCGATGGTGCATTATCAGCCAACGTCGCAAAATACGATGACCTAGCGCCAAGCTTTACTCACGGCTTGACAGCCGCCAGCTTCAGCGGAGTTGGTTCAGGCTTAACTAGCCTGACAGGCGCAAATGTGACCGGCACGGTGGCCAACGCTACTACAGCAGTCAACTTCACCGGCGCTCTTTCCGGTGATGTTACCGGCACGCAGGGCGCAACCGTGGTCTCACACGTCAACGCAAGTAACATCGACAGCGGAACGTTAAACGATAGCCGACTTTCAACTAATATCCCCCTTAAAAACGCGCTGTCTAATATCTTCACCGGGAGCATCACGGCCGCTAGCTTCTCCGGCAACCTGACGGGCAACGTCAGCGGCAATGCCGGCACGGCTACTGCTCTTCAGACGCCTCGCAATATCAATGGTGTTTCTTTCGACGGCACAGCTGACATCACCGTAACCGCAGCTGCGGGGACGCTGACAGGTACTACTCTTAACTCAAGCGTAGTTGCTTCTTCGCTTACCAGTGTTGGAACCCTAGTTAACCTGACTGTTACGAACCCAATAGTAGGCTCTGTGACAGGGTCTTCGGGCTCAACGACAGGAAACGCGGCAACAGCTACTGCCTTACAAAATCCACGGACTATCAACGGCGTCAGTTTCGATGGCACTACCAACATTACAGTAACCGCTGATGCTGGAACATTAACCGGGACCATACTCAATGCGACTGTGACAGACTCTTCTCTAACCAGCGTCGGAACTCTAGCCAACTTGACCGTCACTAACCCGATCAGTGGATCTGTGACCGGTTCTTCAGGTTCCACTACCGGTAATGCCGCTACGGCGACCAAGCTACAAACAGCTCGCAACATAAATGGCGTAGCTTTTGACGGCACTAGCGATATAACGGTGACTGCTGACTCCAGCACACTCACGGGCACTGTCCTAAATGCAACTGTAGTGGCTTCGTCTTTGACGAGTGTTGGTACACTGACTAATCTTACTGTCACTAATCCAATCAACGGGTCGGTGACTGGCAATGCCGGTACCGCCACCAAACTGCAGACAGCTCGAAATATCAACGGTGTGGCATTTGATGGCACAGGAGACATTACCGTAACGGCCAATGCTGGCACACTAACAGGCACCACGCTTAATTCTACAGTCGTGAATTCCTCGTTAACTAGCGTTGGAACTTTGAGCAACTTAACGTCCAACGGCAGCGTAAACTTCTCTGGCGCCACCAGTCTAACTGTGCCCATCACTTCTGCGGCAATTAACAACGGCGACGCCTGCACAACCGGGACCCTCATCTACACTTCAAACAGCAATCAGTTCTTCTTCTGCGTAGCCGGCTCTTACGTCCACTTCTAGAGCCGAACTTTCTTCAAAACAGGGCTGGTTTCTAGTCGAACAAATAATGAAATTGTTGTAGAATAGTACACCTATGGAAAACTGGAGAGAGCAACCAGCCGAAGATTATTACAAAATCGCTAAAAGCAACTTCGAAGTTGCCGGTCTTTATCGTGACCGTGCGAAAACCCTGCATAGATCAGTGCAGGAGCTAAGAGAGGGTGGCTCTACTGGCTTAGAGGGTAAGTTGGTAGACTTTCTGGTATCGCGCGGTGGACCGAAAAGCGGTACGCTTCTTGACGCCCTTAGGCTTACGGCCGATCTCTGCGAACAGGACAGTCAAACCTTCATCGCTCTTGGACGCGAAGCCACCAGCCAATTCATAGGCAATCAGAGCAAATAACATATAATTAACTAATATTTTATGGCCTCCCCTGAATACACAGCTAGAGATAATATAGAAGAAGGAACGCCTTTTCCTGAAGGCGAGACTCCGCAAGCGGTAGCCCGACTTGCCATAGTCTCATCCATAGAGAGCGGCTCAGATGAGCAAAACGGCCGCAGTCAGTATGAGGCAAGTGATCGACTAGACCCAGGCACCTTTATGGACGCAAACAGACAGCTAACACCGCGACAGTTAGAGATGTTTAGCCGTTTCTATACCATGCCGGAGCACATAGCCCGAAAGGTAACAGGTGGCAGTGGCGGCCCGGAAGCACTCGAGGAGGCGTTAGCGGCGGGATATCTCGGCCTGGTAAAGGCCATCACTCGTTACGACCGAGCCAAAGTTTCTGAGCTTGCTGTGACTGGTAGTGATTATATTTACCAAAAAATCTGGGGCGAAATTATGCGCAACATTCGAGATCGCAGTCATCTAAGAGCTCTTGACGACGATGGGAAGCCGATTAGAAAACCCAGCGTTATCGATGGCACAGTAGACTCCCTAGACAGACAGGTCGGCTATGAGAACAATGCCCCCTTCCTTATTGATACAGTTGTCGGGGACGAACCACTACCCGAAGAACTAACAGCCAACGCGGACTTCGATCGTGAGCTGGTCGGCTCTATTTTGACCATCATAAAGGGCTATCCTAAGCGGGAGCGAGAAATATTTCTCAGGTGCGGTGTTTTCAAACGGAGTCAGACCGAAACCGCCAAAGCTGTAGGCCTAAGCCAGATGCACGTTTCGCGACTTATGCGGAGAATGATTAAAGACGTCAGTGAAAAACTAGGACCGATAGAGGGTTATGAGCCTATTCAGCCGAGGCCAACCAGACGATCAAAGAAAGTCTCAACCGACCAAGGGGCTGGTCTAGAGCTTTAGTTACCTGCCCTTGAAATTTAATCCGAGCTGTTACAAAACTAGTTTTTGTGTTATGCTTACGTTAAGCAAGTAGTCACTATCGACTCTCCGTTGTCTTAGGTTGGTTCCTCAAAAAAACTTACTATCGTCGCGGTCAGCAAATATAACTGCAAGCGATATTAGTTAAAAGTAAGGAAAATTCAATGGCAACTAAAATTTATGTAGGCGGTCTCGCCTACGAAACAACCGAGAAAGAACTAGAAGAGCTTTTTGCTACCAACGGAACCGTTGTTAGCGTAGCTATCATCATGGACCGCGATACTGGCCGCAGCAAAGGCTTCGGCTTCGTAGAGATGTCCAGCGCGGAAGAAGCCCAAAAGGCTATCACTAGCCTTAACGGCAAAGAGCTGGGCGGCCGCAAACTTATGGTCAACCAAGCTCGTCCAAAAGAAGAGCGACCAGCTGGCGGCAGTTTCCGCCGATCGTTCTAAGATAGTTTTCTAGCGTCAATTTAAGATCTCTGGCAACCTAGAAAGGCGTTTTAAACATGCCCAAAATCAATAAGCACATAGAAATTGTGCGTTCTGGCAAGCCACGCCTCAGCTCTATGAGCCAGAGGTCTTGTAACGCTATCTTTAATACTTTAAGCAAGCACTACTCTAGGGTCGGGGTCACAACTGTCAACAACCTGACGGATCTTGAAGCTCTTGCCGTAAGACAGCCGGATCTGGTTTTTTTGGGCATGAGGTTTGTACCTGCCAACTCGACTTCAGGCTCACTGGACCACGGCCGAGTTTCCGTAGCCACTTATTTAGAAGATCGCGGCATTGCCTGCACCGGCTCCGGCCAAGCGGCGCATGAGCTGGAACACGATAAGTCCCTAGCAAAACAGCGCGCGCTGGACGCCGGCCTCAACACCTCGCCTTTTTATGTTATTAAGCAAAGCCAATTGCAAACTTTAGACAACCAGCCTCTGCGCTTCCCTCTGTTTGTTAAACCAACGGATCGTGGCGGCGGTTCTGGCATAGATAGCGCTTCGTTGGTTCGGAACTTTCAAGATCTGAAATCTAAAATTCAGTCAATCGATACCGAGTTCAACTCGGATTCTCTGGTTGAAGAATACCTGCCCGGCCGAGAGTTTAGCGTGGCCATACTTAAAAACGACGAAGGCTTGGACTATTCAATTATGTCTTTAGAGCTCATTGCTCCACTGATCAAGGGGGCGCGACTGCTGAGCGAAGATGTGAAGTCGTCTGATGCCGAGCAGTCCATAAAAGTTACCGATGAAATTATAAAATTGAAAATTGACGCGTTAGCCATAGACGCTTTTCATGCGCTAGGCGCCCGAGATTACGGCCGTATAGATATCCGCTTAGATAAATTTGGCGCACCGAACTTTCTTGAAGCCAATCTCATCCCTAGTTTAATCAGCGGTTATGGCTCGTTCCCTAAAGCCTGCGTAATGAATCTTGGACTGGATTACGAATCAATGCTTCTATGCATCGTAAGACTAGGGCTAAAACGCAGTTTGAGTCTTGAAGAAATAGTCGAGCCAGCTATCGCCATCCCCACCCTGACGCCTTTCGAAGCTGCTCTAAAGTCTGTATAAATATCTGAGCGCGCTGGTCGGTCAGGAACCTTCTACGAAGTGGACCAAGACAAATTAGGCAATATAAAGGTCACTCTATCTATTCGGCCATAAGATTATCTTGCAGCTTCATTCGTATATCCTCAAGATACCAATTTAGGACAACGCTAGCCTTTAGATCCAATGCGGGGGCTATTCTAGGAAGAGTCTTCGCGCCTGGAAGTCTTTGGCCTCTTTCAATCAGCGTGATATAACTTCTAGACACTCCACACTTTTCTGCGAGCTCTTGTGTAGTTAAACCATTCCTTTTTCTTGCGGCATTAATCCTTTTTCCAAACTGCA
>CAZETJ010000009.1:0-23353 GCA_964514575.1 uncultured Candidatus Saccharibacteria bacterium
ACACGATCAGATTAAAAGCATAAGATCGCGTGGGAGGCTGTGACCCAGCCGTTAGCACCACGAAGGAGATAACCATGGCGGAAGCCAAAAAGAATACGAAAGCCAAAGAAAAAAAGGAAGCTGAATTAGTAGCTGAGGCTACGCCAGTGAAACCTACCAAAAAGTCACCCGTTAAATCCGAGAAACCGGTTGTGGCTGAAACGGTCGAGGAGCCAAAGAAAGTATTGGCCAAGGCCGGCAAGCCCACCGATAGCTTCAATGTAGCTAAGGCGGGTAAACGCAGCGCTAAAGCAGTAGCTGAAGTTGAAGAAAAAGAGGTCAAGGAAGCTCGCAAAGCCGAAGCCGATACGACCGAGGCGAAAGCTAAGCCAGCCGCCAAACCAGCTCGCAGCAAGGCAGAACGAGCCGGCAAGAAATATCGTGAAGCGCTAAAGCTAATCGATAAAACCAAGGTCTACAGCATTGCTGAAGCTGCCGATCTAGCCGTTAAGACATCGCCAACGAAGTTTGACGCCACCGTAGAAATGCATATCAACTTGGGAGTTGACCCAAAGCAAGCCGACCAAAATGTGCGGGGCACCTTGAGCCTGCCAGCCGGAACCGGTAAAACCGTCCGTGTGGCAGCCTTTGCAGAAGCCGATGACGCCGCTAAAGCCACTGCCGCCGGAGCCGACATTGCCGGCATCGAAGCCGTAACAGCCTTGCTCGATAAAGAGAGCCTCGATTTTGACGTCTTAGTCGCCTCACCAAAATTAATGCCTCAACTGGGTAAATACGCCCGGCTGCTTGGACCACGCGGGCTAATGCCAAATCCTAAGAGCGGTACAGTCACGATAGACGTGGCCGCAGCCGTAAAAGAAGCTAAGGCCGGCCGCATAGAGTACCGGGTTGATCCCGCAGGGATCGTCCACTTAGGCATCGGCAAAGTAAGTTTTGGACCAGAGAAATTGGCCCAAAACGCCGAAGCAATACTGGCTCACATACGATCCTCTAAGCCGTCTAGCCTAAAGGGCAATTACATCAACAACGTTACACTGACGACAACCATGGGTCCGTCCATAAAAGTCACTACCGAGAGCCGAAGCTAATACTACAACAGGCTGCTGGTTGCTTGGCAAACAAGCTGGCTATAGACTGTTAGTGTAAGGAGTTTATGAGCGCTGTATACAGCAATCAGGAGATCCGGGCGGCAATCAAAAAAGGGCATATTATTTGCCATCCGTTAGTTGACGAGAATATCGCCGGCAGCAGTTTGGATGTCACACTCGGTGATTGGTATTACCGCACAGAGCGAACTGGCAGCAGCGGCTTCTATAATCCTTTTGATAAAGGCGACGTCAGCCGTTATTTTGATGGACCCTACCAGGCAGAAGTCCATGAAAAGTGGGCGCGCGACAACGGCCGCAAGTTGTTTGAGGGCATTCCGGCAAAGCACAAGATTATAGTGTTAAGACCTGGTGAGCGAATCCTAGGGCACACGCATGAGTTTATTGGAATTAAAGCGCCTGGCACCAGCACCCTACAGGCTCGTAGTACCTGGGGCCGTAACGGCGTTGCCGTTTGCCTGGATGCTGGCTGGGGCGATCCTGGCTACGTTAACCGCTGGACGCTCGAAATTTATAACATGAACCAGCACGAGAGCGTAGTGGTACCGGTCGGCGAGCGTATCGCCCAGATGGTCTTCTATGAAACTGGCCCTGTTAGCGGCGAGTACAAGCGGCTGAGCGGCAAGTATCAACCAGGCTTGAGTGCTGACCTGAAGAGTCTGATCACCAGCTGGAAACCTCAGCAAATGTTGCCGAGGGCTTACAAAGACAAGCGCCAGACACCGAAAAAAATTACGGGACTTAAGGCATTCTAGGAGTGGGCATGAAAGAGAGACTACTGACATGCAAAGCTCAAACGGCTGCCTAGTCACACTAGAGGGTTCCGATGGAGCCGGTAAGGGTACCCAGCTTAAGCTGCTAGCCGAACGCCTAAAAGCCGTGGGCTACGACGTAGCGGTTTTTGATTTTCCGCGCTACGACGAGCCATCCAGCTACTTCGTAAGGCGCTATCTTAACGGAGATTATGGCCCGGCCAGCAAGGTAAGCCCTTACACAGCATCAATGTTTTTTGCCCTAGATCGCTATGAAGCATCGCCGGCTATCGAAAAAGCGCTGGCTGCCGGCAAGGTTGTCTTATCCAACCGCTACACGGGATCCAATATGGCCCACCAGGGCGGAAAATTTAAAGATACGCTAGAAAAACGCAGCTATTTTGTGTGGGCAGATAGTCTAGAATTTCAGTTATTGAAAATACCCCGTCCAAAGCTAAGTTTGTTTTTGCGAGTGCCTCCTGAAGTATCGTTCGACTTAATCTCTAAAAAAGCTGAGCGTAGCTACACCAAGGCTAGCCACGACGAGCACGAGAAAGACATGAATCACCTGACACAATCAGTGGCCACCTACGACCTGTTGTGCCAGCTCTTTCCGAACGATTTTCGAGCCATAGACTGCACCAGAGATGGACAACTGCTCGGTATTCCGGAAATCAGCGACCGAATTTGGGAGATTGTTTTACCACTATTGCCAGATAAACCAGCCGGCCTGGCCCATAGCGCCCGAGTTAACCTGGGCAACCTAGAAGTTAAGCCTCGGCCGGAGACCACTAGCGAGAGCCAAGGAGCAGACAGCAGCTTGGAACTGAACGAACAGATTAGCTTAAGACTTGCCATAGATGCTGCTGGACTGGCCCCAAAGAACTTTAGCTACGATCCGAACTGGAAAAAAACTAATTACGGCTACCTAAAGCTTGACGGGCTGTCCAAGAGGGCCGAACAGCGCTACCACGAACTACTGGATGATATCGCCGAGGCGTATAAAAAGGTTTCTAAGATCTTGGCTGATGAACGCCGATCTGGTGCCGAGTTGTCACCGATGACTCCTCTGGCCGCTCTTGTAGCTGCTGATATAAGCGTTCGGGGCGACGAGTTGGCTAAAGTCTCCAAAGGCCTAAACGATCTAGGTTATCCAGAAGCTAGAAGCCTGGCCCTACAGCTGGAAGCAGAGGCTCGAAAAATCTGGACGGAGCCGCCAAGAGATGATGGCCGCAAACCGAGTGCCCAATCACCAGAGCCAATCAGCGCAGTTTTATCCAAGTTCGCCCAAGACCATTTGCCCACTAATCTTTCGGCCGACAGCAAGGGCGTAAAGTTAGTCAACGCCGAACCGCGCAACGAATTTAAAGCCATAGCTGCCAGTATTTACCCATACAGCCACCTGTCTTTAGAGCAAGTGGAGATCGAAGTGGAGGAGTGGCCGTATCAACAGAAATATGACGCCCTATCCAAAGCTGCCAGGGTCGCTGGCGGCCCAACCCTCGGACTATTTCATTACCAATTTGACGCCGTGCTTGATCAAGAGCTACTGGCCAAGCTTGGCAGAATTTTTAACAGCAACAAAGTAAAAAGACAGTCGGCAACCGTACGCTACGGATACGACACTCCGCCCAGCCTGGAGAGCGGCGTGGCCGCCGATATTTTTGAAACCTGCTTCGATAAGAGTTTGGAGCTATTTAGCATTTTGCAGTCAGCTGAGCGCGACGAGCTGGGCGCCTATGGCACGCTGCTCGGACATAAGATAAGGGTTGGCCTGGAATTCAGCGCTGCTGATATCGATAAACTCCTCGGAAATCACCAGCCTGATCTGCAGAGCTTGGCCAAAGCTTTAGTTGACCAAATCGCCCAGGCGCATCCTACGCTGGCTGAAGCCTTGGTGCCAAAGACCAGGCCAGTCCAAAGCTCGCAAAAACACCGCAGCCGCTCCAAAAAATCCTAGGCATTCTTCAACTGGGCTTGCTTGTGCTGTGCTAATGATCCGCTTATTATTGAGTAAAGCCAGGAGTATGCATGAGTCTAGTAGATAGGATGAAACAGGCGGGCGATAAAGCCAGCAAGCAAGTCGCTAAAAACTACCAGCAGCATCAAGCAAAAGTAGCGGAGCTAAAAGATGCTCGTGGAGCCAAGATTGGTTCTATCGCAACCCAATTTATGGGCGGTTATGCAGACAGGCACAAAGCCACAGGGACCCTAACCTTTTACGAAAAACGGACCGAATTTAACAGTGTGCTGAGTACTAAGTTTGTCATTCTCAACAGCCAGGTTAAGGATATTGCAATCGAGGGCAAGGATGAAGTTAATCGTCGAGTGACTGTTACCCGCCTGCTCGCAGTTGGTATCTTTGCTTTTGCTTTAAAGAAGAAAAACACCGACAAAGAGGCGTATCTAACGATTGAATTGAGCGACGGACAAGAGATCATCTTCTTTATTGATAAAAAATCTCCTATGGAACTTAAAGCTAAACTTGCCAAAGTCATCTCACGGGTAAAGAGAGCAGGAGTGGCCGCCCAAGCTTCTGCAGCTCAACCTGATCAAGGCCGCTCTACAGATGAATTGATCAAGTTAGCGGATTTGAAAGAAAAGGGCATTCTAACCCAAGAAGAGTTCAACGCAAAAAAGAAACAATTACTCGGGCTGTAACACAAACAAATATCCTAAAGAGTGAGTGAAGCCAAAACCGGCTCCTTCGAATAAGCTGATCTGTATTCTTCGCTTCTAAAAATCACAGATACCTGTATAGTTGACCGAATACCCAAGAGGAGATTCGCAATGAGAGAGTGGAGTAAATTAAAGAAGATAGTAGTTGTTTCAGCGGTCAGCATTTTCGCCCTTGCGGGCATTGGTGCTTTAACTAGTTCGAGCCAACAGCCACAGACTACAAAATCTAACACTCCTTCGTCCCAAGCGAGCACGTCTACTCAGCCAGTTCTGGTCCCAGTGCCTGCAACGCAGAGCCAGGCGGCCCCCTCTACAACTTCTGCGCAATCGTCTGCGGCATCGTCTACACAAAATTGCGATCCGAATTACTCAGGTGCCTGTGTGCCAAATGTTTACCCGTCCGACGTAGACTGCGCAGGGGGCAGCGGCAACGGCCCATACTACGTTCAAGGGCCAGTTCACGTCATCGGGACAGACCGCTACGGACTAGACCGCGACGGCGATGGCGTCGCCTGCGAATAAAACCCCGGCCCCAGTCAAGGAGCCAGCCCAACCCCGTCGCCCCTGGAAGCCCTAAACTTATCTAAAACAGAGTTGCGTGCCAGTCACACAAGAAAAACCAGTTTCTCCCCTGTCAAAATGAACTTACGAGGTTTTTTGCCATGTTTGGATCACACAAAACTATGCCCAGTAGGGAATATATGAAACAAACTTTGTCGACTTAGAGTATGGATCTTTTTTCTTAATCAAATTTAAGTTCTGTGCGAGTTTTATTAACCTTGATACTTGAGCGTGATTTTCTTTCTTCACATTTAATCTTTCTCTTAGCGACTCGTTGCTCATACTCTCGTTGGAGAGATACTTCAGAACAGCGTGAAGGTACACGGTGTTCATTCTCTCCAGCGTGTCCATGTCTTTTAGCCCTCGAGGTCCATAAATAGTAACTCGAGTGAATTGATCGTCGGTTAAAAAATTTGGTGCCGGCAGCTTAGACAACTCGCATTCACGGAGCGCATTATCGACCCCGCTGCCTCGCTCTTCACAAAAGTGCATACGTCTCATTAGGTCAGCTAATTTTTCGTTTCTGCTGCGGGGTTGGGCATCAACAATCCGATCGACTTTAACTAATGGAGCACCAGGGTTCGATATTTCGATCCTATCGTCATATATTTCAATAAGTGGCCCCGATCCAACCACGTTAAAGTCTTGATGTATCAAAGCATTTACGACAAGTTCCCGAATGGTTTTTTCTGGGTAAACGGGTGTCAAGAATTTCTGCGCGCCTCTACTCACCTCAACAATGGGGAGCTGGCCCATGATATAGCCAACGAGCGAATCGATTCCCAGCGCATATCCCTTCACACCTGGGATGTCCAGTCTGGTTTCACGTTTATTCTTTCCAGAGTAAATAATTAACCTGGGCGGCTTTTTGATTAGAGTCTCAAAATCTGAAATTTTATTTGCGAATAATAAAGCACCGAGATTAGTTATACAGAATAGCCCCCGCTTTTTTGTCACAAGCCCATCTTCTTCCAACCCATCAATAATTGAAGTCGTGTCAGGAGGTCGCGCCATTTCGAGCGCTCTAAAATAGGCATTATAGTCGAGCAAGTCCAGGACCTCCTCAGGTTTAAGGCCACTTTTCGCAACTATTTTTTCGAACTTTTCTCTTTCTAGTTGTCTCCATAGCTCTTTCTCTTTTGCAGGATACCGACCTAAGGGCTTTGTGTAACTGCCATTTCTTATATATGCGATTTCCTTAAACTTTGACACAAACTGCACCGCAGGAGGAATCTCAAAGATAACAATCCTGTTGCCATCTATAGTAAAGGGGTGGATCGTGAAATTGATAGTTGGGCTAAGCAAATCAGTAAGCCAGGAGATAACGTCCTCATTCCCGATTTTGTGCTCAAGGTGATCGAACTTAGTGCCTACTACGTCATGGGTTTTATCGTGGATCCCGTAAATTAGATATGCGGCGTCTTTTTGATGCAAGGTGGCAGAATTTGAAAGGCCGCAGAGCACCCTTCCTGCTTCTAGTCCGTCAAAAGGCTTAGCTTTGAATTCGAACCACTCTGTTTCGGCTGGGTAAGTCGACAGTTCTTTAACTAGTGCGAGCGCCTCTTCTCTCTTCATCTTTGGTTTCATTATACTTCTCTCGCGCCTATTGTCCGAAGGCAATTTCTGTGGTAATATCTTTTGGACCAGAGGACCAAAGACAGTAGCGGGCCAAAAACCTTAAGAATGCTACCGAGGCGATCAATCTCGATCACATTGGCTTCACTGGAGCCAATTTTTTATTGGCAAAATGTTCTTTAACAACTAATCAACAAATTAACGAAAGGACCCCATGGCTTTAAGCAAAGACAAGAAAAACGAAGTCATCGCTGAAGTAGCTGACCTTTTGAAAGATTCTAAGCTGACGGTTGTCGCTAAATATCAAGGCACCCCGGTGAAGTCCATGCAGGCTTTGCGCCGATCGGCCCGCGATAACGGCACCCGAGTGATGGTTGTTAAAAACCGTCTCTTCAAAAAAGCCCTGGAATCAGACAAACGGTTTAAAGATCTAGATGACGGTTTGCTAAGCGGACAATTGATGTACGCTTTCAACTCGTCTGACGAAGTCGCGCCAGCCCAAAGCTTGGCTAATTTCGCCAAGACGGAACCGCAAATTGAATTTGTTGGCGGCTTGATGGCCGACGGCAAAATACTCTCAGCTGACGAGGTTAAGACTCTAGCCAGCTTGCCGAGCAAAGATCAATTGGTCGCCCAGGTGATTGCAACATTGCTATCGCCGGCAAACAGTGTGATCGGCAGCTTGAGCGGCGACTTACACGGATTACTCGACGGCCTCGCGGCTAAGGCTGCATAAATTAGTAAATTAAATTAAGAAGCCCCATCACAAGGACTTGGCATTCCGCAATCCGCCGGCTGGCAGACTGCTCCATCCAAGTTTTGTAACGGGGTAAAGGAGACAACAATGGCAGATTTAAAAGACATCGCTAAACAGCTCACTGGACTGACTGTTTTAGAAGTAAACGAACTAAAAGGAATCTTGAAAGACGAGTACGGAATTGAGCCGGCTGCTGCCGCAGCTGTAGCAGTAGCTCCCGCCGGTGACGCTGGCGCGCCAGCTGCTGAAGAAAAGAGCGAGTACGACGTCATATTGAAAGACGCCGGTGCTCAGAAGGTAGCCGTCATTAAGGCCGTTAAAGACTTAACTGGTTTAGGTCTGGGTGAAGCTAAAGCTATCGTTGATAGCGCCCCTAAGGCCGTCAAAGAGAAGGTCAACAAGGAAGAAGCTGAAGAGGCTAAAAAGACCCTTGAAGATGCTGGCGCTACAGTCGAGCTAGCCTAGCAACGCGCGCAACGCCTAGCCCTGCTGTCCGGCTCAGCCGGCCACTCCGGCGTCGAGCTAAAAAACTGTCCGACTAACGCGAGTTTAGGGCGGACAGTTTTTTAATGGACAAAAACTTATCCACAATAGCGTCTCCACTCTTTGACTCTAGGTGTGTTATGTGTTAGTTTTGGGATGAATATAGGCAAACAAATACCTATATAAACAGGGAGTGTGGATAAAACAAAATGGCAGATATCCCCGAAAAGCAAATTAAACGACTGCGGGCTCTAATTGCTGAAGCTGAGACAGCTTTGGCCGCGACTAAGGAGCTCTTGGTTAGTATTGTTGGCGAAGATCCAGTTTTGGCGGACAAAGTTAAAGAAAAGGCTCTGGGCAAGGTTATTGAGGGAGTTTTTGACGGCCAGAACATGGTCGGTTCCGACGCTAAGACCTATCCGGTGCCGGCTAACTACGCCAGCAAATCCAAACTGGTGCAGGGTGACATTCTGAAGTTGACCATCGCTGATGATGGCGCCTTTATGTATAAACAGATTGGACCGATTCCTCGGCGCCAAGTCGTAGGCGTGTTGGAGCAAAAAGATGGCCATTATTTCGTGGACATTGACAGCAAGAAATACCGCGTGCTGTTGGCTAGCGTGACCTATTTTAAGGCTAAGCCAGGCGATCAGGTCAGCGTTAACATCCCCGAAGACGAAAGCGTCGACGCTGAATGGGCCGCCCTCGAAGCCGCACTTTAAACAGTTATGCTATCCGTATTCTTAATTAAACGCCTAATTCTGCCTATTATCATAGTCGCCATAATTTTGGCAGGCCACTTAATACCCGTCTCTCAAAAGCAAACCAAGGTACTGTGCAGCACAAGTAGCGCTACAGTTAGCTATCGAATCTTGCTAGGCCAATATTCTAAGTATAAAAATCCGCCGCCTCAAGTTGAAGCATTTTGTATAACCCTAGGTGCGAATCAGGCGCATCAGACAAGCAAGCTCTATCTTTGGTAATACATATGGTTAAACAAGTTAAGCGACTTAGGGACACCAAAAGACAGTCGCTGCATCTCATAGTTGGGTGGACCCTGGTACTAGCTCCATTCATTATTTTTGGGCTGGGCCATTTTATTGCACTCTCCGGCAAAGATGGAGGTAAGAGTTTGATATTTTGCGCTAGCCACAACGAGACTCAGATACTACACTACCAAGTACTTTTTGGGCGCTATACAATCTTCGGGACCGAAGGGAACAGAGACGACTACACCCACAGTCGCGTGCGTACTCTGGTGAACCCGGCGGAGGCTACGGTTTGCGGAGCACCTGGTCGTTATTTTACCTACACTATGCACAGCACCGACAAGCTTTACCTTTGGTAATCCACAGTAGTTTGCACAGATAGCCCACAGGTAATAAAACACAACGTATTTAATGCCCCGTCAAAAGTATAATTAAAGTACATGGGGCAGGCTTTATACCGTAAATATCGTTCTAGGAATTTTGACGAGGTCATCGGGCAAGAGCACATCACGACGACCCTAAAAAACGCTATTAAAAGCGGCCGGATCAGCCACGCTTATTTGTTTACAGGACCAAAAGGAGTCGGCAAGACTACTGTGGCACGTATCTTGGCCCACGAGGTTAATGATCTACCCTACAGCGACGAGTCCATCCACCTAGACATCATAGAGATTGACGGCGCCAGCAACCGGCGGATCGACGAGATCAGAGAGCTACGCGATAAGGTCCACGTCAGCCCGACTTCGGCTCGCTACAAGGTCTATATCATCGACGAGGTTCATATGCTAACCCGCGAAGCCTTTAACGCGCTGCTGAAGACCCTAGAAGAGCCGCCAGCTCACTGTATATTCATTTTGGCCACCACAGAAGCCCATAAGCTGCCGGCGACGATCATCAGCCGCACCCAGCGCTTTGAGTTCAAACCGATAGCTAGTGCAGCTGCTGTAAAGCACCTTGGGAAAATTGCCAAAAAAGAGAAAATTGACGCAGAACCAGCCGCCCTCCAATTGCTCGCCGAACACGGCCAGGGCAGCTTCCGCGACAGCATCGGCCTATTGGATCAACTGGCCAACCCGGGCTCAAAACTCACCGAAGCTTACGTGCGACAATTTTTGGGCCTGCCGCCGGCCGAATTAATTGATAAGTTAACTGGGGCAATAACCGCTGGTGACAGCCAGGCCGTGCTAGCAACCCTTGACCAACTTCGCGAGCAGGGAACCAGCGCTCCAATTACCGCTCGGATCTTGGCCGGCAGTTTGCGAACAAAACTTGTCAGCGGCCAGGGCGAAGACTGGATACCGGCCTTGCTCAAAGCCCTAATTGAGATTCCGGCGAGCAGCCAGCCAGAGGAAGCTTTTGAAATAGCGGTCCTGGAAGCCAGCCTCCTGAGGCCCCGCTCGGTGCCGGCGACTAGCGAGCCGGTGATTGAAGATGAAGCTGAGGAACCGGAGCCAGACGACGCCCCCGCTGAAGAAATAGTGGAGCCCGCCGCAAAAGCCGTATCACCTAAGGCAAAGCCAGGCGTACTTAGCGAAGCGGACTGGGAGCAGATCTTGGAAAAAACCAAGAAGCAAGCCGCGTCGCTCTATACAGCCCTGCGCTTAGCCACGCCGAGTTTAGACGGATATAACCTAACTCTGTCGTTCCGCTTTCCGCTTCATCAGAAGAAAATTAACCAAGCCAAAAATAAGGACTTAATCGGCAAAATCTTTGAAGAGGTCACCGGCCAATCCGTAGGAGTTAAATCCATAATTGAAGAGGTGGCTAAACCCGATAAGGCCGCCAAGGCCAGCGAACCATCGCTTGAAAACATAAGCAATATCTTCGGTCAACCCGAGGTGCTAGAATCCTAAATAAGGTAACCTAAATGGCCAAAACTACAGTTGATAGCCCGCCGCAAAATGTGGATGTCGAAGCCAGCGTACTTGGCAGCTTGCTGATCGACGGGGATGCTTTTATCAAAATTGCTGATATGCTCACCGCCGATGATTTTTATGACGAGAAGCACCGCCTGATATTTGGATCTATGCGCTCTCTGCACGAAAAGCGCAGCCCAGTTGATATTTTGACACTGAGCGAACAGCTCCGCTCCAAAGGCCAATTGGATATGATTGGCGGCGCCAGCTACCTGACAGAACTGACCAATACCGTGCCGACGGCGACGCACCTAGAGCAGTATGCCGAAATCGTAGCCGACAAGGCTATCCGCCGCCGCCTGATTAGTGCGTCGGAGGACATTGCAGCTGTTGGTTCCGACGAGAGTAAATCTATCCAGGAGCTGATCGAAGAGGCCGAGACGAGATTGTTCGAAGTCAGTGATCGACATGTCCGGCAAGATATCACCAGCCTAGAATCGATCCTGGGCGATAGCTTTGACCGATTAGATGATCTACATCGCAACAAGGGTGGCATCCGGGGCATCCCGACTGGCATGCGCGACCTAGACAAGATGCTGGCCGGCCTGCAACGGTCGGATTTGATAGTTGTTGCCGGCCGTCCTTCCATGGGCAAAACGGCCATTATGCTTAACATGGCCCTCAACATCGCTACCAAGGCGAAAGAGGGAGCGGTTCTGTATTTTAGCCTAGAGATGAGCAAGGAGCAGTTGGTCGACAGGCTGCTAGCCGCTGAGGCGGGCGTTGACGCCTGGAAACTAAGGACTGGCGAGGGCTTGGATGACAAAGATTTCGAAAGACTCAGCGCTGGCATGGGTGCCCTGGCCGAAGCACCGATTTTTATTGACGACACTTCGGGCATTACCGTCAGCGACTTGCGCACCAAGGCGCGGCGGCTGCACCACCAGCACCCCCTAGCGGCTATAATGGTCGACTACCTGCAATTGATGAGCGGCGGATCGCGCTTTGCCTCCGTAGCCAATCGGGTGCAAGAGATCTCTGAAATAAGCCGCAGCCTTAAGATTCTGGCCCGGGAGTTAAACGTGCCGGTCGTAGCCGCTAGCCAGTTGAGCCGCTCCGTCGAGAATCGCAGTCCGCAAATCCCTCAACTGGCCGACCTGCGCGAGTCTGGGTCTATTGAGCAAGATGCCGACATTGTCGCATTCCTTTACCGCGAAGATTACTACAACCCAGATACGCAAAAACAAAACATCACTGACATCTTTATAAAGAAACATCGTAACGGCCCAGTTGGCAGCGCCGAGCTGTATTTCGACCGAAAAATG
This sequence comes from uncultured Candidatus Saccharibacteria bacterium, assembly GCA_964514575.1. Classification (GTDB taxonomy): domain Bacteria; phylum Patescibacteriota; class Saccharimonadia; order Saccharimonadales; family UBA10212; genus CAZETJ01. The sequence goes on from CAZETJ010000009.1 coordinate 12,084, forward strand.
CAAAAATTCCGCGACCTCGACACTAGGCACGATCAACCTTTCGAATAAGCTTTTGATATAATTGCTTCTTAGAGATGCTGAGCTTACCTAGGGTTAAACTCAAACTGGAGTTTGAGAGGGACGTAGTTGTCGCGCTAGCGACGATTGGCTTTGTAATAGGGATTTATTTTTGGAAGCTTGGCAGCCTAACCGCGGGGCTGGGTCCAAGTGAAGCGGCGACCAGGGCCTCAGCTGCTAGCGCCCACTTGCTGTATAACAACCCGGTGAACGATCCGCATAGCGTCTGGATCTATTTGCTGACAAAACTCCACGTGACGTCATTTTTTTGGCTGAGGAGCATCTCAGCGATTTTTGCTACGATCTTTGTTGTTTGTTTTTATAAAATTGCTCGAAGTTGGTTCGGTAAATTAGTGGCTTGGCTGAGCACGCTGCTACTAGCCGCCACCCCTTTATTCATCCTAGCCGGCCGGAGTTTAAGTCCGGAAATTATGTATCTGGCACCGCTAGCTTTGGCAGCCCTTTATTTTTGGCTAACCCGGGCCAAGACGGCCAACCGCTTAGTTTACTTAGCTATGGCGGCCCTAGCGGCCGTTTGTCTCTACGCTCCAGGCGGTATTTGGCTACTGGCCATTGGTTATGGTTTTAGCCGAAGCGGCCTTAAACAGCTACGCGACTACTTCCCACGAAAATTGAGCCTTCTAGGCGCCCTGATCTTTGCGATCCTTATCGCGCCGTTGGTAGCCGGTCTTATAAGGCAGCCGCACTTGCTACGAGAACTAGCGTTTATACCGGCAACCTGGCCGCAACCGTTGACGCTCATCAAGCAGATAGCCTGGGCAGCAATTGGCCTAATTTGGCATAGCGGCATCCACACAGACCTACAGATTGGTAGATTGCCTCTGCTTAACGCTGCTCAAGCCATTCTAGCTGTCTTTGGTTTTATGGCCTTATTTAGCCGCGCCCGCACCAAGACCTACGGGATACTGGCGATCATCGCTCTGGGTGTAATTGCGGCAGGAATCAATAATAACTCCGCGATCCTGCTCATCGCTCTGGCGCCAATAATGATTCTGGTTGCCGCTGGCCTACGCTATTTACTACTTGAATGGCAGAGCATTTTTCCGCGCAACCCCATACCGCGGGCCTTCGCCTATGTGCTAATCTTGTCAGTCTGCGCCCTTAGCCTGATATACGGAATCCGCTACTCTCTGGTGGCCTGGCCAAACACTGTATCTACGCGCACCAGCTACGTGTTAAAATAACAGATAAGAAGGAGCACCCACAGCGTGAGTAAATTTGACCAAGCTAAACTTGTAATGCGAGCCCGCAAACTTCAAAAAGAATTGCAAAAAGAAATTATCACTACCGAAGCCGGTGAAGGCGCGGTGCGTGTCGAGATCAGCGGCGAACAAAAGATCAAGAAAATTCATATCGACGCGCAATCTGTCGATCTAGAGGACATTGGCCAGCTAGAGGGCTGGGTAGAAGAAGCCATCAAAGAGGCTATCGTCAAGAGCCAGCAACTGGCCGCTGAAAAAATGCGCCCCATGATGGGCGCCCTGGGCGATCTCGGTCTATAGAGCCTATGAACACGGTTATCCCTGGTCCGTTAGCGGATCTAATAGAAGCCCTGCAACAGCTGCCCGGCGTCGGTCCAAGGTCAGCTGAGCGTTATGCTTACTATCTGCTAAAAAGTAACCCCGATAAATCGCGGCAGCTGTCTGAGGCTTTGGTTGGACTACACGAGAACTTGAGCTATTGTCCCAAGACCTTCGCTTTAATAGAGGCCGGGCAGGGAGTCAGCCCGCTGTATAGCGACCCGCGGCGCAACAAGAAGATAGTGGCGGTTGTAGCTGATCCATTCGATATCGTGGCTCTGGAGAAGACTAACAGCTTTGATGGGACTTATCACGTATTGGGCGGCTTAGTCTCGCCTATCGAAGGTATTGGTCCTGACCAGCTTAAGATCAAGGAGCTGATTAAGAGACTCGATGAAGACAAGGTTAAGGAATTGATTCTGGCCACCAACGCTAGCGTAGAAGGCGAGAGCACGGCGCTTTTAATAACTCAGCAGGTCGGCAAGCGACCTCTCAAGATATCCCGCCTGGCCCGCGGCTTACCGGTGGGCGTTGATCTGGAATACGCCGACCAAATTACCCTAGCCAGGGCTCTTGAAGGCCGCCAGACCCTCTGAAGCGTACTGGCAGACCAGGCGGCATCTGGTTACAATAAGAAGAATGACAAAATACCCTGAAACGGATGAAGTCCAGAAGCTAGTTAAGGCTGCTGAGCATATCGTCGTAGTGCAAGCCGATAACCCCGACGCCGATAGCTTAGCCAGTGCTTTAGCTTTGGAGCAAGTTTTAGGCGACCTAGGCAAGAAAATTAGTCTGTATTGCGGGGTCGACTTGCCATCTTACCTAAAGTACATGCCTGGCTCTGATAGGGTAACCAGCGAACTCCCCAACCAATTTGACGCCAGTATCATTGTCGACACTAGCAGCGTGACACTTCTTGAACAGTTGGAATCCAAGGGCCAACGGGGTTGGCTAGCCGCCAAGCCTTGCCTAATTATTGACCACCATGCCACCGCCCCGACTATTGATTTTGCTAATGTTGAGTTGGTTCAGCCAGCTGTTGCCACCGCGGAGTTAATCTACGAGCTATGTCAGCAAGCAGACTGGCCGATAAACCAGACAGCTAAAGAGCTACTGGCCATGGGCATTTTGAGCGATAGCCTGGGATTAACTTCCGAGGGCACTTCCGCCCGATCTATCCACATCATAGCTGAGCTGGTCGAAGGCGGCGTCAAATTAGCCCAGATCGAGAATGCTCGGCGTGAAACGATGCGCCGTGAACCGGAGCTGATCCACTATAAAGGCAGGCTTCTGGAGCGTGTTGAGTTTCATGGCGATAACCAGGTTGCGACTCTGACCATCCCCTGGGAGGAGAATGAGAAGTACAGTCCGCTGTATAACCCGCCGATGCTGGTAATCGACGATATGCGCCTAGCTAAAGGTACCGATATTGCTATCTGTTTCAAGGTTTACCGCGACGGCAAGGTCACGGGCAAAATCCGCTGCAACTACGGCAAGGGTATTGGCCACAAACTGGCCGAACATTTTGGCGGGGGCGGACATCCCTACGCGGCCGGCTTTAAGATTCAAGACGGCAGACCTTTTGAGGTTGTCAAAAGCGAGTGCATCAAAAAGGCAATCGAACTACTGGACGAGCTGGAGACTGAATAATGGAGCTGAGGCTATTCAATTCGCTAGGCAAAAAAATTGAGGTCTTCAAAGCGTTAAAAGATAAAACTGTCAGGATTTACACTTGCGGACCGACGGTTTACGAGCGCGCACACATCGGCAATCTGGCCTCATTTATTTACGCCGACACTTTGCACCGTGTGCTGAGCTCTGCTGGTTACAAGGTTGAGCATGTTATGAATATCACCGATGTCGACGATAAGACTATTGCCGCCAGCCGCCAGGAGTTCCCTGATGACGACCCTAAAGAAGCACTAAAAAAATTGACCGGTAAATACGAAAAGCTTTTTATGAAGGACCTGGAGGCCGTCGGTATAAACACTCGCGAGATTAAGTTCGTAAGAGCCACAGACAATGTTGAGCTAATGCAAAAACTAATCCAAAAACTTTTGGATGCAGGAATAGCTTATATAGCTGATGATGGTATTTATTTTTCGATATCAAAGTACCAGGCAGCTGGCAAAACCTACGGCCAACTAGTAGAAGTAACGGCGGACAGCACTGAAGAATCGCGAATTAATAATGATGACTATGATAAAGACAACGCCCATGACTTCGCGCTATGGAAAAAGGCTAAGCCTGACGAGCCAGCCTGGGATTTTACTGTAGATGGCAAGGATATGGCCGGCCGGCCAGGTTGGCACATTGAGTGTTCGGCTATGAGCGCCCATGAGCTGGGGCAGCCGTTTGACATTCATACTGGCGGAGTTGACCTGAAGTTCCCTCACCACGAGAACGAGATTGCCCAGAGTACCGCTGCAGACGGCGACATACTAGCCAGCTTTTTCATTCACAGCGAGCATCTACTGGTCGATGATCAGAAGATGAGTAAATCATTGAATAACTTCTATACACTGGACGACCTGAAAGCCAGGGGTTTCGAGCCTTTGGCTTTTCGGCTGTTTGCTCTACAGTCACACTACCGCAGTCAGGCGCATTTTAGTTGGCAGAATTTGCAGCACGCCTCCAACCGCCTAAAGCATTGGCGCCAAGTTGCCGCACAGTGGCGAGAGACGGCCGACACGGAGTGGGCGCAAAGTTTTGAAATTTCAGCTGGCCAGAGCGATATTTTGCGGGAACTTACTAATGATCTGAACACCCCGGAAGCCCTTGAGCGAGCGGACTCGGAATTTGACCAGATTGCCACTCTTGGCGCCCAGACCGAGCCCACCCAGGCCTGGTTATCGCTCATGGGCCAAATTGAGACATTGTTTAGCTTAGATGTTCGAGAGAAGGATCCGGCCATCGATAAGCTTGTCAGTAAGCGAGAGTCGGCTCGTAAAAAAGGCGACTGGGATCTGGCCGACCAGATCAGAAAGCAACTCGAGGAGCAGGGTATCGGTGTCAACGACACCGACGGCGGACCGATTTGGTACCGGGTCTAAATTATGTGCCCGGCTTCTGGCTCACGCAGCTTGTGCCCAGCTTTTCGTTCAAAATAATCTTCTAGTAAGACTTTGATGGCGCTAGCCGTCGGGATGGCGATGATGGCACCAAGGAAGCCGGCATAGCCGATGCCCAACAGCGCGGCGATGAAGACCGTCAAAGCTGTTAGCTTATTGAGACGCGATTGAATATAGGGCTGGAAAGTATGGCTCTCGACAAAGAAATAAATAACGAAATAAACCAACATGACAGCGGCCAAGCTGACCGAGTTAAGCAGGCAGAACAGAATGACGATAAGCGAAGACATCGGGTTGCCGAATAGTGGTATTAAACCGAAGACAGCCACGATACCGGCCAGAGCCGCGGCATTGACGTTAACACCGACGATATGACTGATAGTCTCCAGGGCGATGAAGGCGAAGGCTCCAGCTAGTAGCGAAACTATTACCTGGCCATTAACGAAGCCGCTGACGCCCTTATACATACGCTGGGCCATCTTCTTATAGCGTTCTTTGTCCTTGGCTGGCGTTAAGCCGACGACTACTTCTGTCCAATACGGGCCTTCGACCAGCATCATGAAGGTCATGACCAACACGGCTAGGATTGATGCAACGATTTCGATTACGCGCTTACCAGTATCAAGCACGGTACTGCCGAAATTGCCGTGGCTGTTGGCAAAATCGCTGGCGGCTTTCTGGAGTTTTTTATCCAAATGATAGCGCTTGGCCTCCCGAGCTAGCCCATTATCTTTGCTCTGAAAATTGCTGATAGACGTTGGCACTTCCTTAATGAACTGGCGGGTTTGGTTGACTAGCGGCGGCATCACCAACACGACTATACCGGCGATGACGGCAACAACCACGATATAGGCCGCGGCTGTTGCCCGCACTCGACTATCGATTTTAAAACGGCGACTCATCCAACCGACAGCTGGGTTGAGAGCCAAGGCCAAGAAGAAAGAAGTAAATATGAGAGTTAGAATATGGCCGACTTTATGAAAGAAATGGAAAGCAAGGATAGCCAAAATAGCCCATATGATAATTCGAAGGATAGTTTTATTAGTAACACTGACGCTAACGCGCATCGGTTTCATTGGTTTTATTATGCCTTAGCCTTGGCCCGCTTAGCAACAGCCTGCCGATACATAGCTTCTATCTGAGGACCGACTTTTTCGACATCGAAAGCTTTGACATGATTTTGTTGCCAGACGTGAAGTCCGTCGGCCACCGTTTGATGGCTAAGCATAAAGGCGAGCCGCTCAGCCAGCTCATGCTTGTCTCGCGGGTCGAAAAGGAGTTGGGGCTGTTCACCTAGTACACTATGATAGCCGGGATTGTCGCCCCCTAGAACGACTCTTGAGCCGGCGGCCATAGCCTCAATCAAAACGATGCCAAAACTCTCGCCGCCAGTGGCTGGGAAGCAAGCGATGTCAGCCTGGGCCAGGAAGCTGGGCTTGTCGGCCTCATCGATATATCCCTTGAACTCGACCTTTGATTCGACACCGAGATGCTTAGCTTGAGCTTGAAATTGATCAAGCATAGCTCCACGTCCGCCAATAACCAGGTGGGCTTCAGGAAATTTTTCGTGAATCTGGGCGAAGGCCTCAATCAGCAGGCCGCAGCCTTTGCGCTTAACCATCCTTCCTAGAAACACTATGCGCCCGGAGTGGGGGGATTGAGCCGATTTGAAATGAGCAACATCAATTGTGTTAGGAATTATCTCGCATGTTATCCCGTAGGCCTGATGAGCAAAGTGAGCCGCCGGCGGGCTAACCGCGCTGAAGGCGTCAAAGCGGCGCAGTGCCCTAATTGTTATCAGACGCAAGACCCGGCTACCGGCACTAGACAGCCATCCGTTAGGCAGAATGTGGAAAGTCCCTACTACAGCGCTATCTCCGGCCCGTTTTATAACTTCGCCGGCCATAAAAGGGGAAAAGGGAGCCTGCACATGCAACACATCAAACTTCTCGGTGGCTAGGGCGGCATTGAGCTGGCGGTTATCCGCTCGCAAAGGAATGCTCAGCTCATTCCCATTAAAGCCGACCGACACATTCTTGGATGAGCTATATACCCGTCCGCCGGCCCACTCGGTCATTTTGGTTTCGCCAACTAAGTAGCACACCTCGTGGCCTCGACCGGCTAGCCAGGCGCCGACAGTTTTGACGTACTGAGCAACGCCGTCGCTACTATCTAAAGTATCGTCGAAGACTAAAGCGACTTTTAGCTTTGGCTTTGTTGGCATGTAGTTCTATAGCCTCTTTATAAACTTTTTCATATTGATCAGCGATTTTGGTAAAGGTGAAATTTTGAATATAGGTTCTGGCCCACTTCTTCCAAAGAACCCGAACGCTTTCGTCGAACAGGAAAATCTCTAACCGTCTAGCGAAATCGACTGTGTCCTTCGGGTTGACTAAGCTTAAGGCACCGCTGTCGATCATAACACTCGAATAGCCGGCGTTGTCACCGGCCACGATCGGCACATCAGCGGCCATGGCTTCCAGCAGCACAATGCCAAAGGCTTCGCCGTAAACTGCGGCGGAACAGAAAACGTCTGCTTCGTGCAGTAATTTTATTTTTTCCTCATCACTGACGAAGCCGAGAAAATCAACTCTCGGGATAGAGTTGTCTTCGACGTAAGCCATCAACTTCTTGTCGTCTACGCCAGTACCGGCTATCACTAGCCGTACGTCCGACCGCTTTTGGCGCAATTCGTTGTAGGCCATAAGCAAATACTTAACACCTTTTCGATCTTCCAGGCGGCCAACATACAAAATAGTTTTGAGATTGGTTTTTGGTTTTGAGGAACCTGGCTTTGGCTTAAACTTTTCGATGTCTATACCATTCGGCACAATCGTGACTTCACGGTTAGCCAGGCCGGAATTTTTGCTATTAAGCGTGCCAGCAACTGAAGCTGGTGAAACGGCCGTAAAAACCTCGATATATTTGATAATTGGCTTGATGTAGGTGTTCACGAAAGGCGTGACAGTTTTTGCCGTCATAGTGTCGTAAAAACGACCGTGCATAGTGCCGACCGTCGGCGCCTTGGCGCGGGCCAGTAACTGGCGACTCCACATCGGTATCCAGGGTTCGTGAAAGTGCAAAACGTCAAATTTTTCGCGCTCGAAGACTTCGTCTATGGCGTCATTGTCGACACTGAACGACATTTGCCAGGCCGTGCCGGCAAAAGCTTTTGTGTTAATCGAGGTACCAAGCGTAATAAATTCGTCGGGGACAGGACCCTCGTAATCACGGGGCAGCGGCGTGATTATTCTGACGTAATGTCCACGTCGGACCAGCTCATTGCGCAGCTCTTTGACGTGGTCCAGCACGCCGCCGGGCCGGCCAAGGTGATAGGGACAAACAAGGGCAATTCTCATATGTCTACAGTATACCGACTTAACCGTCAGATTTAGTTAGTAGCCGAGCCAGATCGTCTGGGATAAAGGGAGCCGCTTGCTCAGCAGTGGCGACAATGGTCGGGGCGTGGTTGGGATCCTTGGTATAGAAGACCTCTACGCTAGAGAATATTTGTTTGAAATGGTCTTCTATCCGTTTGTGATCAAAATAACGATCGTGTTTAGAGGCAACGTGGTAAACCGGCAAGTCTAAGCGCTGGCCGCAATTATCTAGGACGAACATCTCGTGATTGGTCTTCATCTGGGTACGCAAGTCGTTAATTTTCCAAAGCACCATCTCCATGTCCATCGTCCGCCTAAATTCATCGCCGGATAATTCGGCCAATTTTTCTTTGGCAAACCGAGAATACCTATAGACCCGCCGCAGATAAAAGGGTTGAAGAAAAGCCCCCTGGAAAAAGGCTGCCGGCCACTTGTAAGAAAAGAGTCTAGTAGCCAATCTATAAAAACGAACTCGCCCCGGGCTAAAGATGAAGTCATCCCGGTGGGCCAAGCCAACGATGCTAACTAAGTTATTAACTCTGCCGACTAGTTCGGGATGGCGTTGTAACATCCGGGTCGCAACAGCAAATGCTAAGCTCATGGCCACCAGCGTAACCTGTTCGGGCTCAAGTCTGCTCTTTATAAAGTCGGCCAGATAGTCAGCCAGGTTGTCAATATCGGCCTGCTTACCAGTTTTGTAGAGGCTAGTCATTCCGCCAAAACCGGGCATATCCGGCATCGTGACGCCGCCGAATTTATTTAGCGCCTGGGCCAATCCCCACCAGCGCTCTAAGCTAGAGTGTTGGCCGTAGACGAACAGAATTTCCGGTTGCCCGGCTTTTTGAGCCGGCAAGCGCAGAAGGCGTCCCCTTAGACCGTTCAGCTCTAGAGGCTCTATATAGTCAGCCGGGTTCTCGAATTTTGTTTTAGGCATAACTTAGTTTTGATTATAAACCACCTGAGCATAATTTGGCTGGGCACGTCGGTCTAGCACCTTTTAGGCTGTTTCCAATCGATCTTTGGTGGCATTGATAGCTCTATGAACCTCGCCCACCAATTTCCAGGACTCATTATTAAAACTCGAAGAAGTGGTGTCGATTTTTCGTAATCTGTCATACAAACCGGGAACCAGTTTGTCAATGCGCGCCGCAACATCACGAAGTCCCTCCACAGAGCTTCTGGAATGGCGCATGGAATCTAGCAGCTTAGGATCTTTGGAAACTAATAGCTCTAAAATTATCGCTGCGGTCGCTCCTTTCGGGTGCCCTATGGCCTCCGGTGTACTTGGATTAGGGGGATAGAAATATTTGAGAGCTATGCTTGCATCGGGTACATCTGTAGATTGCATCGTGACGTTTTCATAAAACCCATATGGTCTGTTAAGTTCGTTAGCTATATATTGGCCTCGCTCATACTCCGCATAGCCTTCCTCTAGGAATATGCCGCTTACATACTCTTCTTTTTTTACGGTGGCGAACCCCGCTCTAGCTATATTTGGTCTGTAATGGACTTTGTCCTTTCTCAAAAGCCTAGGACTGACCTCTTCTTTTATGTGAATAAGGCTGTATGCGCTGGAGCTATGGGCAATTTCATGGACTAGAAAACTTTCTGTTAACTCATTGCTAACTGCAGAGTTTTCACCTCGCTTGACAATAATTAAATCTTCTAGCGGCAACCACTGACCGTGTTCATCGGTCAATTCTTGCTTTGATTGTTTAGCTATCTCAATTGCTTTTTCATAGTCATCATCAGAAAGTACCCTAATTTCTTTCTTTGGGGCTCCGATTTTCTCCCTATATGCATCTACGCGATGCATATTAATGTTTTCTTCTTGTGACTCTAGTTCTAGAACTTCTGACCTCTGCTCCAATAGGAGCCGATTGACCTCGCTGACAATGAAATGGCTAGACGATAGGTACTGAATCTTGTCGGGGTCAGAGGTTAGCTCTGCCATGCTTGGCGCAGTCTCTGCTGACATAACCATATAATAACAAAAGATTACCTTTAGGATGCAGGCGTGGTGCTTCAACCAAACGGGGCTCGAGCTGAACTATAGGGGCGAAGAAGTTTTACAGGTTCTTTAGGTTGTACTGAGGGATGTGTGTCTATATCCGTTACGCTGCATTTGGCTGGGCACGTCAGTCTGGGATTACTCTAATACTAGCGGCGCAATTACGCGGGTTTTTTCCTATGTTATTATTACTTCTATATGTAATACATTTTGCTAGGTGGGCATATGTTAAAAGAGAAAGAAACGTTCTATTACCTCATCCGTTATGAAAGACGAAGTCAATTCGCCAGAGAAATGGGTAAATAATGGCAACGCCCAAAAGAAAACAGACTACCATTGATAAACTCCGGGAACGATTGAGGCTAAACACCAAATTAAGATCAGCCTCGGCTGTAATGTTCTTAGTGGCGGTTGTGGGAGTCGGATTATGTTTAGTATTGCTGCCTCAACTCAAATCGCATAAAGCGGCAGGCTCTGCCAGTGGGTCGTTTGGCTGGAAATTTCCGGTAGCCAAATTCCCGTCAGTTGGGTCAACTAAAGGCCAGGTTGCGTATTCTAGCCTCCGGACTCCCGGCGGTGTGCCCCAAGGACTTCCTGTTCGCCTTAAGATTCCATCTATTGGTGTGGATTCGGCGATCGAAGACGCAGTCATTACACCTGACGGCAGAATGGATGTGCCAGAAAATTCTGTGAATGTGGCCTGGTTTTCCGCCGGACCTCATCCCGGTCAGGAAGGAAGTGCCGTTATAGGCGGCCATTTCGGTATCAAGAATGGGGTGCCTTTTGTTTTCTACAACCTAGACAAACTCAGTAGCGGCGACCAGGTATATATTATCAATGACCGGGACGAGACCCTCTCGTTTGTAGTTAGATCGGTCAGGTCCTTTGATCGGGACGCTGATGCCACCACTGTTTTTACTTCTTCGGATGGGCTGGCTCATCTAAACTTAGTTACCTGCGAAGGCATTTGGAATCAAGCTAATGGCAGCTATCCCCAGCGTCTAGTAGTTTTCACTGACGAAGAATAAAAAAGCACCCTAGTAAATATACGGCGGACCGCCAGGCCAAGACGCAAACACTAAGACAAATGTGAATAGGTAGGTAAAAAGTTCTTTATAAAATGTGATTCTGGGGAGGATGCGCTAATGCTACGCTCCGGGAGTCAGACTTTGACTCGACCTTTGCGTAGCACTAGCTACATCCATCCCCG
>CAZETJ010000010.1:0-21545 GCA_964514575.1 uncultured Candidatus Saccharibacteria bacterium
TTGTCCGTCGTAGCGGGCAAGATTGCTGCTAACCTCGGCCGGGCAAACTATATAATAAACCGCCAAGGCTAGCGGCAGACTGGGCAGACTGATCTCATCAACTATAGCTCCGGCCTTTTTGAATTTAGATATGGCCGCTTCGATTTTAGATCGCACGCCGGCGTCTAAGCCCTCCTCCATATATTCTTTGATTACGGCTACTTTTTTACCCATGAGCGCTTCTTTAATGTCAGAATAGTCTCTGCTAGCTCGATCAATTGTCGTCGAGTCTAGGTCGTCCTTGCCGGCCATAATATCGAGCACAAGAGCAGCGTCCTCGACCGTTCGGGCCAGTGGTCCGACAACGTCCGTCGAGCTGGCCATGGCTATCACGCCGCTTCGGCTAACCAGGCCGTATGTCGGCTTATAGCCAACCACGCCGCAAAAACCGGCTGGCTGGCGGATCGAACCGCCGGTATCGGTACCCAACGCGAACGGCACTATACCTAGCGCTACGGCCGCGGCTGAACCACCACTGCTGCCGCCTGGTACGCGTGTTTTATCGTGGGGGTTCTTGGTCGTAAAGAAATCGCTGTTCTCGGTGCTGGAGCCGTGAGCGAAGGCATCTAGATTAGACTTGGCTACGCAAATAGCCCCCTCGGCCTCTAGCCTGTCGATGGCTGTGGCTTGGTAAGGCGCCTCAAATGGTCTAAGGATATTGCTGGCGGCTGTAGTCTTCCCGCCCAGAGTTAAAAAGTTGTCCTTGGCTATAAAGGGCACCCCAGCCAGGCGTCCAGCTTTTTGGCCGCTAGCGATAATTTTGTCTATATCTTGCGCTCGCTGACTAGCGCGCTCATCCAACGTGCTAATGACCACTTCAAAGTCTTTGTTCTTTTCAATAGCTTCCAAAGCGTTGCTAACCAGATCAGAAGCCTTCAAATCGCCGGATTGGACGCGCGTAGCAATATCGGCTATTTTCGGCCAGTCCATGCGGTTTAACCTAAAACCCGTTTAACTTTAAACTGATTCGCTTCGACTGCCGGCGCATTCTTTAAAAGGTCCACCGGTTTGGCTGAATAGTCTTTGGTTTTATCCGGTCGAGTCACATTCGTTAGACCTGTAACTTGATAGGTTGGCACCAGGCCCTTGGTGTCGGCTTTGTTTAGAACCTCGACATAATCCAGTATTTCGGTAAGCTCGCTACGGAACTTCTCAATTTCAGCATCGCTTAGACGCAACTTGCTCAATGCGGCCAGTTTCAAGACGTCTTCCCGCGTCAGCTTACTCATTAATCTTCAGTATAACGGTTTTTGACTGTGCTTTTAAAGGCTAGAGCTTGGCTTTTACTTCTTCAATAAGATCGCGCAAATCGGCAGCCTTCTCGAATTCCAGGTTAGCCGATGCCATATCCATCTGAGCAGTCAGGTCTTTTATCATATGGCCGTACTCCTCCTTAGGGATTTTCTTGAGGTTGAGTTTAGGCTTTTCTTCCTTTCCAGACCGCGGCAACATCTCGCCAATCGCCCGGTGAATACTCTGCGGAGTGATACCGTGCTCTTCGTTATATTTTTGCTGAACTTCACGACGCGCGTTCGTCACGTCAATTGTTCGGCGCATGCTGCCGGTGATAGTGTCGGCATACATAACGACTCGGCCTTCTTGGTGCCGAGCGGCCCGGCCGACAGTTTGGACTAGTGCCTGCTCGGAGCGCAGAAAGCCTTCTTTATCGGCATCAAGAATCGCCACCAAACTGACCTCCGGCAGGTCCAAACCTTCGCGCAGCAGGTTGATTCCGACCAGCACGTCATAAACTCCCAAGCGCAGATCGCGAAGGATGTCGGTTCGTTCTAGAGTGTCAACTTCGGAATGAATATAAGCCACCTTCATGCTTAGCTCTTGCAAGTATTCAGCCAGATCCTCGGCCATGCGCTTAGTCAGAGTTGTTACAAGAACACGCTGGCCCTTCTCGACAGTCAAGCGAATTTCAGCTATAAGATCGTCAATTTGGCCTTCGATTGGGCGAACTTCAATCTGTGGATCGAGCAAACCGGTTGGACGAATGACTTGAGAGACCGGTTCGGGGCTACGGCTTAACTCGTATTCAGCGGGTGTCGCCGACACATAAATAACCTGGTTTAAGTGCCGTTCGAATTCACTGAAAGTTAGCGGCCGGTTATCGAGCGCTGACGGTAAACGAAAGCCATACTCTACCAGGACTTCCTTGCGCGCCCGGTCACCATGGTACATACCGCGAACTTGCGGGATGCTCATATGCGACTCGTCAACAACTAGCAAGTAGTCGTCTGGGAAATAGTCAATCAGAGTCGCCGGCTGCTCGCCGGGCTCTCTGTTGGTTAGATAGCGGCTATAGTTTTCAATCCCTTTGACGAATCCGGTTTGCTCGAGCATCTCCAAGTCGAATTTGATACGCTGCTCCAGCCGCTGGGCTTCAAGCAGTTTGCCATGCTTCTTGAACCAGGCTGAACGTTCTTCGGCTTCGTCGCGGATTTGGCCGAGCGCCCGTTTGAGTTTTTCTTCCGGCGTGACGTAGTGTGAGCCGGGGAAAATGGTTTTTTCTTGAAGCTCAGCTTCGATCTCGCCGGTTAGCGGATTTATCTGGGTGATCCTGTCCAGCTGATCGCCAAAAAACTCCACGCGGTAAGCGGCTTCTTCGCCGGCCGGATATATATCGACTACGTCGCCTCGAACCCGGAATGTACTGCGGTGAAAGTCTATGTCGTTGCGGCGGTACTGGATATCCGTCAGAAGGCGCAGTAATTTATCACGCAGCCGTCGTTCACCCTTTTTAAGCCGAACGGCCATATTACCGTAATCTTCTACCGAGCCAATGCCGTAGATACAAGATACGCTGGCCACAATAATCACATCTCGCCGAGATAATAAAGCTGAGGTAGCGGCGTGGCGCAATCGGTCGATCTCTTCATTAATGTCGCTGTCTTTTTCGATGTAGGTATCGGTTCGAGGCATGTAGGCTTCTGGCTGATAGAAGTCAAAATAGCTGACAAAATAGTGGACGGCGTTATCCGGAAAGAACATCCGGAACTCGTTATAAAGCTGGGCTGCTAAGGTTTTATTATGGCTGAGCACCAGCGTCGGCTTCTGGGTGTTAGCAATGACATTGGCCATCGTGAAAGTCTTGCCACTGCCGGTCACGCCAAGCAGAACCTGGTTTTTCTCGCCACCGTTCAAGCCGGCCGTTAATTTCTTGATTGCCGTTGGCTGGTCGCCCGTTGGCTTATAGTCGCTTTCCAGATGGAACTTTGCCATCCCTCAATTGTAGCAACTTCTAGGTGTAAAGACGGTGGTAGTGAGCGTGGGTTTTATCTAGCAGAGCTGTCAGCTTGGCAATAAGCTTGTCCGGGTCTTCTTCAAAGATTACATAGTCGGGGTTAGCGTTGGGCAGAAGTTTTAAAAGCATGTCAATCTGGGAACTTATACCACCGGCGCCTTCCAGCACGCCGATTGGCGTATGCGTTTCGGCGGCGATCGTGAACTCGTGCAGTGTGCCTAAACGCCCGCCGATAGTTACTACCGCGTCGGCAGAGTTGATCAGCAAAGCGTCGCGGCCGCCGTAGTGCAGACCGGTATAAAGGATGGCGTCGTAAGCTTTGGTTGGAAGCCGATATTTCATAACGTGCTCGATCTTGCTGGAAGCCGGCGACAGGCCTAGGCTCATCTTCCCGCCAGCTTTTTTGTAGCCTTCGGCAGCATCGTTGGGGAGTCCAGTTGTGGCACCAGTTATAAGACTGTGATCGGCCTTGGCTATAGCTGCGCCAATTTGTTCAGCCAGCTCTTTGCCACGCTCCGCGCTGGGACCTTTGGCCGCTCCAGAAACACAAAATTGGTACCTCGTCGTCATTCACCCACCTTGGTCTTTAAGCTTCTTGGTATTCCAAAGCCAGTTCCTCTGGCATAAGTACCTTACCGACATTATACCCGGTCGCGGCCAGCTCTTCGGGCAGTTCGGCGATGTGTTCTTTGTATTTATCGAGGATTTGGCTCCAGAGATGCTCGCCGGCATGCTCAGTTGATCGATCGGCAAAACTACGATTTTCCAGATGAGAAACAGCCACATCTTTGAAATTAAGCGACACTGGCTGCCCATCATTCCAAGCCAACAAGTGTTCTGCCCCGCGCCAAAACCGCAGCGTAGGATTGACTCCATAGAGCTTCTTATGGCTAGCTTTTAGACCGAGCGAGTCGACACTGTCCAAGATAAAAAGCGCCAACCCAAGCGCTGAGGCCTTGGCATCAATTTTAGATACCTGCACAGCGACCACGCCGGCCTGATGATTGGCAACAACTAGTTTATTAACACCTAGATTCTGGTCTAGGCTCACGATTTTGACAGGTTTAAGCTCATAGCTAGCCGAACCGGCCTGCGAAATTTTGGCCATCAAACTTTTCTGCCACGTCGGCGCCTCCAGCATGCTAGCAACCAGCAAGCTTTTAGCAGGATCCTCGCGTTTCAAAAACGAATCCAGAGACCGATATCCAAAAAGTTTCATAGTCTTCTTTGGAGGCAAGGCACGCAACAGGTTTTTGCTGGCGGTCGTTTTTAAAGACCAGATCTCAGCTCCACTGGCCACATGCCTGGCCAGCTCAACTGCCCGAGATAATTTTTCGACAGTTGGGCTTTCTGGGTTAAGCCCTAGAGCCTTATCAATTCGCTCAGCGTCAGCCGCGAACCGCGCCACAAGAACATGGTGCAACTCCTCACCAGTCGTGTCGTTCGGGTCTAAGCCAAGTTCAGATAGTTTAGCTCGAACAGCCTGAGAATTTTCGGCTATCAACTTGGCATCAGCGCTGGGGTAGCCGGCCATATCCTCCAGTCTTGCCAGAGTTTCGGCAACCATCTCTTCCGGTTTATTCAGCATGCCTGCTAAGACTTTACTCATCCCGTTAGATCTCCAGGGGGCTGGTGTCTATCAGAAGACGACTGAAGCAAGTACTGGTCTTCAGACGTTAAGCTAAGGTTATAAGTTATGTGGAATCTAACGGGACTCATTTGATCCTTTCTGGGTGATACCAAGCCGGCGCAATGCGCAGATAGTGCTCGATTTCGTGCTGAGTCAGCAGGCCGGCCTGTGCACCAACTTCCTGGACAACTCCCATGGCGTTAATTGGGGCCCATAGCAACGCGCCTTCGATATCGGCACCGAGCGCCATAGCTGCCACGAATGTCGAAGTAAAAGCATCACCGGCGCCGGTGCGCTCAAAAGGCGGTTTGGGGTCGGGATATATCGGCATTTTGAAAATTTTGAAGCCGTCAGAAGCGTATGCGCCAGCATGGCCATCGCTGATCACCACTATCTTTGGACCTAGCGCGTGCAAACGGCTGATCAGATCACGGATATCGTCGTGTTTACCCCTGGAAATTAAAGTTGCCTCTTCGCGATTGACGGCCAGAATTTCGGACCGCTCGTAAATGCGAGCCAGGCGCTTTGTCCCGGCTTCCATTTGGAAGGTCCCGGGCTGAAAGGCTAGTTTGATACTTGGATGAGATTCTAGCCAAGAAGCTAGCTGATCGTGGTACTCCAAAGCGTGCTCACTGACCGAGCTAAAGTAGACCCAGCCCGGCAAATCAATCACCCGGAAGCGCGGCCAATGGTAGTCGTACTCTTCGTGCTTAATCAGAATTGTCCGCTCGTCTTTGTACCAAAGCACGTAGTGATAGTTGCTCTTCTTACCAGGGTTGATATGGACAAAACGAGGATCAACCTTAGCTTCATGTAAAGCCGCTAGGATTTCTCGGCCGTGAGTATCTTCGCCTATGTTGCCGACCAGCCCTGACTTTAAGCCAAGCTTGGCAAAGGCTACTGCCGCGTTAGAAGCATTGCCGACGGCCGGCACAACCTCGCGGTGGTCAAACGGAATCTTGGTCCCAAAAGGCATAGCCAGCCAATTGCCATCCGAGCGCTTTTCTACACGCTCTTCGCTGTCTAGAAGTTTGATAAAATCATCAGTCACAACATCGCCGACGGCCAGCATCTGCAGCTGCGGTTGGCGTGCCACGCTAAAAAATCACCTTTTCTATTTTGCTCATGGTTCAAGTCAATTGTAGCAAAAGGCATAAGGGTTATCACATTGACGATTTAAGGTGTTTATGTTATCATTTGCACGTTTAACGACAGCGGTTGTTGGACTGCACATTCAAGTCTGAAGCCTAATCCGAAGGAGAAACCTATGAAGGTTGGAAGGCTTAGCTTTCTGCCGTACCTGGGTATCTGCAGAACATCGCTCGCCCTCTTTGTGGGCTGCCTTTTCGCAGGTGCAGGGTTTGCGTCAAACACCTCGTCCACAGAAGGAAGCGTCATCTTCTTCTGCGTATCGGTGGTACCCGCTATAGCGGCGGTCACCTCCTGGGTGGTGCTGTCGCGTTACCCTGACGACTTTCGTCTGGTTCCGTCTGACCGCAAAAACCTGTTCCGCGCCGAGCTCATCGAGTTGATCGGCCTCAACAGGCAGTTGCAGAGGCAGCCGGGACTACCCGCAGCAGAACAAAGGCAGGCTCTTTGTGAAGAGATCGACCGACTTCGCAAGTGGCCGAAGGAGCATAGCAAGGACGAGCTCCTGAACGCTGCGAGTTACTACGTCTCTCTGACCCAGCCGGATAGAGACGTTGCGTTGGTGAGCGCCCGCCAGAAGCTGGCGGCGTACGACACCATCACGGAAGAGTTTCAACACGACCCCAATCCGTAGCCACGACTCAATCAGGAGGAAATGCGATGGAACGGCTCGTCGGGAGGTTCACTCTGATGCTGGGCGTCTTTCTGGCGTCAATCGGCTTCCTGATCGTGATGCGCATCGGCTACGCCCTGCTGATGATCGGCCTCATGCTCTTTCTTGTGGGCCGCTGGCTCCATCAGCAGCGGTCGACACAGCCATGAACACCGACCAAGGCATTGGTTTCTCGTGCATAGCGATCGGCCTGGTTCTTCTGGCCGTGTCGCTCCTCCACGGAGCCCCGGACATCGTCGTCCCAGGAGGAGCCTGCCTAGTAGTACTAGGGGGTGGCCTAGCCGGCAAGGGCACGTACCGTCGGTACTTCAGACACCGAGGGAGGCGCGGATAACGCGCCTCCCTCAAACACACTTAGACCCAGAAAGGGTCTATTTTTATAACCTACGGCTGGGCTTTGCCAGCTGAATTGAACATATCAACCTTAGACTCAACTACCTTTTGTACCGCCGCGATGACTGTCGGCATTAGTTTGACCACGGCGTACTCGTCCTTATTCTCGGCCAAGACTTTTTCCAGTGTTTCTCGGTAAGCAATGCGCATATCGGAATTTATATTAACCTTCGTCACGCCAATTTTGACTGCCTCGATAAAGTAGTGGCCAGGCGTACCGCTACCGCCATGCAGGCTGACGTTGCAATCGATCGCCGCCCGGATTTGGCGTAGCAGATCGAGGTCCAGCTTTTTTGGCACTGGGTAGTGGCCATGCAAATTACCGACAGCGGCGGCATAGGTGTCAATGCCTGTCGCGTTTACGAAAGCCTTCGCGCCAGCTGGGGTTGAAAACGTTTTGCGAATTTCCTCATAATCAATTTTCTCGGTGTGTAGGTTTGAGGAACCGGCAAAGTAATGCGGCTCAGCTTCCACCAGAGCTCCGGTCTTTTTGGCCGCCTCAACAACTTTTTGAGTATCGACAATTATTTCTTCGTCCGTAGCGTCGTGGTTAGCCTGAGATATATCAATATGTATGCACTCAAAGCCAGCGTCGATACCGGCCAATGCCGCCTCAACGCTCGGGCTATGATCGAGATTTATATACATTTCCAGGCCATAGTCCCGCTTGCAGTTGTCGACCAAGTCGCGAATGTTGTCCAGGCCCATGGCTTTAACTTCGCCGTCACTGACTTCCACCAGCACTGGTGCGTTTTTAACTTTAGCGGCATTGGCTACGGCGATCAGCGTCTCCTGGTTATCCAGATTAAATGCACCGAGCGCAAAATGCTCTTCACGTGCCCGCTTAAAACAGGCGCGAGCCTTCCGACAGTTTTCCTGAATCTGAGAAAGAGACGGCGCCATTAGTGCTTGTGCCTCGTGTGATCGGCCAGCATCGCCTGGGCGGCTTTAGCAATATGCATGCCAGTTAATCCAAAGTGCTCCAAAAGCTCTTCTGGCTCGCCAGACTCGCCGAAGCGGTCGCGCATGCCCATCCGGACCATTGGCGTTGGAAGGTTTTCGCCCAAAACTTCGGCCACGGCTGAGCCCAGCCCACCATTAATTTGGGCCTCCTCTATCGTGATCACGTGTTTGGTTTTATCAGCGCTGTTCAAAATGGTCTGGGCATCCAGCGGCTTTAGCGTCGGCACATGAACGACTTCGGCTTTAACACCGTGGGAAGCTAGCAGTTTAGAGGCTTCTACGGCTTGATATGTCATCGTCCCCGTGGCGATCAAGCTAATATCGCTGCCCTCTTTAAAGATGTAAGCCTTACCGATCTCAAAAGGCGTCTTGGCGGTCGTAAAAACCGGCGTGGCCTCGCGAGCAACGCGCATATAGTTTGGGCGCTTGTCATGCGCCATGGCTAGCGTGGCTTTTTCGGCTTCGACACTATCGGCCGGCGCAATAACGACCATGTTCGGTAAAGCCCGCATTAAAGCCAGATCCTCAAGCATCTGGTGGGTGGCACCGTCCGGACCAACGCTGATGCCGGCGTGCGAGCCAACAATCTTAACCGGCTGGTCATTTATGCAAATTGTGGTCCGGATCTGTTCCCAGTTACGTCCCGGCGAGAATGCCGCGTAGCTGCTGACGAACGGGATCTTGCCCATAGCCGCCATACCGGCGCCAATCGTTACCAGGTTTTGCTCGGCTACTCCGACTTCAATGAAGCGCTCTGGAAAAGCCTCGGCAAAAAAGTGCATATTAGTCGACTCGGTCAAATCAGCACAGGCACCGACGACCGCCGGTATTTTTTTTCCAGCCGCTAGCAGGCCGCGCCCGAAACCTTTGCGAATCGGCTCTTCGGCTAATTTGCCGGTGGCTAAATGCATCTCACTCATGTTCGCTCCTGATTTTGCCACCCAGTGTGCGAAGCTCTGCCAGGGCTTTTCTAGCTTCCTCGAGGTTCGGCGGCTTGCCGTGCCAACGAAAGTCATATTCCATAAAATCTACGCCTTTACCTGGTATGGTATTGGCGATGATCATAACTGGTCGCTCAGTAATAGCTTTTGCCATATCGCAAGCTTCAATGATCGCCTCGATATTATTGCCGTCAATCTCAATGACGTGCCAATTGAAGGCTTCGTATTTGGCCCGCAAGCTTTCCAGAGGCATAACGGTTTCGGTCGGTCCATCGATTTGGATATTATTGCGATCCAGGATGCCGATTAGGTTGGACAGCTTATACTTGCCAGCTAGCATAACACCTTCCCAGGTGTTGCCCTCGTCGTGTTCACCATCGCTAGTAACTACATAGACCCAGCGGTGGCTGGCCTTATCCATCTTAAGAGCCAGAGCCATGCCAACGGCTTGGCTCATACCGCTACCCAGCGGCCCGCTGGTGGTCTCCAGACCGGGCAAGCGTTTTCTTTCTGGGTGGCCTTGCAGTCGCGAGCCAAGTTTGCGCAACGTTATAAGCTCGGCATGCGGAAAGTAGCCGGCCTCGGCCATAGCCGCGTAGCGCACTGGCACGCAGTGGCCATTAGATAGCACTAAAATATCGCGCTCATCCCAATTAGGCTTTTTGGAGTCGTGCTTTAAGACGTGGAAATAAAGCGCGCTGAAAATGTCAGCTAGGCCCAGCGGTCCAGCGGAGTGGCCGCTACCGGCATGCTCGAGCATCTTGATGATATCAACACGAATATCGTTGGCCTTTTGCTCCAGCGCCTCTAGAGAATAGTCTTTGCGTGTGCCACCCATACTTCTTACGATTATATCCTATGTGGTCCCGGTTTCTTCGGCTATACGTTCCAGCGTGCGGTAAGCGTGCTCGGGATTGCCGGCGCTTTGGATAAAACTGCCGACGTCAAATACGTCTACACCGCCAAAGGACAACTGAGAAACGTTATTGGCGTTAACGCCGCCGTCCCAGCCGATTTCTATATCAGGCTTGAGACTGCGCAACAGCTTGGCCTTATCGAGCAGCTTAAGATCGGCCTGACCCCCATACTGACCCAGTGAGCCGCTAAAAATTAGCACGTGGTCAATGCCATCAATCGCCGCAGCTATGCGATCGACCGAGGTTTCGGATAGTAGCGCAACGCCGACTTTAACGCCAGCTTCTCGGCAACGTTTGGCGAAATCACCAAAATCACCGCCAGCCTCGGCGTGAACGATCACTAAGTTGGGTTTATGCGCCAGAATTTGTTTGGCCGCTTCCGACGGCTGCTGATACATCAAGTGAACATCGGCCTTGATGCCGGCCGGCCACCATATCTCTTTTGGCTCAATTGTCTTTGGCGTGGCGAACTGGCCATCTGTCAGGTCGATCTGCAAGCGGTGGGCAAACCCAGCGACTTTTTCGATTTCCTGCTTATAGTCGGCGGTGTTGGCGGCTAAAATCGAGGGACAAATCGCCGGCATGATTCAGGTCTCGTCTAACTCGTTAATGCGCCGCTGGTGACGAATTTCGCCTGTAAAGGGCGTCAATAACCAGATCTTCGTAGCGTGCTTCATATCTTCTAGGCTAAGAAAGCGGGCCGCTAAAGAAAGCATGTTGGCGTCGTTGTGCAGGCGGCTAAGTCGAACGATCTCATACGGGTCATGGCTGGTATGTCCCTTCGCATCAACCGATCGAAGAGGCACAGCTGTGCCATAAAAAACGCTGCAACGTACACCGCGCACGCGGTTGGCGGCCATCGCTTCTCCTTCACCGCTACCGCCCATAATGATGCCTCTTTGGCATTTGCCGCTAGCAACCGCTTCGGCCGCTGGTTTAATGAATCGTGGATAATCATCGGTTGGGTCAAATTTTGCTGGGCCAAAATTTTGGCACTGGTGGCCAAGCTCCTCTAAGAATTCCTGGAGATCCTTAAGCAGTTCGTAGCCGGCATGGTCTGTGGCTAACGCAATCTTCATAAATTACTTCTTGTTTATGCCGTCGATTGAACCGCTACCGGTTGTCGCTGGAGGAGGCAAAAGCTCTTCCTTAACTTCCTCTGGCTCAGGCAATTCCGCCTCGGATTTTGGTTCTTCGGCTGCGGTCTCCGGCTCAGCAGTTTTTTGCAGCAAACGGCCAATGTCAGCAGTCAATTCCACTAGGCGATTAGAATAGCCCCATTCGTTGTCATACCAAGCGACAACTTTAAGTAAATTACCTCCAACGACCTGCGTTAGAGCTAGATCAACAATTGCCGAGTGGCTATTACCGATAAAATCGCTGCTGACCAGCGATTCTTCCGTGACGGCTAAGATCCCCTGGTAATAAGGCTCTGCAGCCGCCTTCTTGAAGGCTTCATTGACTTCCTCGATCGCCACATCCTGCTTCATGACGATGGCAAAATCACTCAGGCTGACTACTGGCGTCGGCACGCGGATAGATAAGCCAGAGAACATGCCTTCTAACACCGGCAGGGCCTTGGTGGCAGCTTTGGTGGCACCGGTACTGGTCGGCACGATGTTTTCGGCGGCGTTGCGGGCCCGTCTTAGGTCCTTGTGCGGCGCGTCTTGCAGACGCTGGTCGGCAGTGTAGCTGTGGATGGTGGTCATCATGGCTTTTTCAATGCCGAAAGCATCCTCTAATACAGCCATCACAGGGGTGATGCAGTTGGTAGTACAGGAGGCATTACTGACTATTTCACCAGCGCCGGCTAAATCGTCGTCGTTGACCCCCAGCACAATCGTATTAGCGCCTTCGCCATCAGCCGGGGCGCTTAAAACGACTTTCTTAGCACCAGCTGTAATGTGGGCTTTAGCCTTCTCTGGATCTGTAAATAAACCGGTTGATTCTATAACGACCTCCACGCCTAGGTCTTTCCAGGGTAATTTGGCGGGGTCTTTTTCAGCGAGAACTCTAATCTTTTGGTCGTTGACCGTAATGTTCTGCTCATCAAAACCGACCTCATGCTCATAAGTGCCGTAGTTGCTATCGTGTTTCAATAAATGCGCCAAGGTTTTGGTATCCGTTAGATCGTTGACAGCCGCGACCTCAATATCCGACCGTTCAAAGGCAATCTTAAAAGCGTTACGGCCGATGCGGCCGAACCCGTTAATGCCAATTTTTGTTTTCATATGCCCACTCGCTGATTTAAGTTTTACTACTTAATTATACGGTCTTTGCGCTTAAGCTTTCAAGCTGTGTCGTCACCGGTGTCGGGATTTCAATTGTATCGACTTTGACTGCTAGCATATCGCCCGACTTGAAGTAATCTTCATTCCCGAAATTATCGAGAACGTCTTGCTCGGAGAGCTCCAGTACCAGGCAGTCTTTGACGATGTCGGCCAGCTTAGAACCACCGAAGACCATGGCCTCCTCCCCTTTGTCGCCAAGCACATATAGATTCGCAATAAATTTCAGGTTATTTGGAAAAACTCGACCGCTGGCAACTCCGTTAAAAGCGACAGTCGCGCCTATCTTACCGCTCCATGCTTGGGCGATTTCAATCTTGGCGGCCTCGTACTCCAGTTTGGCGCCTTCCAGGCGAGCCCTCACTGCCCGCAAAGCCTCGTAAGCCGCCAATAGCTCAGGCGGGTAGTTCTCACCACCCCTGGAAAACTCTGGATCTGTCATTTACTTGTTTTGGTAGCGCTCGATCGATTGCTCAATAACTTTTTTAGCTTCGTCTATATCGCCCCAACCCAGCACTTTAGTGCTGCCGGGCTTGTAAAGATCCTTGTAGTGATTAAAGTGGTGCTCGACTTGCTCTTGCCAGCGCTTGCCCAGATCTTCCAGGCTTTTGATTTTATTGTCAGTATTACGCTCATCAGCCGGCACGACCACGATTTTATGGTCAGCCTCGCCGTCGTCCTCAAAATTTAGCACACCGACGATGCGGGCTTTTAGCCAGGTGCCAGTCGGAATCGGGTCTTCGGTAACTACCAGCGTGTCTAGCTCGTCACCGTCCTCGTCCAAAGTTTGCGGGATAAAACCATAGTTAGTCGGTTTAGCAAAAATTTTGGGTTCTACCCTGTCCAAATTAAAGGCTGCCCGCTGGCGGTCCCATTCGATCTTATTAGTCGAACCTTTGGGGATCTCCACGACGGTATTGACTTCGCCGGCTTTATAGTCGCCCGGCTCTAAAACTTTATTAAAATCAGCCATGCCTATATTCTACCGATAAATAGGCCTAATCGCCATATAGGGTCTGGACGGCCGTATTGGAAATCTTTTGGTGGTTTTCTATGTACTCGCGGATCATCAGAGCGGCCGTAGCGCCCTCGCCCGTAGCACTGGCAATCTGCAGAGTTGCGCCGCTTCGTACATCGCCAGCCGCAAATATTCCGGCCGCGTTGGTCATTAAGTGCTGGTCAGTTTTAACAAAGCCGCGTTCATCGAGCTCTACGCCAGCGCCGGCCAAAAACTTAGTGTTAGGGTCCAGGCCGACAAAAACGAACACGCCGTCAGTCACGAACTCCACTTTCTTGCCGGTGGTTTTATCCGTGCCGACAACTTTGGTGACTTTGCCATCAACGCCCACGATTTCGTCAGTCGTCGTATTAAAATGCACCGTAATTTTATCCTTATGGGATTCCAGGTCCTTCTGCAAGACGTCGCTAGCTCGGAGTTTGTCGCCGCGTACCAACATATCAATATGGGTGGCAAATTTAGTTAGGAACATGCCCTCCTGGACGGCCGAGTTGCCGCCGCCAACGACTACCAGCTTTTTGTCGCGGTAAAAAGCGCCGTCGCAGGTCGCGCAGTAGTGCACACCGCGGGCGTAGTATTCTTCTTCGCCCGGCACGCCGATTTTGCGGTATTCGCTGCCAGTGGCCACCAACACAGCCTTGGCCAGCATCTCGCCACTTGTTGTCTCCAGCTTTATAAGTTCGCCGGCTTTTTTCAGGCTGGTCACTTCGCCAAGCTCGATTTTGGCACCAAAGCGCTCGGCTTGTTCTCGCATAGCCTCTGATAAGTCCAAACCGGCTATGCCCTTAGCGAATCCGGGATAGTTATCAACCCAGTCGGTCACGGCCGCCAGGCCGCCGATGGCGCCTTTTTCGAACAATAAAGTATCGATATCCTCGCGACAAGTGTAGATAGCCGCACTCAAGGCCGCCGGGCCGGCGCCCACGATGATTAGATCATGAGTATTTTTATCTTCCGCCATAAACTCCACTTATCTTATCACTGTGAACAAAGCTTAAAAATGCGCCAACTAAAAACTAGGCGACAGCTGGTGCGAGCCGCTGCAGATTATAGCCCACAATCACTTCCTGAGAGTCATCTTGTTTGGTCACGACCGTAATAGGCACAGTCATCGCGCCGCTGACTTTCAGGGCTTCTTCGCGGCGTTCTGGGTGTTCGTCTAAATTCACGACCTTGTAGCTCTGTCCCTTCATGTCCAGGTAGCGCTTCACCATGCTGCAGTAAGAGCAGGTGTTGGTAGTGAAGATAGTAACGTCCTTAGCCATTATTTTGAACCTTCTATTTTTGTTAATTTTGTTGATCTAAACTGATTGTAAATGGTGTGCCGACTAAAAGCAATAGCACTACATATTGTGTAATTAGCGACATTTATCCACTATTTGACCGAGAGCAGCTGGACGTCAAAGACCAGGTCAGAATTGGCTGGAATGCCGGCTACGGCTTGGTTGCCGTAGGCATATTGGGCGGGTATATAAAGCCGCCTCAGGCCGCCGACTTTCATGCCGGGAATGCCGGCTGCCCAGCCTTGAATCACGCCGCTGCTAAGCTGGGCCGTAAACGGCTGGCCGGTGTCAAACGAGCTTTGGAAGATTATGCCCGTCGCGGCCACCGCTCCTGTGTAGGTAGCAGTTACGGTTGAGGTCGACGTCGCTGTAGCGCCTGTACCGACCTTTAAATCGTCGCACTTAAGATAGCTAAAACTCTGGGGGGCGCTATAATCCGCCAGTTTGGCACCAGCAACTTTGCCATCTTTACCCGGCTGCTGGTTGGGAACTTTATTAACCTGTTTGCAAGCGATGTAGCTTGACCCTGAACTTGGATGAGTATTAACTACGAAAGCATAGATGCCAAAACCCACACCAGTGACGACGAAAAGAACCGCTAGCGCCAACCAACCAAAACGTCGTATTTTGTCTCTCATTTATATCCTCTGAGCTCCTAGTTTAGCACGTGCTTTGGCCGCCAACTCGTCAAGCAGTTTATTAGCCTCAGTCGTGGTCAAAGTACGCTCCGGGTGTGACAGGCTAATCCGCCAGGTTGTTTGCCTATGCGCTTTATCCTCCGGTTTTTGGAAGATATCGACCGGCCTAAGTTTATAGTCGTAGCGCTGCTCTACCTTGGCTCCGTCCAAGAATCCCGTTATGAACGATGCCAGCTCGGCGTAAGTTTGTTTTGCTTCGTGTTTCAGGCATATGTCTTGCTCGAGATCTGGATACTTGTTAAGCGGTTGATACTGCCTAGCCGAACCAGCAGTCAGCAGAGCGTCAAGCTCTAAAACAAATCCCGCGCAGTATTTTGGCAGCTTTAGAGCGGCTACTACTGATTGATTAAATTCACCGACGCGGCCCATTTTCCGACCGCCTAGTGTAACCAGCGCAGAGCGCTGCGGTTCGTAATAGGTGGCAGTCTTAGACGAAGTTTTTTGATCCAGCGACCCATATTCAACCCCGTGGATACCCAATTCACCCAGAGCAAACTCCAGGAATTTTTTGGCGGCGAAGAAGGGTGCTCCGGATCTTATTTTTTTATCAGCGATCACTAGAACCAGACGCTCCGTCTCTTTCGGCAAGCCTTCGCTGTCCAGTAGGCCCTTGACATGACCTTTGCCTAGCTCAAATAGCGCAGACCGATCATAGCCAGCCTTGATATTAGGATGGACTTTTTCTAGCAGGCTTGGCATCAGGCTCAAGCGATAGTGTTGGAGACCAGGGCTTATGGCGTTACGGATATGGTAGGCGTCGGCCGGATTTTGTCCAACACTTTTGAGCAAACGTTCGTCAACAAAGCTGTAGGTCAATACCTCGTTAGCGCCGGCTCTCGATAGGATATCGCGCAGTCGGAATTTTAAAGCTAGCATCGGGTCAATTGCAGTCGGTTCGATCGAGTGCGTCGGTAAGCTTAGCGGCAAATGTTCATAGCCGTACAAGCGGCCAACTTCTTCGACAATATCTTCGGGCATCTCAATGTCGGTGCGCCAAAATGGCGGCGTGACAGCCAATTTGCCAGCGTCGCGACGGACCTTGAACTCCACATTGTCCAGTAGCCGTTTCATTTCGATCGCGCCCAAAGACAGGCCAAGCCGCTCATTTATGAATTGGGCCGGGACGTGTACGACAGGTGTTTTTTGGGCAAAGTGTTTCTCGTCCAGAAGTTTGCCAGGACGGCCGCCAGAGGTTCGAACAATTTCCGTAGCCGCCTTAGCTATCACCGCCAAATTCTGGCGCGGACTTTGGTTTTTAGTAAAGCGGGTAGCGGCATCCGTGAAAAGACCGTAGGCCATAGCGGTTTTGCGGGTTTGGTTCATGTCAAAGGTAGCGCACTCCAGGACAATGTTCTTGGTCTGGTTATCCACCTCCGTATCAGCTCCGCCCATCACGCCGCCCAGCCCTATCGGTTTCGTACCATCGGTTATAACGACCGCTCCGGCCTGCAATTTAAGCTGCTTACCGCCCAGCAGTTTAAGACTTTCGCCCGGCTTGCTCAGCCGAACTCCCAGCACACCGCTGCCTAATTTATCGTAGTCGTAGGCGTGCAAAGGCTGGGCGGTCTCCAGCATGAAGTAATTGGTCAGGTCGACGATATTGTTGATCGGCCGCACGCCAACTCTGGCCAGATACGATTGTAGCCAAGCTGGACTCGGTTGGACTCGAACGCCGGCGATTGTCACTGTACAAAAACGCGGCACAAGTTTTGGCAACTCGTTTTTAACTTTTATTGGCAGCCGCTGCCCGGCGGTAAACTTCGGTTCTTCTTTATACCAGGCTGGGCTTTTGAAAGCTTTGCCGGTAATCCCGGCAATTTCGCGGGCTACTCCCAACATGCCGAAACAGTCCGGCCGGTGGGTGAACATCTTATTTTCTATATCAATAATGTGGTCGTCCAGCTCTAAAACCTTGGCCAGGCTGGTGCCGGGTCTGGTTTTAGGGTTCAAAATCAAAATACCTTCGTGCTCGTCGCCCAGAGCCAGTTCTTTGGCGCTGGCAATCATGCCGTTACTGATGACTCCGCGCAGTTCTTTGGCTTCTAGAACGAAGGGGTCTTTACCAAAAGTACTGGGTACTGTCGCTCCCGGTGGTATCCAAGCAATCAGCTGGCCAGCAGCAACGTTTTTGGCTCCGCAGACGACCTCTACTAAGCCCTGGGGATTACGCTTAACTTTTTTGACAGCGTTTCCGTCATTGATTAGGCAAACGCTCAGCTTGTCGGCGTTCGGGTGTTTTACGCAGCTAACGACCTTGGCGGCCACTATGCCGTTATAGCGCTCGCTCAGACTTTCTACTTGATCCACCGCGCCAAGCTGGGCGCCGATTTTCTCAACCAATTTATCAACGGCCTCGCTGTTCAGCGAATCAACTTCGGTAAACTGTTTGATCCAATTCAGACTGACTTTCATCTAAAGCTCGTTTCTTCATATTTGACTGGCGAATAATTGGCGTCTACGAACCTGACCCAGCTTGGAGTCACCTTAATCCATGCCTGATTTGGGTCTTGCAGGCGCTTTTCGGCAGCGGGCAGTTTCTTAAAATGAAAGCCCAACCTATCGCCCAGCTCTTCGGCATCCACGATCTTGGCGTGACCCTCATACTGGATTTCGAGTTTATTCTCTTCGCTGGCTATGACAACGGCAACTTTTGAGTCGCCTTTTATGTTTGAAAATTTTCGACTGTTTTTATAAGTACCAATGACCAGATTGAGCTCTTCGTCCTCCGAAAATCCCACCAGCGCCGACTGGGGCTCGCCATCAGGACCAATTGTGGATATTACACAATGCTTGCTTGCCGCCATAAGCTTTAGAGTTTTATCTTTCATGCGAATTGCCTCAGGAATTTGAGGTTGCCGGAATGGAAGTGGCGGATATCTTCAATGCCGTATTTGAGCATAACCAGACGTTCGATGCCAAAACCCCAGGCAAAGCCGCTGAACTCGTTAGAGTCGATGCCGGCTTCTTTTAAGACGTTGGGGTGGATCATGCCGCAGCCGCCCAGCTCTATCCAGCCGGTATGGCTGCAGATGTGGCAACCGCTGCCGGCGCAAAACGGGCAGCTGGCGGCGAACTCAAAACTTGGTTCGGTAAACGGAAAATAAAACGGCTGAATCTTGATATTGATATCGCGCTGATAGTAGCTGCTCAGCCACGCTCGAATGGTAGCCACCAGGTGGCCGGCATTGATACCGCGGTCGACGCAGACGCCTTCCAGCTGCGTAAAAGTGTGCTCGTGGCGAGCGTCAATGTCCTCGTTGCGAAAGACCCGACCGGGAATTACTACACGGATGCCCTTGCCCGCCTCTAAGTCGTCCTTGCCAGCCAGCAGAACACGGTTTTGCATCGTCGAGGTGTGAGCCGGAGCAACCAGACCTTCGTCGGTCACGAAAGTATCGTAGTCGTCGCGGGCCGGATGATCCGGCGGAAAGTTGAGGCTGGTGAACATGTGGTAATCGTCGTCAAGTTCGCGCGACTCGATAGCCGTGAAGCCCATGCGTGAAAAAATATCTAAGATTACGGCCAGCTCGGTAGTCAGCGGATGCTGGCTGCCAGTTTCAGCCGGTAGAAGCTGTGGCTGCTCGGCCGGAGGCACGTTGACGTCAAATGGAGCGGTTATGTCGATAGGTTCTAGCTCCACATTCGGTTGGCTGGCTTCGTTGGCTAGTTTTTCCAGCTCGGCTTTAAGGACGTTAACCTCGCGGCCAAAGTCAGCTCGCGGCTTGCCAGCCGGCAAAGTTTTTAGATGGTCGTATAAAACGGTCATTTCCGCAGCCCTCAGAACCGATCGTTTATCAGAGACCTTATCCAGCTTGGATTTAAGCTCTTTAGCTGTTTTTGCAATTAACTCGCTTTTATATTCCATGTTCGTTATTTAGTATACCAACCTCTTACTTTTTATGTCAATTGTTGTAAATAATGTTTAATTATATACTTAGAGAGATGGAAGATAAGCTCTTTGAGCAAAGCCGGAAAGTTTTAGCTGATAACGACCGCGGTTCTTGGACCGTGCCGAGCAACTTGCTTTATCCGCACCAGTGGCTCTGGGACAGCTGTTTTATATCTATTGGCCTGCGGCACATAGACGTCAACCGAGCTCAAACCGAGTTACAGAGCCTGCTGCGCGGCCAGTGGAGCAACGGCATGCTGCCGGATATGATATTCGCCAATCGCGGCAACTCCAACCTGGACAAAGTCCTGTGGGACAGTGTCATAAGTCCTGAGTCGCCAAAAGACCTAGACACCAGCGGCGTAACACAACCACCAATGTTGGCCGAGGCCGTCCTGGCCACTGGCCAAAAGCTTCGTTTACCAGAACGGCGACTGTGGTTTAAGCAGATGCTACCTTCTATTGTCCGTTTTCATGAGTGGCTGTACGAAGAACGCGATCCTGACCACGAAGGCCTAGTCGCTCTTATACATCCTTACGAATCAGGCCTTGATAACTCCCCGCCGTGGATTGAAGAATTAAAAGCCCGCGGCATACCGCTATGGGTGAGCGTGCTCAACAAACTAAAACTGGCCTTTGTAGTTAGTTTGGTCAGACGCGACACCCGTCACGCACCGTCTGGCCAACGCATGAGTAATGTTGAGGCGCTCAGTTTCTTTGTGGCTCTGAGACGGCTGCGCCACAAGGCTTATGACTCTAAAAAAATACTTAAAAAGCCGTACCTGGCCGTACAAGATCTTGGGTTCAACTGTATTTTGATACGAGCCAATGCCTGTCTGGCAGAGATCGCCAAAACCGCCGGAGTCAGCTTGCCACCACGACTGCTAAAGAATATGGGGCTTTCCGGGAGCGCTCTGGAAAAGTTATGGGACGAGGAAACCGGCCAATATTATTCCAGGAGTTTTAGCCGCGGCGAGCTGATTCAAGAGTCATCAGTCGCTACGCTTTTGCCGCTTTATGCCGGCTCTATTAGCCGTGAACGCGCCGGACATTTGGTAGAGCTAACTAAGAAACGCAGTTTGTTCAAGGTCAATTACCCCCTGCCGAGTGTGCCAACCAGTTCGATTTACTTTAATCCACATAAGTATTGGCAGGGGCCAACTTGGATCAATATTAACTGGCTAGTAATCCAGGGACTGGAACACTATGGCTATAAAGAAGAGGCGGCCAGCCTGCGCCAAAAAACCCTAGACCTGGTAGCTAAGAACGGTTGCCATGAGTATTTCGACCCGCTCACCGGCCAGGGTTTGGGCGCCCAGAACTTCTCCTGGACCGCCGCCCTCACAATTGATTTATTGAAAAATTAACCATTTTATTGTAAAATACTGACGATATCGCTGGAGCGCGGTCCGTTTTTGCGGGCTTGTTGCTCGCGACATCGCACTCCGAAAATTCGACAGAGTAGCTGGCAAAAGTCGCGCTGGCGACGGAAAGGAAGTCATGTTCTCAAGTGACGAGATGGCGGCGTACGACAAGGCCCGAGATCGCGTTGCTGATCTGATCAAGATCGTGGCGGATTGCCGCGAGCCAGGCGAGCACACCCTCAGCGTGCCCGGTGCCAAGCGCATCCTGGAGTTTCTCCAGACGGCCGACCGCTTTATGACCGAGACGCCGCCCGGTGAAGCCGAGCTGCAAGAAGCCCGCGACGCACTTCTCAAGGTGCGCAGGGTATTCGGCCAGTACTACAACGAGCTACCCCTGCGAGACGGGCTGATCCACAGGTGCGAAGACGCAATCAAGGGCGTCCCTGGTGACGGCGACCCCTCCCAGGCACCGTTTGATGTCTGGGAGATCCTCGGTGAAGTGCCCGAGTCCGACCGTTAGCGCTCAGGAAGGAAGTCATGAAAAAGCTCAAGGCATGGCTCTGCCGCATCGGCCTTCACCGATGGGATCGCCTAGAACCCGACCCCGAGTCCTACGACTTCGGGGATATCGAGATGAAGTGCCGCTGGTGCGGCGTCTTGACGTTCATACCCAAGCCCGCCAGCGAGTAATCGCTGGCGGGCTTCGGCCCTACTCTGTCGCTTTAACCATAGCACTCAAAGCCACTTGAGCCCTGCGGTTAAAACCTAGTCTTCGTCCAGGTCTGGGCGTGGAAAACTTCTCTTGGACCGCCGCCCTAGCTATAAGACCTGGTTAAGAATTAAGCTTGCGACTTATTAGCTGCGTAGCTGGAACTGCAAAACAGACAGCCGCTATATATATTGGGTAAAGCAGTAGGTCCGCCTCTATCTTGCCTACAGCCAGCGCGCCAAACAGCGCGGCCACACCGAACAACAACCAACTTAAAGTAGTTTCACTTTTTGGAGCTTCGTAAGTTTTTCTGATTGTTAATAAAACGCCTGCCAAGTCGG
>CAZETJ010000011.1:0-18479 GCA_964514575.1 uncultured Candidatus Saccharibacteria bacterium
AAGAGCGGTCTGCCTGTAATCGCTCGCTTCGGCCGCTTCGGACCAATGCTACAGCTCGGCAGCACCGAAAGTGAAGAAAAGCCACGTTTTGCGCCATTGCCAGAGGGCGCAGAACTGAACTCCGTCACCCTAGATCAGGCTCTACCAATGTTTAAGCTGCCGCGAGAGGTCGGCAAAACTAAGGACGGCGAAATCATCCTGGCTGATATTGGCCGATTTGGGCCTTATCTCAAGGTAGGCAAGAGCTTTACGAGTATCAAAGATCACGACCCTTTCACTATTACGGAGAAAGCCGCCCGCGCCAAACTGGCGGAACATCTCGAGACTAAGCTTCAGCGACAGATCGCTGACTTCGGCAAGATAAAAATTCTTAAGGGTCCCTACGGCCCCTACGTAACCGACGGCAAAAAGAACGTTCGGGTTGCTAAAGATATCGAGCCAGAAAAAATAACGGAAGAGCAAGCCAAGGATATTCTAGAAAAAGCTCCAGCCAAAAGGTCATTCCGGCGTCGGCTGCCTAAAGCGTAGTCAGTAAGTCTATATTTATCCACTATTTTCCCAGATTGACAAAAAAACTGACTGCTAGATTATACGTTAATACTTTGTTAGGCAAGTCTAATTAGTGTTAGAATAAAAAGAGCGACCAGGAGGTTGACAGAGTTTTTTATAAGTTGTATAATTAAGAAAACCTAAAGAGTTTTAATAGGTAAGTATGGAAGAAACCAACGCCGAAAATCAATTTAATATCGAAGCTACTGTCCAGGACATACTGGGCACGATTGAACGTGAACGCGAACGAGAGATAATTTCGCGCCGCTTTGGGCTATTCGATAGACGAGAGACGCTGGAGCAAATCGGTGAACTCTTAGGTATTACCCGTGAGCGCGTTCGCCAACTAGAAAAGGCCGTTATAACCCGCCTAAAAGCTTCGGCCGAGGGCGATTTACCTCATATTAAGAAGGCTGAAGCAGTTTTAGCCAAACACCTTAAGGACATGGGCAATGTTGCCCGCGTAACAGATATAGCTGACCGCTTGGTCTCAGGCGCCACCAAGATTGACCATGCTCGCGTCACGTTTCTAGCGTCGTTAAGCCCCGGCATCGCCGTCATCGATGACAATGACCATTTCTACCATTCTATAGGCCTGGCCAGCCGACATACCGAAAAAACCATCCGCGACCATGTTGGGAAGATCATCGAAGCAATTGGCGAGATCGGCGAACCGACCAATATCGAGACTATTGCCGAAAAGGTCGGCAACAACGACCCGCGTCACGTTCAAGCCCTAGCCAGCATATCCAAGAACATCGCCAATCTGCATGGGCGCTGGGGCCTGACAAAATGGCCAATGGTCAACCCGAAAAATATTCGGGATAAGATTTATGTCATCCTGCACGACACCGGTAAACCAATGCATTTTTCAGAAATCTCCCAAGCTATTAAAGACAGTGACTTGAAGCGCAAAGACGTTACTACTCAAGCTATTCACAACGAGTTGATAAAAGACAGCCGCTTCGTTTTGATCGGGCGGGGAATTTACGCCCTGCGCGAATGGGGTTACACAAAAGGCACTGTCGCAGACGTTATCGCTGAGATTCTCAAAAAAGAAGGCGGTCCGCTGCACCGTGACGAGATTGTTAAGCGGGTTCTCAAAAGCCGCCAGGTTAAAGAGACGACCATCCTGCTAAACTTGCAGGGCAAATCACAGTTTAAGCGTGTCGCCAAAGCCACTTATACTCTAGGTTAAATACACGCCAGTCTACTGCCGCCAGAGGAGTACTCAAGGTGTTATAATGAAGCTTGAGTTTAACCATGAAATTATTGGGGAATAAAAATCGAACTACCGCTCAAGAGCAAACGCTCTTGATGCTCGAGGTACCGCGGACTAATGACAAAAAAGAGTTGGCGGCCGAGCAAATGCTGGCGGCCCTGCATGGCATCTTGAGACCCAAGAATGAGCTGCGTTTAAGTTCGACTATGCAGGAGCATATAAGCTTGGAGATAGCTGCTATTGGCCAGCGGATCCGCTTTTTTATATGGACCCCGAAGCACTTGCAAGCCTTCGTCGAAGGGCAAATCTACGCCCAATACCCGACTGTTCAGATCTATGAGCAACAAGAGGATTACGCGGCGCGTCAACTAAGTCAAAGCGTCATTTATTCCAGCGAGTTGACACTGACCAATAACGAAACCTTGCCGATCAAAACTTTTCCGAGTTTTGAAGTCGACCCCCTGGCAGCGATTACAGCAACGTTGGCTAAGCTCGACGGCCAGGATGAGGAGATGTGGATTCAGATCAATGCTCGGCCAACGCCAGATGACTGGCATCGGCGCGGAGCTCGTGAGGTCGCTCGAATAAAACATGGCAGCGGTTTCTTCAACGGGGCAGGGGGCTCAGCCCTGAATTATGCCGGCGAAGCCATCGCGGCTCTGGTTCGGCCGCCGAGTGGCACTGGCGAAGGCAAAGAGTCAGAAGTTTCGGAGCGCGATAAAGGCCGGATAGCAGGCATAGAAGAGAAGAGCAAGAAGCTTGGCTACCAGGTTAAAATCCGATTGCTCTACGCCGGCCACGACCAGCACACCGCCCGGCTGCGTATGCAGGCGCTAGTCGGTGCTTTTAAGCAATTTAATAGCACTAACTTAAACGGCTTTGAAGCCAAGTCTGCCAACTTTAATCGTGATAAACAGTATGAATACCAGACCAGGCTATTCATTGACGGCGGCTTTATTTTAAATATCGAGGAGCTAGCCAGCTTATTCCATTTACCGCACACTTCAGTAGAGACGCCTAACATCGTATGGGCGACCACAAAAACTGCTGAACCACCGCCCAATATACCGATTGCTATGCCTGGTGAGGAAAAGGATATCAGCCTGTTCGGTGTCACTAATTTCCGCGGTGATAATACCGTCTTTGGCATCTACCGCGTTGATCGCGGGCGACACATTTATTTACTAGGCCAAACTGGCACCGGAAAATCGGGAGCCCTCGAGCTGCTTACCCTCAGCGACATTTACTGGGACCAAGGTTTTGCGGTCATAGATCCACACGGTGATTACGCCCAGCACGTCCTAAGCTTTATACCGGAACGGCGAATTGACGACGTAGTTTACTTTAACCCGGCAGACACGAGCCATCCAATCGGCTTCAACCCATTGGAGATTACTGACCCGAGCCTGAAAGGGCACATTAGCTCAGAGTTAGTCGGCGTACTAAAGCGCCTGTTTGCGGAGAGTTGGGGACCGCGCCTTGAATATATATTGCGCTACACGCTGTTGGCACTTTTGGATTACCCCAACGCTACAATGCTTGATATCACTCGCATGCTAACAGACAAAAAATTCCGAATGAACGTTATTACCTATATCGATGATCCGGTAGTTAAAAATTTTTGGGTCACAGAGTTCGCTAGCTGGAATGATAAGTTCGCCTCTGAAGCAGTGGCACCAGTGCTAAATAAAGTTGGTGCTTTTACCGCCAACCCGATGATTAGAAATATTATCGGCCAGCCGAAGAGCACCTTCAACCTGCGCCAGATCATGGACGAGGGAAAGATTCTGATCGTTAACCTCAGCCGCGGATTGATGGGCGAAGATAACGCCGGTATCTTAGGCGCCATGATGGTTACCAAGATTCAGCTAGCAGCTATGGGCAGGGCAGACATGAGCCTGGAGAAACGCCGGCCGTTCTACCTCTATGTCGATGAGTTTCAGAACTTTGCCACCGACTCGTTCGCTGTCATTTTGTCCGAAGCCCGAAAGTACGGCCTCAACCTGACAGTCGCCAACCAATACATATCGCAGATGAGCGAGGCCGTGCGCGACGCTGTTTTCGGAAACGTCGGTACTATCATCTGTTTCAGAATTAGCCCGGATGACGCCCCGTTCCTACAAAAATATTTCGAGCCACAATTTGAAGCCGGCGATCTTATCCAGCAGCATTCTAGGTTCTTCGTTACCACTATGATGATAAACGACGAAAAGGCGCCAGCGTTCTCGGCTAAGACGCTTAACATACCCGATGCGCCGGATGACCAGATCGATAAGATAATCAGGTTGTCCCGCGAACGTTACACCGGCAACAAATCTGAAGTCGAGGAGGCTATTAAAATCTCGACAGGGCTACACACCGTACCTACAGCCCCAGAGCCAGAATTGAGAGTTAAAGCTCAGTCACAGCTAAAGACCATTAACAGTTTCGATAAACCAACTACGCCAACCGAGCGGCTAGGCAAGGTCGTGACTAGATTAACTGGCTCTACGCCCGATAAAAACGAGGAGTCTCCGCCTAGCAGCTCTAAGCGACGCCGCGGCCGCCGCGGTGGGCGGGGCAGGAACAAAACTACTGCCGGCTCAGCGGGATCCAGTTCAAGCCAGTCATCAAATTCCGGTTCATCAGAAGATGAGCATGTTATTCGCCTGCGCTAAGACAAAGTTTTAGATTAAAAAAGATAAGAACATTTTACGAACACTTATATTAGATGAAGCTGTGTAACAAAACACATAATATGGGGCCTGGTGAGAGATAGGGAAAAGGGCGCAGAAATAAAGAAAAATAATTAAACAAAAATACATGGAAGACTGTGATAAAACCCGCGGGGCAATGCCAAGCCAGGCTATACTGTACATGTCGTACAATGTATATTTTGCGACTCTACATATTGATCAAGGAGTTGCTTCGTTATACCTCCCCTAACAGGGGAGATCTGTGCATTTCGGCTTATACGTGCATAATTCAGTGCTCTGCGGCACGTCGCTGCACACCTCGATACGTACCAACCTAGCGGTACCTTGAATACCAGGCAAGTGCTGTGGGATTTACTAGACTTATCCACAGCCACGTCGCTAAATATTTGATTTTTACTGTTTTCATATTTTTATATATTTTTGCTTTCCATTCTGTTTCTGATAACTATTTGACTTCTCACACGGCTTATGTAGAGCTATGCTTTTCCCCGCCTGTAAATCGAAACTAATTATTAGAACAAAAAACGAACTAGATAGGGGATTCGAGTCAGGGTAAGTCTCGGCAGCTAGGTTTAGATTATATAGTTATGCAAAGTCGACAACTGCGCCAGCCGGCTGATTCAGGTTCAGTTAAAACCCTCGGCGCTCTCACCCCTTCCCTGCGCGCCTAGCTGCCTCTATTTATAAAAGACTTTTCCATTTACGCGGACGTCCAAGTACTGTGATGGCTGGATATGATTGGCCGTAAAATCGTGCCGCGCAGCTAAAAATTGACCTGCCTGAACCAGAGGATCGCCACCAAGGTAGAATTTTGTGAAATAGGGAGTGTCTTTTGTGTATACATCCAACTCTTGGGCTGCCGCAGGCAGCGTCAGCGAGCTCAGCAGCACATGGGCGCTACGGCACTGGGATACGATCTGGTTTATGAAATGGACTGCATCGGAGCCAAGCACCTTTGCGCCGGAGGCAACCCTGATATTACTTGTATCTGTCAGGCTTAGCAGCTCTTTGTAGGCCGGTACCGCATTGGTTGAGATTATTACCCCGTCGGCATCCAAGACGTATCTACGGCTGCTATTTATATAAACGTAGCTTGGGACAGCGATCGTCAGGCTGACAATTGGGCTTTGGCCAACTATGGGCAACTCTACCGAACCGGAGCTAATTTCCGGAAATTTTTGCCGTAAATTATTTATTACCGCTTGCTCGTTATAAGTGAACTTTGTGCGGTAGGTTAAGCCGCCTGTTTGTGCCAAAACTGCGCTACGATACACGGCTTCTGGCCGATATACTGAGCTGCTTAAAACGACCTTTGGATCATTGTTAATGAATAAACTGTAGATTAAGCCGCCAATGACTGCCACCAGTAAAAGGCCTCCGAGCAGTTTGTTGAGAAACGACCCGCGCTTGCCCTCCGGCACTTTTTTTCTAAATGGCGTATCGGCCGCCACCGGTTGCCTACCCTTGTAATAAGTCGGCTTGGTTACCCTCTTCGATTGGCTTAAATTTGGTCGCCGCACGCTAGTTTGTAGTTGGCCTTTCGCCGTGGGCCACCCGCAAAATAAGGTTGGCCAGACGTTCCGCAGCATCAGGAACAGCCAACTTATGGAAGTTATCGCCTAGTTCAGTACGTCTGGCTGGATCGCCCAAAAGTTCGCCAATTATACCGGTCAGTTCATCGGACTTAATTTCTTCGCTAAGAACGACAGCTGCCTGGTGGCGGCTAAGCTCTTCTGCGTTCTTCAGCTGGTGGCCGGCTGCCAAAAATGGGCTGGGAATAATCACGCAAGCCTTCGCCTGCGCCGCAAATTCAGCCAAGACAGTTGCGCCAGCCCGACTGATAATTACGTCCGCGGCGCCACTATACTTATAGAAATCGGGCACGAGACCCAGAACACTGACTCGGTCAGCAGCTTCCTCGGAAAGACCGGCTTCGTAGCGACGCTCCATCTCAGCCTGATGCTTCAGGCCAGTCAGGTGAAGTATCTGCAGTTTATCAAAT
The DNA here is from genome assembly GCA_964514575.1 of uncultured Candidatus Saccharibacteria bacterium. Lineage (GTDB taxonomy): Bacteria > Patescibacteriota > Saccharimonadia > Saccharimonadales > UBA10212 > CAZETJ01. Next base: position 6,470 of record CAZETJ010000011.1, read on the forward strand.
GAGCCCAGTAAGTCTGGAGCGATGGCTACGGCTAGATTATTAAGTTTGGATGAGCCATTACCTGCGCCGCCGACCAGCAGGACTGACGAATCGACCGGTAGCCCCAGCTCTCTCTTGAACCCGGCTTCGGCGGCTGAATCAACTTTTTTAATGTGCGAATCAATGGGTATGCCAGTATAGACTACCGACTCAAGGCTACGAGAGTCGTTGCCCTTCGGTATGCCCACAGCACGTACAACTGCCCAGCGCCCAACTATGCGGTTAGCCAAGCCTGGCACGGCATCGGAGTCGTGCGTTACTACCGGGATCCTCAGCATACGGGCTGCCAAACAAACCGGCACGACCACAAAGCCGCCTTTGCTAAAGACTACATGCGGCTTGATCCGCCTGAGAATCTTAAGGCTTTTAGCAGTTGCACCGAAAACACGAAAAATATCACGGGCGTTTAATAGAATGGTTTTGACATCAAACAGATGCGCCAGCAGGCTCTCGCCGTAGTAGCGCCGGAATTTACCGCCATTAACATAGGCGGTGAAATCGAACAGCTCACTAGACTGCTTTAGGCTATCGAACTTATCTCCTTTGTGCCCGATATAAACTAATTGACAGCCTGGATCGACTTTTTTAAGTTCGTGGGCGAGTGACAAGATTGGCGTTATATGGCCGCCCGAGCCGCCGCCCGTCAAGACTATTGTTGGTGATAGGTGATTCATGGATGTCAATTTCCGGCTCAGTGGCACTGTAACTAGTATAGCGTGAAATCTGGAAAACCAGGCCGAGGGCCGCTGTTAGGAACACCAAGCTAGTACCTCCCTGGCTGATCAGTGGTAAGGTTATGCCCTTCAGAGGCAACAGCCCAATCATGGCGCCTATATTGATGATGGCCTGGGTGCTAAGCCACGCCATCACTCCTACTGCGATTAAGCGAGTGAATTGGTCCGCAGTATGCTCAATAATTCGTTTTAAGCGTGTGATGAACGCACCGTAAATAATTACAATCGAGAGCGTACCGATAAAGCCAAATTTCTCGCCCATAATCGCAAAGATTGAGTCATTGGCTGCCTCAGGCTGATAACCGTAGGCTTGCACGCTATTGCCAAGGCCAAGCCCAAATAGCCCTCCCGAGCCAACTGAAATTAAGTCTTGGCAGGCTTGATAGCTGGTTGTCTGGCAATTTCTTTCTGGATGTAAGAAAGTAGTGACGCGTTCCCGTCGGTAAGCGCTGGAAGAAATCGCTAGAATACCGAGGATAGCTACCAGGCCAGCGACACCGAGAACTTTTTTGAGTGGCACGCCAGCAGCGTAAATCATCATGCCGATCATGGCGACCATTACTCCGGCCGACCCTAAGTCACTTTGCAATTTGGCGACTACTACTCCCAAGACTATCAATAAAACTAAAATTGGCTTAAGGGTAGCCCTGCTATTTGCTAACTTCCCTGCCCGCCACTGTTTGGTCAAAAAACTCGCCATGCCTAAAAGCAGCGCCAGCTTAATAAGCTCAGCTATCTGAAATGAGAAACTGCCCAACCGTATCCAGCGGTGAGCCGGGTAAATAGCGTTGACTGGCATCACCATGACGATCAGACAGCCCGCCAGAGTCACCCAGGCTAGCGGACGGATTAGTCGTCTCCAGCTATTGATCGGCAACGCTGCCGCTATAAAAAAAGCCGTTGCCCCTAGGGCAACAGCCAACAGCTGTTTTATCACGAAGTAGCTTTGGCTTTGGTTTTGGCTTGCGGCTAAGCCGGGGCTAATAGAATAGACAACCACTAAGCCGATTAACGCCAGCAACGCGGCCAAAATCAATATCCAATAATCGGGCTTGTGTCGCCGGCTGGCCACCGGTCCGGATCCGCCGCTAGCCATCAATATGCGCCGGCGAGATCGCCCAACCATTAACGGCCTCCGATAATGTAGAGGATTATTCCGGAAAACCCGACGATTTGGCCTATCACCCAAAAACGCATAGTTATTTTAGCTTCCGGCCAGCCGATTGCTTCAAAATGATGGTGGATCGGACTGGATCTAAAAATCTTCCTCCCGTTGCGCAGCTTCTTGCTGGCTAGCTGTACGGCCACTGAGCCGGCTTCAACCACAAAAACAAACCCGATGACCGGCAACAGCCAAACGGTGTTAGTCAGCATGGCCACTACGCCTAGAGCCGTTCCCAATGCAAATGAGCCAACATCGCCCATGAAGAACCGGGCCGGGAAAATATTAAACCAGGTATAGGATAGTAGCGCGCCAGTTACCGTCATGCAGAAGCCCGAAATTCCATATTTCTTTTCCAGAAGCGCAATGACGGCATAGGTACCAAAAGCAATGGCGCTAAGCCCGCCGGCCAAACCGTCCAACCCGTCAGTTATATTCACGGCATTAGCCGTCGCAAAAATGACCAGCATGAATAACGGGATAATCAGCCAACCCAGGTGCCAGGCATGCCAAAACGGGATATGGATAGAAGTGACGCCTAGCTTACGGTAGAACCACCAGCCTCCAACTAGAGCTATACCTAAGAGCAAAAGTGCTTTAACTTTCGCCTGCATGCCGGCAATACCGCCTACGCTATGAATATTAATGATGTCATCGAACAAGCCGATCAACCCTGCTCCGCCCATAGCGGCCAAGGGTAGCCAGGTTTGCGACCGACTCAAGTTGGATACTAGCGTGACGGCTGCTACCGCCAGAACAAAAATAACACCAGCCATTGTCGGGATGTGCCGCGCGTGCTTAGCGGCATGAAGTTTTTGGTAAACCGGCGCGGCTTCGCCGCTCAGCGCAACTGTTCGTGGTCTTTTCCACCAGCGGCCGCGGTAGGCCAGCTCGGTATAGACGGGCGTCAGGAGCATCGAGAGCAAAAAACCAAAAAAACCAAAGACAAAAACTCTTTCGATATCGTGCGAGTTGATTAGAATTTGGAAGTTGGTCATGTCTGTTTTATTGTTCCCCTACATTATATCAGTTATGTGCCGCTTTTCGGGGTCACGTAGGAGCCGTTTATTAACATATGCGCCAGGTCGGCAAAAACAGGTTGGCCGCCAAAAGAACCCGCGTAGCCGGCTACATTAGGTTCGATATTGTAAACGATTATAACGTACTGCGGCTTGTCGCCGCCGACAAAGCCGGCGTATGTCCCATTGAATTTATTGTCATAATAACCGCCGGCTGGGTTGGCGACTTGAGCCGTGCCGGTCTTACCGCCGACGATAAAGTTAGATGGGAAATTAAGATAGCTAAAGCCGCCCGGGTTTAGATGCTGGGCAACGACGTACTCCATCAGCGATTGCATCTCTTGGCTAACCTGCGGCTTAACCACCCCGCTTTTTACGACCACCGGCCGCTGGGTTGTTACCTTCCCGCTAGAATTTATAACCTGGCTCACCAAATGCGGTTGGTAGTAGATTCCGCCGTTGACGATACTCGATACGGCCGAAGCCATCTGTAAAGCGGTCAAAGTCACGCCCTGTCCGAAGGCCGTGTTAGCGTAAGTCAGATCCAGACCATAGCCGCTGTCGGGATTCGGTACAATCCCGGCTGATTCGTAACCTTGCTCAATACCGGTAGCTTTGCCCAGCTGATAGTGGTTGACCATATAATCATGCCATCTGTCCCTACCCTGCTGGTTGATCTGGCCGCCACCCATCTGCATTAGCATCCAAGTCGCTCCAGTGTTGAGCGATAGGTTCAGAATATCGCCGATGCTTTTGGTACCAGCGCCGCCGTCCTCTTCAATGTCCGTAATATTAAAGCCGTCCACTACCCAGTGCGCTGGATCGTAAAACGTCGTATTCGGCTGGATGACTCCCATGTCCAAGGCTGCGGCAGTGGTCAAATTTTTCATCGTCGAGCCAGGCTCAATGGCGTTGGCTATCGCGGCGTTCTGGAATAATGTCTGGTCGCTGACGTCCTGATACTTAGACGGATCGTAAGTCGGATAGTTAGCCATGGCCTTTATCTGGCCGGTGCTAGTATCCATAACTACGGCACTCAAGCCTTTGGACTTTGTCTTCTGATACTCGTCAGCCAGGATCTTTTCCATTTGAGCCTGCATGCCTAGATCGATAGTTAGCACCACGCTGGAACCGTTAACAGGATTCACTTTAGTGTTGTCTCGGTTGGCCACTAACGGTACGCCATTGGCATCGGTTATGGCCTTCAGTAGGCCGGGCTTGCCAGCCAGCTGAACATTCAGAGCCTGCTCTACGCCGTACGAGCCAAGTCCATCATTATTTACAAATCCCAACACCTGGGAGGCTAGTTGCCCCTGAGGGTATGTCCGGTAATCTTGGCTTTGGGTACCAACACCTGGCAGCTTGAGCGCCGTGATGGCTTGATTCTGGGACTCCGTTAATCGCTTAGCCAAAACCACGTAGCGAGTGTTTTTGGTCTGCATCAAAATTTTATATTGCTGGATGTCCGCATGAGTTACGGCGGCTACTTTTTGGGCCGTTGAATCTGCGTTCTTTATAAAGGTTGGGTCGGCGAACAACGTGTAAAGTTTTTGGTTCAGCACGACCGGCACGACCTGGCCAGCCTGATAGGCCTCAATTATCCCGCGCTCGGCTGCGATCGAATACTCTTTTTGCTGATCGGCGTAAGCGGCCGCCCGATAGTGGTCGTGGCGGATGATCTGCAAATAAAATAACCGAGCAACTATCAAGGCAAAGATAAGAATAAGGGCTGCATACCAAAAATTAATACGCCGGTTGGCGCTGGGCATAGCAGGCTTGGGGGCATTGCGGTTTCGGTCCATAGGCTAGCCTTCGAGCTTACTGGATAGAACCGCTGGGCGCAACCGAAACTAGATTCTTAGCAACACTGCTAGAGGCCACCCGGTCAAGCGACTGCAGGCGAGCTGAAGCTACCTCTAAATTGGCTTTTTGATCCTGCAATTGGCTTTGCTGCTGTTGCAGGCTGTTAATGGTATAGCCGTAGCTGTTGGTCCTGGTAACTTGAGTCAGGTAAAGCAAACCGATCAAACAAGCCAGGACTATTAGGATAATCGTGTTGCTAACCGGCCCCAGCGTTTTGGTGGTGGCAACGAAAGAAACGGAGTTTTGGTTTCTGCCGGCATAGCCCCGGCGGCTAGCGGCAACAGCGGATGAGTATGTCATAGTTTTTGTTTTGGTGGCAGCGCCTGTTTAGCGCATGTTAGCGCTGCCGGCGTCCCTCGAGCAGATCGATCAGCGTCCGACCCTTACTTCTACTCTAAATGCGCGGGGACTTTGATCCTTGACGTTAATTGTCATGGATATTCCTAGTTTGTCCTTTCTGTTTTTATTTTTGCTACGGCTCGCAACTTGGCGCTGCGGGCGCGCGGATTAATATCTAATTCATTTGGCGAGGCGATAACTGGCTTTTTGGTTAGTAGACGCGCTATGGCGTCGTACTGATCGCCAGCAACCTCGCTGAAATAATGTTTGACCAGGCGGTCCTCCAGGCTGTGAAAGCTGATGACAGCTAACCGCCCACCCGGGGCTAGCAGCTCGCACATCAGCGGCAAGCCTGCTTGGAGTTGGCCAAGCTCGTCATTGACGGCTATTCGCAGCGCCTGAAAGGTCTTGGTCGCCGGATGGATCTTGCTGCGCCGGAAATTCTTTCCAGCGGCTCGCGAGATCACTGCGGCCAACTCGGCCGTATTTTTGATCGGCCGGTTCGCTTTAATCGCGGCGGCAATCTTCCGAGAGCGCGGTTCCTCACCGTAGCTGCCGATTATTTCCGCCAACTCGGCTTCTGATAGCTGGTTGACGTAAAGCTCGGCACTGTCGGACTGGCGCTGGTCCATTCTCATGTCCAGCGGTCCGGAGTGAGTGAACGAAAAGCCCCTCTGCGGTATGTCAATGTGCGGTGACGCTATGCCAAGATCGGCTAAAATCAGATCGAACTTTTGGTTCTCTGCTGCAAGGGCTTGGGCGGCGCTCAAAAAATCCGAATCAATGATTCGTGACTTTTCGAACCTTGCCGAGAGGAACGCTATGGATTCCCTGTCTCGGTCTACAAGGACCGATTTTTCAGGAGATCCGGTCAGCGCTAGCACTGCTTCGGCATGGCCGCCGTATCCGGCTGTCAAATCCAGGTAACTTTCGCCTGGTTTGGGCGCCAGATATGCGAGCACCTCGGCTTTAAGAACCGGTAGGTGCGGTTGATTTTGGTGATCGTTTGGCATTTTTGTTTTTGTTTTTTACAAGGTCACCTAATCAGCAGTCAGCTTTTTGTTTTGATCATTTTTGTTTTTGAGAGTGAAACGAAAGTGCGCGATGTTTTGCCCGCTTTTTATGGCGGGTCTCTTGCATTTTTCGTTTCGAAAAGTTCTTGTTGAAGAGACTTTTTGTGAGGTGGAGTTTTGGGAGGTGTTACATTTTTGGGAGGTGCGAGGGTTTTGGTAACGGTGTCCCCAAGATTTCACCGGCTGACTGCCAATTAGCTGATCTCGAGCTAGGCAGTTCTTTGGTTTTTTGTTTTTTTAAGGTTCTAGGCCTAGGTTTTGGCCATTAGGCGCCAGTAGCGCCCTGCCCTCACCGCTTCGACTTCGCGGCTGATGCCGGCGTAATCGAGAAGGTGCTGTGGAATCTGTATCCTGCCCTGTTTGGCATCGATACTATCTTCCACCTTGCCCATCCGGAACTGTACGTTGAGGTCGGCTGTGGCTTCATCTAAGATGTTGCCTTGCAGCTGGGGTTCGACCATCTCGTCCCAGACGAACTTGGGGTATACGTGCAGATAATTTGCGAAGCCGCGAGTTATGACTACACCGGAGCTAAACTCGCTTCTAAGCTCGGCAGGTATCGTCAGCCGCCGCTTGTCGTCAAGCTTTCTTTCGAAGTAGTCTCCCACGTGGTTTCCTTCCTTTGTTGATCTGCTAGTGGTGTTTTTATTTTTCGGTGAGCAGACTGTTTTGGTCTACCCACTTTTACCCACTGACATCAATATATAACCCACACCTACCCACACGCAAGTGTTTTATAGAGAAAAGTGCCGGGATATTCCGACACTTTTCCACAGTTTATTCAAAAATATTGTCTAGACACAACATGTAGCGCCTAGGCTTTAACCGGTCGCGCTATTCTGATTTTCTTCTTTCACCAGTCGACCGACCCCCCAGGCCTCAGGTATGCGTATAGCCTGACCTGGCATAACCAGATAGGGATTAATCTGTCCGTCGGGAGTATGGTTCTTTTTGTGGTCTTCTATAACGCTCAGCTCCATCACCCCGAGCGCCGTATCTTGGTCCACTGATGGATTCTTAAGATGCACATAATCTGCCATGCTGGTGAGGTTGGCAAAGATAATACCACGCTTGTAATTACCCACTGTTAGTTCTCTGTGGGTACCGTCAATCTGCGGGGCGTAGCCACCATAGCTTTTCTCAATTCCCTGAACCAATTGCTTGTAACCAGGAGCCTCATAAGTAGCCGCCTTGTAGCCAAGCCCCAGCACTATCGCACCCAGAACGATGCCTGCGGCATAACCCCGCCTCAGCTCACGCGCTGTCATGCGCTCTTGGTCGTCGCTGACATCGGAGCCAGTAGCTGAGGCCTCGGGATGATTTGTTTCGGATGTGTGTCTTAATGCCATAACAGTTTATACACTAGCATAAACTGTTAAAAAGGTCAAGGTTATTTCAAAGCGGACAGCTTTTTAATCCGATCGGCGAACCACTCGGCGCTGGGCCTTATCTTGCGCTTCATGTTGTGTTCCCTGTCCACTTCCACCAGGCCGAACTTAGCCAGCCAGCCGTTAGCCCATTCGAAGTTATCCAGCAGACTCCAGTGGAAGTAGCCGGCCACCTGCACGCCCTCGCTGATAGCCCGCTCGATAGCTACGATAGTCTCTTCGATCCACCAACGGCGGTATTCGTCGTGGGTATCCGCCACACCGTTTTCAGTCACCAAGATGGGTTTGCCATAATGAGCCCAGGCGCGCAGCAGGATCGGATATAAACCTTCTGGCTCCATGTACCAGCCTAGGTCGCTCACCGGCATCGTTGGCGAGTCTTTCTTAAGCAGATTGCAGTAGTAGTCCGTAAAATAATAGTTCATGCCAACAAAATCCTGGTAACCGTTGACTCGGTGTAAGAACCACCAGTTCCAGGCGTAGCGCATAAATCTAGTGGAGGTCTCGTCCATGAAGTCATGCGGGTTCTTGGCCTGAATATTGGCTAACTGCTGAGCCATGCCGACCTGCAGGTGCGGGTGGCGTTTTTTCATAATCTTGTAGGCACGCTTGTGGGCGCTGACCAGATTAAGATAGACACGGGCGGCAGATATGATGTTTTTCTCTTCCGGTGGCCATTGCGAATTGGAAGCGACATCTTTGGCGAAGTAGCCAAACGAGGTGTAAACATTGGGCTCATTGATAGTAATAACGTACTTGAGATGCGGGCCGTACTCTTCACAGATTTTGGCTACGAAACGATCAAAGTATTTTAGATTAGAGCGCTTTTTGAAGGCGCCCTTTTTCTCGAACCACACCGGGTGCGTCCAGTGCCAAACGTTAAGAACCGGCTCGATGCCGCGCTTTCTTAGCTCCTTTATATAAACGTGGTAGTGGTCGATCTCGGCCTGGTCCCACTGCCCTTCGACCGGCTCCAGCCGCGACCATTCGATGCCGAAGCGAAAAGCATTTAAGTTCAGCTTGTTTAAGATATCAAAGTCGTCACGGAAACGATTGTAGTGGTCGATCGCCTGCCCTGATATATAGGACTCCGGTTTAGCGGCCTTGTCTTTGATTTCTGGCCATAGCGGAATCCAACCGATACGCTGCTCCGCAGTTTTGGCTAATTTTTCAGCATGGGTCTTTTCCCACTCCGTCCATTGGTCATAGTTGCCGCCTTCGACTTGGTGTCCAGCAACGCTAGCTCCCCACAAAAAATCGGGCGGAAATTCCGGTTTTGTATCTTCTGGCATTCACCCCAATTGTATCAAAAACAGGCCGTATAGACCCGTCTAGTTGGTGTTCTGCCCTGTCTTGGCCGGCTGGTTATTGCGGCGCTTCTTGTCATAATAAGCCAGCTCGCGGCGATGTTCGTCAATCCGTTCGATATAATCTTTAAACTGGTGGAAAAGGCTGGAATAATGCCCGGTTGGAGTCAGGACCTTTAGAAGTTTATTGCGCTGGATTAGGTGCTCGATCAGGCTGTGAAAGTCGCCGTCGCCAGAAACGATAATGGCTTTGTCGTAATTCGGAATTTCTTTCATCGCCCACAGCACCAGGTCAGCGTCTACGTTGCCCTTGACCGGCTTCTTATAGTCGTCCTTGCTGTTAGCGTTTTCTTCGGGGCGCGGGCGGGTCATGTCGTAAATCTGTTTTAGAACCACCGAATAGCCGGCTTCGTGCATCTTCTCGTATAAATCCTCGTTCTCTGGCATGTAGCCAATGAACATAAAAGCCTTGGTGACGCCGTAGCGTTCGCCCAGGAATTCACGGAATTTGCGCCAATTCATTTTCCAGCCATAGTTTTGAACGCTGACGTTCAGGTTCTGGCTGTCGATAAAGGCGTAGATTTGTGGTTTGTGTCGTCCGATCACACCTTAAGTATATCTTAAAAGGCTAGATTTCGGTGCTCTCGCTAATACCCAGAATTTTGATTTGGTACGGCTTGTCGCCGCCCAGTCGTTCCAAAACCTCAGGCTTGGTGCCGATAAAATCGTAATGAACCGGAATAGCGGTTTTGGCTCCGACCTGTTTGGCGAAATCGTTGGCGTCGCGCAGTGAAATGTCCGGGCCGGTTATTGGCAGAGCTAGGATTTCAACTTGCAGACCGTCCAGCTCGCGCCCATCACCCGGATGGAAAAGCCTGCCGTTAACAAGCAGGCCGGTGTTCTGCGGTCCGGCGCTGCCGTCCACCATCGGACAGTGCGGCAGTTCGATAGCCTTGATCTTGACACCGGCTACGTCGTATTCTTTACCGTCTTCTAGGACGAGAGGTGGCGTTTTACAAAATTTAGCGGTGCTGGCGTTGGCGTAAATCGGCACGCCGGCGGCGGCAAACCTCTGCGCCAGGTCGGCGTCAAAATGGTCGCCGTGTTGGTGTGTGTAAAGAACAGCATTAAGCTTGCCGAAGTTGTCGTAACGCTCGGCTTCCTGGCCGCTAGGGTCAATCAGCAGGCGGGCATTTCCCTCCTCTACCAACAAGCAACTTTGAAAGTATCGCGTAATTTTCAACTACATGCTCCCTTCACTCAGACCCAGAATGTTGCCGGACGGGTCACGGAACCAAGCGGATTTCATGCCGCCCATGACATGTACCGGTCCGTCGTGGGTAGCTCCGGGAAATTCATAGTGTTCGAATTTGACGTCGTACTTGTCTAGTTCGTCGGTGACAGCCTTGATGTCGTCAACTTCCCACGTGCAAACCGTGGCCTCGCCGGTGCCGGCGGTTGGCGCCTTGTACATAAAGATCCTTCCACCGCGCGGACCGCTAGCATACAGAACTCCCATTGGGCTTTTGTCCCCGACTTGTTTTAGTCCCAGCACTTCACCGTAAAACTTCTTCGACTCTTCGATATCTTTAACCGCGATATTGCTCAAAACGTTGTTATTCCCAAGCATAATAGACCCTCCTTATATTCCATAGATTATAACTTGAAGAGCACAATAAGCTGTAAGATTTTACTCCCGACCTAAAGAATCCTGGTCAGCTGGTTGGTTCGGTCTTGTTCCTTTGTCCAATACCTTAGCGATTAAACGGCCGATTGGTATTGTGCGAATAGCTTGAGCTTCTTCGGGAGACGCTGTTTCGCAAGACATACAGCCTGCGACCGAAAAAGCTCGGTGCTTTCCAGCTTGATGGTCGCCCATGAGCCTTTGCTGGGTCTCTATGCTGTATTCGCGCGGACTCTCCGTCATGGTTTTATTTTACGCCAACGAATCCATTATTTTTCGTCCTAGGGAACGAAGCCTACTATATTTAGTAATTTCCGGGTTGAGCTCTGGTTCCGGGACTGGTGCTATTTTGATGAACTGACCATACTCGTCGAAAAAATACCTCGGGCCGCATGGGTCTTCGCAACTGTCGGTACCACCCTCGCGACAGCTAGGACTTAAGTTTACCTCAATAGCGCTTCCCATCTGACTTCACCCTACCCTTTGCTGAGGCTATAGATTATGCCGCCTCGGATACAAGCTCTACTTGTACAAGATGGCTCATAAAATAAAAGGCGATTCCTGTAGCGCCGCTAAAGACTTCTGGTTTAGCACCTGCCCTTTTTGGCCTGAGCTCATCATGGTGTACCGTAAGCACCGGAGCCGAATAATCCTGCTGGACATCAACATTCAGCTCGAGCCGGTATGGTATACCCGTTTCATCCAGCGCCGCTTGAGCGGTTGCGGATTCGTCGGAATCATCCAAGATTAAGCTTAGCGGCGGCAGTTGCCCTAGTGTGTACTCCCACACAGCTCCATCAGTTCCTACTAAACGAGTGTTGGTCTCATTTGATTTAGCCATCAGGCACCTCCTAATTTGTACTTTTATTGTACGCTTGCGGTCAAGAAAAATTTAGATGCAGGTAATCTATATTATTTGGGTTTATTTTACTCCGGGCGGTATTGCCAATGCCATGGCTCGAACTTCACGCCCCATTGATTATTCTCCGGATAAGATTGGTAAAAGCTAAATTCTTCCGCGTTTTTCAAAAGCCACGCATATTCTTTCGTTTTAGCAAAAAGGTGTGGCTGCTCATCGTTGGGTACGCCGTCTTGATTTATGACGTCCATGGCGGTATTGATTGGGTCGCCGTGCTGACTATAGCCCGGCAGGGCTACTCCTGAGGCAACGTATTTGATATCAAATTTAAATTTCTCTAAATAAGTTAGGAAGACAAGCGCTTGGTGGGCTGGCGAACGGTAGCCCGACTCGACCATCAAGTCGCTACCGATATCCTTCTTCATTGACGCTTTCATTTTTAAGAATTTCTGCCAAACGCCTCTCGGTAAGTATTGGTTTTTTATCGGAGACTCCTCGCCATCACGATGGAAGACTTGTTTTGGTAGTTGTACCAAATCTTTC
>CAZETJ010000012.1:0-12674 GCA_964514575.1 uncultured Candidatus Saccharibacteria bacterium
AGGCCTGCTTACGTAGGCGCAGCCAGACACTGGGTCCAAAGTAGAGCGGGGCCAGAACTGGCTGAAGAACTTTTTCGACTGCCAGAAGCGGGCGTTTGCCGAGTACGCGTTTAAGCGTGGGAGAACGCAGGTTTGAGCCGGAAAGCGTGGCTTCTACCTCAAAACCGGCATCGTGCAGTAGCTTAATAACGGTCTTCGGGTGGTGATTCACGAAGGCGATTTCTCCTGAGCGCTTACTGGCCTCTGAGCGGATATCTACAGGAGTTCTGGGCACACGCTTGCCATGGAAGCCATAGCGTAAGCGATTAAGGAAATGGGCATCATTAGCGAACTCCAGTAGGAACGTACCACCCGGCTTTAGTACGCGGGAGATTTCGGCGAATTCTGGATGAGGGTCAGGCAGATGGTGCAGAACTCGTACCACCAATACCAAGTCTACGGATTTTGCTGGCAACTTAAGATCAGCCGCTTGCAACAATTTCTGGTGAACTTCCGTGCCTTTAAGATAAATTTTGGCCAGATCTAGCTGTTGCTGGCTAGGCTCAGCAAGAGTCACTTCGTCGGCATACTTAGTCAACATTTTGCTCAGGCGGCCGTAACCGCCGCCAACATCAACAGCTTTTTTAAAATGGCGGCCACGCAACAGGCGCCTGATGGCCAGCTCCTCGGCAGCATGCTCGTATTCCCGGCCCTGCCAATAATCTTGGTAGTTATACTTGGGGTCGTTGTACTGGTCGGCTTTTTTGCTTTGCTTCTTGGGCATCTACTTTAATTCTACCAAAGCAGAGTCCTTGAAAGCTTTGCCGCGCTTGAGTAGAGCAGTCTCTGTTAGCACCTGGTCTTCATCTGTTACGCGTTGGCCATTCACTTGGATAGCCCCCTCGGCGACCAATCTCCGGGCTTCAGTTTTGGACGACGCCAGGCCTGTAGAGACAAGCACGTCAACTAGTGGCGCAGTTTTTTTGATTCTCTCTGCTGGAATCTCTTTTCTGACTTGAGCCAGCACACCTTCGCCAACAGAGGCTATTGGTGTCTTGCCGGTCAAAACATCGGTAACGACTTCGGCAGTGTGGGTTTCTTCCTTGCCGTGGACGAGTTCGGTGACCTCGCGGGCCAGCAACTGCTGAGCTTTGCGTTCTTCCGGGCTGGAGACGTGATATTCCATTGTCTTCTGGATCTCTTCGACAGATAAGAAAGTATAAATCTTGAGATAGTCACCGACGTTAGCGTCATCTACATTAATCCAGAACTGGTAAAACTGCGTTGGGCTGGTTCTAGCGGGATCGAGCCAGACGGCGCCTTCCTCGCTTTTTCCAAACTTCTTGCCCGTCAGCTGGTTGACAACTAGCGGCATGCACATGGCGTGAACTTCTTTGGCTTCCTTTTTGCGCACTAGCGGCACACCAGATATCATGTTACCCCACTGGTCAGAGGCGCCGATTTGTAGCTCTACGCCCATAGTCTTATATAGATGCCAGAAGTCGTAGCCTTGGAGGAGGCTATAACTGAATTCGGCGTAACTGATACCTGCCCCATGATCGCTCAGCCGGGTAGCTACAAAGTCACGCTGCAGCAGCTCGCTCATCGGATAGTGCTTGCCCACGTCGCGAAGGAAATCCAGATACTTTAAGTTGTCGAGCCAATCGAGGTTGTTGACTAGCTCGTGCGGAGCGCTGGCTAACAGCTTTTCGATCTGAGCTTTCACCTCTTTGATGTTCGTGGCAACCGCGGCCTTGTCAGCTAGCGATCTTTCTTGGTCCTTACCTCCTGGATCGCCGACCAAACTAGTTGCGCCACCGGCTAGTAAAACGGCCTTCCAGCCAGCATCAATAAAGCGCTTGGCGAGCAGTATCACCGCAAGGTTGCCGATGGTCAGGCTGTCGGAGGAGGCGTCAATCCCCAAGTAGAATTTCCTTGGTTTATCTAGCCATGAGGCGTCCTCAAAGGTCTTGTCCTTTATCAGTCCGCGCTTTGCTAAATCTTCGCTGAATTTCATTGATTAACCTTGATAAGCTTTAGTATAACTCATCCCTAAGATGGGGCTAATGTTAAAAACTGAGAATTTTAAGTTAAAGCATTTTGCTATAATTTACTTTTAGGTGAATATGAAATTACTAAATGGCTAAGTCATCCGGCAAACGTCCAAACTTGAGGGTAAACCGATCGTTAACCAACCGTTGGATGCGGACTGGTACAGCACGTGCTAAGCGCAAAATAGAGCGGCTAAGGGGCCTGCCCAATTCTAGGCTAAAAAGGGTGCTTTGGCGGCTTGATCCGAGGCACTTTAAAGAATACTGGTGGAACCGCGAGGGCGCCGTTGTGGCCCTTAAAGGCCTGGGTATCGCTATTTTGGTCTTCTTCGTTTTGACGCTAGGCGTGTTCGCCTACTTCCGCAAAGATTTGCCAAAACTGACAGACATCTCCGCTGGCGACCTGGGCGGTAGCATCAGCTATTATGACCGAACTGGCAAGGTCCTGTTGTGGTCAGATTATAATGCCGTCAAGCGCGTGCCGGTGCAAAGCCAGGAAATTTCACCGTACGTCAAACAGGCGACTATCGCCGTTGAAGACAAAAATTTTTATAAGGAAAAAGGCTTTTCTATCCAGGGCACCCTTCGCGCGGCACTTAACGATGTATTCCATAGAGGCAGTTTGCAGGGCGGATCAACGCTAGACGAACAGTTAATTAAGCTCACGCAGGACTTCAACCAGAACCGTACGATCGCCTTGAAGTTTAAGGAGTTAATCCTGGCCGTCGAGCTGGAGCGAACCTATACTAAAGACGAGATCTTGACAGGTTACCTTAACGCCGCGCCTTACGGTGGTGTCGACTATGGCGTTCAGACAGCCTCATCAGACTATTTTCACAAAAACGCCAAAGATTTAACTTTGGGCGAGTCCGCCTTCTTGGCCGCCATCCCGCAATCGCCGGCCTATTATTCACCTTATGACACTGAGACTTTTGACTCGAAGGCCTTGGCCGGCCGTATGCAGTACATCCTGCAACTGATGGTCAACCAGCATATGATTACCAAAGCCCAGCAAACTGCCGCCTTGAGCGAGAACGTCTTGGCCGAGGTCCAGCCACAGCAGACTAAATACGCCGGCATCCAAGCGCCGTATTTCGTCCTGGCGGCCAAAAGCCAACTTGATTCTCAGATTGCTAGCCAAACTTCGAAGATTGGCGGCCTGAAGATCATCACCACGTTGGACATGAACTTAGAGGCTCAAGCCGAAAAATTGGTAGCCAGCAACCTGCCGGCCATTCAGCGCTTAACCGCCGGTCTAGCCGACCAAGAGGCCACTGTTACAGAAGATGTTCAAACCGGCCAGATCATGGATCTGGTAGGAGGCGTCAACTTTAATGATCCGACTTCAGGCCAGATCAACTACGCCGATTCTGTTTTGGTGCCACCCGGCTCCAGCTTCAAGCCATACGACTACACGACTCTGATTGACAACAATAACAACGTCGGCGCCGGATCGGTGCTTTATGACACCCAGAGCCCGCTGCCGGGATATCCATGTACTAATCACTCAACTCCAAAAAATGGCGGCAACTGCTTGCAGGACTATGATTTCTTACAACCTGGACCTATAACGCTGCGCTATGCGCTAGGCGGTTCACGCAACATTCCGGCTGTCAAAGCAATGCTGGAGGCTGTACCGGGCGACACCAGCCCTAATCGAACGACCTCGATTAACAAGGTCATCTCCACAGCATCGGCTCTAATGGACAACACCTACTTGCAGAGCCAAGGCCTAAAAGCTTACAACTGCTACACGCCCGGTATTGATATCACTAACGTCACTTCGTCCGACGTTACGCAGTGCTATGGCGCATCAGCTATTGGCGACGGTGCATTCTTGCACTTAGACGATCACGTCAACGGCCTGGCCAGCCTGGCGCGCCTTGGAGGAGCTATTCCGCGAACTCTTATCCTGAGTGTCACCAACTCTAACGGCAAAAAAGTTTACCAGTGGAAGCAGCCCAAACCAACACAAGCAGTTAAGCAAGATTCTGCTTATATTGTTGATAACATGGCCAGCGACCCGAGCGCCAGTTACCTGCCTGGCTCTTGCACGGATACGACCTGTACTACGCTGGCTCACGGCGGCTATAAATTCCAGCGCTACAACGGCTGGCACATCGCCGTTAAGACCGGAACAACCGACAACGGCTTTGACGGCTTGATGACCTCCTGGGACACCAAGTACTCAACCGTCAGCTGGGTCGGCAACCACACGCGAAATGTCGATATATCGTCCCGAACCGGCATCGCCATGGAATATCTGACAGAACCGCTAACCCGCGGCATGACTGAGTTCGCGCTAAACGGGCTTACTCCAGTTAACTGGACGCAGCCGAGCGACATAAAGACTGAACCGGCCTTCGTTGTGCGCAACCACATTCACTACGGCGATATTGAACCAAGCCCAAGTACCGATCTTTTCCCCGCCTGGTACGTCGGCAAAAGCTCCACCAGCGGCACCAACCAAACTATTGATAAGGTATCGAATAACGTCGCCACCAGCTGCACACCGACCCTGGCCCGACAGACAGTCGACAACGGTAACACGGCCGCTTGGAATATTGATATCTTTAATGGCGGCAGTCCAAACACCGGAGTAACGGGTACCAACAGTGGAGCTAGCCAGGCCAATGATACGCTGCATGTCTGCGGTGAAGCCCAGCCGACAGTCACCCTAACAGTCAACGATTCGCTTGCAGCGAGCGCGCCAAATACAACCTGTACGGTCAGTTGCACGTTCAACGTGGCAGCGACTGCGGGTGCCCATCCGCTGTATGACCCGCAGTACGCTTCAGCTGGCGGCGGCTATATAAACTTCTTGGTCAACGATCAAATCGTTAAGACAATCAACTTCACCGACACCAGCAACACGAACCAATTCTACACTTATACCGTCACGTCCTCAGGGCCGATGAAGGTAACGGCCCAAGTCGTCGACAGTGTCCTATACGATAGCTCCGACACCGTGAACGTTACGGGCAAGGCCACGCTGACCGGTTTCGCACCAGGCAACCGCAACGTTTCCTTAGCCAGTTTTTATAGCACAGCCCGAAAAAGTTCTACTCATCACAGTGGCCGTTAGCAGCAACTACTGCGACACTGTTTGCGGTGCCTGCCGGGTATCGAGCGACTTCTCAAGGCTGGCTAGCTCGCTGGCAATAGAGTTACGCTGATTGACCAAGCTGTTGTAGTCAACTGTATCAGTTTGCAAATTGCGTATGCCCGCGTTATAGGCATCCACTTCTTCGTTGAAGCCGGTGACACCAGCGTTGTACTGATCAATCTGACCGCTGCTGCGCTCAGCATCTAGTCGAGCCCTATCGCTGTTTATCTGGCTAAGTTGGGCGCTGAGGGCGAGCTGCTCAGAGTCAATCTGAGATTTTAAACCAGTCAGCTGAGCATCATCAGCATTTAGCTGAGCCTCGCGACCGGTGAATTCATCCTGGTATTTGGCTGCGAAAGCTAACACAGCCCCGCGGTTGGTAAAATAGCGCGCGTAATAAGTCTCTAAGCCGGACGGCAAATTGCTCACTTCGGTGCCAAACACCGAGTTCATCTCGTTAACAACGTCATTGGGCTCGGATTTCTTATAGGCATTTATGGTGTCGATTAGACGCTGATCATGGACCTCATTTTTATAATAATCATTTAGCATGCTATCAACACGGTTGCGATCAGAGCTCGATAGCCGTTCATAGGCAGCATGGAGCATCTCGTGGGCAGCCGTAACTTCTTGAACACCAGACAGTCTGGAATCCGAAACGCTATAGACAAAGATTCCGCTCTCGCCAGGATGGTAACAGCCTAGAACGATGGTTTGCTCGCTTTCCGGACAATCCTGGCGAAAAGTCGAGGCGCTAGCTACAAGTGCTGGATGGTTAACGTAAAAAATATGCCGAGCCGCAGCGGTCATAGTATCTTCACGGGCTAGGCCGGCAACATTGGCTGGAGCAGTGTAATTACGCAGCTTCCACCAGTCTTCTATGGCCCGGGCCCGACTAAAGCCGATTGCCACAAGCACTACCACAGCAACCAGCGTTGTCGTGCTGTTGATAAGGCGTCTGGACATGCCCTTTAGTATAGCAAGCTACGAAGTTATTCGGCGACGGCGGCGTAGGTCAGTTCTGGCTCTTTTTGCACTGGGTTTGGCTCGACTCCAACGGTCACAACATCGCCGCGATGATAGCTTTCGTCTAATAAGCCTCCGGCGATGGCGTCCTCAACCGTTTCCTGGAGCAAGCGGCGCATCGGCCGAGCCCCGTTGTGAGCATCATAACCGCGCTCCAGCAGGAATTCCTTAGCAGCTTTGCCGACCTGAAGACCAATGCCCTTCTTGACTAGGCGGGCTCGAAGATCGTCCAACTGCAGGTCCAGGATCTTTAGGACATCTTGCTTGGTCAGAGCTCGAAAAACGATAACTTTATCGATGCGGTTCAGCAACTCCGGCCGCATCATTTTCTTAAGATCTTCGGTCACTTTGTCGCGGTTGGCAGCGTGCAACTCGTCTACATTACCTCTATCGCCGACCATTGAGCCAAAGCCAAAACTGGCCTCTTTTTGGAGTTTTTCGGCGCCGATATTACTAGTCATGATAATTATCGTGTTCGTGAAGTCAATCTTGCGGCCTTTAGCGTCGCTGAGCGTACCGTCCTCTAGTATCTGCAGCAGGATGTTAAAGACCTCCGGATGGGCCTTTTCGATCTCGTCAAACAGAACTACGCTATAGGGCTGATGGCGGATTTTGTCAGTCAGTTGGCCGCCATCGTCATAGCCGATATAGCCAGCGGGCGCTCCGACCAAACGGGCCACGGTGTGGTGCTCGGCGAATTCGCTCATATCGATCTTAATTAATGCCTCTTCTGAGCCAAAAAACTCGCGGGCTAACACTCGGGCTAGCTCGGTTTTTCCAACGCCAGTCGGGCCTAGGAATATGAACGAGCCGATTGGCCGCTTCTCGCTGGAGATGCCCGATCGGCTACGGCGTACGGCTTTAGCAACGGTCTCGACAGCCTCTTCTTGGCCAATGACATACTTAGATAAATTTTTCTCTAAATTAACTAAATATTTGGCTTCGCTTTTAATGACTTTGGTGACAGGTACGCCAGTCATCCTAGCCACTGTTTCAGCAACATCGTCACTGGTCAAATTAATAGGCTTGCCAGTTTTATGGGTAGCTTCTAAGCTCTTGATCTTCTCGGTGATGACGCTAGCCTTTTGCTTCTCGCGGGCGGCTTTTTCGTAGTCCTCGGTGTCAACAGCCTCGTCAATTCGCGTATTAATCAATTTCAGTTCTTTCTGCAACTGCCTGAGCTGCGGCGGGGTTTTGCCTCTGTTGACACGCAGATAAGCAGCCGTTTCATCCAAAAGATCAATCGCCTTATCCGGCATGTAGCGGTCCCGAACGTAGCGGCGGGCAAATTGCACAGTATCAGCTAGCACCTCATCCTCAACTTTGACGTTGTGAAAATCTTCGTAGTGCGAACGCAGGCCCTTAAGAATAGCCAGGGTTTCAGCCGGGGTGGTCTCTGGCACCTGGATCGGCTGGAAACGTCGTTCTAGCGCCGCGTCTTTTTCGACATGGCGAGTGTATTCGTCAGTAGTGGTGGCGCCAATCATCTGGATTTTACCGCGGGCTAGGCTCGGCTTTAAGATATTACCGGCGTCCATGGAGCCCTCCGCCGCACCGGCGCCCACGATCAAGTGCAGCTCGTCTATGAAGATAATGGTATTCTTGTCTTCTTCGAGCTCAGCAATAACTTTTTTGAGGCGCTCCTCAAATTCGCCGCGGTACTTCGTGCCAGCAATCATGCCGGCCAGGTCCAAGGTAATAATCCGCTTGTCGAGCAGGCTATCGGGGACTTCCTCGTTAACGATTCGCTGGGCTATGCCCTCAACGATGGCCGTCTTACCAACGCCAGGCTCACCGATAAGCACTGGGTTATTCTTATTGCGCCGGTTAAGAATGGTGATGACGCGGCGGATTTGATTTTCACGGCCAACTACCGGATCAAGTTTGTCTTCTTTAGCCAGTTTAGTAAGATCGGTTCCAAAGCTTTCGAGCGTCGATTTCTTGCCATTCTTTCCGCGTCGAGCTGTGCCCGTAGAGGCTTGGTCGCCTTCGTACTGTTGACGATTCAAAAAGCCTTCGACCTCGCTGGAAAGCCGGTCGACATCGACATTCATATCACGCAGCAGAGTGGTGGCCCTAGCGTTTTTTTGACTCAAAATACTGAATAAAACATGCTCCGTGCCGCAGTAGTCTTGATTAAACTCCTGGGCGATCTCCCAAGCCATTTTTAGAGTTAACTTGGCTGTCTCGCTTAAACCCTTACCACCCATATTTATAACCAAGGTTTTAGGAGTCAGATTAAGAGCCAGGCGAGCTCGATCTAGAGTGATACCAGCGCCTTCCAGGATTTTGGAGGCCATTGAGCCTTCCTGAGCCAGCACTCCGAGCAACAAATGCTCTGTGCCAATATAGGCGCTACCGGACGCTCTAGCGATGGCGTCGGCGTGCTTCAAACTATGCAACGCGTTATTGGTCAGGTGCGATAAAAACTCTTGGAAATCTGGTGAATTTGGTATCATGGACCCCTCTTACTTACCCTTCTGAAGTAATTGTATTAACTAGGACTTCTGGCCGGCTGTAAGGTCTTTTACGGTAATGTTGGCCTGCATCAATGATACCACAATTTGGCACTCTCAAGTCAAGAGTGCCAATTTCACCCTAGGCGGGTTTCTTGGCCTTAGCTGGCGGAATCAGTATGGGCTTATGGTTCTTCAGCATGGCGCAGACTGCTGTTATGCCGGACATTGAGAGGCGCCGCGGTACTAACACAGTGTCCATGACCGGCTGTTTGGTCTTCAGGTCTTCGAAGTATCTCTGGCCAGTCGAGTCTTCCATCTCTCTCGAAGACAGCTTCCGAGGATGTTTTGCGTCTATGGCTATATCGGTAGTCATGATTACAAGATCTGCGTCAGCAGAAAGGAGCTCCGGTCCATTGAGCGGTCCCCAGTCAGGACGGTACCTTGGATCATGGAAGGAGAATATGTAAAATTCGTCTCCGCCAGATTCCGCGAGCCCCGGATTGAGGGTGACCGTGGTCCCAGCTCCGTCGTTTGGCCATGCCACGCAAGTACCCAACATTATTCGGGCCTGGTGCTTCAGTAAAACGTCATTTCGAAATTCATTGAGAGTCTTTTGCATAGGACTCTGCTCTTCTGTGTTGGGCCTGAGGTTCTTTGCGGCAGCACCCGCTTCAGGAAGAATTTCGCCCGAGCCGGCTACAGTCGCGGCTAAGGCTAGGGGCACTAGCGCTTGCTTCAATCTCATGATTTAAGTCTCGCTTGAGTTGTCAGTATCGGTGCCGTGTTCTTCGATAGCTTCTAGCAGAGAGCTTTCCAGTTCGGATTTCTTCTTTAGCTTCTGCACAACCGGCTTAGACTCAACGGGCTCCTCGGTCGTTTCCGCCTTTTCCGCAGCCGGCGCGCCGTCAGCCTCTACGTCCAGCTCATAGCCGGTCAATTTGCCAGCTAGGCGGACATTCTGGCCGGCCTTACCGATAGCAATCGACAGTTGATCTTCCGCCACGATGACCTTGGCCTTGCCATTCTTGCCAAGCTCGGCGCGTACGACATTGGCCGGTTTCATGGCGTTGGCCACAAATGTTGTTGGGTCTTCGTTCCAAACAACGATATCAATCATTTCCTGGTTGCCAATTTCATCACGAACGGCGTTAATACGCGTACCATGGCCGCCAACGAAGGTACCAACTGGGTCCACGCCCGGCACGTTGCTAGAGACAGCGATTTTGGACCGTACGCCAGCTTCTCGGGCGATGGCTTTGATTTCTACAGCTCCGTTTTCCATTTCCGGCACCTCTCCGCGGAATAGTTGTTCGACGAATTCCTTAGCACCGCGACTGATAATTAACTGCGGACCACGGATATTCTTTTCTACATCCTTGAGATAGAACTTTAGGCGTTGGCCAGGGTAATAGCGTTCGCCTTGGATCTGTTCGCTAACAGGCATGATGCCTTGGGCTCGACCCAGCTCAACGCGCACCAGGCGGCCTTCAACACGGCTAATAACCCCGTTGACCAGGCTGCCAACCTTATCTTCATATTCGGCCAATACTATTTCGCGCTCAGCTTCACGCAAGCGTTGCATAACAACCTGCTTAGCGGTTTGAGCAGCCACTCGGCCGAAGTCCTCAACCTTTTGCATTAACTCGACGGTTTCACCAATTTTGGCGTTTTTGCGAATAACTTGAGCCCCGGCTAAATTAATCTGCGATTGCGGATCTTCGACGTCCTCGACTACTTCTTTAGTCACATAGACCGTGACGTCTCCAGTGTTCAGGTTCATAGTTACGCGGACTTCCTGATCGCGGTTACCGAAGTCGCGGCGCCAAGCAGCCGCCAGTGCCTGTTGAACGATATCAGTAACCTGCTCTTCCGGCAGGTTTTTCTCTTCAGCGATCAGCTTGATCGCTTGGCCTAGTTGTTTGAAATCCATCTCCATTTTTATCTCCTAGTTAAGTTGGGCATGAAAAAATCCGACCTATCTGGCCGGACATCTACTATTAGTATAACAAATTAGCTCTAGATAACAAGCCCGGCAGTGTAAGCTTGGTATAGCGATGAAGGACGAAAAACTCTTTAGTAACTTTAGGCCCAGCCGTTACGAGGTCAGCCTTGGAGAAGCAACTGCTAACTCGACAAAAGCCAGTCTTCGGCTATCCGGCAAAAAAACCGGTCGACCGTCTAGGCGAATCACACTTCACCAAAAGGGCTTAAAGGTTAAATCAGCGAAGATCACTCGCCAAGGGAAGCGCGGAGCCGAAGAATACGAAGCGATTCGGATTAACCACTTGCCGAGTTTTGAACAGGTCCGATTGCATGCTAATGAAATGCTTTTCCCCGGTGATTACGTTCTGGTTATTGAATACGAGCTGCCGACGCCCGTACCTAAAAAAGCGGCGGTCAAAAGCAAACCAGACCGCACGCTAGTGCCATCAATTGACGAACCGGCGGCCTGGGAAGCTGCGGAGTTCGAAGTCAAACCGTAAATTGGCCGTTCTTATAAATGACCTTTTTGCGGCCGCCGGACAACGTGGCGATAACCGTCCGATCGGTTGTTGAGATCATGTCCATATGAACCACTGACTCGTTGAACCCAAGGCGCTTAAAGATAGGTTTCGGAACCTTGACGGTGCTAGCCGTGTAGGTGTCGTTGTAAGACCGCCCGACTGCCAAGTGGGTGTTGCCGAAAGGACCGCCGATGTTCTCATCAAACAACGTCTCAGCCATAAATTTGGTGATTTTACTGGTGCGCTTATCGGTTAGAGAGAACTCACCCATCTGAGAAGCGCCGCGGTCCGTAGCTAGGATCTCCTTGAGCAAATCCTCGTTTTTGGATGCCGAGGCCTTGACCACTCGACCTTTTTGGAAGGTCAGCTCGATGTCCTCGATTTTTGGTCCGTAATAATAAAGCGGCTGGTTGAAGCGAATCCAACCCTCTGTGCCGCGCCAGTCCGGAGAAGTAAAAACTTCGAAACTAGGGATATTGCGGCCTCCGCCGCCCAACCACCGGCGCTTAGCGCCTACAACTACATGCAGGTCCACGTCCTTGCCCTGGACGTCTAACTCACTGATTTTGAGCTTAGTTAGTTTGTCGGCGACCCTTTTAACTTCAGCTGAAACTCTCTGCCACTCAGCGATCGGATCGGCCTTGTTCAAGAAGCAGGCCTTGATTATCTGCTGCCAGTATTGCTCCAACGTCAGTCCAGCCTCCTTAGCCATAGACGGCGTGCCATAGAGTGCCAGCGTCCAGGTATATTTACCATCGTTTTCTTTTTTCTCGAACCAATCAGCCAACGGCTTAGAACTCTTTTGAGCCAGCATCATTTTCTTTGGATCTACGCCGTCTAACTCGTGGACGTCATGGTCGGCTAGCACGGCGATCCGGTGGTCGACTTGTTTAACCAGCCCACGGGCATAGTCTGATAGAAAGGAGTTAAGCTGAGTCTCGTTAGCATGATCATAAAAATATCGTGCAGCACCGCTCATATCGTCTCCCAAGCTGCTTATCGCCAGCCCGCCGCTATCTAAAATTACTTTCCTTAGAGCTCTATAGAACGGTAGGGCCGACAGTGGAGCTTGCAGATAGACCACCTCGCCGGGCTTGATACCCTTCCCACCGCCCAGCGCAAAATTCACTAAAACTTTAGCGTATTTTTCTAGTATTAGAGACGTCGGTTTATAGGCCATTTAACTGATTATAGCGAAGTTGGTGGCGAATCAAAGCTCAAGCATTTCTATATTTTCGCAGTCATCCCCAGATACCGCAGCAGCCATAAGTCGGCAATCGCCATTATAGTTGTTTTCCTGCGCCCAGACCTCGGCGGCAAAGCGCATTTGGCTCTCTTTTCGGCTAGTTATATAGTCAAAGCCCTGGCCCTGTTCGGCTGAGGCACGGTATTTAACTTCGACAAAATAGATAGTCTTTTTTCTGGAGACTATCAGATCGATCTCGCAGCGCGGCCGCCGCCAGTTTTGAGCCAGGACTTTAAAGCCATGCTGCTCTAATAGGTTGGCGACTGCCACTTCAGCTTGTCGACCCTGGAAAGTGGTTTTCAT
>CAZETJ010000012.1:12774-18464 GCA_964514575.1 uncultured Candidatus Saccharibacteria bacterium
TTCATAAAAGTTTTAGCTGCCTTAGCGGCGCGAAACTCAGGCGATGCACCGACTTGATCGGGCCAAGCTCTTCGATAGCCTGAAAATGTCGAGCCGTAGCGTAGCCAACGTGGCGGTCAAAACTATAATCAGGATATTTCTCGGACAGAATCCCCATGAACCGATCGCGAGTGACTTTGGCATAAATTGAAGCTGCCGAGACCAGCGGCATAAACTCATCGGCATCGACTTGGCAACGGCTATTGGAGTAAGTAACAGGAACATAATTAACAATCCCGTCAATTACGATTTCTTCGCTATGCTCCGGCTTGACCTGATCAAGAGCACGCTTTACTCCAAGCCTGAGTCCGCGTCCAAGCCCTAGCTTATCGATTTCCGAGGCGCTCACCCAGCCTTCGCCAAACTCAAATGAGGTTATCAGCGCTGGATAGAGCCTTTCTCGCTGTTTGCGCGAGAGCAATTTAGAGTCTCTTAACCCGGTTGGCGGCTTAGCTTTTTGGCGAGCCGCGACAACTAGAAGCGGGCCAGCCAAACATCCCCGGCCAACTTCATCAACCCCAACCATGACCCCATTATATAGCGCCCTGTGAGATAGGGGTTATTTATCTTTGTTTTGCTCGGCGGCCGGAGCAGCGGCATCGGCTTTTTCGGCTGGTTTGGCTTCTAGCTTATCAGCGTCGGATTTTGGCGCCTCGTCAGCGCCAGCTTCTTTGGCAGCCTTAGCTTCGGCCTTTTCAGCAGCCGCTTGGGCTGGATCGTAGCTTTCGGCTTGTTCTTCGTGGATTTTAGCCTCTTCGGCTTCGGCAGCCTCGTCCTTGACCGCATTAATAGTCTCTTTATCAAAATCTACGCTAGTCAGTCGGGCGCTTTTACCGGTGAGCTCACGCATGTACGTCAGATAGTTGCGGCGAACGCGGCTGCGGCGGACAACTTCCACCTTTAAGACATTTGGCGAGTGTATAAGATAGGTTTTCTCGACTCCTACGCCGCTAGCGACGCGGCGAACAGTAAACGAGGCTGTCAACGAGCGGTCGCGGCTGACCCTTATAACAAGGCCTTCAAAGACCTGCACGCGCTCCTTGCTGCCCTCTCGAACTTTTTGATGAACTCGCACGCTATCGCCAGAGCGAACGTCAACGACAGCGCTCTTTTTGTACTTATCACTAATTTGTTGGGCGATACTCTTCATAAGTCCCATAAATACTACCGAAAAACACCGATAAATTCAACTGCTTCGACCTAGCCGACGACTCGGTAGACTTCTTCGATTGTCGTTTGGCCAGCTATAGCCTTTAAGATGCCGTCCTGGAGCATGGTTCTCATGCCATCAGCTACCGCCTGATCCTGCAGGCTTTCCGTAGTGATTTGGCTGGGAGGCAGCTTTAGCAGCTTTTGGACGCCGGGAGTCATTACCAGCTGCTCACGCAAAGCCATTTGACCCTTGTAGCCGAAGGGATTATCGGCTGATGGCGTCGATTTATACAGCGTTAGATTGGCCAGGTCTGGGCGCTTGATCGATGGTGGTAGGCTGTCAATCACACTTTTGATTTGTGCAGTCAGTGCTTCGTCTGGGTTATAAGGCTGTTTAGTCTGATCATCTAGCCGACGAACTAAACGCTGGGCCATTATCAGGTGGATGGCACTGGCGAATAGCGGATTTATGCCAATCATGTCTACCATGCGCGTCAGGGCGGCTGCAGCGCTACCAGCGTGAAAGGTAGATAGTACTAGATGCCCGGTCAAGGCTGCCTGGAGGGCCGTCTTAGCGGTGTCAGCATCGCGGATTTCGCCGACCATAACAACATCAGGGTCAAGCCGCAGAACTGCCCGCAGACTTTCAGCAAAGTCTTGCCGGTCCAAACCGCCCTCCACCGGTACCTGAATCACACCGGGCATGTTGTATTCCACGGGGTCTTCCAGCGTAATAATTTTGCGCTCAGGCGTATTAAGCGTGTTAATCAGCGAATAAAGGGTGGTCGTTTTGCCAGAACCAGTTGGGCCGACCACCAGGACCAGCCCGGTCGGGTGATTAATGACGTCGTTGACATGCAGCGCTTCCTCAGCCGATAAGCCCAAGTTCTCCAGCCTGAAGAACTCTAACCTGAGATTGAACAAGCGCATAACTATATCCATGCCATAAGACGACATAACCGCCTCGACCCTAAGATTCAACTGGACAGTTTCGCCGGTGGCGAGTTGGTAGTTACGGCTGATGTGACCGCCTTGGGCGGATTTTTCATTGGTCGAAATATTGGCGGAACTTGCAATGGCCGAGACCATATGGCGGTACTTATCGTGCGACAGGTAGGCTACTGGGTGCAAAACGCCGTCCACCCGAAAACGAACGCGCACGCGGTCTTCCATATTTTCTAAATGAATGTCGCTGGCCTTAAGTTTGTAGGCTTGCTGCACAAGAAAGCCCAACATGTCATCCGGCCGGACTTGTTCCAATGTGGCGCTTACTTCGTCGATAATGGAACTGCTTTGCTGCTCACCTGATTTAAGTTCTATATCTTCGTAGTGAACCTCTTTCGGCGGGTCGTAAAGTTTCATGTAGTCACGGTAGCCAGTGTCGGAAATCAGTGAGAATTGTAAACGTTGGTCGGTGAACCTGCCGCGCAACTGATTAACCGTCTGTTGGGAGGTGGTCGTTGTTAGGCCAAAATGAATGTTGTGCTCATCGGCTACTAGCGGCACTATTCGTAGAGCGTAAAGCTCCTGCAGGGTAAGGATATTTTTGAAAAGTTGCTTTTGTATTCTGGTCGTATCGACATAGGGCAAACCTAAAATCTCGGCTCGCCGGGAAGTCGCCTGCTCTTCAATCGAACGGGCATCAGCTGCCATTTTCCTAGAGTCCCACCATATTACCTTTAATTATAGACAAAGTCGGCTTAAGCTAAAAGGATGCTAGAGGTTGTACTATTAGTGCATAACGTTCGTTCTGCCCACAATGTTGGCAGTTTATTGAGGTCGGCTGACGGATTAGGTGCCAGCCGGGTGATTTTATGCGGCTATACGCCCTACCCGAAACACCCTGGCGACAAGAGATTACCGCATTTGGCCGAGAAAACCCACCAACGGATCCTAAAGACAGCTTTGGGGGCTGAGATTAGCGTCCCGTGGCTACATACCGAAGATATTTCAGAGCCTATTGCCAGCCTTAAGCGGGATGGATTCGAAATAGCGGCTATCGAACAGACTTCAGGGGCTATCGACATAAAAAAATTTAAGCCGAGTGATAAGAAATTAGCTTTAATCGTTGGACCGGAGATTGGCGGCCTGGACCGAACGGTCCTTGACCAAGCAGATGTCCATTTGCAAATTCCTATGCGGGGCAAAAAAGAATCGCTAAACGTGGCCGTTGCCGGTGCAATTGCTCTATTTTCAGTTGCAGCCTGAGCACAAGCGGTTATAATAGAACATAAAATGACAGCTAAAATCAAAAGACCACTCAGAACCGGATCACAATATCGACCCAGAAACGTTAGCCGCCATGCCTTCGAGCGCGTTTATTGGCCCTACCTGCCGCTGATATTGCTGATCGGCGTACTGCTGACATTCAACTTACGCTCTCACAGTCTTCAGTCGGTTACGGCTGCGCCCAGCGCTGTTTTAACATCGACCAGTGGTACCACTCTTAACGCCTACCTTACCGACGCCAACGGCCAAAGAACTGCCGCCCATGAGCAGACTTTGACCCTAAATCCACAGTTGCAAGCCGCCGCCCAGACCAAGGCAAATGACATGGCAGCCCGCAATTACTGGAGCCATGACACACCAGAGGGCAATTCGCCTTGGGCCTTTGCCTCGGCAGAAGGTTATACCTACCAAAAAATGGGCGAGAACTTAGCAGCCGGCTTTGGCGGCCCAGACGCTGTGACAACAGCTTGGATGGCCAGCACCTCGCACCGAGCTAATATGCTTGACACAGCTTATACAGACGCCGGATTCGGCGTAGCCTATAGTCCCAAGTACACCTCAGCTGGCGGAGGAGCGATGTTCATAGTAGTGGCCTTTTACGGAAGACCGGCCAGCGCGCCGCCAGCTCAGTCTCAACCAGCCTCCAGTAGTACCATCCTGACCGCCAATTCTCAGAACACTAATTTGGATGGTCTGGGCTCGCAGCCGACTAATCACGTCCAGCTGGCGGCAGCCTTTCTTCCGCCCGGCGATCTGCCAACCATAGCCGTCACCGTTATCTTGGTCGGCGCTCTAGGGATTTGGATTGGCCGCCACATGGTTGCTATCCGGCGAGCGGCCAGGCGCAGCGAACGCTTTGTTATTAAGCACCCCCTTATCGAACTATGTTTGATAGCTGTAATTATCTTGTCGTTTCTTCTGGTCAGAACCGCCGGCTTTATTCAGTAATTAGCGTACTACGACGTTTGTTGACCCGAACATTGACGCTAGATCGCGCAGGCTAGATTCGTTGATATCAATGGTCTGCGGCAATTTTATAATCTGTTTAGAGTCTTTCGGGCCGGTGACCAGAACAACTTCTGTTGGGCCCTGGTGGTTGTCGAGCTTTTCTTTGAGCGAAATTAGCAGGGTTTGGTTGTTGCTGTCTTCAAGGCGGATATACAGCCGCTGCGAGCCCGGCGTCTCCGCCGATCTGCTTTTGTGGTTTTTGGCCTGATCTAAGCTGACGACCTGAACTTCATCTACTAGAATTTTCGGCTCTTCCGAGGTTCTATCAGCGCCACGACCCGTGCCAATTTTGCCCTTAGCCAGAATGATCTGGTCGCGTTGGCAGACCTCCGCAGCGTTGGCATAAACCTTTGGGAAGAGAACCAACTCCATCTCGCCGCTCAAATCCTCAATTTTAACAAACGCCATCTTAGAGCCGTTCTTGGTGGTAATCTCTCGTACGTCGCTAATCCGGCCGCCAACCGTCACCTCGCGTCCATCTAAACCGCCGCTTATGCTCTTAACCGGCGTAGTGTTGCTGGCCAAGATCGCTTGGTAGTCCTCTAGCGGGCTTTGGCTAAGATATAGGCCAAGCAGCTCCCTTTCCCACGTAAGCTGCTCCTGCGGCGAAAAGGTCGGGCCGCTCTTGTCTAGAACTAAGCGCTGAGCCATCTCGGACGGCACATCGCTCTCGCCGAACAAGTCGACCTGTCCCGATAGTGCGTCTTGCTGAATTTTGCTTGATAGCCCCAAGATACTATCGACGTTATTTAATAGCAGACTGCGTTCGCCGAAGCTGTCTAGGGCTCCGGCCTTGACCAACGATTCGAGTCCCTTGCGGTTAACGACACGCGGGTTAACGTGTTTACAAAAATCTTCGAGAGAGGCGAACGAGCCGCCGGCAAGCTCCCGGCCTTTTAGAATTTCTTCGACTGCGCCATGGCCAACATTTTTGACTGCATCAAGTCCGAAACGGATTTGGCCTCCATCCGGATCGGCGCCGGGCACCACCGCGAATTCGTGGAAGGATTGGTTGACGTCGGGCGGCAGGACTTCTATCCCCATGTGTCGACACTCCGTGATCTCGATTGCCAGACGGTCGATGTCGTCATAATCACTGGTCATTAGGGCGGCCATAAAGGCCGCCGGATAGTGCGCCTTGAGATAAGCCGTCTGATAAGCGATCAGGGCGTAGCAGGCCGAGTGCACTTTGTTGAAACAATAAGCCGCGAATTCCTCCAGCTGAGTCCAGAACCGCTCCATAAGTTTGCGGTTGGCTCCGA
>CAZETJ010000013.1:0-18329 GCA_964514575.1 uncultured Candidatus Saccharibacteria bacterium
ACCAGCTAATGATCGTCGCCTTGGTAAGCCATTACCTCACCAACAAGCTAATCATACGCAGGCCGCTCCCAAACCGCCGAAGCTTTGATCCGAAGATAATATGCGGTATTAGACCCGGTTTCCCGGGCTTATCCCTCAGTTTGGGGTACGTTCCTACGTGTTACTCTGCCGTCCGCCGCTCGTGTACTTTCACACCTCATTCGACCTTGCCCGCATCTGTAATAGATGAAGGTTTGGCGCCAGATCATCGTTCTTCTTAAAGTTAAACGATTTTCTCAAGTTTTCCAGCCGGAAAGTTTGAGAAAGACCTGGCTCGGTCAAATAAACTGTGAAAGCCTTACCGCTCGACTTGCATGTATTAGGCACGCCGCCAGCGTTCATCCTGAGCCAGGATCAAACTCTCCATTAAAGAATCTGTGGTTCAGTAGAACAATCCCGACAAGTCGGGATATTCTGACTTAAATTTCAGATTTGCCCACCTGAAGTTTCAAAGAAACTTTGGCGGGCGAAACTGACGTTGATTTGCACTACTCAATTTTCAATGAGCGCTTTAAAGGATATGTCCGCCCTTTTTTTGGCGAATTGGCCCTGCTTTTCTTTTTTTGTGTCTTTTATCAGTAGTTTTCTTTAGACACTCAAAAACAGGCACCTCAAAAGCTGACCTTATAGTAGCTTATTCTGAGACTTGCTGTCAACGGCTTTAACACTAGTATCGGCGGCCTTGGAACTAGTAACTTTTGGGGGGGCCGGTTCAGGCTCGTCTTCTTCCATATCTTTGTCAACCAGAGCCAGAGAGACCACATGATCGCCTTCGTTCAAGCGCATGATTCTAACACCTTGGGTGGCTCGTCCAAGCTCCGGAATATTTTTAAGCCCCAGCCTAATAGTTTGGCCCTGTGAGGATATGATAATAATCTCCTGATCAGATAAGCCACTAAGGGATTTAACGGCTACAAGTCTGCCGGTTTTGCTATTAACCACAGCTGAACGAATGCCTACGCCGCCGCGGGCGTGGGAGGTAAATTGGCTCATCTTGGTCCGCTTACCATAGCCGAATTCGCTGATAACAAAGATTGAGGAGTTCTCCTCGACTATATCCATGCCGATAACCTGGTCCTCCGGTCGCAAACGGATACCCCGAACGCCTCTGGAGGCTCGCCCCATAGGACGGACATCCTTCTCGTGGAAGCGTATGGCCTGGCCTTGGCTGGTCGAAATGACGACTTCGTTCTTGCCGCTTGTCATGCGGATCCAGCGCAGTTCATCCCCTTCATCCAGCCTGATAGAAATTAAACCGGAGCTACGGACGTTTTTGTACTGTTCGAAGGGAGTTTTCTTCACTACCCCGTTTTTGGTACACATCAGCAGGTGTCCTGCTTCGTTTTGCTTGCTGACATTTATGACTGAACTAACAATTTCTTCAGGCTGAAGTTGCAACAAATTGACTATCGCAACGCCCTTGGCGTTGAGTCCAACGGCTGGGACTTCGTAGGTTTTGATTCGGAAGACCCGACCTTTGTTTGTGAAGAAAAGTAGAAAGTCATGTGTTGAAGCATTTACAACGTGTTCTATAACATCTTCCTCTCTAGTGGCCATCCCTCTCCGTCCTTTGCCACCTCGGCCTTGCCGCTTATAGTCGGCTATTGGTGTCCGCTTTATGTAGTTTGCCGATGTAAGCGTTACTACAACTTGTTCATCTGGGACTAAATCTTCGTCACTAAGCCTGCCTAATTCCTGAGCAATTATTTTAGTCCGTCGATCATCACCATACTGGCGTTTCATTTCATTAAGTTCGTCCTTAATTATTTTCAGGATCTTCTTTTCGTCCGCCAGGACGTTCTTTAATTGCTCGATAATAGTCAGTAATTCTTTGAGTTCATCCTCAATCTTCTTACGCTCCAACCCGGCCAGAGTTCGCAGCTGCATAGCTAGAATTGCTCGGGCCTGTATCTCGCTTAGTTTGAACTTCTTGATCAAGTTAGCTTGGGCTTCCTCGGTAGTTTGACTGGCCCGAATAGTCTTAATCACTTCGTCGATGTGGTCGAGCGCGGTTTTTAGGCCCTCTAAAATATGGGCTCTTTCCTGAGCTTTTCGGAGCTCAAATTCAGTCCGGCGACGAACAACCACTTGCCGGTGCTTGATATACTCTTTGATAATGTCTTGAAGACCCAGAACTCGTGGCTGTATACCGTCAATCAAAGCCAACATGTTGTAGTGGAAGGCCGTCTGGAGAGGGGTTAATTTATAAAGCTGATTGAGCAACTTCTTTGGATAAGCATCTTTTTTTAGATCGATAACGATTCTGACCGAGCCGCGAGAACTCTCATCACGGATATCATTAATGCCACTGATTTTTTTCTCGCGGACTAGGTCGGCAATCTTCTCCACTAGACCTGCCTTGTTGACCGCGTACGGTATCTCGGTAATTATAATTCGGTGTCGGCCCTTGCCAGCCTCCTCTATATCAGCGACGCCCCTTATAATCACGCCGCCTCGGCCGGTAGCGAAGGCAGTTCTAATAGATTCGCGGCCATAGACCACCGCCCCAGTCGGGAAATCTGGCCCTTTGACATGTTCCATTAGGTCGTCGAGTGTAGCTTCCGGCTTGTCGATCTGAGTCATAGTAGCGTCGAGCAGCTCGCCCAAATTGTGGGGCGGTATGTTGGTCGCCATGCCAACAGCGATACCAACCTGGCCGTTAAGAAGTAGGTTTGGCAGTTTGGCAGGCAGAACCTCGGGCTCTTGTTGTGAACCGTCGAAGTTGTCTCGGAATGGAACAGTCTCTTTATCAATATCATCCAGCAAGGCTTCGGAGGCTTTAGTCATACGAGCCTCGGTATAGCGATAAGCAGCTGGCGGATCGCCGTCCATCGAACCGAAGTTACCCTGGCCATCGACTAACGGATAGCGCGTCGAGAACGGCTGAGCCAAGCGGACCATAGCGTCATAAATAGCGGTGTCGCCATGGGGGTGGTACTTGCCCATAACCTCACCAACGATTTGGGCGCTCTTGGTATATTTGGCGCCGCTACGAAGATTGTTCTTATCCATAACGTACAGGATTCGGCGGTGCACTGGCTTCAGGCCATCGCGGACATCCGGCAAGGCGCGAGCGACGATAACACTCATGGAGTACTGCAAGTAACTAGTCTCCATTTCGTCCTCGACGCTACGATCCAAAACGATCTTAGAGTGTTTATCAATTGACGGCAGAATGCCTTTGGCTCGATCGTCCATTTTAAATATCCAGATCCTTTACGAATTTAGCCCGGCTTTGAATAAAGTTCTTCCTTAGCTCTACCTCTGTTCCCATGAGTTTAGAGAAGATAGCATCGGCTTTCTCGCCATCTTCAATCCGCACCTGGGCCAAAACGCGATTAGATGGATCCATGGTGGTCTCCCATAATTGGTCGGCATTCATCTCTCCCAAACCCTTGTAGCGCTGAATTGTGGCCCCGGCTTGCTTGACCCGATCTTCCTCAGCCTCAATCTTAACCCCCTTGGATTTGCGCTCGGCAATTAATTTGTCCAGGATCGTATCCCTCTCTTCGTCGGTATAGGCATACTGTTTGTTCTTGCCGGCGGCTATGGCGTAAAGCGGCGGTTGAGCAGCATACAAATGGCCGCCCTCGATAACCGGTCGCATATGGCGAAAGAACAGCGTTAAGAGCAAGGTGCGTATATGAGAGCCGTCAACGTCAGCGTCGGTCATTATGACAATCCGTTCGTATCTTAGGCCTGTCATATCGAACTGTTCTTCGATACCAACCCCGAGAGCCTTGATCAGGTTAAGAATTTCCTGGTTAGCCAGCATCTTGTCCAGGCGAGCCCTCTCGACGTTTAATACCTTACCGCGCAGCGGCAAAATGGCCTGATAGTAACTATTACGGCCGTCTTTGGCGCTACCGCCGGCGCTCAGGCCCTCAACTATGAATAACTCGGCCTGTGAGCGATCTTTGGTGGCGCAGTCGGCCAGTTTACCTGGTAGGCTGGCTCCTTCCAGGGCGCCTTTACGGATAATATTGTCGCGAGCCGCGCGAGCCGCCTTGCGAGCCCTGGCAGCCAGAAGTGATTTATTGACCATCTTACGGGCAACGTTAGGATGCTCTTCTAGGTAGTACGAGAGCCATTCGTTCATAACTTGCTCGATGTAGCCGCGGACTTCTGGATTACCGAGCTTGTTTTTGGTCTGGCCTTCAAATTGTGGATCGGGTATTTTGACTAAGATTACAGCCGTTAGGCCTTCCCTAACGTCCTCGCCTGTAAGATTCTCTTCTTTTTCTTTTAATAGCCCGCTCTTTCTGGCATAGTCGTTCAAAACTCGCGTCAGAGCCGTTCTGAAGCCCGTCAGGTGCGTGCCACCGTCGGGATTGTAGACATTGTTAGCAAACGCCAAAACGGTTTCTGTGAAGGCGTCACTGTACTGCAGAGCGATTTCAACTATGGAGTCCTTAACCTGGCGCTCTACATAAAAGATGTCATCGTCAATTGGCTCTTTGCCATGGTTCAAATGACGGACATAAGATTCAATGCCACCTTCGAAGTGGAAGGCATAGGCTGTGCCGGTCCGTTCATCGCGAACAGAAGCCTTTACGCCTTTAGTGAGGTAGGCCTGATGGCGCAGATAGTCAACGACCCATGCGTAGTCAAACTCGGTTGATTCGAAAATGCTGACGTCAGGATAAAAGCGAATTGAAGTTCCGGTCGCGTCAGTCTTATCGCCCTTGATAACTTTCGTGGTTGGCGCGCCGAGAGCATAATCTTGACGCCAATTATAGCCATCACGCTGAACTTCCGCGGTCAGCTTGGTAGATAGAGCATTAACCACGCTTAGGCCTACGCCGTGTAAACCGCTGGAAACTTTATAGCCTCCGCTGCCGAATTTACCTCCAGCATGTAGAATAGTCAAAACCGTTTCTAGGGTACTCTTGCCGGTCTTGGGATGTGTGTCTACTGGAATACCCCGACCATTATCGGTGACGGTCACGCTGCCGTCTTCATGCATAACAACATCCACAGCCGTAGCAAATCCAGCGATGACTTCGTCAATAGCATTGTCAGCCAGCTCCTTGATCATGTGGTGGAGCCCTTCGTAACCAGTGCTGCCAATATACATACCAGGGCGTTTGCGAACCGGCTCGAGACCTTCTAGAACTTGAATCTGGCCGGCGCCGTAAACGTCCTTTTTATCTTTGGCCAATCTTATACCCTTCCATTTTGTGTTTACCTTAAGGAGTTAAAAAGTGGGCAACTTCATAGCGAAAGAGCTGTTGTTTGCCCCACTCCTATCGCTATCAATTATAGATGTATTACGCTTACAAAACAAGTACTAGCTACGTATTATGATGACGACGTCAAGTTACCGCTCTCGTCAATACGAACTCCTGTGCTCGAGTCTGCTGCTTGGTTGTTTTTGGGCAGTTTTAGCTCCGCCATCGCGTCCGTTCTAGGTGCCGCCGGAATGGGCTGCTGAGTATTAGAAGTAGCTGGCGCGCCAGCTGGACTCGGCGTGTACGCCGGTGCTGTTTTTCGCTTAGAAAGCCATTCGTCAAGAAAAGAGGATGCTCCCGTGGGGTCTGCTGGTGGTCGCCCGGTCCCGCCTGGAACGCCGCTGGGTGCAGGCGCTCTGGCAGCTGAGCCAGCAGAAGTCCATTGTGGGGTCGTTGCAGGAATTTGCGCTCCGCCAAACGGAGCACCGGCAGTAAAAGCCGGCCTGGGAGGCGTCTTGGTGGCCAGCCGTTCAAAAATTTCAGCCTCAACCTCTGCTTTGGGTCGTCCGTATTTCGCCGCCGAGAGCTGCTTAAGCGCATCCGCCAGTTGAGGGTTGGGCTGCCCAAGAGGTGGCAAGGCCGCCATGCTAAAAGGCTGGACTGGCACACCGCCGATCATCATGCGTACGACGGTGTTGTAGTTAGGAATAAACTGCAAGTCATCGATGTCAAAAACTGGAGCAAACTGTTTAGCCAGGAACTCTGCGTCGTTCGTCCCGACGCGATAAGAGATGACTGTCCCGACATTGCCGAACACAGCGTCTCGGATCTCTTCACTGAGCTGCGTTGTAAACTGGTTGGCCACAATCAGGTTGAGGTGGTACTTTCGCGCTTGGCTGAGAATGTCGGCGAATGAATCAGTGGAGAAATTCTGGAACTCATCAACATACAAGCAGAAGTCCTTGCGATACTCCTCTGGAACGTCGGCTCGGCTCATGGCCGCGGCTTCAAACTTCATAACAAATATCATGCCCAGGAGTTTAGAGTTAAGGTCGCCAGTCCGACCACGGCTTAAGTTTACGAGCAGGATTTTGCCCTCGTCCATAACCTCGCGAAGATCAAACGAGCTCTTAGCCTGGCCGATGATGTTTCGCATCATTTCGTTGCTCATAAAGGCGCCGAACTTGCTCACAAACCAGCTAGTGACTTCTCCAAACTCATTAGATCGCTGGGATGCGGGCATTTCTTTTCGCCAAAACTCTAGGACATTCTGGTCGGTGACATACTTAAGTTTTTGTTCAACAAACTGCGGATCACGAAAAAGCTTTGGTATATCGATAAAGGTGCCCCCAGCTGGGTCGGCCATAACAGCCAGCGCAGCGTTACGGAATAGATGCTCATAACGGGGGCCGATTATCCCCTGATGTTGTGGGTCATACAACTTATAGAGCATGTTTATGGCCTCCTGGATTAGGAAGTCCTTTTGGTCTGGTGAGTGAAACTCAAACATGTTTAGACCTAGCGGGAAATCCATGTCCGCCGGGCTGAAATAAATGACGTCCTCCGTTCGCTCTTTGGGAACCATAGCCAGTAACCTCTCGGCTGTGTCGCCGTGCGGATCAACAAAAGCGAAGCCCTTGCCTTCAAGCATGTCCTGGAGTGCTAAATTCTCTAGATAGGTAGACTTACCTGTGCCAGTCTGGCCGACAACATACATGTGCCGTTGACGATCGTTGGTAGACAGTCGTATAGCCTTTTTAGCGCCGCGAAACATGTTGTAGCCCAGCAGCAGTCCCTCTTCTGGAACATTGCGCGGGCCGTCAACCTGCTTAGATGCTTGCCTGCCGAGTTGGCTAGTAGGGATATTACTTTGGTCAGGAAAGTGAAATAAGGTGGCCATTTCGGTCGTATTTAAGATAGCCGCGTTTTTTTCCTGAGGGAAAAAGCGTAGGATGTAAGCCGTCACAAAACCCTCGATATCTTTTGCCGGCGTATATTTGAATCCATTACGCCCGGGCGCATCAAACAGGGCGAAGGTTGCAATAATGTTGTTCAGGATGGTTTGGGAGCGATGTGGAACGTTAGAGGAAGCCACTACTCGGATTAAGGTTTCGTAAGCTGGCTGTTTAGTCTTCTCTTCTATAGCTTGAATTACCGACTGATCCAGTGCGGACAGATCGGCGGGTGATTTGTCTTTGTCGGTTTCCTTGACTTCAGGTGGTTTAACCAAGGCTCCGAAAACACCGCCAGCGTTTGATAGAACAGCATCGAACCCTTTGGATTGGTTTTTGCCGTGTCTCCTCTTGCCGGCTTCCTCTGTAGCCACCTTGCGCCAACTGCTATCAGCTGGTCTTAGGAGAATTTGGATGCCAGCGCCATCTTCTTTAGTAAGCGTGGACAAAGAGTTCAGCAGGGACTGCATAGTATCGCGTTTGATGTCCTGATAGGTAGCTATCGGGTAAGCAAAGCTTTCCTTTAAACTGAGCTCGCCGCCAACAGTAGCTGGCAGGCGGCCGACTGGGCTAAAAATATTGTGTTCATCCACTTCTTCTAGACGAGCAGCCGGATAAGCGCTGACTATCGCCTGCTCCACTACCCCCACTAGAGGGACGGGTACGGCCGCATAAAAGCTAACGCTGCCCTGATGGGCTACTATTTCAAGGGCAATATGGCGTTGACCATAAAACCGCGCCCGAAAACCCTTCTGGTAAGTACTTGCCAAGATGCTGTATAGAATCTGGGCCTTGGAGATATTCTCGTCGGCTACATCACGAACATCTCTGCCACCGGCCTCTGTATCTTCACTCATGGGTGGCAAATGAATAAGTAGCGGCACCATCTTTAAACCCCGCTCGTAGTTCTTCTGTTCTCGATAGAGTCGCCTTAAGTAAAAAAAGCTAGCGTAGGCACCAATGGCAATGAGGCCCATCAATACGATTAACACTATAAGCAAGCTCATGACACGCCCGGATCTGTCCGTAAGATCTTATTAAAGCGAGTCTTTATATAGTCGGCTTTGACTTTACTCATCTCTTTCTTCTGAGCATATGGATCGTCTTTGGTCTGAGCTATAACAGTTTTGGCTTTATCTACCCACTGTTTTTCAATCTTATTTCGGTCTACAGCCTCACCGGAAGCGTCTGGAGCAGTTGAGCTGTCCGCGTCATCGCCTATATTAACCGGCATAGCTGTCGGGGTATCGGTTGGCAGAGCAATAGAGGGAGGGCTCGGTTGCGCCGAAGGAGCTTTCTCTATATAGGCGGGTTGACTCTCAACTCCCTGTTCAGCGGCTTGCTCTGGAGCTTCCACTGATGGTTGGGGCGCCTCGAAGCGAGCTTTTTCTCCACTACCTGGATTCATACCCATTAATTATACTTTAGGCGACACTAGGCTCATAGCCCAAATTCAGGCCTGACGCCTATCAAAATAGAGACCCAGACCGGTCATTGTCAGAAGTAATATCAGTGCGTCAATAAGGGTTAGAGAGCCCGCGCTGTTGAACATAAGCGCCAAAGTAATGAATATGCCGCCAATCATCATCTTGCGTCTGAAGGCTCTTGGCTTTTGTAAGCGGAGTGAGAGCCAACTGCTAAGACTAACTAGAAACACCAGTAGAAAAATAAAGAAGATAATTATCGAAGCTATCTGTTTAGAGGGATTGGTGACACTCGCCAGCATTATTATGACTACAAAACTGCCAGCACAGATGAGTGCCGGCAGTTTTTGGGAATAAAGCGTGTTCTTCACGCTCTTTATTGTAATGCACTAGGAGCCGAGGCGGTAAATGCGCCCTTGTAAAATTACTTTGTAGCGCTTACCGTCTCTCGGCTATTTGACTGACCGCTCCCTATTTCGGGAGCGCTATCCATCCGTCTCACATACGGTGTAATTGTAAGTTTTTGTTTTGGTGACTTACCATCCAAGCCTAGCACACATTTTTGTTATGGTCAAGAAGTCAACGTTGCTTTTTTTACATATTACAGATAATAAATGGGCTGTGCATGTGTTGTAATTTGAACTTAGTCGTTCGTATAGCCTGCCTTTTTCCGATCATTTATGTCTCAGTCTATGGGAATTAATCGAGTGACAGTTATTTGACGATTTAATTTGAGATCCTGGAACACCAGCAAATAGGCTCTAAGGCTGTAGGAGCTTTCGTGCTAAAACGGCAGCGTTTGTTAAGCAGCCCACAAACGTAGCAACGCTGCCGGTGAGCAAAAAGTCTTGTTAGCAGTGCCTAGGCGTAAATTGAGTTGCTTATTTTCTAGCTAAGACAAACCTAGTTCGGCCAAGGCCTTTTTAGCTTTAGTCGCTTTGGCTCAAATGTGTCGTTAAAGCTCATCACAACGTTGTGTTTATACGCGGCCTACGAACCCTTATTTGCTTTTTTGATTTTTAATATTATAAAAAAGTAAAGTTATGCACAGGTTTTTAGCCATAAACATGTTGACAGTAAAATAATGTGTTTATAAGATGAAGATGGCACTTGAATAAAAAAAGTGCTCAAAACAAAAACAGATTTGAAACAACGGCTTCTCGCAAGCCGTTGTTCCATCCAAAAGCGTCTAAACAAACAGACGAAACAAACCTCCCCAAAATCTCTTCACCCGGCTCGCAAAATTAAGAGCCGGGTGATTTGTTTTAAAAATTTTAAGTGCAATAATACGAATTGGTGAAGGGCGTCAAAAGCATCGTTGAT
This sequence comes from uncultured Candidatus Saccharibacteria bacterium, assembly GCA_964514575.1. Taxonomy (GTDB): domain Bacteria; phylum Patescibacteriota; class Saccharimonadia; order Saccharimonadales; family UBA10212; genus CAZETJ01. The sequence goes on from CAZETJ010000013.1 coordinate 9,910, forward strand.
TACTCTGGGACGGGTGCTGCTTTAGTCAATGTAGAGTGTCATATCACTAATGGGCTGCCGGCCATCGTTATTATCGGCTACGCTTCGAAGGCCGTAGATGAAGCCAAGGACCGCCTACGGGCTAGTTTCAGCAACTCTGCCCTGGCCTTTCCCAAAAAAAGAGTCACTTTAAATCTATCTCCTGCCGATATGCTGAAGGACTCGACCAGTCTGGACCTAGCTATGGCTCTAGCCGTTCTGAGAGAAAGCCGCCAAATTGATGCGTCCAGCCCTGAGCGTTGGGTCTTCCTGGGCGAGCTGAGCCTTGATGGATCACTTAATCCCGTAAGAGGCTTGATCGGTCGCATCCTAGAGGCTAAAAAACTTCGTCTGACCCGCTTTGTTATTCCGGAATCTAATTTAACTCAGGCCTTGCTAGTCCCCGGTATCAGCATAAAGGCAGCTAATAGCCTCAAGGATGTTTATCTGGATTTTGCCGGTACGCTAGGCTTAAAGACAACCACCAGCGGTGAAGGCAGGCTAATAGCTCAGCAGTCTAAAACGGACGCCATAGATTTGGCCGAAATCTCCGGGCAGGCAGTGGCTAAAAGAGCCTTGCAGATTGCGGCGGCTGGCCATCACAACATACTGTTCCATGGTCCGCCTGGAACCGGAAAAACGATGTTAGCCAAGGCGATGTGTGGTATTTTACCGCCGCTCGACCGCAGCGAAGTTCTGGAGGTTACACAGCTCCACAGCCTGGCCATAGGGGACTTCAGCGAGATTATCACCGATAGGCCATTTCGCTCACCGCACCATACCGCTAGTACTACCGCACTTGTTGGTGGTGGATCTAACCCTCGACCAGGCGAGGCGACCTTAGCCCATCGAGGCGTACTATTTCTTGATGAACTACCGGAATTCAGCCACGGTTCTTTGGAAGCTCTTAGACAACCGCTGGAAGATGGGCTGGTAACTATAGCCCGGGTTAAAGGCTCCGCCACCTACCCTGCTAGTTTTATTCTGGTCGCCACTCAAAACCCCTGTCCTTGTGGTTATTTTGGCACCTCCAAGCCCTGCGTCTGTACGGCCGCTGCAATTTCTCGATATCAGAAGAAAGTCTCGGGCCCGATCCTGGACCGAATTGATTTGCACCTGCCGGTCCACGACGTTGACTATAAAGCCATACTGTCAGGGGAAAAGCGCCAAAGTGAGACCCGCCCCGCCAGGCTCTCGGTAGCTAAGTCATACCAGCTACAAAAGGAACGATTTGGAAGCGTCAGGTTCAACGCTTCAATGACAAATAAAGAGGTACGAGAGCTAGCCAGGCTGTCCAGTCCGGCTAAAAAACTCCTGGATGAGGCCGCCGAAAAACTGGCAATTTCCGCTCGAGCCTACGTCCGGACCGTTAAGGTAGCCCGCACAATCGCTGACCTAGCTGGCGAGCCAATCATTCTTCCAACCCATATTGCCGAAGCGCTGCAATACCGTTATCAGCCCGTTTTAACTTGAGCTGTCTCCTCTGTTTTGTTAATATCAGAATCAAAGCTTACTAAGGAGTCCGCAAGATCGCTAAAGATCCCAGCATTAATCAAGCCATACGAGCGAGTGAACTTCGTGTTATAGGTGCTGACGGTCGTCAATTAGGGGTCTTGAGCCGTGCTGAAGCTCTGGCAGCCGCCGAAACGGCTGGCCTTGACCTGGTAGAAGTCTCTTCTAATACGACCCCGCCTGTGGCCAAAATCGTGGACTGGGGTAAATATAATTATCAACGCACCAAACTGCTCCAGAAAAGCCGCAAAAGCAGCCGCTCTTTAGATCTCAAACAGATGAGGATCGGCCTTAAGATCGGCCAGCACGATTTAGCTATCAAACTCCGAAAGGTTACAGGCTTTCTAGAAGCTGGACATAAGGTGAAAATTACGCTAATCTATCGAGGACGTGAATTAGCCCATAAGGAATTGGGCTTTAAGTTAGCCGAGAGGATAACTGCCGATTTGGGAGAACAAACGGTCGTAGACCAACCCCCACAATTCGCCGGTCGTCAGTTGAGTTTTGTTGTAAGGAGTAAAAATGCCAAAGTTAAAAACACATAGTGGGACCAAGAAGCGCCTGCGCCTATCTAAGCAAGGTAAGGTGCTGAGGCGTCATGCCACTGGTGGGCATTTTTTACAAAAGAAGAGCGCTAGCCGCAAACGTCGGTTTGCTGGACTAGAGGTTCTTAAAGGTGCTCAAGTAAAAAATATTCGTCGTAAGCTAGGTTGATTAAACAATGAGAGTGAAAAGAGGGACAGCGTCCCACCAACGACACGCCAAGATTACCCGCGCAACCAAAGGTATGACAAGAGCCCACCGGACATCTGTTAAAAGAGGTCGGCAAGCGGCTACTCGTTCGTTGGTTTATGCTTATCGCGACCGGCGCAATAAGAAACGAACTATGCGCCAACTCTGGAATGCTCGAATTAACGCCGCCGCGCGTCTCAATGGCACCACTTACAGCCAGTTAATATCTGGTTTAAAAAAGACAGATATTACCCTCGACCGCAAGATATTATCAGAGCTAGCTGCCAACGAGCCTAAAGCTTTCTCGGAAGTCGTCAAAAGTATAAAAACTTAACCTAAAAACCCTCCGTTAGGAGGGTTTTTAGGTGTGCCGGCAGGGTGTAAGCCGGGTTCTGTTCTAGTCAGTCATCTATCTAGGCTTGCCGTTGCCGGCAAGCTCGAGCGGTTTAATGACAGTTCTGGCGGACCACCAATTTTTGGACTGTCTCCTTGCAGCAGGCAGGGTTTACCTCTTCCGTGCGTCACCGTACGGAACTGTGGGCCTTTACCGCAATCTTTAGCGGTAAAACCGCTAAAGATTGCCCTGACCAAAAGATCAGGCCACTCTTTTCACCATTTCCTAGCCTCGGGTAACGAGACTGGTTGTGTCGTTTCTGTGGCACTTTCCCTGGGATTACTCCCGGTTGCTGTTAGCAACTGCCTTTGCCCTATGCTGCCCGGACTTTCCTCCCGCGCTAACGCGCGGGCGACTGACCATCAGCCGGCACCCCTTGATTATACCTTATTTAGCTCATCAAGAACACGGTTAAGTTCAGCATCGGCTAACTTATTCAGTGCTCTGCGCACGTGCATGAATCTGATGGATTTAAAGTTTGGCATAATTTCCTGAACCTTCAGATGGTGCGGCTTGAGCTCTAAGTTCTTGACTTTGTATAATCCCTGAATTTGTTTGACTACTAACTCGCTATCCATGTAGACCGTAAGGTCCTTGATGCCTAGCTCCAAACAACGACTCAAGCCAGCAATTAGAGCCTGGTATTCAGCCTGATTGTTGGTGGTTTTGCCTATATATTTTCCAGACTTTTCTACAACAGTATCATCCATTTTACAGATAACAAAAGCTGTGGCAGCCGGACCTGGATTGCCTCTCGCGCCACCGTCAGTAAATAGTTTTGCTTGTTTCATTCTTGGTTCTTTGGTCGGGGTGACAGGACTTGAACCTGCGACCTCACGGCCCCCAGCCGCACGCGCTAGCCAACTGCGCCACACCCCGGAGGAACTCCCTCATTATAAACAAAGTGGCCGGCGAGGCACTCAATTTACTCTGCTGTTTGGCAAAGTGGGTGCTCTCACGCCCGGGCCGCAGCCCGATCCGCATAATTGAGCTCCCGTATAAATTTTGTTCAGAAAATTTATTGTGCCTTTTCCGACCAATTTAATTATAGCACCGGCAATCCCAGGAGGTGCGCGGTTACGTTCTGGATTAGATTACCTAGCGGTACGCCCAGTACCAGATAGAAGACCACTAAGAACAAAATGAGGCTGTTCATCCCCATTCTCTCGATGGACTCCATAAACTCCCGCAGCGGACCTGGCGCAAAGGCGTAGAGCACCCTAGAGCCGTCCAGGGGCGGCCATGGAATAAGATTGAAGACCAGGAAGCCAACATTAACCGCTACCGTGGTAAACAGGATTTGGTAGACCAAATCTCCGCTGAAGTTAATGTGCTTAAAAAGGAAGGCCGCAATAACGGCTATAACTAGATTGGATAAAGGTCCGACAGCACCGACGATAGCGCCCCCAAATTCGTCGTATTTCAGCCGGTTAAAATTTACCTGAACGGGCTTAGCAGCACCAAAAATAAATTTTGAGCCAGTTAGTGCCAATATGAACGGTATAGCTAAGGTATAGATCGGGTCTATGCTGCGAAGCGGATTGAGCGTAATCCTGCCCTGGAGATAAGCCGTGTCATCACCTAGCCAATAGCTAGTAACAGCGTGCATCAGCTCGTGAATTGACATGGATATAAACACAATCGGCAATACAATTAATGGGTTAAATGTATCCATACGCATTAAGTATAAACTAGTTCGACTGATTGACTTTATCTGTTAATACCGCTAAAGTAGAGCGTTGAAACTTTTGAGTGAAACTATCCTATGCAAAAATGTGAAATCAGTGGCAAGGGAAAGCAATACGGTCACAACGTAAGCTTCTCACAACGGCACACCCGAAAGGTGTGGAAGCCTAATTTGCAAACCAAAACTCTTCTAGTTGATGGCAAAAAAGTCAAAATGAAGGTCAGCACTTCAGCTATTCGCAGCCTAAAGAAAAAAGGGCTCCTTTAAACTTCTCTACTTACTGACGCTCGAGTATAACCAGCTTAGTACTATCGCCCAACTCACCCGGTCGGATTTTATACCTGTCCAAGGTTTCTGAGGGCTCCATCCCTAGACCTTTTAACGCTACGTTCAGCTCAGCCTGAGGTACTTCGTATTTGATAGCTTTGTCCGCATAATGCGTTGGAATAACTATTTTCGGCTCAATTTTTTTAACTAGTTCGAGGGCGCCAGCACCATCAAGTGTATATCCGTGATCGCCAACGGGGATAATCAAGACGTCCACCATGCCAATTTGCTCCAGCTGCTCATCATTTAGATCGGGTAAGATGTGTCCCACCACTGCGACCTTGGCATCTTCTGCTTCGACTGTAAAGATCGTCGCGGTATGCTTGCCGTCTTCGTCCATATGCGCCCTGGCCGCCACCCCATGAATAATAGCTCCAGCAATTTCATACTCGCCTGGCATATCAGCTAAGAAGGCCGAGGCCTTTGGGTCTGGCATCAACGAAGAGGTCTTTAGGCTGATGTCGGTTGGCTTTGTAACAGACTTGAGGCCTAACTTGTCTAGATTATCGTCAACGACGATATTAAATCTACGCCCCGATAGGCGTACGCAATTAGCACCAAAGTATTGAAGCTCCACTATCTACCTCTTCCTTTTTATTTGAGCGTTAGTTCCTGGTTCTTAATTATAATCTGTTTTTTGGAATTAAGTAGGTTAGTAAGAAAACGGTCGTTAATCTGCAGGCGATAGGCGTAATTTGATGGCTGGAGAATTACATAGCGCAGCTCCTTACCCTCGGTCTTCTCCAAATCGCTCATGAAGCGGGAGGCTTTGGCTTGGTTAACATCGCCAACGATCAATATATCTACGCCACTCGATTCATCGCGAGTAAACTGCCCGGTAAAAATAACCAGATCGATCTTTCCGATGGTCCGGAATTCCTTGGCCAGCGGGTGCTCTGGCTCTTCCTTGGTTGGTTCTGGCGCGACCTTAGTTTTAGATTTCTTCGACTCTACAGACTTGACGTCTGCCGAAGCTGCGGCTAGCCCGCCAAAGATTGTTGCCAGCGACTGGTAGTGCTCGTACTTCTGGTTGACCTCGTAATACAGGCGGTTGTTGGTGGCGTCCGAAGTGATAATGCCTATACCGAGCAAATTAGAAAGTTCTCGCCTTACAGAGTTGATCTGCTCGTCAATTTTCCTAGTAATTTCCCGAACGTAGAACGAGCGGTTCGGGTTTGTATAAAAAAGCTGAAGCAGCTTTACGCGGGTTTTTGATCCAAATAGTTGCTCGAACATACCTCTCCTATACCACCATTGTAGCAGACCATACAAGAACGGCGGGATTTAATTGTTCAGTAGCTTGCTAACAGAGGTGTAGGCCACTTCAACTGATTCAAACCAGTGAATATATTTGTTGCGCTTGAACCAGGTACGCTGTCGCCTAGCGTACTGCCAGTCCGCTTTTTTGAACAATTCCAGAGCTTGTTTTTCATTAATATCGCCATCAATAATTTTTAGGCATATAGGATAGATAATCCCCGCCGAACGCTTCAGTTGCCGCCGGCCGTATTTGCGCAGGATAAGCTTTGTTTCCTCTAAAACACCGCTCTTGAATATCTCTCCGGCTCTTTTTTCTATGTTCTGTTTAAGGACATTGTCCGCCGGCAATATGCCCACAATATAGGTTTCACTCGGGGGTTGATTTTTCCTAGTACCGCTACGGCCTCTCGTCTCTATGGCGCGAACGAGATGGCGTTTATTCAGGGCATTCTCTGGCATAGGATAGCCTTTTGCTTGTATGATTTTCTGTAAATTTGATATCGATCTTAATCCCAGCATTTTTCTTTTTAGGATATTTCGATCGGAACGAAGCTCGAAATCAAACAAAACGGAATCTATATATAAGCCTGTCCCTCCGACTAGCAAAGGCAACCCGCCCCTTTTTTCGATCTCAGCTATCTTCAGCTCAGCATAGCGCTTAAAGTCATAGGCGGTGAAACGTTGGCCGGGCTTTACCAAATCCAGTCCAAAGTGCGGAACCTCTGCCCGATCGCGCCTTGTGGGCTTAGCGGTGCCAATATCCATGTCTTTATAGATGGTGCGGGAGTCAGCGGCAATAATTTCGCCGGAGTAGCGTTTGGCAAGCTTCATAGCAAGCGCTGATTTACCGCTGGCCGTTGGTCCGACTATAACAATGAGCTTTGGTTTTTGCTTACTGGTTGCCACAACAACTCTTTAATATCGACTTCAAACCCATCCTTAACCTCTACTCCGTCATTCTCCAGAGCAATTTTATGCCCGGCGTAGCCGCCCGGATAGCCCCGCGCTAGTCCGCCATTTTTATTAACAACCCTCTGCCACGGCAAGCCTGACGGTCCGGTGTGCGCGATCTGTCCTACCTCCCAGGCAGCCCAGGCCGCTCCGGCTAACGCGGCAATCTGGCCATAGGTTGCTACTTTACCCTTTGGAATCTGCCCGACAATCTCATAAACCCGTTTCTTAAAACCAGCGTCAACCCTTGTCATAGCAAGATTTTTAGCACACCCTTCCAATCCTCTACCCTATCGATACCGGCAGGTAGCTCTTCCATTTGGTTCCAGGGGTAATTGCCGAATAATATAGACTTAATACCCGCGGCGTGCGTCTGAACAACCGGTTTGAGAGAGTCGTCAATCAAGCAAAATACCCCCAGTTCCTTACAAACTTCGGCTTTTTCTCGGTAGCTGACACTATCTTTTTGGTTCCCGACTAGGTGGATCTCTTTGAATATGTCCGGGAAGTGACGATAAGCCCAGTTCTTGGTCTTATCTTGAACATCTAAATCGCGGGCGGTTATGATAACTACTTCGTATTTGGCGCAGAGTTGTCCGAGCGCTTCGGCAGCTCCTTTAACCGGCGCCACCTCGATGCCTTGTTGATCAACATAGGCTTTGATCACTTCTGCTCCTTCGTGCGGGCCGCCCTTCCAAATATCTGCCAGGCTGTAGGTCACAAACTCCTCCCGGCTCAGCTTTACGCTGTGCTGTCTGTCGACATACTCAATAAGGTCATCGACAAAAGGGAAAATAACCTCATCAACATCCACCGCAATAATCGGTTTATTCTCTGTCTTGGACATCTTGGGCGAGTTTTTTGAACAGGTCATCGATACTGAGTTCTGCAACTTCGGCTAAGTCGCTCCTACTTCTAGGTGTGACCTTGCCGCTATCGGCCTCTTTAGAGCCGATTACTACACTGTAGGGGACTCTCATAGCTTCAGCGTTGGCCACTTTCTTGCCCAGCGACTCATTACCGTCATCCAATGTAACCCTTAGATTACTCTTCTTAGCTTTATTTACAACGCCATGTGCAAATTGTAGGAGTTCTTTATCGTTATTGATAGTCAAAATTCGTAATTGCTCGGGGGCCAGCCATAACGGAAAACGGCCCTCGGTATGCTCTATTAAAACTGCTAGGAATCTTTCTATAGAGCCCATTACCGCGCAGTGGATCATGACCGGACGCTGCTCGGCTCCTTTGTCGTCTATGTATGTTAGGTCTAGCCCTTCCGGCTGAGCGAAATCAAGCTGGATGGTGGCCACCTGCCACTCCCGATCCAGCGAATCCCTAGCGATAAAGTCGAGCTTCGGACCGTAAAAGGCCGCATCACCTAGGCCATCTGTGGTTTTGGCGCCTTTTTTCTCAATCGCCTTGCCTAGTTCTGCCTCCGCCCTCTGCCAAAGTTCAGGGGTGCCGGCATAGGCCTCGGGTGTAGCGGGGTCGCGTTTCGAAAAACGCAGAGAAAGATCAAATTTAAAGGCACCGTAGAAT
>CAZETJ010000014.1:0-16951 GCA_964514575.1 uncultured Candidatus Saccharibacteria bacterium
CTGTACTTTTAACAAAGATTTTAAACTGTAACAAAGTTACTTTTCTTCTTCGGATTCTGATTTTTTAGACTCGGAATGATGCTTGGGCTCATCTGGTTTCTCGCTCTCAGACTGGTCAGGCTCGCCTTCTTGCTGGTCATCATCCACCTTAGCGTGCGATAGGTCATCGGATTTAGGACTGCCGCCGGGGCGGATACCAAATGCCCGGCGCAGGAACGATGGACGTTCCAAATCTTGTTCGGCTTCGGTGTCACCAGCAGGTCCGTTGACATCATCTGTCAGAGTCCAGATATTGGGGGTCTCGTCGCTATGGAAGTCGTGGGCAGTCGTTTCTACTGGCTCGCTAATATCCATATCGAGGCCGGCCATAGTTTCCTCATCAATTTTCTGCTCAGGTACGGCTGGCTCTTCGGTAGCCTGGCGGATTAACTCCGCGGTTTTTCGGTCTCGGCTAGCAAAGTAAGACGCCTCAAAACCAGTGGCCACTACGGTCACAATTATTTCACCTTCCAGATCCGGATTTATGCTGGCGCCAAAGATAATATTGGCTTCTGGATCGGCCGCGGCGGTAATGGTCTCGGCCACGGTGTTAATCTCGTGCATGCTCATATCCGAGCCGCCAATAACGTTAAATAGGACGCCGCGGGCGCCGTCAATTGATACTTCCAATAGCGGCGAGCCAATAGCTTGCTGAGCAGCCTCGACGGCCCGGTTTTCACCGCTGGCACGACCGATACCCATTAGAGCGGAGCCGGCGTCAGCCATAACAGTCTTAACATCAGCGAAGTCTAGATTGACTAGGCCGTGGACAGTAATCAGATCCGATATGCCCTGCACTCCTTGGCGTAGAACATCGTCAGCTACCTTAAAGGCCTCCAATAGAGGTGTCCGCTTGTCGATAGTCTGGAGCAAACGGTCGTTGGGAATAACAATCAGTGTGTCGACTTGGGCGCGTAACCGCTCGATAGCCGTATCAGCATTACGGCGGCGTTTCTCGCCTTCAAAGGCAAATGGTTTAGTGGAGAAACCAATCACTAGTGCTCCCGCCTCGCGGGCGGCTTGAGCGACCAGATAGCCAGCCCCGCTGCCTGTTCCACCGCCGGCGCCGATAGTTACGAAGACCATATCGGCCCCCTCAACAGCCTTCTTGATCTCATCGATAGACTCTTTAGCGGCTTTTTCGCCGAGCTCCGGGTCGGCTCCGGCGCCCAAACCGTGGGTGGTGTTCTCGCCAATGTGAATCTTCTCGTTAGCTTTGGAAAAATGGAGCGCCTGGGCATCGGTATTAATCGCGACAAAATCGACGCTAGTTATGCCAGCATCAACCATGCGGTTAACAGCCGCCCCGCCGGCACCACCCACGCCAACTACTTTAATTCTGGCAAACGTTTCGATCGCGGGTTCAACCTGCGGCATAGCCTAAAAACACTCCACTTAAATTATGCATTCATTATAAGCAACAAGCCGAATTGAATGCAATTAATACTCGGGCTTAAATTGGCCTTCATTTTATTGAATAAAATTTGTGGCTATTGCTTCTTTGGTCTGCGCAGGCGCTTAATAAAACTGCTCAGAGGCTCGCTAACAGATTGGATTAGGCCGCTCGTGCCCTCCATGAAGGCCACTGGTTGGGCTGGGCCAAGATACATATCCAGTAACATCAAGCCAGCCGCTGGCGCGAACTCCAGCTCATCCAGACCATCGACGACCCTAGCTATGTGCTTCCACGAACCATGCCGAGCCGGCAATTCTAGTGTGTCGCGGGTGAATTCCACTATGCCCGGCAGCTTGGCACTGCCACCCGCCAACACCACTCCGCCCGGCAACTTTTTGGAACGATGAATTTTCTTAAGTTCTTTGTCAACGTATTCCAAAATTTCTTCAACCCGGGCTTCGATAATAATGCGCATCATGTCCCGATCGAAGCGGTGCGTCTGGCCGCCCTGGACCAAGCTGACTTGACCGTTAGCATTCTTGGACAAGGAGGCGTGCTTTATCTTAACCTCTTCGGCAATCTCCAGATCAGTCTTAAGCCCAATGGCTAAGTCGTTCGTAATATGGATACCGCCCATCGGTATCACGGCGATGTGCTCTACTTCGCCGTCTTCGATCACTATCATATTGGTAGTCGCCGCACCTATATCTAGTACGACCACCCCTGATTCTTTGAGTTTTCTGTCTAAGACCGCCTCGGCCACCGCTAAACTGCTAACAGTGCGGTGAGAAGCGCTAAGCTCAGCCTGTTCCAAGGCCTGATCCAGGCTACGTAATGCCGGCGTAGACGCTGTCAGGATATGGGTATCAACTTCTAGGCGTACGCCGTGCATACCCACGGGATCTTTGATATTCTCTTGTCCGTCAAGGTGATAGTTCTTGGCAAAGACCTGGATGATCTCGAAGTTGGGCGGCAAATTAACAATAGCCGCCGCTTCCTCAACACGCATCCGATCTTCATTAGTTATAATCCGATCGGTCGAGCTAATGGCAATAATGCCTTTGGAATTTAGCCCTTGCACGTGAGAGCCGTTGACATTGACCGTGGCGGCTTTAATCTCGCGGCCGCTCATCCGCTCAGCCTCCGAAACAGCGCTAACGATTGCCTGCGCGACTTCCTCGGTGCGAGAAACATTACCCTTGCGCATGCCGGTGTTCTCGGCTTTGCCAAAACCAATAATGCTCGGGAGACTATTGTCGCCGGTTAACTCGCCAACCACGCACCGGACCGCCGCGGTACCGATGTCTAAGCCGATAAAGTAGCTGTGTTTTTCTTCTGACATTTTATGTTTTAACTATACACCTGCAGTATAACGCTAGAGGTTAAGGCAAGCAAGGAGCCTAAGATTCTTGGCGGACGATTGGCTCGGCAGTTTTAAGCAACCTCATTAGGTTAACGATCTCTTCGTTAGACACATCATACATGCCCATCTTCCAATCCATTTCTCTGCCTTGTGATAAATATCTATGAGCCGCCTCAGCCTCTTCTTGGGTAAGAGACGAATCCTCGTATCCAGCATCAGCGTCTGCCTCGCTGATGTTATTCCCATCAACTTCCATAAATGAATGGGTATTAACTTCCATCTCGTCTCCTCTTATAAAAAAACTCCTTCTGATTGCATGAGTCATGTCATTTTTATCTTTTATGCGTTCGACTGTTGATATTAATGTGTCAGTTTCATCCCCAGAACTATGAAAGTAGGTTGTAATGTGGGCTTCTTTTTCATCAATCAGCTTATAATGAGCTTCTCGTCTAGCTCTGTCATAGCCATCGCCATCTTCGTCGAGAACCGGCTCTCGGGCAGTCATTTCTCGGGCAAGCTTTTTCAATTTTTCTACTGTTTCTGGGGATGGTTTTTCAGCCTTTGCTGTGTCGATTTTGCCGACTAACTCATCAACAGTTGCGGGAATTTCTGGTATTTCTTCGCTCATTTTTTATTTTTTTTAAACTACTTTGAATTTATTATACTTATGTTTAGAAGTCAATCTAGGCTTGAGTAAGGATTTCTGCGCCATCGTCGGTAATCAAAACTGTGTGCTCGAAATGGGCGCCGAGAGAGCCGTCGGCCATCTCTACCGTCCAGCCGTCTTTGGCAATTTTTATATGCCAATCGCCGAGGGATGCCATCGGCTCAATAGCGATCGTTGCCCCGGCGTGTAACACCGGGCCGGTGCCAGCAACACCGTAATTTGGCACATTAGGTGGCTCGTGAATACCGTGCCCGACTCCGTGCCCGACCAAGTCGCGGATAATTCCAAGCTCATACTTTTCTAACGTGCTTTGAGCCGCAGCCGAAATATCGCCGACCCTAGTACCATCGCCGTGAATAGCCGCAATAGCATCCTCTAAAGCCCTTCTGGTGCCTTCTAGCAAGCGCTTGGTGTCCGATGGAGGTTCTTTATCGCCAGCTACAACAGTGATAGCAGAATCAACGACCAAACCTTTGCTGGCTAGCGTTAGATCCAGTTTAACCACATCGCCTTCTTTAAAGGCTTCACTGCTTGGAACACCGTGGACTATGGCTTGATTAACGGATATACAAATCACATCGCTAAAACCTTCGTAACCGAGAACTATGGGCGTAAGACCGGCGGCCTTTATCTTTTCGGCGGCCAAGTTGGCGATATCTTTTGGATTTTTGCCTGGTTGCACTTCTCTCGCTAATTCGCTAAGCATTTTGGCCAGCAGTTTACCGGCGTTGCGCATAATTTTGATTTCTTGAGGAGTTTTAGGAGTCATCTGTCCACTCCCAGAGCCTGGCGGACACGCCCAGCAACCTCTTCGACTGTACCATTAGCATCAACCTCATGGACAGCTATACCCTGGTCTCTTAAATAAGCCAGAATTGGCAAGACAGTTTCTTCGTACTCTATAAAACGATTGGCCGTAGCTTCTTCGGTGTCGTCTGAGCGACCGCGCTTCAATAACCGCTCCTTAGCAGCCGCTTGATCCATCTGCAGATGGATGACACCGCTCATCATAATCTCGCCATCCTTGGCTTTCTCGACCATCCATTCAGCTTGAGCCAAAGTCCGTGGCGTACCATCGACCACGCATTCGTTCTTGTCGGCCTTTTCGGCTTTTAATTTTAAGCCCAGCAGGCTCAGCGTCGTGTCATCGTCGATTATCTTTCCCTGTAGCATCTCTTTGTGGGCTTCACCGGTTAGGTGTGCTCGAAGCAAGCCGCCCATGGAAATCCAAGGACAATGTAGGTTGTCCGCCAATAGCCGCCCCTGGGTACTTTTGCCGGAGCCCGCCACCCCCAGCACGTTTATCATTGCAGCTTCTCTTTTACTAAACGGGCGATGGTACTGCCCTCGGCCGAAGGCCCCAGTTTGGCTCGTACAGCCCCGATAACTCTTCCGAGGTCAGCCGGCGAGCTAGCTCCCAATTCTTTGATAGCCACTTCGACCGCCTGGCTGATCTCCTCTTCGGAGAGCTGGGCCGGTAAATAAACGTCTATGATCTCTTTTTCGGATAGCTCGGTGGCCGCTCGTTGCTCTTCCCCAGCTTGTTTATATAAATCGGCGGCTTCTTGGCGTTTCTTGGCTTCGCGGCTCAGAACCTGCTGCATCTGCTCATCGCTTAGCCCAGTTTCTCGGGCATTTTTGGCGATTACTTCGTTTAGAAGAGCGCTTTTTAGACCTCTCAGAGTCTCCGCCTTGGCTTTATCGCCGGCGAGTAACGCTGACTTCAGATCCGCCTCGATCTTTTCCTGCATACTACCTTCCGAGTTTGAGTTTTTTAATCTTGGCGGCTTTGCGTTCTTGCCTGGATATGGCGCGGGCCCGCCGATCGCGTTTGCTCACCGGTTTTTCGAAATATTGGCCCTGTTTAGCAGTCGACAAAACGCCGCTTTGGGCTACCTTGCGGCTAAATCGACGCAATAAATTTTCTAGCGACTCTTTGGAGTCCTTGCGTACAACTTGAATCATAGGAGTTATTCTACCTTAAGTTGTCGAACTATACCAGATGTAAATAAGCGCCAGACGTTAAATTTGAGGGCGTTTTTGAGCGGCTGCAGCCCGCTGGCTTTTCAATACGATGCTTTGTAGTTCTTTGAATATTGGGAAGTTCTTATTTGTGTAGTAGATCTTGGTGTTACTTTGTTTCTCGCTAATCAAAAAGCCGATTTTCTCCAGTCGCTTTAGCTCGCGCTGAATATTGCCAGCATCTTCCTTAATGAGTTTGGCCAGGCCACGAACGTGAGTCTTAAAATCGGGATACTTAGCATAGACCACGATTATTTTGCGTCTGACTCTAGAAGTAATAAATGTATCTAACACCGCACCACCTTTATTGTTATTGCCACAACGTAAAGTATAGCGCAGGTGCTGATATCTTTGCAACACCCTTACCATCTATAATAAGGCTATGCGTTACTACGAGGTATTCCCTGCCGACAACCGCTACCGCTCGGATTCTGCCCTAACCTACAGCTCAGAAAAGGCCCTTCCCGCGCTGAGTGTTGTAACTATTCCCCTCAAGGATCGTTCAGTTACCGGGTTTGTCGTAGGCGAGACTAAAGCCCCAAGCTTTAAGGTCAGGCCAATTAAAACGGTCGTCTCTCAGTCGGTCTTACCGTCTCATTGCCTAGAACTAGCCCGCTGGATGCAAGTTTATTATCACAGCAGTTTAGGAGAGGCCTTGCGACAGTTTGCGCCTTCTAAGCCGACCATTCGAGTTGTGGCAGCTGAGGTAGTAGCAGAAGAGATTAGCCAAACCCAACTGCGATCGCCTCTGACTTCGGAGCAGAGGCAGGCTATTAAATCGATAACGTCGGCGCCTAGCACTACCGTTCTACTACACGGAGACACTGGTACCGGCAAAACTCGGGTTTATCTAGAACTAGCCCAACAGACACTTAAGTCTGGGCAATCCGTGATCATTCTGACCCCCGAGATTTCTCTAACCTCCCAGCTGGCAAGATCAGCTAAACAATTTCTAGACACTCAAGTCTTTGTCCTGCATTCCCAGTTAGGCCAGGCCGAACGTAAAAAAATTTGGCTAAAACTTCTGGAGGCAACTGAGCCGGTTGTAGTCATAGGCCCTCGCTCGGCTCTTTTTAGCCCCCTGAAAAACTTGGGTTTGATTGTTCTAGATGAAGCCCATGAGCCAGCCTATAAGCAAGAGTCGAGCCCGCGTTATCAAGCGGCACAGGTAGCCAGCCAGCTGGGGGTCATCTGTGGCGCCAGGGTCGTACTAGGAACCGCGTCGCCTTCAATAGCCAGCTACTATCTGGCCAAGCAAAAAAACGCCATTGTACGGATGAGCCAACCTGCTATCCCCGTTAAAACGGAGTTGGAGATCGAGCTCGTGGACCTAAAAGACAAAAGTTTATTCAGTCAAAACAGGTACCTATCGAACGTTCTTATTGATGCAATAAAGTCAACAGTATTAGCCAAAAAACAGGTGTTAATTTATCTAAATAGGCGGGGTTCAGCCCGTGTGATCTTGTGCCGTGTTTGCGGCTGGAATCTGGTCTGCCCAAACTGCGATGTACCTTTGACCTACCATGGCGACGAGCATTTAGCCCGCTGCCACATATGCGGTTACTCGACCAAGCCGCCGACAGCTTGTACGAAGTGTGGCTCGCCGGACATTATTTATATTTCAATCGGCACCAAATCAGTTGCCGAGGAGTTAAAAAAGCTACTTCCCGATGCCAAAATCGCCCGTTTTGATAGTGATAGCCTGCCGGGCGAGCGGCTTCAAGAGAGATTTAAAGAGGTTGCCAGCGGCGAGATAGATATTTTAGTTGGCACCCAACTCTTAGCCAAGGGGTTAGATTTGCCCCGACTGGGTCTTGTCGGCATTATTGCCGCGGATACTTCACTGGCCCTGCCTGATTACACTGCTGAGGAGCGCACCTTTCAGCTGCTCTACCAGGTAGTTGGTCGGGTTGGGCGTGGCCATGGCCGAAGCAAGGTCGTAATCCAGACTTATGATCCGGACGGCACCGTTATCCACTCGGCAACAAAGCGTGATTTCCAGAGCTTCTACAATAAGGTTCTGGCGGAGCGCCAGCAATTTAGATTTCCCCCTTTTAGTTACTTGCTCCAGGCTAAAATCAGGCGGACTTCTGCACAAAGCGCAAAATTAGCAACCGAAGAAATGATATCTAGTTTAGGCAAACTGCAGCTGCCTATGGAGATTATCGGACCGACACCGTCGTTTTATGCCCGCAGGGGCAAACACTATAGTTACCAGCTGGTTCTTAAGTCTAAACAACGCTCAGCTCTCCTAGAAGCGGCCAAGGCCATCCCGGCACAGTGGCAAGTTGATCTGGATCCTCTCGACCTTCTCTAGATCCTTTAACCGCACAGTACTTGGGAAAATAACAGGGGCAGCTTATACTTGAGGCAGATGTCAACCAAAGATAGCATTATTGCATTACCCCACCCGCATCTGCGCCAGAAATCTAAGCGCCTTGGCTCCATTACCCCAGAGTTGAAAGCGGTCATCGAGTCTATGAAGGACGCCACTTTAGACTGGGAAGCGCACCGCCAACACGAGCTAGGAGTTGCTTTGGCGGCTATCCAGATAGATAAGCCCTACCGCATCGTCATTATTAGAAACGATTTTGATAACAAGGATGATAAATCATTCAGCGTCTTTATAAACCCCGAGGTCATTAAGCTCGAAGGCGAAATCGAAGAAGATTATGAGGGCTGCTTAAGCGTCAAAGACATTTATGGCAAGGTGCCTCGGCACACCAAAGTCCGTATCCGGGCTATGGACGAGCATGGTTGGCCGGTTAGGGTTAAGGCCGAGGGCTTTTTGGCGCGTATCTTCCAGCACGAGGTCGATCACACCAACGGTGTTATGTTTGTTGATCACATCAAAGATAAACCAAACAGCTTTTACAAATTAACTGACGATGGAAAGTTAGAGAAGTTAGCTTATGGAAAAGTCCAAGCCGCTGGTATTTTTCGGTAACGAGCGCCTGGCCACTGCCGCTACAACGTCCGCGCCAGTCTTGCGGGCTCTTATCTCCGCCGGTTACGAAGTTGCAGCCGTCTTCGCTAGTCACGCCGATCCAGTCTCGCGTCAAAAAAGAGATCTCGAAATCGGACCCGTGGCTCAAGCGCACGGCATACCCGTTATTCTGCCCGGCGAAAAGATAAGTTTAGTCGATAAAGTCAGACGCCACCCGGCGCAGGCCGCTGTTTTGGTGGCTTATGGCCGCATTATTCCTCAATCAGTTATCGATCTATTCCCAAAAGGCATTATCAACCTTCATCCTTCGCTTTTGCCGGATCTGCGTGGTCCTACCCCAATTGAAACTGCCATCTTGAATGGTCAAGCCGAAACGGGAGTGTCATTGATGAGGATTGTGGCGGCCATGGACGCCGGACCGGTCTACGCTCAGAGCCGTCTCAAGCTGGACGGCAGTGAGAGCAAGCAGGTATTAGCCGATAAGCTTGGCGATTTGGGCGCCAAATTGATGTTAGCCCAACTTCCCGGCATTCTAGATGGATCGAAGAAGCCTACCCCGC
The DNA here is from genome assembly GCA_964514575.1 of uncultured Candidatus Saccharibacteria bacterium. GTDB lineage: Bacteria > Patescibacteriota > Saccharimonadia > Saccharimonadales > UBA10212 > CAZETJ01. Next base: position 8,995 of record CAZETJ010000014.1, read on the forward strand.
AAGGAGACAAACCGGCAACTTATACAAAATTAATAAAGAAATCAGATGGGATAGTTGACTGGAGCAAACCAGCCGAAGCCCTGGAGCGCGAGGTCCGAGCTTACCTTGGCTGGCCTAAAAGCCAGGCCAAGCTTAAGGATTTTGATGTAATAATTACAAAGGTGCGGCTGGCCACCGCGGCTGATGATGGCTGGCTGGTTCAAAAATGTGGTGAAGGCTGGCTGGAGATCCAGGAATTGATCGCCCCCTCGGGCAAACTAATTAGCGGCCAAGAATTTTTACGGGGATACGCTAAAAACTAGCGTCAGGAGTCGCAGGAGTGGCTGGCCCAGTTGGCTGGTCGGCCAAAGTAGCCTGGACGATCGTCGGTGCCTGGCTTTTAATTTCTGCTTTTAGCTTTTCCAGCTCGTCCGCAACAACTTGCTTATAGTCTGGAAAGTTAGACTCCAGCCACTTAAGCGCGCCGGGTTCGTCATCGCGATCTATAAAACCTTCGAACTCATCAAGCTGGGCATCGCTCATCTGCTCGGCCAAGCGCATTCCGACCCTAAGCTCTAGGGTCTCATAAATATGAGCCAGCATTTTGTTCTTATCGGCAGCCGGGAGTGCCCCTAAGCCAAGTTCCTGAAGTAAATTATCGTCAAGTCTAAACACTGTACTTATAAGGTACGAGTTTTGGTCTCACGTGTAAATAGTTCGATCCGATCACCTTCTTGCACCTCGACGCGCTTGTCGCTTCTAAAGCTTAGGCCGCACATCTCGCCTTCCAGGACCTCTTTAACCTCTTGTGGTCCGCGTTTGAGGCTGATGACCTCTAGGTTGTCGGCTATAAGTTTTTTGGCTCTAAGAACCCGGGCCAGTGACGGAATTGATAGCTTGCCTTTGGTAACTTCACCACCGCAAATTACTTCGGTCTTAGCGATCTTAAAAATACCCTTAACGTTGAGTATTCCCAGCTCCTTCTCGACAATCTCGGGCGCTAGTAGAGTTTCTAGCTCGCGCTTAACATCGTCGATTAACTCATAAATCACGCTGAATATCCTGACTGGAACTTTGTCGCGGGAGGCTAGGCGTTTAACATGCACCGGCAGGTCCACATCAAAGCCGTAGATAATCGCACCAGCTGTAGAGGCGGTATGGATATCATTTTCGGTAATAACCCCCACTCCGGAGCTAACTATTCGTGTTGCGACTTCATCCGTATCGAGCGTTTTTAGGCTATCTATTACAGAGGTCAGCGAGCCTTGGACATCGGCCTTAATTACGATATTAAGTTCGGTCAATTTATCTTGGCGATTAATTAATCGCAGTAGCTCGCTACTCGAATTCGCAGTGGTTACATTGCCACTGTGGGTATTCTGGGCATTCGATTCGGCAAGCAAACGGGCAGCTTTTTCGGACTCCACCACTTCAAATTCCTCTCCAAAGTTCGGTAGATGCTTTAGGCCGGTAATGATAACTGGCGTAGATGGACCGGCTTCCACCAGCGTCTTGCCATCGGTGCCTTCCAGCGTTCGAACTTTACCATATGTTGTACCAATGACTACAAAGTCGCCAGCATGCAAGGTACCCTGCTCTACTAAAGCCACTGCCAAAGGCCCGCGGCCCTGCTCCATGTGCGATTCAATCACTAGCCCCGCTGCTGGACCCGCCTGGTCGGCTTTAAGCTCTTCAACATCAGCTACCAAGAGGATCATGTCTAAAAGTTCTGGAATGCCGGCTTTAGTTTTAGCCGAGACTGGCATAATAATGGTCTCGCCACCCCAGTCTTCGGGTATAAGTTCATTTTCTGACAACTGTTGCTTCAGGCGGTTCAGATCAGCCTCGGACTTATCCATTTTATTAGCTGCAACAACGATTTTGACACCGGCCTGCTTGGCAAATCGTATAGCTTCAAGTGTTTGCGGTTTAATGCCGTCGTCGGCAGCAATAACAATGACTACCAGATCAGTCAGTCGGGCGCCGTGTTCTCGCAAGGCGGCGAAAGCTTCGTGTCCAGGCGTATCCAAGAACGTTACAAGCCGGCCAGCATGCTTAATTTGGTAAGCGCTCAGGTGTTGGGTGATACCACCAGCCTCTCCCTTGGCGACTTCCGCACCTCGGATAGCGTCCAGCAGAGAGGTTTTGCCGTGATCAACGTGCCCCATCATGGCTACGACCGGCGGCCGTAACGTGGCCTTGTCGCTGGGTTGTCTCTTGGTGTGAGCTAGGCCCGAAGTTTGCTCTTTCTTTTTAAGTTCGACATCTAATCCCAGCTCCGAGACCAAAATTTGAGCGGTATCGTAGTCGATTTTCTCGTTAACGGTGACCATGACACCGTTTTTAAAGAGTTCGGCGATTAATTGGCTGACGGGCAAAGCCAGGAGCTCAGCCAGCGCGCCAACAGTGATAAACTCGTCGAGTTCGATAGTTCTTGCCACAGGTTTACTCCTTTCCGACCCATCTTATTTCTTAATATCTTTTAGGCTCAGGGCGATCTTGCGATTCTCGGTATCAACGTCCAAAACTTTGAACTTCTTCTTCTCATTAAGCTTAAAGAGCTCCTCCGGGTCGATAGTCTCATCGTCACTCATCTCCGAAACGTGTACCAGAGCCTCAACGGCCGGGCTGAGCTGTACAAAGGCTCCAAATGGCGTTATGCGGGTAATCTTACCCTCGACAATTTCACCTTTCTTGAACTTTTTGACTTCGCTCATCCAAGGATCATCACTCATTTGCTTGATAGACAAACTCAAACGGTCTTTATCGATGGCGATAATCTTAGCTTTGACCTTTTCGCCAACTTTGACGTACTTCTTAGGATCTTCCACTCGTTCCCACGAGATTTCACTGATATGGACTAAACCTTCTATGCCATCGACATTCACGAAAGCACCAAAATCGATCACGCCAGTCACCAGGCCCTCCACTTCGTCACCAACTTTGAGCTTCTCTAGACGGTCGGCAACGTCATCACGGACCGCCTCTTTTTCAGAAAATATCAGCTTATTATCCTTGCGGCTGACGTCCAAAATGCGAACCCGCATTGTTTGATTGATCAAAGCGTTTAGTTTGCTTAGGATTTGATCTTTGTCAGCATCAGAGACTCTCGGGTAATGCTCGGCAGACAGTTGCGAAACCGGCAAAAAGCCTCGGATACCTTCGAGCTCGACCAGCAGACCGCCTCTGTTGGCGTCATATGGGCTAACTTCGAGTGTCTCCTGGCTATCAAAAGCCCTCTGCAGCTCGCCCCAGCCGCGATCTTTAACAGCCCGCTTCATCGACAGTAGGGCGTAGCCCTCGTCTAGCTCTGGATCAACTACGCTAGCGGTTATAGTCTCGCCTTCTTTTAACTCATTGCCGCCGATTTCACGGCGAAAAATTACACCCATACCATTAGCGCCCATATCCACCCAAACTTCGTGTTTGCGGACTGAGCTGATTGTGCCTTCGACCACATCGCCGGCTTTGATTTTAGCCGGACTTGTAGCGAGAAGTTCATCCATTGTTAGGGCAGATTTGGGCATAACTAACTGAGTACTCCTTATTGAAAACTATTTCCACGTGATGGTAATAAAAGAGAGCGTCTGCTAGTAAAATTTGGGCGCGCTCTATCGTTAATACCCAGTAGATTAGCTCTTATTATAAGGAGTAGCGAGCCACATGTAAAGAGAAGTTAGTAACCTCAGTTCATGTATAATTTTAACTATGTATGCGGCGGTGGACGTTGGGGGAAGCAAAACTTTAATTGCCTTTTTTAATAAATCGGGGCAATTATTACAACATAAGCGCTTTGCCACACCGCAAAATTATAAAAAATTTGTCGAAGAACTACGCTCTGCTCTGCAAACTATGGATGGTGGCCAAAAAATCGAGGCGGTATGTTGCGCCATTCCAGGGCTGGTCGATCGTCAGAATGGTATAGGCCTGTCGTTTGGTAACCTGGCTTGGCATCACGCGCCGCTCAGGGATGATTTGGCTCAAATCGTCGGTGAGGTTCCGATAATCGTTGAGAACGACGCGAAAGTAGCTGGTTTAAGCGAAGCCCTGCTAGTTCAAGATAAGTATAAAAAGGTACTTTATTTAACCATAAGCACTGGAATCGGCGATGGATATATCGTAAATGGTGTAATTGACCCTGCCCTTGCCGACAGCGAAGCCGGTCAGATGGTTTTGGAGCATCAAGACAGTCTCCAGAAGTGGGAAGACTTTGCTTCCGGCCGGGCCATCAAAACCAAGTATGGTAAACTGGCCAGCGAAATCACCGATGAGCACGTCTGGCACGACTACGTTAAAGGTCTGGCCCAGGGCATAGACGAATTGGTGGCCACCTTGAAGCCTGATGTCATCATCATAGGCGGGGGCGTTGGCACATACTTTGACCGTTTTGGGCATTTTCTTGTACACGAGCTTAAAAAGTACGAGAATAAAATGGTCGAGATGCCGCCAATAATTGCCGCTAAGCGGCCGGAGGAAGCAGTAATTTATGGGTGTTACGAGCTTATTGAGCAAACAATCTGAGACTTTTACAGACAGCCTTAAGTCTGACTATCCGCAGTTTAAGTTTGAGCACGGCCGTCAGGATTATTGGTCGCCGGGGTCCAATACTATAATTTACAATTCCACCCGATCGTTGCCAGAATTACAATACGGTCTACTCCATGAGTTGTCCCATGCCCTTTTGGGCCATCACAACTACACCAGTGATTTTGAGCTTTTGAAACTGGAGAGCGAAGCTTGGCATAAGGCCGCACAGATCGGTCGAAAATACGACGTGATTATTAGTGAAGACCACATCCAGAATTGCCTCGATACTTACCGCGACTGGCTGCATCACCGCAGCATGTGCCCTACCTGTGGTTTACATGTTTTGCAAGCCTCGCCGCATAAATACCGCTGTTTCAACTGCCAGACTGAGTGGTCGGTGACCAGCGGCCGCTTCGTAAGGGCTTATCGCCGACTCTTTAAAACAAAAAACACCTGAAAACAGGTGTTTTTTGAAAAATCAGCTAAGCTTTAACTCTTAGGCAACTTTTTTGGTGCGGCGAGAAATGCGACCGCCCATGCGGCCGGCTTCGCGAGCTAGTTCACGGTCAGCGGCAAAACCGCCGGTGTGGCCTAGTTGGCCGCCAATTTTACCAATTCGGGCATAGAAATCTTTGCCGTACTTGGATTTGTTGGTAGCAGCGGCTTTCATGCCGCCGAGTTTAGTTCCAGGCATAGTTCACCTCCTTAAATTAATGTTTCGGAGCAAAACAAAAAGGGCCTCAGTGCCCTCTCTTTGGTTCGCTCGAACTATGCTTATGGTATCACTTCAAGACGCTCATGTCAACACACCGCTTGAGGTTTTTAGCGTGTAAAGCAGTGGTATATCCACTGCGCGGCAGTCGTGTCGGCAGCTGTATTAACTACCAAGGTAGTGGCGGTTGTCGTCACAAAGTAACTGGTAGAGCTGCCGGCAATAGCCGCGGCGGCGGCGTTACCCGAGGTCACCACACAGAAAGGCGCGTTGGTCATAGTGGCACCAAAGGTCAGCGTAATAGTGGTATGCGAGGTGGTAGAGGTGGTAAACGAACCGGCTGTATCTGTTGAGCCGGCGCCAAGCGTAGCCGTTCCGCCCCCAGACTCTGCTAGGTTAGTCCCGCTCAAAGCCGTGCCGCTTTGGGCGACTTTAATCTGGCCTGTCAGAGTGATTCTGCCCGTGCCAGCTTGGATGATTACGCCGCTGGCGCCAGTAGTTATACCTATGGTAATTGTGCCGCCACTGCCCTGCGTCAGTAGAATTGCACTAGCCCCCGTTCCACCTTGGATTGTTGTAGAGGAGGTTGTGTTGAGAGAGCCCACGGTGACAGCCTGAACAGCTGCGCCAGTAGCCAGCTGGATGGTGTGGTTAGTTGCCCCGTTAAACAAAGCGGTCGTTCCAGTCCCAGCTTCTAGGGTTACGGAATTGGATGCGTTAGCGCTAGAACCTATCGTTACGGCTTGAACAGCAGTCCCATCTGTAGTGTCGGCAATATGGATGCTGCTAGTTGTGCTATTGGACCCAGTCGAGCCGACGTTTACCGTGCCGTTGGCAACAACCTGGAATTTTATATTCGAAGCGCCGGATTGAAGCGTCAAGATGTTATTGCCACTACCGTTTTGGTCAACCCGGACGAACAAACCCTCCGCGCTACCGTTGGTCGAAGTATTTTCAATATATCCAGCGTACTCTGTAGCGTTAGAGCTTTGAACCATTAGCAACCGGCCACTACTTGGTGTTACGCCTACTCCTAGAGAAGTGCTGACTGTAGCAGTACCGGTAACAGCGGCTATACCGCCAGAGGTATCAATGTTGAATATGGTAGTGCCGGCAGCATTTTGCACCTGGAAGGCAGTTGTGGAGTTGATGCCTCCCTGGATAGTGATGGAGCCGTTTGATGTGTGGGTTAGATTAACGTCGTCGATAGAGATCTGAGAATCATTGGTAAAGGCGTTGTTAGTACCAGAGTACTGGGTAGATTCACCATCCCAGACGAAGGATGGAGTAGCGGCAGGGTCGATAGTGTTCAGACTAGCTAAGGTTGGATCAGAGTTGCCGTAGTTGTAGAGGCTTAGGGCATCGGCGCTAGATAGAGTACCGGTACCGGTGGCCGTCCAGAGGATGTCGCCGTCAAATTGTTGGCCAAGACCGGAAGCACCGATTAGAAGCTCCGTGGGGCTAGTGGGCCTTAAGGAGTTAGATGCTGATACGAAAGTGCTCCCGTTCAACGAAACATAGGTGTTAGAAGCATCCCATTTGACGATAATCGTCCGTAGGTCTCCCGGGTTGAAGGTGTCAGATATAGTTGGGTCGCTTCCCGCTGTACCACCGGATACGGTTCTAATTTTCCAGACCTTGTTTGCCGAGTCCCAAAACACTTGTAAGCGGTTATTGGTGGTACCGTCATCCCAGGAAGCAACAACCTGACTAGTACCAGTTACCTGCACACTACTTGCATCCCCCATTCTGACCCGAGCTGCTATCCAGCCAGCAGAACTGCTAATCACGCTGGTGGGCACGGAAATACTGGCCGCGTTACGAGTGACCGTACCACCGTTGGTTTCTACGTATGGCGTAGCGATGGCTTTTTGCTCCAGTTGTACGCCGTCCGCCCAGAAGGTTGCGGCACTGGCCGTACCAGTTAATATTTCTAGTCTGAGGCCCGTTGGGCTAGCAGCTACAGTTTTGGTCAGTGTATAGCGCGTCCATGTGTTAGTAAGCGTTATATTAGAACCTTGGGTCGCTGCAACACCGTCGCTGAAGTACAAGTACACCGTAGCGTTTCCTTTCATCCATACAGAATAGGTATAAGTTTGGCTCCCGCTCAGCCCGGAACCAGGGTTATAGTTAGCTCCGTCATTGGCCGTGGCTGGAGTAGTAATTTTCAAAGACGCGGCACCAAAGTAAGACGTACTTGTATCCTTGGCAGTTGTCACACTGCCACCGTCGCTTGTCCATCCAGTTGCATTAGTCTCAAAACCGCCGTTAGTTACTAGGTTGGTCGCTGGTTCCCAGATACCCATAGAGCTATCTGGTGGTTGGCGGCCATCGCCCTGCTTTGCGACAGAGCGACTAGCGTCTGTAATCTCATTACCAGAGAACGTCATAGCGTTGCCAGGAGAGGAGTTGCTGACGGTACGTAGCTGAATGCCGGCACCCTGCCCATTTTGAAGAGTTATAGTACCGGTAGATTGTAGGTTAGCAACCGTAACCAGTTGATTGACGGTGTCAGCTGTCAAGATTGATGTACCGCTAGAGTTTTGGATCTGGAAAGCGGTGGTTGAATTGGTCTTATCCTGCAGTTTAATAGAGCCGGCAACCGTTAGATTACCTTGTATGACGGCACTTTGGCCGACACTTAAACTACCTTGTAGGGAAACATCGTTAGAAAACCTCGCGCTATTTAGAACACTTAAGTCTCCAGTTTCCAGCGTGCCTGTGCTAATCGAAACGGCA
>CAZETJ010000015.1:0-16827 GCA_964514575.1 uncultured Candidatus Saccharibacteria bacterium
GCAGATTGACTAGTTTATATTCGACCAGCTTTTCCTTCTGGGCTTTCCAAAGCATGGAGGAATTCAGCACGCCCTCAAACATCTCCGGAAACAGAGTGATAATTTGTATGGTCATGGGTTTATAGGTGCGTTGGAAACAGACCAAGCCCGGGCTAAGTCTTCGGAAGTTAAAACAGGCGGATAGAATTTTTTTATTTCGGCCATTGTTGCTTGATGTAAGGTCTCATCATCTGAAGCCACACAATCTTCTAGCACTACAACATGCAAGTTGGGCTCATTGTCATAAAGGTCCTGAAGCGTCCGCGCTACACAGCGCTGGGTTTTTAATCCCGTTATAAATAAAGTGCCTATCCCTTCGTTCCTTATTATGTCATTTAGGGATGTATTAACATAAGCAGACACTCTGTCTTTTTCAAGAATAATGTCATCGGCTGCAGGGGCCACAAAGAATTCAGCGCCAGACGTACCTTTTATACAGGCAACACTGCCTTCGCGATCGTTATCCTCAAACCACAAAAATCTGTCCCGGCCTGCTTCCGTTCGCAGTTCTGGGTCTTCATATGTCTTAGTGCGAATCACGGGTCGGCCGATAGAGTGGAACAATCCCGCCATTCGTTCAATGGCTGGCAATACTGCTCTCATCGGCTCTACGTTTTGATGCCATAGAGCATCAGATTTACCGTCGGGAGCTAAAAAATCGTTCTGTAGGTCTATGACTATCAGGCCCGCTTTTGTTGGATCCAAAATTTCTTTTAGACGCTGCTCCTTAAGGGCTTCTAAGTTAGGGTTTGGGGTATCCTTCGCCGGCGACATGCTACTCATGGTTTAATGATAGCAAAACTAGAGATCGAGGTCGTCGAGGTCGGCCAGCTCAGCGCGAGTACGCTCGGCCAGAGTCTGACGGCCTGATTCGTGGTCAGAGGAGTCGTCATTTGTGGCACGGCCAACATCTTCCGGCTCGCCCTCTTCGGAAACTTCCGCAGGAGTTTCAGCTGGGGCTTCTTCCTCGGCTGGAGTTTCTTCCTCGACCGGAGCCTCAGCTTCGGTTTCGGGCTCGTCGGCAACAGTCTGATCATCTACGGGCGCATCGTCCGAAATAGGTTGGTCCGCTACCGCTTGCGATTCGTCGTCCCGGTGGCGCGGTGGCGGAAAACCATTGTCAATAATTTTCAGGTTGTAGCGGGCGTCATTCTTGGTACCAAGGGCGCGAAGCAAGGTGCGTAAACTCTGGGCTGTCGCGCCACGCTTACCTATAACCCGGCCAAGATCCTCGGGGTCAACCGTCAGTTCCAGTAAAACGCCTTTTTCGTCAATCCGGCGCTCGAGCTTAACAGCGTCGGGTTTGCCGACGAGCGATTTCACGATGTATTCAATAAATTGTTGGTCAATAGTCGCTGGCATCTTGAAGGTCTCCTTAGTCTTTAGGTTCGGTATATATTATATATAGCTTCGCGCCATGAAACACTCTATTTTTTAACGGACTGGCGTTTCTTGGGCTCGTCATATAATTATCGCTAAACGCTCAAATTATCAAGTTCGTCTAGGCCGCGTCTGTCGGGGGCTGGTCGGTCTCTGGTGTTTCGGGCTCAGCTGGAGCAGCTGGCTCTTCTGGAGTTTGCGTTTCGGCCGGTGCTTCAGCTTCAACAGGTTCCGCAGCTGGTTCCGCGTCTGGCGCTGGAGTTGCTTCCGTTGCTACCGGCGCCTCTTCCGCCACCGGTGCTTCTTCGCTTGCTTCCGCGGCGGCTGGCTCAGCCGGAGCCACTGGCGCAGGTTCGCCCGCGGGGCGCGTACTGCGGCGCTTTTCAGGATGACGAACTGCTCGCTTTTTTGGAGGATCTAATTGAACCCAATTTGGCAGTTTTATGCCTTCAGCTTTCATAAGTTTGGCAACCCGGTCGGATGGTTGGGCGCCATTGGATAAGTAACGTTCCGCGACTTCTTTATCGAGATTTACAGTCTTAGCGTGCGGATCATAGCTGCCAAGGTAGGCCACAACTTTGCCGCGTTTTGGGTGAAAACGGCTGTCTTGAACGACCACCCGATACTGGGCGTGGCCTGACCGTCCGGTTCGCTTGAGTCTAATCGCTAGCATGTCTTCGCTATTTTACAGATAACAACCCCTTTCGTCAAGGTGTTAGCTATCTGTAATCCTTCAAGGCTGCCTGAGCAGCAGCTACCTGAGCGGCTTGCTTGCTGGGGCCTGTGCCCTCGCCTTTTAACTGATCATCTACAAATACACCGACCACAAACTTTTTATCATGATCCGGGCCTTCCTCTAGTATCACTTTGTAGATAGGTGTTGAGCCGCCCTGGCTTTGGACAACTTCCTGTAGGCGTGATTTGGGATCCATCCAGGTACCGGTTTTCAAAATATCCTCAAAAGTCGGTAACAGCGTCTTGGTGATAAATTCTTTGGCGCCCTCATAGCCTTTTTCGAGGTAAATCGCACCGATCAAAGCTTCATAGCAGTTGGCTAGGATCTGCTGGCGGGCCCGTTCTGAACCGCGTTTTTCACCGCGCGACAATCGGAGCAAAGTTTCTAGTCCCTCCCGAGAAGCGGCGGCACTGATACTTTCAGTACGCACCAAAGCACTGCGCCAGTTGGTCAGTATCCCCTCTGGTTCTTTGTAGTTGTTGTACAAGTACTCCGTGACAACCAGCTCCAACACAGCATCGCCCAAAAATTCTAAGCGTTCATTGTGCTCAGCGGCGGTCTTTTTGTGCTCGTTCAAATAAGAACGATGGGTAAAGGCCGTAACCAGTAGGTCCATATCAGCGAAACCGCCCAGATGGTCGTTGGCAAAAACTTGGTATTTAGTTGTGTCCATAAATTTAGTAGTTACTCCTGATATTATGCACCGAGAGCCCGAATTCTATTAAGGCCTAGCAATATTAACTTACCAATGTCATCATATTCAATCTTTTCCAAGGCCTCGTTGGCCGGTAGCCAGCCCAAAGAGGTCATCCATTTTTCCTTGCGAATTTGATCCGTCTGGCCTAAGCCTTGTACCAGGTAGATCTCCGTGGTCATCAGCACCAGGCTGGTGCCGCGGCGGTATCGAAAGTTGATTTTGCCCAGCCAGTTTAGAACCTTCATCCGTTGCAAACCAGTCTCTTCGCGAATTTCGCGCTCCGCGGTTACTCGGGCAGTCTCGCCTTCTTCGATGTGTCCCTTGGGAATTGTCCAGCGGCCTTTGGAATCTTGAATCAACAAAATTTCGATCTGCTTCGGATCCTTGGCGCTGCGCCTAAAAACGATGCCGCCAGCAGTAGGTTCGCGAACCACTTCGTTGATCGATGGCCGACGGACAAGTTTTTTAAAGCCGGCGAGTGGCCGAGGTCGTTTCATCTTCATACCTGCTTATTCCTTAACAGTTTTCTTAGCAGCCGGCTTCTTCTTGGTCTTCTTGGCCAACTCTTCGATCTGACGCAGCACGCTGCCGAGCACGCCATTAATAAATTTAGAGGAGTTCTCGCCGCCAAAGCCTTTGGCCAACTCCACCGCTTCGTTGATTACGACTTTGGGAGGTACATCCTTTTCACGGGTTAGCTCATAGGTGCCGATGCGTAAAATCACACGGTCCATTCGGGCAATTTGCTCAATCGGCCATTCTGGAGCCAGCGGTCGAATAATGTCGTCCAGCTCGGCCTGGGTCTGGTTGATGCCAGCAACGAGCTGCTCGATAAAAGCTTTGTCATCAATTGTGTCTTCATAGCGGCTGATGTTCCGAGCTAGCGCTTCGGATAACGAAAAGCTTTCATCGCCGCACTCACGCCGAAAATCCTGCTCGTATAACGTTTGCAAGGCTACTATGCGACCGAGGTGACGATTGCTTGCCATAATTTAAAGATCCTTTTTTAACGTCAGCTACGAGATTTATTTCGTGGTGATCTTGCCGATTCTTTTGGTGCCGACTCTAACTTTAACCGGGCTAGTGGCATTGACTCGCCTAGCCAGTTTCAAGACCAGGTGGCTGCGACGCATACCGGTTCGTCGAGGACTGGTTCGCTTTTTTGGTTTTCCCACTTAAATTACTCCTTAAGTATCTAGAGTTATATCTTGTAGCTTGAACTAATTCTACCAAAAATAAACCATTATCACCAGTTTATTGATAAAATAAGCATGTAATTATATAATATGATTTATGCCTGGCCAGGATTTTATGATGGAGCCACGCGATCGGTGGCCTAAGACAGAAAAATCTATCGGCCTAATCGCTAATGCTATAGGTTCAACTCTTATGATGACTGAGATAGTTCTTTTTGAATATTTGCCAGAGAAACTTGCCAGGGCCCTCGATAATACTAAAAAACTAGGCTGACTAACCGACCGGGCACGTAGATAATTTTTTTAACTTCCTTGCCGACCAAATATTCTTCAGCGGCTTCTTTAGCCTCGCCGATAATCTCTTCTTTGGAGGAGTCGGCAGAAACCGTTACCTCGGCCCTGACCTTGCCGTTGATTTGAACGGCCAGAGTTATTTGGTCCTCAACGACTAGTTTCTCGTCCCAGATCGGCCACTTAGCGACATGGACCGATTCCTCGTGGCCGAATTCGTGCCACAGTTCTTCTGAGAAGTGCGGGGCAAACGGTGCCAAAAGCAAAATTAAGGTTTCCAAAGAACTACGTAGGGCTGGCGTCTGCACAAGTTCTTTATCGGCTTTCAGCTTATAAAGTTCGTTAGTAAGGCTCATCATCGAAGCGATAGCCGTGTTGAAATTTAACTTTTCTAAATCTTGAGTAACTTTTTTGGAGGTTCGATTAGTTGCCGCAGCCATCGCCGTTTCATCTACATGACTTACGGACCCGGGTTTAGCCTCCAGGAATTCTCCGGCGAGCGTCCAAACACGGTCCAAAAAGCGCCTAGTTCCAGCAATGCCGCCCAAGCTATACGGACCTCCCTGGTCGTAGGGACCCATGAACATCAGATAGAGACGCAGGCTGTCGGCGCCGTAACTAGTGACCTGCTCGTCGGGGTTGACCACGTTGCCACGCCGCTTGCTCATCTTTAAGCCGTCTGGGCCCAAGATGATACCCTGGTTGGTCAACTTCTTAAATGGCTCCTCAAAACCTAGCCCGTGTTCATCGTGCAGAAACTTTGTAATGAAGCGGGCGTACATAAGGTGCAGGATAGCGTGTTCGATACCGCCGATATAGTGATCCACTGGCAGCCATTTGTTCACCAGCTCTGGGTCAAAGGCCGCTTTGTCATCATGGCTGTCTAGGTAGCGGATAAAATACCAGCTGGAATCAACGAAGGTATCCATGGTGTCGGTCTCGCGCTTGGCCGGGCCGTTACATTTTGGGCACTTCGTATTGACAAAGTCTGCTCGGTCTTGAAGCGGCGAGCGGCCAGACAGCTCGAACTCGACATCCTCCGGCAGAACTACCGGCAGATCTTTTTCTGGAACCGACACGGTACCGCATTTATCACAGTAGATTATCGGGATTGGCGTGCCCCAGTAGCGCTGGCGGCCAATCGACCAGTCGCGCAGTCGGTAGTGAGTTTGCTCCTCGCCAAATTCTTTTGTGATTTTCTCCCGCGCCTCCGCCGAAGCCAGCCCGTCATACTTGCCAGAGCTAATAAGAACCCCTTCCCCCTCGTAGGTCTTGGGCTGATAAATGCGGCCGGCTTGATAATCAGCCGCTGCCGCCTCGGCCCGATTACACATTTCCAGCCAGTGTTCTACGCCACCGCCAAGCCTAATAACGCCAGCCCTGATTTTATCCATAGACTGCCATTCCGGGCGGAATTTTTCGTGGGTTTCGGGCTTAGCTTTGCCAGCTTTATCACCGTCGACGATCGCTAAGTAACCCTGACCAAAAGATAGCCTGTTAATCTTTTTTAAATCATTGAAGTAGTGAGAATACACCGGCTCCCCAAGCGGCACCAAAGTCCGGATATCTTTTATGCCTGTTTCCTCGAGCAATTCTCGGCGGGCGCAGTCTTCCATACTCTCGTCGCCGTCGCGGCCACCACCTACTAATCCAGTGCCTTTAGTCCAGCCGCTAAGCCCTAGATACAAACCAGTTTTTGGATTATAGGGGATGACGACTGCGCCTTCGACATATTGTTCGTCCGGTAAAGACTCCCCAAAATCTTGAACAATAACAGTAGTGATTGGCAGGTCGAATTTCTTAGCAAATTCATGGTCACGTTCATCGTGGGCTGGAACGGCCATAATTGCGCCTGTGCCGTAGTCCGTTAATACATAGTCTGCGATCCAGACCGGGATCTTTTCTTTGGTAGCCGGATTTATAGCGTAAGCCCCAGTAAATGAACCAGTCTTGTGTTTCTGGCCTTCTTTACGTTCCAGCTCGGTTTTGCGGCCAGTTTCTTCAATATATTTTTCCACCCTTGGGCGGCACTCATCAGAAGTTATCTTAGAAATCAGCGGGTGCTCTGGCGCCAATACCAAATAAGTTGCGCCGAAAATTGTGTCCGGCCGGGTTGTAAAGACCTGGATTTTTTCTTTTGAGCCATCAACAGCAAAATCAATCAGAGCCCCCTGGCTTTTACCGATCCAGTTAGTCTGCATAGTTTTGACTTTTTCGGGCCAATCTACTGTTTCCAGATCGTCCAGCAGCCTATCGGCATAGTCCGTAATTTTGAAATACCAAGCTTCCATTTCTTTTTGAATAACCGGCGTGCCACAGCGCTCACAGACGTTGTTTTCGCCGACCACCTGCTCATTGGCCAGGACGGTCTTGTCCTTTGGGCACCAATTGACTACTTCCTTGGCACGGTAAGCTAAGCCTTTTTCATAAAGCTTCAAAAACAGCCACTGGTTCCACGTGTAAAATTTCGGATCGCAAGTTGCCAAGCTGTGGCTCCAGTCGTAACTTGCGCCTATCTGCTCTATCTGCTTGGTCATGGTAGCGATATTTTGGTGCGTCCACTTGGCTGGCTGAACTCCTCGCTGGATAGCCGCGTTTTCGGCAGGCAGGCCAAAAGCATCAAAGCCGATGGTTGTTAAAACATTACTGCCGAGCATTCGCCGCCAGCGAGCCACCGTGTCGGTCGGAGCAAAGTTGTACCAATGGCCGATGTGTAGATCACCCGATGGATAAGGCAGCATCGGAATTACATAAAACTTGTCGGCCGTCCGGCTCATATCCGTTTTATAAAGACCGGTTTCCTTCCAAACAGCCTGCCACTTAGGCTCGATTTCCTTTGGATTATAACGACGCATACTAGGATTAGTTTAGCTCATCTATGTTGAATCAGTGAACAGCTAGGCTTGTTTGAGAACCAGCGTACCGAGATCGATGTTTATCCGTTTTGCCCTTTCGGCTGCCATTTCGATGACTCGCCGTTGTTGATCGTCTGTCATCGGACTGCGCTTTTTAATGCGCGAAAACTCTCTATCGTTCTGCTTAACACCAGATTTAAAGGCTTCCTCAAAGCCGCCAGCAAAGGCCAATCTAACAACAACGCCCATTTTTTGTATCTGTTGTTGCTGCTTGAGTAAGCTGGCGTAGTTGGGATCGATTGCGCTCAGGCGCTCAGTACCTTTTGAGGTCTTAACAAGAGGGTCAATAAACCGATTCTTCAGTGGGCTCAGTCGATATGTAATGCCCTCTTCCTCTAGATCGAGAGTTGGCAACTTCAGCTGAGACTGGCCCGCGGTATCTTTTTTCGACATCTCCACAACCACTTCAACTTGTGATGACGGTGGGCCAAATTCTACACGGCGAGGGCTTAGATACTCCGAAGGGTAGTCCCTTGCTTTGTCATCTAAAAGGAAGACCGTGTACTCACCAAGTTTATAGTCAATATATCGCTGGCGCTCCTGCATGGCCACAGGATATAGAGTATTACGAATAGCGAAGGTGAAATCATCGGATTTCCCAGGTCCGGTTTCTAAGGCATCGATGATGTCTTGGTCCACACCCATCAGGTAGTTCTCCGGCCTGCGCGTTTCGTTTTTATCAATTTCGCCCATCCAATCAATGCGCCTCTGGGTTATAGCCCTTTGGGTAGCATGAATAAGTAGGTGGAGTTGTACTCGATTAATCGGATCGTTCCAATGCTCGGTGGACAACAACAGATAACCTTTGGCGAAAAGACGAGCAATCTTTTCATCTATGAAGACTACATCCCCGTTATCGTCTATATCGAAATTGTCGAGCGAACAAAGCTGACGAACGGTCTCTCGTATCTCTGGACGGGCCTCTTCATGGTCAAACCACAGTAACATTTCAGCCACGGCATACTGAAGGCGGTCGACATTCACGTCTGGGTGGTGACTGTTTATCCACCTTGGAATTTCGACACCTGGAACCATGACCGCGTTGTTGACGGAAATTCCGTATTTTTCAAGAACCGCTAGTGTTCCACCCAGCTCAGCGGTGCGTGGCCACATACTTTCATGGTAGTTTTCCGGACCGCCCCACTTTTGAATAGCCTGTTCGCTGGCGTGCGAGAAAGCCATATGCGACTGATCGTCACCATCAGCTGCCAGATGAAAAGCAACCCTCTGCTCGACGGATGCTTTGATCCTATCGGCAACTCTCTCGACTATCTGGTAGATGCCGATAATGTGCGCCTCGCGAACCATACCAGCAGTGTTCGGGATGGTGGCGATTTCATGACTTTTGCAGAGCTGGGAAACGCCGCCGGCCCTATACATGTTGGGCGTAGTTAGCAGTTCATAGCCTAGCCCACCGTTGATAACGAAGTTACCCAGCATAGGGTCCTCGACCATCACGAACTTCCCTGCCTCATCAACAGTTAGGCGCTGGAGATTATGTGCAGTGCTGTAGTGCGTGATATTAGGATCGCTATTTACAGGCAGTCCATACTCTATACCCATTGTCAAAATGATAATCTGCTAGAGGGGTTGATGCAAGCATGAGCGCTTCTAAAAGACACCTGTTTTAACAGAGAGCGAGTTGTTATACTTCTAGCATAGAATTATGAGTAAAACCGTATCGGTCGTGGTGCCGATTTTTAATGAAGCGGGTGGTTTGGGCAGCTTCCACTCATCACTTGTCAAAACGTTGCAGAGTACTGATCTTGATTACGAGATAATCTACTGCGACGATGGCAGTAGTGACGACAGCACTGAAATAATCCAAGGCCTTTGTGCCAAAGACCGGCATATTAAACTCGTCAAACTTTCGCGTAATTTTGGCAAAGAGTTAGCTATCACGGCCGGCCTGCACGCCGCTAAGGGCGATTGTGTTATTACCATCGACGGCGATGGCCAGCATCCAGTAGAGCTCATTCCGCAGTTTATTGAGCACTGGCAAGCTGGCAGTAAAGTTGTGGTAGGAGCGCGTAAGGCCTACCTGCGCGAGGGCTTTGTGAAGCGTTACGGCTCACGAATTTTTTACAAGCTTTTTAATAGCCTAGGCGGTATTAAGCTTGACCCCCGAGCAACGGATTTTAGGCTGATCGACCGGACTGTCCAGCAAAAATTTAAGCACCTGACTGAGCGCAACCGCATCACTCGCGGTTTGATTGATTGGCTTGGCTACAAACAGGATTACGTCGAATTTGATACCAGGGCTCGCTCTTCCGGCTCGGCTCGGTACTCATTCGGGAAACTATTCCAGCTGGCTTTAGACAGTATGGTATCGATGAGTCTGTCGCCTCTGCGTTTGGCGGCTTATGCCGGCGCCTTTATTTTACCCTTATCGATTCTTGTAGGGTTCTTCATGGTAGTTAATCTGGTGCTTGGCGATCCGGCGCACCTGCATGCCACGGGCAGCGCTTACGTCATGGTACTTTTGCTATTTTTGGTAGGCATCTTGCTGGTCAGCCAGGGCATTATCGGCCTATACCTGTCACACATCCACACCGAGACTCAAAACCGACCGCTATACGTGATAGATAGCGAGCAATCGGTAGGCTTGGATGAAGGATAAAATTAGAGAGTTACTCAAGCGGCCAGGCGGGCGATACGTGGTTGTCGGCGGTAGCGTTTATATCCTGGAGCTAGTAGTAATATTTGTTGCCCAAGCTTTTGGCGCCAGCGCAGTGCTAGCGGTCGGCCTGAGCTTCTGGATCGGGCTACTTGTTTCGTTTGTTCTACAAAAGTCAGTGACCTTTGGCGATCGCCGCCTACAGCACAAAGTTCTACTGCCACAGTTCTTTGCTTTTAGCCTATTGGTACTCTTCAACTTCGGTTTTACGCTATTAGTAGCCAAGCTTCTGATCCATACTGTCCCGGCCGTAGTATCAAGGACGCTCGCCCTCGGGATTACTGTAATTTGGAATTTCTACCTTTATAAGACACGGATTTTTAAGAGCAACTCCAACGTTGTATACTGAGCGGTAATAGGCTCTCAATTTAATGGATACCCAAAATATAGAGAAAACCGGTTCCGCGGCTAGATTAAAGCGGCAAGAAAAAAAGGCAGGCTTTCTGGCTAAGCTCCGGCTAGTGGGTCTAGCTTTTAAAAATACAAAGCGAGGGAAGGCTGGCGGTTTAGGCATATTACTGCGTCGAGGTTCATCCATCATAAAATCGCCGCGTTTCCCATTACGCTACGCTATTTTTTCGGTCATAGTCTTGGTCGCCACAACGCTGGTATGGGCTATTTTAGGTGCCAGTTTGCAGAGCACAAACGCTGACCAGCTAATCAATTCCTACTTGTTTAACAGCCCCTCAGTCTTCCATCAGGCAGTTTTTCCTGCGTCACACAGTCAGCTGATTAAGTGGCCGCTATTTTATTTAATTAATCTTTTTGGGGCCACAGCCGTGACAATCGCCATTTTCACAGTTGCGATTACACTCATCACTGTTGGCATATTAGCATTACTTTTATACAGAATTGAGCGACGGCCTCTGGTTTTTGGCACCCTTATTTTAGCTCTGGCGTCCACTTTGCTCTTAGTTCCGGCCCAGCCTTACGCCGGCGCAATCCTGCCAGTCAATATGGCTATGCTGGCCACCCGTAATTTGGAATATGTTTTGTACATAACCTCTCTGGTGTTATTCTTCCGCACGTCAAGTCTACGCAGCCCTCGATTTTGGCTGGCCGTTGGGCTGATGTCTCTACTGATCGCCAGCGATAAGTTATTCTTAGCCCTTGGTTTGGGCGGGGCGTTGCTGGCGTTAATTTTCTACGCATTGTCCGGTGGCTGGAAACTAGTCAGTCTGTCTTCACGGTGGCTAGTGGGCACTATCGTAGGAGGAGGATTGGCGATAATCCTACTCAGAGTAATAAATAGTTCGGGTCTGACCCACATATCTTCGAAGGCAGTAACCGGGCCATACACCCTCATAACCACCGTTCATAATGCGATTTTGGGGCTGATTTACGGCGTAGGCGCACTGTTCACAAATTTTGGTGCTAATCCAGCCTATGACGCTACTATTTTGCGTAACATCCCCCATACCGCCGCTTCCCGTTTATTCGGGATTGGCGGTCCAGCTTTTCTAGTTAATATTGTCATCCTTGTGGCGGGCGCTTGGGCAACCTGGACAGTGGTCTCTCGCAGTTGGAAGCATCATAAAAAAAATGCTGAGGATCTAGACAGCGCCTCCAAACTATCTATAATGTTGGCCTGGTCAAGCTTAGCGGCTTTGATCTTATTCGTGGCCTCTGATCACTACTACGCGGTTGATGCGCGCTATTTAACAATTGCTCTGTTCGGGGCCTTTATCTCATTGGCGACCTTTAGCCGTGGCCGTACTTGGTCAGCCATTAAGCTTCTGCTTGTTGGTGTGGCCCTCAGCTTTGGACTAATATTTGCCGTGCTGGGGTGCATTAGTTCATATCATGCTCAAGAGAAAGCTCAGGCTACAATACGTGCCCGAAACTCGTTGGTGGCTGGGATTTTACTCCGTCACCACGTGGATGTTTTAGTAGGCGATTATTGGCGGGTTATACCGACCAAAGAAGCATCCAGTAATAAGCTAAACGTTCTGCCGTTGGCCAGTTGCCAGAGCCCCAGAGATATACTAAGTAGCAGCCACTGGCAGCTCAATTTGGAGAAACACAGCTTCGCATATCTTCTATCGCTAGACCAGTCAGCAACCGACTATCCAAGCTGTACGCTCGACCAGGTAACGAAAGCTTATGGCCGCCCAAATACCAGCGTCATTGTTGCTGGTAGCCAGGACCGACCTAAAGAAGTTTTACTGTTCTATGACAGCGGCGCGAACAACAGCTCGCCAAAAATTACCCTTAAAACACCAAGCACAATTTTGCCAATTCCTCTTAGTGATCTTCCCTACACAGCCTGCCCCAGTGGCCGGCCCATCATGAATATTGTTGCCCACCAGGATGATGACTTACTATTCATGAATCCCGACACACTCAGTGACATAAAAGCCGGCAACTGTATTCGAACGGTATATGTCACTGCAGGTGATGCAGGCTCTGGACAGTTTTATTATTTAAGCCGGGAACAGGGTTCGGAAGCGGCCTATTCAGAGATGCTGGGCAGCAAAGAGCTCTGGGTACAGCGGATTGTCCAGCTGCCCGACCACGAATACGTCATGGTCGCCCACCCTCGGTCTAATTATCAAGTCTCGCTGATTTTTATGCGTCTACCGGATGGCAACCTGAGAGGCCAAGGCTTCTCCTGGACTAACTATCAAAGCCTTGCGCGACTGAGCTCAGGGTTGATCAGTTCCATCGAATCCGTAGACGACCAATCATCTTACAGCTCTTCCCAGCTGGTGTCATCCTTATCGTCATTAATGCACGTTTTCCAGGTAGGAGAGGTTCGAACCCAAGCAAATTTTGTCAGCGAGACTTACCCGGACCATAGTGACCATATGACAGTCGGCAGCTTTACCAAAAAAGCTTTTACCCAATATCTAAACCAGCAGTTCGAAGGGCAACCGCTTGCTACTCTGAAGTTTTACATTGGCTATCCTATCCGTTCGATGCCGGCAAATGTGTCAGGCCAACTACTGGCCGAGAAAGAGGCCGCCTGGTTTGCTTATGCACAGTTTGAAAAGGGGCAATGTTCGACCGATGCTGCGTGCGCCAAGTTAGGGACTTACGGTTCGTATTTAAGACGCCAATATCAGAACTCGTACTAGCCTAACTATTTTAGTGATGACAAGGTTGCAGCAGGATACATAAGTACGCTACTGCCGTCGTTTGTTTTACCAATCGATATCGGGCTGCCAAGTTGGCTAATAATCATTTGCTCCGTGCAAACACTGGGTGCGTTTTTTATTGAAGTTCCGTCCAGTATAAGAGGAACTGGCGCTTCGCTCCGCGGCAAAGAGCTGCTGGGCACAGAACGGGCAGTTTGTAATTTCGGCTCGGCGCAAGCCAAAGCCACAAAATGCGTCCGAGGCGCGTACTTGTAATAGGAAACTGGCAGAGCGCTGTCCATGCTGGCGTAAGCTAAGTTATCCTGCTGCTGATTGACATAACTAGCGATGCTTTTTAAGTGAGCGTCTGCTGGAAACCCTGTGTCCCAATTATTTGCTAACGCCCGCCCAACCGCCGCCGCGTTTAGACATATCACCAGCGCCAGGCCGGCCGGTATCAAATAGCCTCCGCGGAAATATTTTGCGGAGACGGAAACTGCCAGCGCGGTAATTGGGACTAGTAAAATCAGGTAACGGGCGGTGCCAGGCTGGGCTGCTTGGCCGCTGATGACATAGACTGCCTCGTTGCAAAGATAATAGACCGCCACGAAGACCGCCAAACGACGGGGGATCAAGCGCCGAAGACCAGCCCAGACGAATGCTGCCGCTGCTCCTCCTATAAAAATTAGGTTTAGCGCTTCGCGCCACCAGCTGACACTGCTACCGCCACTGAATATCGTGAGCGTTGTTTTAGCTGCAGTAGCCACGGAATGTATCATGCTCGATAGCGATTGGTGTACCAAAAAACTACCGCCGGACGTAAAATCGATTTTTAGTAGCCGCGATGCCAGCCAGAATATTATTTGCGAGCCGGCGAGTCCTGCCGCGATTATCAAGGCTAGATATCCGCTCCGACGCCAGGTCTTTTTGTTAGCAAAAAGAAACGCGTAGATTAATAATGGCAACGCGGCCATGTATATCTGTAAGCTGTCGTCAAAGAATAAAATAGACGCGAACAGCGCCGTACCAATTGCCAAAGTTCGGTTCGGAGATCGCAAGTATCGCAGGCCGAGATAGATCAGATACATCCCAGCAACAACCTCTAAGTTGCGAGAGTTCGCATATTGGCTCCAGAACACAAAACCGGAAATTGAAGCCAACCATAAAATAGTTAGCCCCAGATACCTATCCGCCTTCACGCCGAATTCCTTAAGAATTCTGGCCAGCACTTTAAAGAGCAAAAAGAATGTCGCTAGGTTTATCAACAATGTCACGAGGATAAGTTTGAGCCGGGGCGATCCTGGCAACAGATCGGCGGGAATGTACAAAAATAAAAGTTTAAAAATATAGTTAGTGGTTCCTAAGCTAATATGCCCCAGGCTGCCATGGATCCAGGAGCGCGCGACCAGCTGCTGGGTCACCAGGTCAAAGGTTGACGAGGTAGTAAAAAAGCGCAAAAGCGTCCAGGCGCTCACAATTAGGAAACCCGCCGAATAAAACAAAACTTGCGGATGCAGGCACAGTTTCTCTCTCAGAGAAGCAAGCAAACGACTCAGTTTCATGCCCGGTTAAACGCCCGGTGTTTTACTTTCAGCCACTGGCGCGATTGCCGGACCAGCCTCGAGCCGTCAAGAGCATTAGCCAGCAGCTGCTTGATGGCTTCCTCCGCGAAAACGCCATTCTGCGAACCTTTGGCCAAAATCAAAGCACTGGGTTTAAGCATAGTTCTAACGTACTCGCCAGCGTCGTAGGGGCTGTCGAAGGTCTTAACTGTGCAGCCTTTAGCCGAAGCAGCCGGCGCCAGGAATTTGTTAGCATCCGGGCCGATCGTCACTACCAGGTCAAGCTGGGCAGGATCGCACAGGTCGCCGATCTCCTTGTGCATAGATTCCGAATATTTTCCAAGCTCGCTCATACTCCCCAAAATGGCGATCTTCTGCGGGGCATTTAATCGATAGAGCGTTTTTAGAGCGGCTTTCATGGCTTCTGGGCTGGCGTTATAGGTATCGTCTATAATTGT
Organism: uncultured Candidatus Saccharibacteria bacterium; assembly: GCA_964514575.1. GTDB lineage: Bacteria > Patescibacteriota > Saccharimonadia > Saccharimonadales > UBA10212 > CAZETJ01. The sequence continues at coordinate 15,029 of CAZETJ010000015.1, forward strand.
CGAGTCATTGACGCCGTTAAGAACTTGCAAGCGGCCAGGTGCCGGCGTTATATCGTTAAGGCCTGCTTGGATCTCGCTATCTTCCATACCTATTTTCTTGGCTACGGCTACAGCAGCCAAGACCGCGTAAAGCAATGGCTCAGCAATGGCTTCATGCTGAGCCGAAAAAATCTTTCCTCCATTAGCCTCGATATCGAAATTGCAGCCAGCGACATCGAAGCTTAGATTAGCAAGCCGATAATCGGCGGCCTGATCTATGGCATAGGTTAAATAATTGCCGCCTTCCGTGTACTGCGGCGGACACATGTCCTTATTGATTAGAGTAAGTGCTGCCAGATTAGCAATCTGCAACTCTTCTTTCGCTACCGCGTCTAAGTCTTCAAAGTTTTGCATGTGCTCCGGTGCTATCGCCGTCAACACGCCAATCTCGACTTGGTTCAAATATTTTTTAAACTGGACTAGCTGACCCGGGACATCACTGCCCAGTTCTAAAACCACAATGTCATAGGGGTACTTTTTCAGCAGCCGCAGTTCGTTACTTATAAACACCGCTAGCCACGCCAATGGGTTGAACAAGCTTGGCATTTTTTGGCCAAAAAAAATCAGCGGCACGCTAACTGGGTCGTTATAATTGCCATTTTGATATTGCACACGGTAGCGGCGGCTCAGAACCTTAGAAATAGCCAGCTTCGTACTGGTTTTGCCAACGCTGCCAGCAACGGCCACAATCTTATAGCCATCTTTCTTTTGGAGCCGTCGGACTTGCCAACCAAGAACGGTAACGACTATAGCTCGAGCGAGCCTTTTCATAGCCCTTAGTATATCAAGGGTTATCGATTTTACTTCGACCGATGGATACCTTTAGCGGCAGCGCCAGGACCCTTGTTAGAATTGCTTAAGGTAGTTCGTACTAAAAGCGGTGGTTAATTTTTGTTGGTTTTCCCATCGCTCTTCAGCTAATTCTACCAGCTTGGTCACGAGCTCGACATTTGATATCCCGGCCTTAGCCCAATTGTGGGCATAAAGTCCACCAGGCAAAGGGTTGACTTCGTTAAAATAGACTTCCTCTGCCTTAGAGTCAATCAGCATATCTACCCGAGCGATACCGCTACATCCAATGGCTCGATAAACATCTAGGCCTACTTTTTCGGCCTTAACATACAAGTCTTTAGGCAGACCAGCTGGGATCTGGCTGTAGCCTTGCGAGCCTTTAGCGCTGCCCTTGCCCTTTTTACCGCCCTGCATATATTTGGTGTCAAAGTCGAAGAAATCTTCGGGCTTAGTCAGCGGCTGTTCCAGCAAAGCCGGTGTCGGCTTGTCGTTGCCGATTATCGGCAGGGTAACCTCAATTAAATCTGGCACTGCCTCCTCGACGATTACCTTGTCATCGTAGTGGACGGCAACTTCCAGCGCGTTTTCTAGCTCTTGATCGTTTTTGACTTTAGATATTCCAACACTTGAGCCAAGATGGGCCGGCTTTACAAATAGCGGGTATTCCAAAGTCTTGACGGAATCCATAGCCTTCTTGCGATCGCCAACAAAGTCGGCGGCGGTCAGCCACACCCACTTGTTGGTTGGAATGTGGTTGGCCTGAGCCACCTGTTTAGCCAGGACTTTATCCATGGCAATAACACTGGCCGCGAAACCACAACCAACGTAAGGGACATTAGCCATTTCTAGCAGGCCCATCAGTTCGCCATCTTCGCCGTGCGTCCCATGCATGGCCGGGAAAACAATATCAATCTTGCGGGCCTTGGCAGAAAACGTCCCCTGCCGAACTAGCCTCAGGCCGCCATCAA
>CAZETJ010000016.1:0-15193 GCA_964514575.1 uncultured Candidatus Saccharibacteria bacterium
ATACTTTTAGTATAAACGTTTTAGCCGCAGTGTATAATATGGGCTACATATTTAAACAAGGGACTTAGCAAATGTTAAAAAAAGTAATAGTGGCGATCGTAGCTCTGGCCATTATCGGCGGGGGTGGCTATGCCATTTTTCATAAATCGCCAACAACTGCTCCAGCCGCTCCAGGTTCGAGCACCACTGCCAGCACTGGCGCTATCGTCCAAACCAAAACGGCCTCTAGTGTCGGCTCCTATCTAGCCGATTCCAGCGGCAACGCGCTTTACACATACGGCGCTGACACTGCCGGTACTAGCAACTGCAATGGTTCCTGCTTGTATAGCTGGCCAGTCTATGATGCTTCCGGCGCACCAAGCACCCTACCAGCCAATGTGACGGTAATCACCCGTTCTGACGGCTCCAAGCAATATGCTTACAAGGGCATGCCGCTCTATACCTTCACCAGCGATTCCGTCGGCCAAGTGACCGGCGATAACGTTTCGAATTTCCACATAGCCACGCCCTAACAAAAAAGCACCAGATCTCTCTGATGCTCATTTGGTGGAGCTGGAGGGAATTGCACCCTCGTCCGCTTGGTAACGAACTTGCTGTCTACAGGCTTAGACTGCTTGAATTTTCTTAAACCAGCTTATAGAAACAGTCCAAAGCAAACTGGCTAAAGCCCAGCAATCTTAGCTGAATATCAGCGGGCCACTGATGTTCAGAGCGTCCAGATAATATGACGCACTTGAAAGCTATCTGGAGTCACTTCAAAGCGCGGTCACAGAAATTAAACTGTGACTGTTGCGAAAGAATACTGAGCTGGCGCAAAAGCGCTGGCTACAAAACTCTTTACGCGATTAAATGCGTTTGCATTTAGTGGTTTGATCCGGCTAACGTGCAGATCAATCCGGCCTGCGGTGCAAATTTGTTAAGGTCCAAACGTCGAGCTAAAATCAGCCCCCGAAACCTCACAATCGCAGCGCCGGATTAGGAAATGAATTCCTCATTCCGCGCTGCTTACAACGGCGCACTACGTTGCCTGGCTGCGGTGCATCCTCAACGTACTTCAGTACGCTTCCGGCTGCTTCTCGCCAGCGCCTTGTGCGACGCTTGTATTGTGAAGGTTTCGGCGATTGACTAAACTCTCAAACTAACATAAGTATTATACCACAAATTGTCAACAAAAACCAACAGCGCGTTTTAGAGTTTGGTGGATAGTTTCTGGACGGCGAATTCCAGAATATCAGCTTCGCCGGTACTCATGGTTTTTAGGAAATTACGCTGTTGAGCAATTAATATCTTGCGGGCTTTTTGGTAGCGGGCCGCACCTTTGCGGGTTAAAGAGACGTCGCGCTGGCGGCCGTCTTGCCTATTTTTAAGGACGCTCACCAAGCCGTGTTTTTTCATAACATGCAGTTGGCGGCTGACGTTAGCCTCGGTCTGGTGCAGGCTGACAGCCACGGCGCGCTGAGACACGGGCATAGAGCCAAGGGCACTCATGATTCTAGCTTGGCTAAGACTGACCCCTGCCTCCTTGGTCAAAACCTCATCTGAGGACTGTTGTAAAACATACGTCAAAGAGAGTAGGGGAGGAAAACTGCTCTTGGGCGTAACGCTTGTGTTTTTCATACACTCAGCTTACGCCCGAGATACTTAACTAGTCAAGTATTTTTGACTAGAGCAGGGAACGCAGATCGGTTTTAAGACTGTACTGCATATATAGCTTGTACCACTGCTCTAGGCTGAGTTTCTCGGCCCGTAGGTCGCCGTTAACTTCGGCGCCGGCAAGTAGCTCGTCGGCTTGCTCTACCCCGATCCGCAACCCGGCAGCTAAACTGCTGCGCAGCTTCTTGCGCGGCGAGCTGAAGCCAGCCTTTACCAGCCTCATAAATTTAGGCGTGTCTAGTTTTTTAAATAATGGCGTGCGGCGACGCCTTAAGATCACTACTTGCGAGTCGACTTTAGGCGGCGGCGCGAACATTTCGGCCAGAACGACCTTGCCAAGCTCAGGCTCGTAGAACAGCTGTAAACTGACGGACAAAATACTCATCTGGCCAGGCCGGGCAGCGATCCGCTGCGCCACTTCCTTCTGGACCAACAGAACCATCAGAGCCGGCTGATTTTCAGCAGAACTGAACAAACGCAATAAATGGCCGGTTAGATAATAAGGAATATTAGCGACCACTTTATAGTCCAGCGGTAGCTTTTTAACGTTGTACTTCAAAACATCGCCCTGGACTACCTCAAGGTTCTTTGGCGCCCCAGCCGCCAGCTGGTTAGCCAAATTACGGTCGAGTTCGATGGCAATAACTTTTTTGGCGTCAGCGGTTAAGTAGTCAGTTAATGCGCCTTTGCCGGGTCCGACCTCCAAGACTGTATCTTTGAGACCAATATCAGCAGCGCCCGCAATGTATTCCAGGGTAGATTCATCTTCCAGCCAATGCTGGCCGAGTGACTTTTTTGGCATGATCTCCGTCATAAGTCAATTGTAGCAAGATATTAGTTAACGACGAGCGTACCGTACATAAGAAACTGCCAAAACGAGGTAGGCTGTGAAGGTGATAGCGATTAAGCCTTGGCCGACTATTAATGACCAGCTAGAAAGAGAAATGAACTTTATAAAGATTATGACAATGGCTACGTAGCGAATCGTCATCCCGAAGAGTGAGAGGTCACGGGAGGATTTTGTCCTATAGATACGTTTTATCTGAAGCAGAATATCCACATTCAGGGCGATGTAGGAAAACAACGTCAGCCAGTCTAGCCAGTTCATGCTCTTTATATTCTACAGACCTATTTACCAGCTGTGGTAATTCAGCCAATGCACGTAAGCCGAATACCAACTGCCGTAGCGGTCATAGGCATAGCCGCTGCACCAATGCAGTTGGGTAATCGGGTTGGTCGCCCAGTCGCCACCGGCCGAAGCCATCTTATAACCTGGCGTGGCTTGGCAGAGACCGTAACCATATGGAGTGTAAGCGTTATCCGGCTCGGCTGGGCAGTAGTGCTCACCTTGGGCTTTGGTGTAACACCAACCGGATTCGTGGCTAACTATATAGTCGACGTAGCCATAATCGGTGCTGGCAATACCAGTGCCAGCCATGGCTGCCGTCTTGTTGCCGGACAGATCAACAATCGTACCGATGGCGACTATCTTTGGCGTAGCCGCCACGACTGTAGTCTGCTGGATAACCGTGCGACTGATTTCGACACCGCCCTCGACATCTATTTGATAAGTAATGGCGACCTTGCCAGCGGTACCGGATTGCCGGACCGCTGTGGCGCCAAAACTCAGAGACGAATCGTTAACGTACTGGACGGGTGGATCGACCGACTGCTCCACCGTGACCGTCGAAACGCCATTACGAACGACCGAGACGGCCAGGTCAGCGCTGATTGGCGTGTTTAGATCCGGCTTGACTGTGTCTTTGGCACTGAGTTTAACGTTCTTCTCTTTAAGCAAATCGGCGACTGTTTTAGCTTGGGTCCGGACCGTTAGCGCTGTCCCATAAAGAGTTAGGCCTACGGGCGTGGCGGGATCAATTACAACTTTCTCGCCAATGATGTTCTCGGAGATGCTGCCTGAGGCAAAACTAACGTTATCTTCGGGATAGACAGTCAAACCAGCGTTCTCGGCTACCACCCGGGCACTGCGTTGGGCCGTAACAGTGACAATTTTTTTACCGCTATTATCAACGACCGTGACCGGCCGAGCGCGATAGACATTAATACGGAAATTATCCTCTACTATCGGGGTATCAAGAGATGGTTCTACCACGTCCTGCGGAATCAAATGGAGTGGTAGTTTTTTAACGAGATCGCCAACAGTCGCCGCTTTAGTATCCAAGGTTTCACGGGTACCATTGTCGGATAAAAAGACGATGCGAGAGTCGCTAGGCCTCAAGTTGAGGTTTGGCCGGCTCAAAATTATACCGCCGACTATGGCGATTCCGGCCAACAGCCCAAGAACCGGCACTATATAAGGCCTGGCATAAATATGCCGCCGGCCGGCTTTATGCACCAGCTCGTAACGCTTGACTAATTTTCGCTTAAATAATTTCATCTGGGGTTGCTTTTCGACTTGTGGGAACAGGACTTGGCGGACAAATTGGCTCCCTGCCCACCGCTGCTTAAAGCAAACAGGTTACATTATAACAAAAACTCCTTGTCACTTTGGGCCGGCAAAGTGACCTAAACCTCTCGGACGGTGAGAAAAACTGGACGGTCGCTCACTCCAAAAAGCAGGTGAATCTGCGGAACTCCCTGCGGTCGGCCTTTGCAGGCTGGTCCTCGATTCTGCCAGCTTTTTGACCTTCACTCCTTCCGTTTTCTCAATGTCCGAATATATTGGCTCCAAAGTATCAAACTATAGCTTGGTCAAAGGCGCGAAAGCTACATTTAGGCGTTTGGCGCCTTTACCCTTGAAATAGACCACAGCCGTGTCGCCTTCTACTTCTAGCACGGTGCCTTTACCAAAAATTTGGTGATCGACACCATCGCCTTCAGCAAGTTCCAGAACGTAATGTGGTTCTTCGTCTAGCTTGATCTCGGCTGTCGTTTGGCTGGCCTCGTTGGCTGCCCGGCCTTCGAGATCAGCCAAAAAACGGCTTGGCGTGTTGTGCTGCCGCCCACCAAACAGCGCCCGTTCCGTAGCATAACTAAGATAAAGTTCCTCGCGAGCGCGCGTCATGCCGACATACATCAAGCGGCGCTCTTCTTCCATTTCTTGCGGATCGTAGAGCGCTCGACTGTGAGGCAAAACAGATTCTTCTAGCCCGGCTATGAAGACCACGGGGAATTCTAGGCCCTTGGCGGAATGCAGCGTCATTAAAGTTACCGAATCCGACTTGTCGTTACGACGCTCCATATCAGAGATAAGCGCGATCTCTTCCAGAAAGTCGTCGAGACCAGCATCTTCAAATTGGCTAGTCACGCTCAAAAGCTCACGTACATTTTCAACCCTAGCCTCGCCTTGAGGCGTACTATCGTCAATAAATTCCAAATATTTAAGTCTTTTCAAAAGTTTGTCCAAGAGGACCGCGGCACTCATCTCACCGGCCTCGGCTCTAAAACTAGCGATAATATCGGCTACTTGCGAGAGGCCAGCTTTAGCTTTAGGCGTCAGCCCATCGCAATCTTTGACATTCAACAGGGCGCTGCTTAAATTGTACTCGAGAGCATTGCGCCAATCATCGAAAATTTCCAGGCTACGGCTGCCAACGCCACGGGTTGGTACGTTCACCACTCGCTCAAAACTTGGTTGGTCTTCCGGCTGATAAATTAAGCGCAGGTAAGCAATGATGTCTTTTATTTCGGCGCGGTCATAAAAGCGCACGCCGCCGACAATCCGGTAGGGCAAGCCGTAGCGCAGAAAAACTTCTTCTATGGCTCGGCTCTGGGCGTTGATGCGATACAAAATAGCAAAGTCGTTGTAGCGGCGGCCACTGTCAACGGACGCTCTGATGCGCCGGGCAATCGTTTCGGCCTCGGTCCGCTCGTTGGACACCGCCATGATTTGGATTGGCGAGCCCTCACCAGCGGCAGTCCAAAGTTTTTTGTCGGAGCGCTGCAGATTTTGGCTGATCACTGCATGGGCAGCATCCAGAATATTTTTAGTACTGCGGTAGTTCTGTTCCAACTTAATAACGGTGCAGTCCGGGTAGTCTTTCTCAAAGTTTAGGATGTTGCGAAAATCGGCGCCGCGCCAGGAGTAGATACTCTGCCAGTCGTCACCAACAACAGCAATGTTTTTGTGCTTACCGGTCAGTAGCTTGACCAATTTGTACTGCGCCGCGTTGGTATCCTGGTACTCGTCAATCATCACATACGCGAACTGGTTCTGCCATTTTTGGCGAACATCTTTAGAATTACTTAACATGTTAACTGTTTTGCCGATCAGGTCATCAAAATCCAGAGCGTTGCTAGATTTTAGCAATCGCTCATAAAGCGGATAGGCTTTAGACGCGGCTTTGGCGACTGGCGTGTCGCCAGCAGTGGCGGCGTATTCGCTCGGGGCCACCATTTCATTTTTGGCACTGGAAATTAGCGAGGCCAGCAAGCGCGGCGGAAACTTCTTTTCATCCAGGCCAAGCTCGCGGCTGACTTGCCTAAGCGCCGCGGCCCTGTCGGCCTCATCCCAAATCACGAAGTTGCGAGCAATGCCCGTAGTCTCCCCGCTCTGCCGCAGAATCCGAACACAGATGCTATGGAAGGTGCCCAAGAATGGAATAAAATTACGATCCTCCGGGTTTTTGCCAGTAAGGCGGGCGGTGCGCTGGCGCATTTCGTTGGCAGCTTTGTTAGTAAAAGTCACCGCCAGAATATTAAATGGTGTGGCTTTACGCTCTGCCAGGATATAAGCAATCCGGTGAGTCAGCGTTTTGGTCTTACCAGAGCCGGCGCCAGCCAATATCAAAAGCGGGCCTTCCGTGGTTCGAACCGCCCGTTTTTGCTCTGGGTTCAATTCCTCAAAAAGATCCTTCTGCACCTCTTAATTTTAGCAGCTACCGATTTATAGATTCGAACACTTTGAGTATGTTTTGATACTGGAGGTTTGTTTGATAGGTATCTAGACTCAAGGTTTGGTTAACCGCCGAAGAGGCTCCTTGGGCAATCAAGTTAGCAGAGAGTGTTATATTATTAACTCCATTTAATCCCGATGGATCTAGAAGACCTAACGAGCACCCGCTGCTATCATTGGTAGTCGCAACAGTTAAACCGGTAACTTGGTTCCGCAGCCCGGGTGCTACAAGCAAAAGGCTTTGGTTCCCGTATTTTCCAGACAGGCTTGAACCGGATATAGATTCACACGGCGCACTACCTAAAAAATTCTGATAAACTTCGGTGGCTTTGCCCCGACTAAACTCTAAGGCAAAGTAGTAACCATTAGCTACAGGTGAATCAATCTCTATCGCTTCTTGGCTGGCCGAATCTGTATTAGGACCAGCCTTAATAGCCCAGTCGTTCGGATATTTAAAGTTAAAGGTAACGTATTTTGACGAATAGGTTTTCCAACCAGCGTAAGGGTCGGCTGTAGTTGAGCTAGTCGCGGATGGAGTAATGACTGGCGCAGTTGCGGCAACTGGTTGCTTGAAGACATGGAATGGCAGATGCGAAGCGCCTTTAACAACACCAGCATCAACTAATAAATAAAGGGCAATGATAACAGCCAGCAAAAAGCCAATAAGCCAGGCTAACTTGCGCATACCGCGACGCGGCCGCTTGGGCGCCGGTTCTTTGGCGCCAGAAAATAGCGGATGGGCGTCGATCTTCGGCTGAAGCTCGCCGAACTTCGGGACATCGCCAGGCCTTGGCGGCGATGTTATGGCGCCAGTCATTTGAACATTGGAAGGCCTTGCCGGCTGAGAGGTTGTAGGCTCTGGTGAGATTGGTGCCGCCATGACAGGTGCTATGGGTGCTTCGGACGGTTTTGGCGGTTCTGGTGCGGGCTGTGCGGGTACAGCCGCTGCAGTCGGGGCTGGCGCGTCGCCGTCGGTGATAGTAATTCTCTTGCCAATTGGCGCGGCTGGCTCGGGCGGAGAAGCCATTGGCTGACCAGGATTGATGACAGTCGGCTGAACTATGTTATCTTCAGGCATCTAGATATCTCCTTCATCGCGCTGCCAGCGATGGGCTGAATTTACAATCGCAGTGAATGATTCGTAGTTGATGCTAGCACCGCCGACCAGAAAACCGTTGATACCCGGAATATTTAAAAAACCGTGAATCACATCAGCCGTTACACTGCCGCCGTAAAGCACTCTTATGCCTTTGGCCACTTTGTCGCCAAAAATATGCTCAACGTAAGTCCGAATATAATCTACAGCCGCGCGGACTTGATCGGGCTTGGCAATATCGCCGGTTCCGATGGCCCAGACCGGTTCGTAGGCTATTACCAGCTGACGGACTTCGCCGGCCGTTAAGTTGGACAAAGCGCTCATCAACTGATCGTGTAAAACCTGCTTGGTTTCGCCTTCTTCTCTTTCTTGCTTGGTCTCGCCAACACATAAAATCGGCGTGATCTCATTACGCACGGCCGCGGCTAGCTTGTCGCGAACCATTGGCAGGTCTTCGTGAAAAATATGTCGCCGCTCGCTATGGCCGACAATGACGTAATGGACTAGGTCTCGCAGCATCGTGAAGCTGACCTCGCCCGTATATGCACCCTCGTCTTTTTGATAGGCGTTCTGGGCTGCTAAGCGAAACTTACGGCGATCAACTTGGATGGATAACGGCTGCAGCACCAGCATACTGGGCGCTAAAACTACTTCAATGTCTTTATGGATAGGGATGCGTTCTTCCAGCCGGTGCACGAGTAAGCTAGACTGAGACGCGTTGAGATGCATCTTCCAATTGCCGACAATCAGGATTTTCTTCATTTCCCCACTCAAAAACCTTTAAGCTTATTGTACATTATTTCTTCTCTAGCGCCTCTATACCTGGCAGCTTGTGGCCGGCCATAAGTTCCAGGCTGGAGCTGCCGCCGGTTGAGACGTGGTTAAAATCAGAGACTAAGTCTTTGGATTGAACCCAGGCCGCCGTGTCGCCGCCGCCAACAATCGAAAACGGCTTGTGGGCGTGTTGATTGCTAGCACCGATGATAGCCTGGACAACCGTGCGCGTGCCGTGACCGAATGGCGCTTCTGCTCCGGCGATGCCGGGAACCTCGGCCATGCCTAGCGTGCCACTCCAGATAGCTGTACGGCTGAGCTTAATAGCACCGGCAATCTGGGCCGCACTGGCTGGACCAATATCTAGAATCTGCTCGCCGGCCGCTAAGCTGAAAGCTCGAATCGGCGGTTTTTTAGGATAATACATAGAACCGGCCAAACCGTTGCCCACTAGATCAACGACTCGGGTCGGAGCATGACCATTGCTGCGTGTAGAAACTACCGCGTCAACTGGCACAAGAAAATTAAAAGCCCGATTTTTCTCCGCTTTACGAGCCTGGGCTAGAACTTGCCGGGCAAGGTCCAGGCTTGAAGAATCTATCAGGCTGGCGCCAACCTTAATGCCTTCGACGACCAGAAAATCGTTAGCTAGCGCGCCGCCAACAGCTACACAGTCGGCTAAATCTATGAATCTCTTAATAACGTCTATTTTGTCGGCAATTTTGGCACCGCCTATCACTGCTGTCAGCGGACGCTCCGGTTTGGCCATAGCCTGCGTAATGACATCGACTTCATGAGCCAGCAGTAGGCCGCCAACCGATGGCAGAAATTTAGTTATGGCTTCGGTGCTGGCATGCGCCCGGTGAACTACGCCGAAGCCATCCTGAACGAAGATATCGGGAGTCACCGCGCTGATGATCGCTTCAGCGAAGGCCGGATCATTTTTTTCTTCTTCTGGGTGAAAGCGTAAATTCTCTAAAACTAGCACCCCGCCGGCTGGCAGCTCAGCTACAGCTTGGCTAGCCTTTTCGCCTACACAATCCTGCGCAAACTGAACCGATTTGCCCAAAAGTTCGCCCAGCCGCTTAGCCACCGGTCGAAGCGACAGATCTGCCTCAGTGCCTTTGGGCCGGCCAAGGTGTGAAATTATAACCAAATTTTTGGCGCCGTGTTTAAGGATGTAGTTAATAGTTGAAAGCGACTCTCGGAGTCGGAAATCGTCCTCAATCCGCCCACCCTTGGTCGGCACGTTGTAATCAGCCCTCAGCAAAACACGCTTGCCTCGAAGCTCTACGTCTTGAATTATTTTAAAGCCCACCATTTCCTTATTACAGTTTACTAGAAACTTCACCACTTAGCCTATGCGGCTTAAAACCACTACTGATTGCTATTCCCGAGCGATGCATTTTATAACTGGTGACCCCAAGGGGAATCGAACCCCTCTTGCCGGGATGAAAACCCGGTGTCCTTCGTCAGGCTAAAGCTACAGTTTCCGCTTAGCTCCACCAGGAGACAAAGCTCCCACTTTCACTTAGCCTTCCTCCAAAATCAATAACGCATGGTGATCCCAAGGAGAATCGAACTCCTATTGCCAGGATGAAAACCTGGTGTCCTAACCGTTAGACGATGGGACCGCACGACAGTCCTAACAGATAGAAGTTTATCAGAACTACGGTTCAAAGGCACCAAAAATCCCTCGAGTCTCTTGTCCACCACAAAAAGACTGTCGAGGGATTAATGGTTTTTAGATTTTTTGTTTAAGAGCGGTCAGTCACGATTACTCTTTAGGACTAAACCCACCCTAGCACAATTTTGGCTTTTGGGCAAGGCTTGTCCACAGGGTCTTAGGAGCGGCGGCGGCGGGCTACAAAGTAGTGGCCGGCCGTACCGACAGCAGACGCACCGGCAAAAATGCCTAGAATGTCGCCAGCGCCAGTGTTCGGCAAAGTTTTGGTAGTAGTAGTGACGGGTGGTGTAGGTGTGGTAGGTACGTGAACTATAGCTGTGAATGTAATGACAGCGGAGTAGTTAAAGCAACCATGCCAATCACCCACATTTGAAGTCCAACTATTGGTACCACTGAAGGTTACGTTGGGCAAGGTGTTGGTAACGTAGTCACCTACTCCGTTTGGACGGTAAGTAACCATTACTGGCGAGCTAGTGTCTAGGGCTACCGTAAATGGAGTACCGGCAGTCAGATCAACTGTGTCAGTCACGTAGTTTGGGTTGGCGTTGCTGGCTGTAATTTGAGCGCCAGCTTCCTGAGTGGTACGAGCCGCACCGGTAGGCAACAGCACCAATATGGTAGTGTTGTGAGCCGTAGCAGCCGTAGCGCCAATGGTGTTAGGGTTGGCATTGTTGTGAACGTAAACGCGCATTTCTACACGCTCACCATCACGTACGGGCACGCTATCTTGGTAGCCACCGGGACTGGTAATGGCAGCGTCTTTGGCGTCAAAGAAAGCCCGCTCATCACCGTAGTTAGGAGCATTAGTGAACGAGTTGAAAACAACGTAGTTAGCTCCTGGGCAGTTAGTGGGCGTAATGCACTGGAATGTTGGACGGCTTGCGGGCGTGTAGCCAGCAAATACCGCAGTTGGGAAGATGGCTAGTGCGAACACAGACATCAAACCAGCTAAAGCAAGTTTAAAACGCATGGGATTCTCCTTTCTGGAAAAAACCTTGATTAAATTTAGTAGTTACAAACTAGATAGTTATTCGACTTTAAGAGTTAGGAGAAGGCTGCCGATGTCTCGATCCGCGTATAACGCGGAGAGTCAATCGGCAGCCTAGGGGCGCTCACTTTGGGTGAGCGCCCCCGACTACCTTTGTTCTTTTACGTGCAGTGATCGAACTGATCGATGTGACCGATGGTGCCGTCGGACTTGGTGCAGAGCTGGCCGCCGGAGCTGCCAGATCCACCAGAGCTAGTGCCGCCACCAGAACCTGTAGTGCCGCTACCGGCACCCGGAGTTCCGTTCTTCGGCGCCGGAGGCGTCGGAGTTGAAGGCGGCGGAGGCGTGTTTGGCACTTCCTGGTTCTTGAAGCTGATCCAAGCACCGGTGGGCGTGCAGTTGACCGTCTGGTCCTTGTTGGTCCCAGAGGCCGGCTGCCAGCCAGGCACATCGTGCTCGACTGACCGAACCGTGCTCCCCACCGTGCACTGCCCGGCGATGACATAGTCCTTGCCCGGATCGGGGTTGTACACCACGTTCGGGAACGACTTGCCGTCGCTGGTTGTGGTATCGAAGTGGAACGTGTTCGTCGGGCAACCGCCAGCGAGCTGGCTGTCGTCCGCGGCCACACAGGACTTGCCGATGTAGATCGGCGCCGTCGGCTGTATAGGCGACGGGCCGCACCTGAGAGTGAGGACGGCCTTGACCTTGATGTCGGTTTGCACCTTGATCCAGATCTTGGCAGCGCCCTGCACCTGTCCGTACGTCCGACCGTAGATGACCCCCTTAACGGTGACGACCAGCGAGCCAGTCACCACCTGTCCTGACGGACAAGTAATGCTCGCCTGCTTCACGACCTTGCGGTTGATCGGCAGGACGACGCCCACATGGATCGGCTTCCACGGGATAGGAATCACGTGGAACATCCGAAGGTTCCCGCAGCGCACCATCACATAGGCGATGCGATGTGTACGGATGTTGATGACCGCCACGACCTTCACGGCCTGGCTGCCACCGTGGTCGGCCATAGGAACGACCGAACCGTTGATGTCCGCAGCAGAATTGGACGAGCCGAAGGGCGCGTGCGCCCTGTAGCCATCCGCCTTGTAGTTGTGCGGGTTGAACGACGCGTCGCCGGTCTGCTGAGCCAGAGCCTGCCCGTAGAGCGGGTTCTGCTCGGCATAGTTGACGACCTCGCTAGCGGCATGGGCCGCGTTATGCGAGTCAATGCCGCTGGGGATGAACCGGAAAAGGTCTCCGGTAGCGGTCGGTTGCTGAGCTGCGTCCGATCCGAGAAACGTCTGAACGCTCATCGGGTTGGCGTGAGCCGAGCTCACTGGCGTGCCGAAGCCGCCAGCGAAGACGATCGCAAGACCCAAGATCACCAGGAGGGTGATCAAGAGCCGCGACTTTCTACTTGGGGCCTTCATCTGAGCACCTCCCTGGTGATCAGTGGGTTTACCGGCGAGGCCTACGCCGATCCTTTCCAAGACGGATAGGGTACCCAAGCGGCAGTAACCGCCTCGATACCCTATCTGTCAAATAGGTCGGGAGAAAATTAAGAACTTGGTAGTCGATTATGGGACGAACCGCTGTCGCTGTAAAAGCGCCAACGAACTTAAAGTCCCATAACTATCTAGTTTGCGAATATCGAACAAATCATATTTTGTCCTTTCACAAACTTTCAAATTGTTAAGGTTACTCCTCTGCCGGCCACAGGTATAAAGGCTAGAGTCTCTACTCTGCCCTCCCTAGTGGTTCGTACACCTCATCGCCATATAGCGAGGATACGATTACTCTAACACAAGCATAATAATATGTCAAGAGTTTTATGTGCGCTTAACACCTTTGTAGGAATTCTTACAATTATTTTTGAGGTATTAGAAAAGCCTCCCGAAGGAGGCTTTGTTGATGAAATTGATGTAGAAGTAAGGGCTGGCCGGCGAGTGCCGACTGCGCGCGGGCCGCTGGGACCCAGTACGGCTCTTCAGCCGACCAGCCCACTGCCCCCTCCGAGCCGCAAATCGGAGGGATCTTTGCAAACAGTTAGGTACGGCCGAACTCCTCCGCTTCCGCAGAAGTTTTGGAGTCCGGCCGCCCTGCCGTTGTTCACCTCTTTTGGAGGAGCCAAGGAGAGAACCGGGGGTCCTTCCCCTTGTAGCTTCGCTGAGCTCCATCGCCTCCCCGAAAGGCAAGGACGACGAACACAACGAAGAGTCTTTCAGACTCAGTATGAGTGCGGGCGGGACCCACGGCTGAGGGAGCACCCCGCCCGCACCTTGTCGGAGAAGCCCGTCACGGAGGACGGGTGTTGCGGGGTACTGCTCCGCGGATTGCTGGCCGCGGCACTCTGGCCAAGATTCGGCCATTCTATTGAAGTTTGCTGGGAATCTACATCGAATTGTCAGATCGCGCTTGGAAGCACGTGCTAAGGTGCAGCAGATCACTCCGCGCAACACTTAATGCGGAGATTATACCGAACTACAGCGATACTTGCAAGTATCAGTTTTTTATTGAATAAAATCTATCCGGCGAATCAATGTTTTCTTTGTTTGCTGGCAAAATACAGTCCTGATGCTGCGAGTCCGAGTTCAACGTAGTCAATGTAGGAAGGCCTCGCTATTTCCGAAGCTCCGCCTTCCAGCTCTATGTTGTCTAGGCTCTTGGAGATTCTGACAATATCCGGCCTTAAGGGGCGAGTTCCCCTAGAGAAAGCGTCTGTTCCAGCGGGCGCCACGCTAGCTTCGTCAACTGAATCCGCAGTTAGCGGCCCGACGTTCATAGGCTGGCCATCAGGACCTTGGCGCAAACCGAAAGGCTGGTTGTCGAATATTGTCTGTGTCATCTGTGTTTGTGAATTCCGAAGGTTGATTATACGCTAATTGGAGAACACCGCAAGCACTCTATTGAGGTAGAATAAAGATATGAAAATCGGTATTGTCGGCTGGGGGCTCGAGGCACAAAGTGCCTTTCGCTTTTTTGGCCCAGAGCACGACTACCTGATAGTTAATGAATCAACACAAGATAATTTCCCACCCGAGTCCGACAAAGTTAAGGTACATTTTTTAGCTAATAAAGCGCCGTCTGGACTTGGCGGGCAGGTTCAAGACCTAAGTTACCTGGACGGTATAAAAGACTGTGACAAGGTTGTATATCAGCCAACGGCCTATTTTAATCTGCGAAAGGCTTTTGGCGATGATCATGGTTTTTGGTCAAAAGCCACCACCGCTTACGATATATTTTTTGAAAATTGCCCTTGCAAAAACATCGTTGGCGTAACTGGCACAAAGGGCAAGGGCACTACATCTACCCTCATAGCCAAAATGTTGGAGGCTGCCGGCAAGACCGTTCACCTGGGCGGCAACATAGGCACGCCTATTTTAGACCTACTACCAAAAATCAAACCGGACGATTGGGTAGTTTGGGAGCTGGCTAATTTCCAGCTTAAGCCAGCCTCGCATAGCCCGCACATCGGCGTCTGCCTGATGATCGCCGAAGAGCATATGGACTGGCACCCCGATATGGCCGACTATGTAGACGCCAAAGCCAATCTGTTTGCCAACCAGACCAAAGAGGATATTGCCATCTATCTGGCGGGCAACGAGCACTCCGAACAGATCGCTGGCCATTCGCCAGGTGTAAAGATCCCCTATTTTGCCCCGCCGGGCGCTCGAGTCCAAGAGGATAGCACGATTGTGATCGGCCAAGACGAAACCGAAATTATAAAAACCAGCGAGCTTAAACTAATCGGCAAACATAATTGGCAGAATGTCTGCGCCGCAATCACGGCTGTTTGGCAGATCAGCCAAGATGTTGAGCCGATGCGTCAGGTTCTGACTAGTTTCTCTGGTTTGGAACATCGATTAGAGTTTGTTCGCGAGCTCGACCATGTCAGTTATTACGATGATTCTTTCGGCACGACACCTGACACGGCCATCGTCGCCCTACAAGCCTTCAGCCAACCGGCTGTAATTATCTTGGGCGGTTCGGATAAGGGCATCCCGTTTGACCACTTGGCTGATGAGGTCGCTGGCAAAGACCGCGTCCGGCACGTCATTACCATCGGTAAGACAGGACCAAAAATCGCTCAGTTACTGCGCGACCGCCACTTTACAAACATTACTGAAGGCCTGGAAAAAA
>CAZETJ010000017.1:0-10658 GCA_964514575.1 uncultured Candidatus Saccharibacteria bacterium
CAGTAAATCCTGAAGCGAAGCAGTCGGCAATCGGATTGCGTAGCAGCAAGATTTTAGTGCTGGGAGGGGCCGGCGGCATCCAGGGTACACTTGTTCATCCAGCATAAGCATGTTATAATATTGCACAATCTCAGTGTGGAGCTCTGCTCCCGCCGGGAGCACCTTCACACGCGTCCAAGGAGGACGAGCATGACCAAGACGGGCCGGACCAAGGAGATCAACGCGGTCTTCCAGAACGGCGACGTTCTGTCGCTGATCCTTCTCGCCGCCACCGTGACGACGATGGTCGGGAGCTACACCTCCGCGCATGCCCTCATCGTCATCGGACTCGGCCTGGGTGCGATGGCTGCCTTCATGCTCGCGTTCCAGACGAGCTCGCTCTACATGGCGAACGTCAGGTGGCTCGGGCAGAACAAGAGCAAGCCGGTGTTCGACCGGCTGTTACCGATCTCGAGGATCTCTTCGCTGGTGGTGGCCTGCTTCGTACCGGTCACCTACGGCACGGGGACGCTTCCGATGATCGTCGTGTTCCTGTTCCTCTGTCTCGTGAACCTCTGGATCGCTGAGGAGCGCTGGCTCGACAACGTCAACGTCAGCCTGACGTACGAGTATTTCGCCATCGCGTTGATGCTCGTCTCGGTCGTGGCAACGTACCTGTGGGCGGGCGCCATCGTTTCGGCGGTGGTCAATTCGCTACTGGTGGTCGCCGTGATGTGGACCTCCAGCCGCGATTCCAAGAAGATCGGGCAGTATGCGGGTTCAGCCACGACGGCATGACGCCCGTGCAAGGTGCAATCCGGGCTCCCGCCTAAAAAACGGGAGCCCGGCCTCAACCATAGCCTTCAAAACTTGAAGCCTGCGGTCGGGCATTTATCAACAGGGCTTTGCACAAGTTACCCACAACGTTTCTTTCGGCCATACGTGGTTGTGGATGATTTACGCGAAACACCAGAATTTTAGGGGTTGACGCATCTATCCCCGCAATTTATAGTTATAAGCGTCATCGTGAGGTGACAGCGGAACCTGGTCGAAAGGCCAACGCTCCGCGGACAAGTACTCGCAAGAGCAACTATCCTTCACTAAAGAGCCCGTTAAACGGCTCTTTTTTGATTGTCGCGCTCAGACCGCGCAAGCCTGCTCGTCGGCCAAGCCGCCGACACCGCTTGGCGCTCTTGTTCGCCTGCGTTGTCAGGAAGCTGCGCGGCTCCCTCAATGTATCTCTATATACATCTCGGTGCGCTGCTCGCTTCTTTCTAGCAGGCGATCAAGTCTGGAGTGCGACAATTCTAGTTAAAAAAATCTTTACAAACAAAATCAATGGGGTTATGCTTGTTCTTGGCTAAGCAAAAAAGCCAAAAACACACCTCACAAAAAGGGCGGGCCACTCACGCAAGGGCCCGCCCAACTCTTTCCCAAAAGATTTGTGTGGATAAGTGCTCTTGTTGCTAAAATTACTTCATTCTAAGGAGTTAAGGCCGCGTTGACAGCCCGCTTGGGCGGGACTATAGTTATAAGCGTCATCTACTTTGTGAGGTGACGCGGTAAAATCAGCAATGATCTTATCGTCTAGGTAACTCTCCCTCGTGGAGGATTATCAACAAACACAGGGCCCTCAAAAGCCCTGTTTTTGTTTGTCAAAAAAGCAGTATTTACAACGAATTCCATTAGGCTTATGCTTAGAACTGTTAACTTAAAAAAGGAACAGTTCAAAATGAAAATGAATCCATTAGATAAACTCTCCTGGTTGCTGGTCACCATCGGTGGTCTTAACTGGGGCCTGGTTGGGTTCTTTAAATATAACCTCGTCGACAAAATTTTCGGCGTTGGTTCGACTGGTTCTAAAGTGGTCTACGACATCGTCGGCTTGGCCGCTGTTTGGAGCATCTGGGGCATGTTAATGATGGCTGCCAAGATGGACAAAAAAGCCTAAGATCGATCCTAAGCGAAAAGAACTTCGGTTAAAACCGAAGTTCTTTTTAAGCCCGGCTGAATCTCAGCTAAAGTTCAGCCGTAGATTGCTAGAATAATAGTTGTATGAATCCCGTTAGAACTCAGAAGACAAATAAATTTAGTAGTGTGTTTGAAACGAGCACTGATTATTCAACGTTAACCAAGCTATGGAAGCTAAGTGAGGTTCTAACGGGATGAAGAAAACTATCGCAGTGATTCTGACCATTGCCGTGCTGGGTCTACTTGGCGTAGCTAATAAAAGCGCTAGTTCGCAGCACCAGTTAACTTCGCCAGCAAACACCAGCGCCGCCAATGCTATGTCACCCTCCTCTGGTTCAGCCACGACCGGCCAGGCTACGGCAGCTACTTATAAAGACGGTACCTTCAACGGCGCTTCCGAAGCTACGCCTTACGGCACGGTGCAGATCGCCGTGGTGATCAGTGGCGGTAAGATTGTCGACGTTAATTTTCTGCAGATGCCCAGCGATCAAGGGCACTCGCAAGAAGTTACCAGCTTTGCCAAGCCACTCTTGAAGCAGACCACGCTCAGCGCTCAAAGCGCCAATATAGACTTCGTATCCGGGGCGACGACCAGCAGCGAAGCTTATCAGATGTCCTTGCAAGCTGCTCTGGACCAGGCTCAAGCTTAATGCAGACTGGCGCGGCGGGGGGGCTATGATGCGTAAAGTCGCCCAAATTATGGGCATGCCGATAAGTATTGATATCCCCGATTGCCGCAAATCCACGGTATTCGAGGCGGTATTTGATGAACTCCGGGCTATCGGCGATCGCTTTAGCCCTTATAAAGACGACAGCGAAGTCTCGCGGTTTGCCCGCGGCGAGTTAAAGCTATCGGAAAC
Organism: uncultured Candidatus Saccharibacteria bacterium; assembly: GCA_964514575.1. GTDB lineage: Bacteria > Patescibacteriota > Saccharimonadia > Saccharimonadales > UBA10212 > CAZETJ01. The sequence continues at coordinate 2,811 of CAZETJ010000017.1, forward strand.
TAGCGCTGATTTCAAAGCCGTCAAACAGGCCTGTGATAAATGGCAGAAAACGACCCAAGGTTTTTTCTCGGCCTATTTTGACAAACGTTTTAATCCAACAGGCTACGTCAAAGGCTGGGCTATCAAGCGGGCCGGAGAAGTTATCAGCGGGCAGGGCTATAAAACCTTCTGCGTTGGCGCTGGCGGCGATATTTTAGCTCGCGGCAACAAGACTTGGCGCGTTGGCATACAGAACCCAAAGGTGCCAGACCAAATTGTCGGCCTGGTTGAGCTTAAAAACGGTGCCGTGGCTACTAGCGGCACCTCTGAGCGCGGCGCGCACATCATTAATCCCAAGACTGGCAAGCCGCCCGCCGGTTTTCTTAGTTTGAGCGTAGTCGGGCGGGATATTATAACTGCTGACGTACTGGCTACGGCCGCTTTCGCCGCCGGCAAGGCAGGACCTAGCCTTTTGATCAGCCAGCCAGGCTATGAATTCCTAGGAGTTATCAACGAGGGCAATTTTATCGCCTCCAGCCCCAAACGGTTCGGCTTGTCCGCCTAGCTGTAGCCGGGGAAGTAGTCGGTCACGGTCTTGAGCGGGCTGACGCCCATCTCGATTAGCATATCCTCAGTCGATTTAACGTAGCCGTAAGGGCCGGATATATAAAAAGTTCGTTCAAGGTAATCGGGTATATTCTGGGCGACCAATTCCTTGGATAGGCTGGCGGCGTACAAGCTCTTTAGCCCGATTTGTTTGGCGGCTGTAAAAACATCGCCAAAAGCCAGCTCTTCGCGCTTATTAGTCGAGTAGAACAAGATGATGTCACGTTTTTGTTGGCGGTCGACTAGGGATTTAAGCATGCTTCGAAAAGGTGTTATGCCGACGCCGCCAGCCATAAAGGCCAGTTTAACCGCCGGTTTTTTGGGCAGCACGAAACTCCCAGATAAATACGATGCCATAATCTTGTCGCCCGGCTTCAAGGTGCTTAACCGCTGTTTAAAGGCGCTCGGTTGCTCCGGCATGCGGACGCTAACCATCATATTGGGCTCAGTCGGTGCCGAGGACATGGTCAAATAGCGGCGATTTCCACGGTCATCGCCCTTGCCAGCTAATGTCCACTCCATATACTGGCCAGCTTCATAGGCGAAGTTTGGCGGCCGTTTAAATAAGTAACTAAAAATTCCCTCGGCTTCTTGCTTGCTGCCCGCGAAGCTCAGGACCAACCGCCGCTTAGTGGCCACGACCAGGGTAAACAGGTTGCCGATCAACAGCGCGTCTTCGGGGCTGAGGTGAAAACGGTTGTAGCTATACAGCAGGCCAACCAGCGTGGCGTAATAGACTTGCCGATCTAGTTTCGTTGGCGATGTCAGCGGCTCGGTCAACATAACGGTGGCAAAGAATATGATGGCAGTAGAAGTTAGCGACAGCCAGATCAGGTGCCGGATAGCGTCGGTTGACGTGCCGGTCGGCATAGTCCAAATCAAAACCAGAAAATAGATGGCGCCAAAAAGGGCGGCCATCTGGATCCGCTTGACCTTTCGGGCAATCAGAATCCCGCCAATCACAGCCACTGGAACTAGGAATTTATTGCCGACCCACCAAGAAGCATAGGAGTGGAACGCTACGCCGCTGATAAAAGCGCCGACAGCCGCTGGGTTGAAGATATGGCTTTTGTACAGTGTCAGCAGGTACTTGGAGGCCATGGCCGCCGTGCCGGCGGCCGCCAAAACCGCGTAGTCGTGTCCCGTGGTCACAGGGGTTAAGATCAGCGCCAAAATTAAACCGGTTATCAGAGAAGATTCTTTATTGGCGGGTATATTTAGTAGCCACGACAAAAACTTGTTGACCGCCCAGCAGACCAGGGCAAGATAAACCGATGAAACGACAATCGAACTCCAGGTGTAAGGTGTTTTATGCCAAAAACTGACAATGGTAGCCCAGCCGAGCAAGGTAATCAGATAATAGAGAGCCAGACGATAAGTAGTTAAGTGGTCCAGCAGGTGATCCAGCCAGTCCAGTGGGCGTTTAACGAGCAGGATAGGGCGCATATTCATTATCATAACAACAGCTGCGACTGAGAGGCGGCTTAGAATTAGCCTAAGCTGGCCGCGCAGATCGGGCAATCTTCTTGCTCGCCGGCTTCGGCCAGCCAGTGCTTGCCTGCTTTCCTCCAAGGTTCCAGATCGTGATAGCCAATCAAGTTGGCGGCTGAGCGCAGCAGCCAGCCCAGGACGCCATACAGGCAAAAACCCCAGATTTTAACGGCCGCCCAGTGTGGTCCGACCGGAATGACGTATATCGGCTTATGGGGTTTGTAGCTTTTCAGGTTTTTGCCACTAGCCGCTCGCTTGAGGTTGGTCGCTACGAAGCTAGCGTCATAGAGCGCTGTTTGGGCCATACCGCTGAACGGAGTTGCGGCGTTATCGCCGATCACATATACGTGGTCCTCAGCTTGTAGATGGTCGTCAACCGCGACCTTGCCGTGCTCCACCTGGCCAAACTCGTTGGCGGCAATAAAAGGGTTAACTGCCACGCCGGCGGTCCAGACTACCGTATGGCTGGCAATCGAATGGCCACTGACCATCAAACTGTCAGCGGTCTCGGCTTGGACGCCCTGGCCTAAATATAATTTGACGCCCAGCTTGCGTAGCCGCCGGGCGACGCGCTTCGAGTAGCCGCGGGGCATTGACGGCAGTAGTCGTGGCGAGGCCTCGACCAGATCTATGTGCAAAGATTTCTTGCTGAGCTTATGGCGTTTCAGGATACTCGACAGATAACCGGGTAGAGCGCCGGCCAGCTCAACGCCGGTCGGCCCACCGCCGATAACCACGTAGTTAACGTCTGGCTTTCCATTATCGAGGAGAGTCTTATGCAAATGGTCTCGCAACCGTTGAGCTTCGTCTACCGACTTAATCCCGTAGGCGTTTTGGCGCAGCCCTTTAATATCGAAATAATTAGTGACAGAGCCCAAGGCGATGACCAAATCGTCATATTTAAACTGCTTGTCGGTGTCGGTAGTAACGGTTTTATTGGAGCGATCCAAGCTCTTGGCCCCAGCCTCGACGAACTTGAGATCGGAGTTCGAAAAAATTTCAGATAAAGGGATAGATGAAGCTGGCAGTTTGCCACCGGTAGCTGCCCGGTAGAGGGTTGGGTAATAACGAAAGTCTCTATGCTCGGAAACCAATGTGACTTCAAAACGCTTGTCGCGGCAAAGTTCTAGCGCGGTTTTGACTCCGCCAAAACCACCGCCTAAGATCAAGATTTTTCGTTTTTGGCCCATCACAAATAGTGTAACTTATTTCATTTTGTGTAGGAGTGGGTTTGCGGTATGATAGCCGCTAAGTACTAAAAGCGGAGGGAACTGCTCGAGTGGCTAAAAGACAACTGTCCAAGCATTCTGACAACAAATGGGTGATCCTAGCCCTACTGGCCATGGCTCAGTTCATGGTGGTTGTTGATGTGACGGTCGTGAATGTCGCTTTGCCATCCATGTCCCGGGCTTTGCATTTTTCGGCCGGTAATCTGCAGTGGGTTATCACGGCTTATACCCTGACTTTTGGCGGTTTTCTGCTGCTGGGCGGCCGCGTGGCTGACATCTACGGGCGCCGTAATGTTTTCATAGGCTCGGTTATCTTTTTCTCTTTGATGTCATTTTTGTGCGGTATGGCGGCTACCGATACCCAGGTGATAATTGCCCGCGCCGCCCAGGGGCTGGCGGGAGCGATCATGTCGCCAGCCGCTCTTTCTATAGTTATTAGCGAATTTAGGGAGGGCAAAGAGCGAAACACGGCCCTGGGTGTTTGGGCGGGCGTAGCCGCCGGCGGTTCGGCAGTCGGCCTGCTGGTCGGCGGTGTTTTGACTCAATACCTAAATTGGCGATGGAACTTCTTTGTGAACGTGCCAATAGGCATTGGCGTCGCGTACTGGGCCGTCAGGCTTTTGCCTCGTCATATTGGCGAAGAAAACAAAAAACTCAAATTGGATTTGCCTGGAGCCACGCTGGCTACAGCCGGTTTGATGAGTTTGGTTTACGGACTTTCTAAAGCGCCAGCCGACGGCTGGAGTTCAACCACGGTCATTGGCTTTTTGATAGCTGCCATCGTTTTGTTGATTAGCTTTGTCTTTAACGAGAGCCGGACCGACCAGCCGATGCTGCCATTGCGTCTATTCAAAATACGAAACGTTTCTGGCGGCAATGCCACGGCCCTGGCAATCGCCTGCACGCTGTTTAGCATGTTTTTCTTTATGACCCTATACGTCCAGACAGTGCTTGGTTATGGCCCGGCCAAATCAGGCGTTTCGTTCCTGGTCGTTACGTTTGTGATTGGCGGGACTAGCGCATTCGTATCCAAGATGGTTAATAAGATCGGCTACAAACCCTTCTTGGTAGCCGGACCGACGGTTTTGGCGATTGGACTATTCACGATTGCTCATTTGATGAAGGTTGGCGGTAATTATTGGCACAATGTCTTTCCAGGGTTGGCGTTGATTGCTCTCGGCATGGGCCTATCATTTATCTCAATGACACTAGCCGCCACCAGCGGTGTGCCCAAGCACTTTTCAGGTATTGCCAGCGGCATGTTAAACACGGCTCAGCAGGTGGGCGGGGCAATCGGTTTGGCTATACTCTCGGCCGTCTACGCCTCCACCCTAAAAACTCAATTGGCGGCTCACACTGCGCTGCCTTACGCTAAAATCCATGGCTTCCAGGCTGGCCTGCACGTCGGTGTCGGCCTGGCGATTGTCGCCGCCGTAGTGGCCCTTTTGGTAGTGAAAAACGAAAAGGTTAAGCCGACAGTAGCGGCCGCTTAGCTTTTCGAACAATTAGAGCATAAACCGTAGACTTCTAACTGGTGGCCACGAGGCGCGTAGCCTTCGTGGCTGACCGTCGTGTCGATCATCGTCTCTAGCATTGGGTTCGGCTCCATGGGGTAAGTTTTGCCGCAGTTGGTGCAATAAAAGTGGTGGTGATGCCCATGAAAGACATCGGACAGCTCGATCTTATATTTCCAACCTATATTCAGTCTGTGGACAATCCCCAGGCGTTCAAATAGAGCTATGGTCCGATAAAGCGTGGCTCGGTCAACTTTACTATCGGCACGGCGAGCCAGAACCTGCATACTTTGAGGTTCTTGGTCCAGCAATAGGTCAAAGATGGCCTTGCGTGGGTTGGTTAGGCTGAATCCTTTCTTTTTAAGAAGAGCCTTCAGGGTGTCGTGCTGTGGGCTAGGCATATGCAAAATTATATATAATTGCGACAGATTTGCAAAATATCACGGTAGTTCATAGTATTGTCCGTATGCTTCCTATAATTCTGTCTATTACTACCTTCTTCTCTACTTTGAGCGGTGGTATCACGGCGCTTAAAAACGAGAAATGGCTGCACCGTATCATGGGTTATACCGCCGGTGTTCTGCTTGGGGTAGTGGCCTTTGACCTGTTGCCGGAAATCGCCAACGAAGTCAACGCCACGCACACCGACTTCGTGCGGCCGATGATTGCCTTAGTGGTGGCGTTTCTGCTGTTTCATATCATGGAGAAGACGATTCTGCTGCACCACGCCCATGAAAGCGAATACGGCAAACATGTTCACCCGCGGGTTGGGCTGGCTAGCGCCCTGGCGCTGTCCGGGCACAGCTTTTTAGACGGTGTTGGTATTGGTTTGGGCTTTCAGGCCGGTAAAGCCGTGGGCATCTCGGTCGCCATCGCTGTTATTGCTCATGATTTTACAGATGGCATGAATACGGTGATTCTGATGCTGCATAACAAAAACACTAACCACCGGGCTCGGATAATGCTGCTGATCGATGCCATAGCACCGGTACTGGGCGCTGCCTCGACACTGTTATTCAGTCTGGATGCCAAATGGCTGGTACTATATCTGGGCTTCTTTGCCGGCTTTCTTTTATACATCGGTGCCAGTGATATTTTGCCCCAAGCTCACAGTAAAGAATCTTCGCGTATCACTATCGGCCTAACGGTACTGGGCGCGGTCTTTATGTTTGTTGTCACTCGCTTTGCATAAGATATAATTAGAGAACAATGCTCAAAATAAAACTTCTGATCGGTGTTTTGGCCATAGTCGCCATTGGTCTTTTTGTACGCCAGCACCACCAGACAACGGTCAAGCAAAATACCCAAAAAGCTGCCACAACGGCTAAAGCCGACGCCATCAACGCCGCCGCTGCCGAGCTGGCCAGCCACTGCGCGGACAGCACCTACACCCAGGAAGTCGTCGTCAGTATCTCTAAACAGCATATGTGGGCCTGCCAGGGGACGAAAACGGTCTATGATACCGCAATAATTACTGGCATGGAAATGTACCCGGCTGACCTTACGCCTACCGGCACATACCAGATTTACGCCAAAGACACTAACCGCGAACTGGCAGGTTCCGATAACACCGGATCTTGGGACGACCACGTAACCTACTGGATGCCTTTCTTGTCTAATCAATACGGTGTCTACGGTTTTCATGATGCTACCTGGCGCTCTGCCACCGATTTTGGCAGCATCAACATCAACGCCCCGTTTACCACGACTGCTAAATCCGCCAGCCACGGCTGCGTCGAGATGTCTTTAGTGGCCGCTAAGTGGCTTTACGGCTGGGCGCCAGTCAATACTACCGTGCTCGTCCAAAGCTAACCGGTGCTAAACTTATAGATATGATTGTGGCGGTAATTATTTTGGCGGTGCTGGTTGTTGGACTGGCAGCTTTCCTAATTTGGAAGTTTTATAAACCGGCAAGTGGAACCGATGCTACCATGCTGCTCAAAGCTGACATGACAGAGCTGACCAAGTCTATGAACAGCTTGCGCGAGGGTTTGCAAAAACAGCTGACCGAGCAGCTGGGTACGTCTAATAAACAGATGGCGGCGCAGTTTCAGGCCAGCGCCAAAATCATCGCCGATGTTACCCAGAAACTGACCGAGCTCGATCGCACCAATAAATCGGTCGGTGATGTGGCTAGCGAGCTTAAGACTCTGCAGAATGTGTTGCAGAACCCCAAGCAGCGAGGCGTGCTGGGCGAATATTACCTCGACCAAATTCTAAAAAATCTCTTGCCGCCCGGTAGCTATGAGCTCCAGTACAAGATGGGTCCCGGTATGACGGTTGACGCTGTTATCAAACTGGACGACAAGCTTCTGCCAGTCGACAGCAAATTTTCTTTGGAAAACTACAACCGCCTGATTGACGCCAAAGAAGCCGAGCGACCGGCTTTGGAGCGAGCTTTCAAGGAAGACCTTAAGCGCCGGATTGACGAAACGGCTAAGTATATTCAGACAAACAGGGGCACGCTCGACCAAGCTTTGATGTTTATCCCGAGCGAAGCGATTTATTACGATTTACTGGCTAATAAAGTTGGCGCTGCCGGCGTATCCGGCCGCAATCTGATGCAATATGCCGCCAAAGATAAAAGAGTGACGATCGTCGGTCCCAGTACCTTGAGCGCCATGCTCCAGGTTATCGTCCAAGGACTACGTTCCATCGAGATCCAAAAAGATACCGATAAAATCCGCAAAAATATCGAGCAGTTGAGCAAGCATCTACTGGCGCACAATGGCTACATGCAAAAACTTGGTAGTTCGCTCGGCACAACTGTTGGCCATTTTAATACGACTTATAAAGAACTCGGCAAAATCGATAAAGACATAGTTAAAATTGCCGACGCTGAGCCAACTGTCGAGCCAATGTTGCTCAACCGCCCAGACCTGGACGAGTGATGGAGAAGTATTTAGCCATAGTCTCTGGGCTGTTTGCGCTGGCGGCCTCACCCCCGTACATAATCGACACTCTAAAAGGTAAAACCAAGCCCGAGCGCATGACTTGGTTTATATTTACGGCGCTAAGCACCATTGCAC
>CAZETJ010000018.1:0-9806 GCA_964514575.1 uncultured Candidatus Saccharibacteria bacterium
GCTGGTTTATGCCCCCCACCACCGAGTCGGGCAGCAATTTCTGACACGTCCTTGGTCCCAGACACGGCCCTGAAAGAAACAGAGTAAGTGTTATCATTGTGCGCCTCCACATCCCTCTGGACGATGAAGCCCCACGATCGGCCCTTGACCTCTCTTAAAAAGTTGCTTCTAAAGGCGTCGGTTCCCTGGACCATCGCTTCATGATTATCGGGGTGCGCGGACTTATCTGAGATATAGGTATATATATGGTCAGACTCGAAGGTAGTGTTTGCGATTAACTCGCCCAATATCTTGAGCCCGCCTTCGCTTATTAGGCTAAGGTGGTTGGCGACTGACTCAATGTTAGCTCCGTCTGCGATGAGTTTCGATACAACCTCGAACGTCCGCTGAAAATTCATATTGCGGTGCACGAAACCGCCCGTGTCGGTATATATGCCGGTAAGGGCAGTTTCGGCGTAGCCCTCGGGCTTTTTGTAGCCTAGCTTATCAATAAAAATGTCATAAATATCGAGCGCCACGGCTGGGCTTTTGTTATTGATGTAAACATCTGGATCTGGGAATTCCAGGCCCTCATGGTGGTCGATGACAATAATTTTGGGCTTCTTAGTCTCAAGATACTTTTGCGCCGACTCAGGGGCCCGCGTTAGACGATAAAGAGCGTTTGCATCCAGAATGACGAACAGGTCTGGTGCGGCTTTCTCTAACGCCGTGTCTAACGGCTGAAATTTAATCGATTCGTAATTTTGCAGGAAGTCTAGTCCGTAGGGCCGTTCTTCCAATGTAACTTCAATCAGTTTGTCCGGGTAATTTTCTCTTAAGAGCTGATAAAGGAGCAGGCTGGAACTTACCGCATCACCGTCAGGGCCGATATGCGAAGTTATCAGAATCCGCTCGGATTGCTCTATAAGTTTTTTTAAATCGTTGATCATAGGAGTTCTAAGGAGGGATTCTGATTTCGCCGCTAAACTAAAGCTAAGTTTAGCAAGGCGACCCGCTTTTGTCACAGCCCCAAAAGCGGGCTCTGGGCGGGGTATGCTCCCAGCATACCCGTTCGAATCCCCTAGAATAATGAATTCAAAAAGCCCACCTGTCGGTGAGCTTCTAGAATCCATGGTGCTGGGGGAGGGATTCGAACCCCCGAAGGCGTATGCCAACAGATTTACAGTCTGCCGTGTTTGACCGCTTCACTACCCCAGCGTAACCCCGCAAAATAAATTTGCGGGGGACCCTCAAAAAGAGGGTTGTAACACTCCCCTCGCTCATCCACACTTTTTCAAACACTCTCGCAAGGGTAAGGTGTTCGAATGGAGCCGACGAGCGGAGTCGAACCGCTGACCCGCTGTTTACAAAACAGCCGCTCTGACCAACTGAGCTACGTCGGCTCGTCGGAACGTACGCTTCTACATTTCGCTTTAGCGCAAAGTCTAAAGCTCAATCTTAAGCTACGTTCCTCCTCCAAATTTTACGAGCAAAGTTTTGCTCGTAAAATTTAACAGCTGCAAAAGCTCCTTGCAGCCGGTGTAATTTTAACAAAACAGGGGTGCTTTAGCAATTTGAGTTATATGACAACGCGGCGGGGGCGTAGCAGCCGGCGGGTTTTGGCGGCCGGCAAAGCGACCTTGGCCATCTTTTTCTGAGCCTCTTTGAGCTCTTCTGTCAAACCCTGAGCCTCGTAGGCTTTGATTAACAGATTATAGGTCTCTCTGTTGGGCTCTAACTCGGCAGCTTTTTCTAGCTCCTGGGTCATCAGGCGGTCATTACCGAGCTTTTCTTGGACTTTGGCGTAGGCAATGTGCCGGGCAGCCAGTTCGTCTTCTAGCTTAATAGCTTGCTCAAAAGCCGTGGCGGCCTTTTGGTAGTTCTCCGTCTCGTAATAAATTAGCCCGAGGTTATGCAGGCTGGAAGCGCTAGGCTCAATCGAGCTAGCGATCTCGAAACAGTCGATAGCATCTTTATATTCACGTTGCTTGGCATAAAGAATGCCCAGGCGGTTATAAGCGGCCGCGTTCTTCTCATCTATCTTCAGAATCGTCAAAAGCGCCTTCTCGGCCCTTAGCAGGCGGTTTTCGCGCATGCCGTGGTGGGCGATCTCCCACAATTGAGTCAATCGGTTGCCGATCCGGCGCGGGATAACTATCATTTCCTGCTCGCCGATCTGAGCGTGCCTATAAACCATTAGCCCAAAGGCTACCAGTAGAATTAAGGCGTACATCTAGCCTTACATTATAACAGATGCTACAGAGACAGCTGTGTGGCCAGCCGCAGCGCTGCTAGCTTCGGTGAGACGTTAGCCTGGAGGTCTTCTCGAACCTCGGCTATTAGCTGGCTGGCTTTTAGCGATCTCTTAGCCAAAGACTGGTTGCCCTTATTAACCGATGCTCGGTTGAGCGCTCGGGTAACTCTGCCAAGCGCGTCCAAAAAGCCATCCAGGGCTGGTTTGTCGGAGGTCAGTTGATTTAGCTCCAGCAGCCGCTCGTAGCGACTTTTACCTAAAAACTCCTTGGCTCGGCTGACAGTGGCCTTCAGTTCGTGTTCCTCGTCATCGGACAGTAGAGACGCCAGCAGTGCTGGCGCGCCCTGGCTAAGCACCCAGGCTGGCTCCAAACCATCTTTGTCGGCAAAGTAGTTCTTGGCCGTTTTGAGACTGACCGGTCGTACGCTAATCGCCGGAGCCCGCGAAACAACCGTTGGCAGCAAGCGTATATCCGATATCGTGGTTAATATAAATACGGTGTTCTGCGGCGGTTCCTCGAGCGATTTTAGGAAGGCGTTTTGGGCTTCCTGGTTCATGTAGTGAGCGTTCTCTAATAGAACCACCCGGCGTATATCATTTTTGCCAGGTACTTTCAGGCTCAACTGCTTTTTCAGAGAGCGGACAGCGTCTATTGGAATGTCCTGCTTGCCTTCGACGCGCTGGATCCAGACAAACGACGCCGAACCGTCGAGTTTATCTACTGGTAGCTTCAGAAGCTCAGCCGCTAGCTGGCGCCCTAACGTGGCCTTACCGCTGCCACTTGGTCCGATCAGTAGCAGAGCGTGCGATGGCTTAGCTGCAAAGGCCTTTAATTGAGTCTGAGTGCTGGGGTGGATTAAAAGGTCATTAAACATCGGCTAATTTCCTTATGCGCGCTGGTATCGGGCTTACGAAAACCCGGCGTTCACCGCCTGGCAGTGTCAACTCCAAGCTCTTAGCGTGCAGCATCATCTCATCTCCGCCCTTTCCGTAAACGCCGTCGCCGACAATCGGATGGCCTATATATTTAAGATGGACTCGCAGCTGGTGCGTCCGGCCGGTTTTTGGAGTTAGTTCCAGTAGCGAATAGCGATTATTGCCTTTAGTAAAGATTTTGAGAACTTTATAAGTCGTTTCGGCTGATTTGCCCAAGCGGGCAGCTATAAATGTCTGCGGTTTAGCCGGGTTGCGCAGAATCGGCACTTTGATAATGGCTTCTTCGGGCTCCGGTACGCCCTCGACTATAGCCAGGTACTTTTTCTTAGTGTTGCGCTTAGAAAATTGTTTCTGGAGGAACGACAGCGTCGCTCGGTTTTTGGCGGCTATAATTACGCCGCTCGTGCCGCGGTCTAGCCTGTGGACTATACCGGCCCGGTTGCCAGTCAGCTTGGGGTTCAGCTTAGGTTTGATAAAACTAGCGACACTAGATTCTAAATTAAGAGCGCCCTTAGAATGCGTCAAGATGCCGGCTGGCTTGTCAATCACGATCACATTGCTGTCTTCGTAGATAATTGGCAATTTTACCTCTGGCGGCTGCTTTTTAAACAGCGTCTCGTCGACCATGACCACGTCGCCTTTTTTGACTTTTTGAGAAGGCTTGATGGGTTGGTCGTTGAGGCTAATTTGTTGATTATCAAACAGAGCTTCCAGCGACGAGCGGCTAAAGGCTGGATAATGGCCGGCCACGAAAACGTCTGCCCTTTTGCCTACGGCACTTTTCCCAGCTTTGAACTTTCGCATATCTTAAGCGGGTCGCAAGCCTACGGCTTTTTGAACTTTCAAAAGAGTAACTTCGGCGGTCTTGCTAACCACGGCTTCGTCAGCCTCAAGCTTGGCGATAACCGCGGATTCGTCGACTTCAGCCAGGCGATTTTGGAAATCCGCTAAGAAGCCTTTAACGGCGTCAGCTACGGTTTCTTTAAATTGTTTGTAGTCCATTTGGCTGACATCGGCATGGTCTGGTTTCAACAAATCTAGTATTTGCAACAAATTCGCAACTCCGGGACGGTTTTGCATGTCTGGCTGGCCTACCGCTGTCTCGCTATCGGTTGTAGCGCTGGCGATCTTCTTAGCGGCTTCGTCCGGATTGTCGCCCAAAAAGATAATACCTCGTCCCGACTCGTCACTCTTGCTCATTTTCTTGGTCGGGTCAATTAGGTCGCGAATTCGCAGTCCTTGATCCTTACCGAAGAACTCGTGCTGTTTAACCACGGCTTCAGGTACCACGAATAGTTCGCCGAACTGCTTATTTAAGCGCTCGGCAATATCGCGGGTAAACTCCAGATGTTGCGTCTGATCGTCCCCCACAGGTACATATTTAGCGCCGTACAGTAAAATATCGGCGGCCATTAGTACTGGGTAGTTAAAAACGCCTAGGCTGACACGATCGGCTCCTTGCTTAGCGGAGCGATCTTTAAACTGTGTCATGCGGCTCATCTCGCCAAATCCGGTAAAGCAATCTAATATCCAAGTCAGCTCTGAGTGAGCCGGGATGTAGCTTTGGCGGTAGATGTGAATATCGGGGTTGTCTAGCGGCAAACCGGCCGCAGCAAACAACTTAACGTTATGAATCGTCTGTGCTTGCAGCTTGCTGTGGTCAATAGGAGTCGTAAAGCTGTGCAAATCGGGTACGAACAGATTGATCTGGTACTGCTCGGCATGAGTCCTGGTCATATCAACCATAGGCAGCAGAGCCCCAAAATAGTTGCCAATATGTAAATCGTTATTGGCCCTAATACCGGTCAATATTACTTCTTTGCTCATCGTTCGTATTATAGCCCATATCCTTTGCTTGCGGCTAAGCTAACTTGAAGATTGACAATATTATGATATAATCGAGCAGGAATGTCCAATCTAGAGAAGATCATCCGAGAACACAAGGTTAAAGAAGCTATCGCTAGCGTAGCTCGATTTACAGTGGCACAAGAAAAAGAGGCTGGTTTTGCCGTTTATGATAAGGCTGGAGTACCTGAGTTGTCACGAGTCGTAAGAGGGGCATATGACATAGTCGATAAGAGGAAAGCTTACCTCTTGCCCGATCCCGAAGACACTGCCACTAGCTACGGAGAGTGGGGACACGCCTATATCCAAGTAAACTTAGAGCAGTTGACTCGACAAGCCGCAGAAGAAACAGAGGAGGTCCCTGTCGAAGGCGAGGGGGTTTACGGGCTAGCAAGCGCGGAAGCCGAGGGATTCAATGCTATGCGTGACTGGGGACGCCCCCGAAGAGATATAGATCTTACTATTCACAGTCACCCTGTTTTCGTAAAGCATGGTGGCGTCCCTGAAGAGGCTCTGCGTCCGTCTATCGCCGACCTTGAAACTGCGGACGAACTAGCAAATTATAATCCTGGAGTAGTCGAAGGGATTTTGGTGGCCGAGGCTCATCTAGCGGTTGCTAGCGTTCTTTTTTATCGTCGTAAGCCGAACTCCAGGCCTTTTTATGCTAGCCTCGATCACGAAGCCTCTGCCCGTCGTATGCGCGAACTGATGGCGGCTAACGGTTATTCCAATGCTATAGTCCAGTTTCAGTACAATAAAAAATATTGGATGCCCGGCACCGCTGTTATCATCCGTAAATTTCTTTGTGACTAGCGTTTGGTGAACTGTCGTTGCTTACGGGCACCACGAAGCCCGAATTTCTTGCGTTCTTTCTCGCGTGGATCGCGGCCCATCAACTCGGCCTTGCGCAGCGTGGCGCGGTAATCTTCGTTCATAACAACTAAGGCTTTAGCAATGCCTAGGCGCACAGCGTCAACCTGGCTAGCGTGTCCGCCGCCCTTGACCTTGGCCGTAATATTAAACTTCTCAGGATCAAGCTCTAAGGTCGTAAAAGGTTTGAAAACCTCGTGCATCAGGCTCTTGCTGGCGCCAAAATATTCGCTTAATTCTTTGTCGTTGACTTTAAACTCGCCCTTGCCGGAAAGTAATCGGACTCGGGCTGTGGCGCTTTTGCGGCGGCCTAATGCGTAAAAATAATTGGCATTGGCCATTAGACTTTCCTTCCTTTAAGTTCGTAGGCCTCTGGGGTCTGGGCGGTGTGGGCGTGTTCTGCCCCGCCAAATACCTTCAGACGAGCCAGGCGTCCATCACGCAGTTTATTGACCGGCAGCATGCCTCGGATAGCGTGGGTCAAGGCCTCTACGTTGGGTACGTTCTTTAGCGATCGTTTGGACAAGCCGCTAGGATAACCGCTGTAGTGGTAATAAAATTTCTTTTCCTCTTTGCCACCAGTTATACCGATAAGATCGGCGTTGATGATGACTACAAAATCGCCGCCATCCATGTGGTGGGTAACGGTTGGCTTATCCTTGCCGATCAGCAGGCGGGCAGCAACTGTCGCTACGCGGCCTAGGGCCACGCCCTCGGCGTCAATCAGATGCCATTTTCGGCTAATTTCCGATGGTTTTTGACTGTAAGTTCGCTTCATTAGCGGTCACCCCTGCGGCCAGTACGCTTAGCAGCCTGATTGGCCGATGTCTTAGCCTGTACTTTAGAACCAGATTCAATCTTGCGGGATGTCTCTTTAACTTCTGCCTCGCCCTTTGTTTCTGCCTGCTTAGCAGTCGGCCTCTTGGCAGCAGTTTTGGCCTTAGCGGCAACTGGCTTAGCCTGCGACAGATCGTCTACAAAAGACACTCTAGCCATCTGGGTATTGTCACCGCGGCGGACAGTGGTGCGCTTGATGCGCAAATACCCGCTGGTGCGGCTCTGCAATTTGGGCGCCATCTCGTCAACCAGTTTGCTAGCGGTCTCATAGGTCGACAGAGCGCTAATAACCTGTCGGCGGTTATGCAGGCCGCCTTTTTTAGCTTTGGTAATCAGTTTCTCAGTGTAAGATACCACCTCTTTAGCCTTGGGGACTGTGGTCTCAATCGATTCGTGGATTACCAAAGACTCCGCCAGACCCTTCAAGAGAGCCTTGCGCGGACCGCGCTCGCGGCCAAATTTCTTACCTTTGTATCCGTGTCGATGCATTCTTAAAGCTCCAGTTCAGCAATTTTCTCTTTAACTTCGTCTAGGGCTTTGTTGCCAAAGCCTTTCAGGTCGCGCAGCTCGACTTCACTCAGGCTCAACAGGTCCTTGATGGTGTGAATGTCGTTGTTAACCAGCGCGTTAGTCGTGCGGGCTGTCAGATTCAAGTCCTCGATGGAGGTCATTAATTCTGGCGGTTCTTCGTTGCCGTCACTGCCGTCGATCAAGTCGCCGCTGGTCAGTGGTGCAGCCACTTCGACGCGGGTTTGGCCGGCCAAAGCGGTGTACTGGTTGACCAAAATGGCCGCGGCTTCCTCAAAAGCGTCGCGAGGCGTAGTCGATCCATCGGTGTCAACGGTCAAGAGTAATCTATCAAGATCGGTCATTTGGCCAACTCGAGTGTTTTCAACTTTGTAGCGGACGCGTAGAACTGGCGTGAACAAAGCGTCGACCATAATCATATCGCTGATCTTGCGGCCGCTGGCTTGCTCTTCGAGCGGGCGGTAGCCGCGGCCGGTCTCGACCTGGATTTCCATTTCTACGGAGGCCTTAGGATCGTCAATTGTGGCGATAACATGGTCAGGATTGACCAATTCGACGTCAGCGTTCAATTGTAGATCTTTGGCCTTAACAACGCCCTTGCCTTTTTTGGTCAGGAGCAGGATCTGTGGTTCGTCGGAATAAACCTTAAAGCACAAGCCTTTCAGGTTCATCATGATAGCCACGACGTCTTCTTTAACGCCCTTGATAGTGGTGAACTCGTGGCTAACGTCGGCTACTCTAAAGCCAGTTACAGCTGCGCCAGCGACGCTCGAAAGCAGAACGCGGCGTAGGCTGTTGCCCAGAGTCATGCCGTAGCCAGGGTGCAATGGTTCGATCACGAAGGTCGCACTGTTTTGGCTGTGGTCGGTGACCGATGCCAGGGCTGGGGTGTGAATTAGTTTGCTCATAGATATCCTCTCGCCTCCTTTAGCGTGAATAATACTCAACGATTAATTGCTCTTTGATGTCGGGCTCGGCGTCTTCGCGCGTTGGTACACCAGTTATCTCGACTTCAAATTTCGTACGGTTGGTTTTGAGCCAAGCGGGGATGGCCGCTGGCGCCGGACTGGTTTCATCCAGCCGTTTAAAGTAATCGGAATTCTTGCTGTGGTCACGTAAAACAATCTTGTCGCCGGCTTTAAGCCTAATTGACGGCACATCGACGCGCCGGCCGTTCAGCATAAAGTGGCCATGGGTGACCAGTTGGCGGGCGCCTGGACGGCTGGGAGCCAAACCGGCTCGGTAAATAGCGTTATCCATACGTTGCTCCAAAAATTGCAGTAAAGTGGCTCCGGATTGGCCGCGGGTGCGGCTGGCTTCAACCATTAACTTACTAAACTGGCGCTCCAGCAGGCCGTAGAGTCGCTTAACCTTTTGCTTTTCGCGCAACTGTATGGCGTATTGGCTGGGTTTGCGGTTGTTATAGCGACCAGTGTTTTGCTGGCCTGGCAGAGCGGTACGCTTAACTAGGGCTTTGTGGGCCTTAGGATGCAGAGCATAACCTTCACGGCGCGACTGCTTAACAATTGAGCTTCTATCTCTGGCCATGGCTAGTTTCTCTTAGCCTTTCGGGGGCGGACACCACCGTGCGGCGTGCCGGTTACATCGCGTAGGTTCTCTAAAGTGATCTTCTGATTAACCAGCGATCGGATAGCCGCTTCACGGCCCAGGCCAATCCCTTTAACAAAAACGTCTGCTTTGCTGACGCCGTAGTTCTGCTTGGCTTCGGTGACGGCCTTTTCGGAAGCCATTTGGGCTGCGTAGGCTGTGCCCTTTTTGGAGCCGCGGAAACCGGTCGAGCCGGCACTAGCGCTGGACAGAGTATTACCCTTTTCATCTGTTATGGTCACGATTGTGTTATTAAAGCTGGCCAAGACGTGGATGTGGGCGTAGCTGACTGCCCGTTTAGCCTTTTTCTTCTTTGGCTTAGGCGTTGGCGCACCTTCGGTTGCTGGCGCGGCAGCGTCGGCAGCTGCAGCCTCAGTCGCAGGAGTCTTGGCAGCGGCAATCTCAACTACCGGTGTCTCCACTGGTGTTTCCTGGTCGGCTGACTTTTTAGTATCTTCTTTTGCCATAATTCAACCTTTAGGTCTTGCTTGGAGCCTTTCGGGCGGTGCCACCGACGGTCATCTTCTTGCCACGGCGTGTCCGAGCGTTGGTTTTAGTGCGTTGGCCGCGGCTGGGGAGGTTAGCCTTGTGCCGTGAGCCTCGGTAAGAGTTGATGTCGCGCAGGCGCTTGATGTTGCCGGCAACAATCCTCTGTAACTCGCCTTCAATGGTGTATCGGGCGTTAATAATGTCTTGAATGCGGGAAATCTCGGCGTCGGTCAGGTCTTTGACCCTCACAGTCGGATCAATCTTGGCCTCCGTCAGGATATCTTTGCTGATTTTGTCGCCAATGCCGTAAATATAAGTCAGCGCGATCTGGACTTGCTTGGCGTCGGGAATCGTTACTCCAGCTAATCTGGCCATTAACCTTGCCTCTGTTTGTGCTTAGGTTTGAGCTTGTTAATAACATAGACCCGGCCTTTGCGGCGGACTATCTTATCATCCGGGC
>CAZETJ010000019.1:0-5704 GCA_964514575.1 uncultured Candidatus Saccharibacteria bacterium
CCGTCCGCCATAACCTTGGGTTATCTTTTTTGGTAATTTCGTGAGCGCCATTAATTGCTAATGCCATCTTAGCGCCAGCAAAATAGGAGAACGCGGCATACACCAACGAGAATATTCCGATACCAAACAGCAAATCTGGGTGGCCGCTAGCCCTGCCGATTATAAGCGCTAGTCCCCAGAGAAGTGCCAGGAACACAAATAGCAAAAGGTAAGTGCGTCGTTTATTAGAAGCAATTTGTTCGTACACGCTACTTTAACCTACTTAGAAAAGTCTACGCTTACCGGTTCGGCGATCTCGGCCGACTGCTCACCGCCGACTTCAAAGAATTCACGCGCGGTAAAGCCCAGTTGGCGGGCAAACAAATTTGTCGGAAACTTTCGGATTTTAATATTGAGGTCGCGGACAGCGCCGTTATAAAAGCGGCGAGAAGCTTGGATCTTGTCTTCTGTATCGGTTAATTCGCCTTGGAGCTCTTGGAAGTTCTGGCTGGCTTTTAGGTCTGGATAAGCCTCGGCGACAGCGAACAGGCTTTTCATAGCTGACTCTAGTTGATTCTCGGCTTTGGCCGCCTCGCCGACGGTTTTGGCGCCAATTGACTCGGCCCGGGCTTTGGTCACATCTTCGAAAACCGTTTTCTCATGCTTGGCATAGCCTTTGACCGTTGAAATTAAATTAGGAATGAGATCAAAGCGCCGCTTCATCTGGACGACAATATCGCTCCAGGCTTCGTCGGTGCGGACTTTTGCGCGTACCAAACCGTTATACATAAACCCGACCATAAGAAAAATTACGGCCAGAACAATCAAGACTATTATTAATATCGCCATTTAGCTCCTTACCGTCTAATTATACCAAGTTATCCCGGTGAAACAGAGCGCTTAGGTGTAAGCTAGATTTATGGCTGCGCACCGCTACCACAACCCCTTTCCGAGGTTAGCCAATTGGTGCCTGCTTTTAGTTGTTGTCATTGATTTATTGAGTTTAGCACGGGGCTTGCCCCAAACCACCGCCAAAGCCGTCAGCCTATCCAACTTACCCGGACAAACGGTCAGCCTGCCGTGGCCGGCTTATGGCGAGGCTGCACTAGGCGCCCAGGGTTACCGCCTGCTGGCCGAAGATGGCAAACAGACGCCAGTGCCGATTGCCTCGGTGGCTAAGGTTATCACTGCTTTGGCGGTTCTGAACAAGTATCCCTTGACCGCCAACGCTAGCGGACCATCTATCACGCTGAGCCAAGCCGATGTTGATATTTATAACTCAGCGGTTGCCGAGGATGGTTCGGCCGTTGCGGTCAGCGCCGGCGAACAAATCAGCGAGCGTCAAATGCTAGAAGCCATGCTGCTGGCCTCGGCCAACAATATGGCCACGTCGCTGGCCAACTGGGCCTTTGGCTCGCTGCCGGCCTACGAGGATACTGCCAACAACCTTGTTAAGGGCTTGGGTATGGGCAACACCCAGATGGCCGATGCCAGCGGCTTTTCGCCGCAGACCGTCAGTACCGCCGAGGATTTGGTAAAGCTTGGCCAAGCCGCCATAGCCAATCCAGCGATAGTTCAGATCGTTAGTGAAGCCAAAGCGACCGTACCAGTCGCGGGACAAATTTATAACTATAATCAGCTGCTTGGATCGGACGGAATTATCGGCATTAAGACCGGCAATACCGACCAGGCTGGCGGCACCTTTTTATTCGCCGCCAATCGCAATATTGGCAGCCAGACCGTAATGGTTTTTGGCGCAGTACTAGGTGCGCCAGATCTGGCGACGGCCATGGCGGATGGCCGAAAGTTAGTTGTTGCCAGCGACCTGGGGTTCTTGGCAAGCACACCAGTTAAGAAAGGCGACCTGTTGGGAGTTTACAAAACCAAGTGGGGCGCTAGCATTGACGCGATGGCTGCTGCTGATCTTTCGGTACTAAGCTGGAAGTCTCAGGCTGTGGTTCTGACAAGCGATCTTCAAACGCTCTCAGTTGGCGCGCCGGCGGGCAAAGTTGTCGGCGGCGTAACAATATCAGCCGGCACTTACAAACAATCTGCAGCCGCTGTTTTGGCCCAGCCGCTAACTAAGCCATCGATTCTTTGGCGCCTATTGCATCCCTAAGGTAAGCTGTTTCCTTGTGCGTTAACCAAGCAGACCGTAAAATAACTACTGTACGAAGGGCGAATGGCGGAATTGGTAGACGCGCTAGCTTCAGGAGCTAGTGTCCGCAAGGACGTGGAGGTTCAAGTCCTCTTTCGCCCACCATACAGGAGTTAAATGAGTAAAATTGCGCAGTATTTACAGGAACATTTGCTTGGCGAGGTAACGACCGGCCAAGAAGTTCGACGGCAGCTAGCA
Source organism: uncultured Candidatus Saccharibacteria bacterium (assembly GCA_964514575.1). Lineage (GTDB taxonomy): Bacteria > Patescibacteriota > Saccharimonadia > Saccharimonadales > UBA10212 > CAZETJ01. Next base: position 2,336 of record CAZETJ010000019.1, read on the forward strand.
CACGACGCCAGCATCCTACATTTGGTGCCGGCTGTTGTTGTTTTCCCGCGAGATGAAACCGATGTTCGTAAAACTGCTCGTTTCTGTTGGCAGCTAGCCGAACGCGGCCGGGTTTTGCCAATCACGGCCCGAGGTGGTGGCAGTAGTACATCTGGCGCGGCCATCGGCAAAGGCATTAGCCTGATTCTGCCTGCCCACCTAAATCGAATTTTGAGCTTTAACCCACGCAAGCAAAGCGTAACCGTAGAGCCGGGCATTACCTACGACAAACTTAATCAGACGCTTTATACTCATGGCTTGTTTTTGCCGGCATATCCCTCCTCCGACGTCTACGCTACGCTAGGCGGCGGTATTGCCAGCAACGCCGTAGGTGAGAAAAGCTCGAAGTACGGTGATACTCGACGATATGTCAAAGCACTGCGCGTAGTACTGGCCAACGGCGAGGTGATCGAGACCGGACCACTGGACAAGAAAGCTCACAACCGCAAGCTTGGCCTGTCGACGATGGAAGGCCAAATCTATCGAGCCCTTGATACCCTTTTGGAAGAAGAGGCGGAGACGATTTCTAAGCTGCCTAAGGGCGGCTACAATTTATCGGCCATTAAGAGTAAAGACACTTTTGATTTAACACCGTTATTTGTCGGCTCTGAAGGTGCGCTTGGGATTATTACCGAAGCGACTTTAAACCTAGAGTCACACAACCCAGAAACAACCTTGGCTCTCATCGGCCTGGAAAACTTGCAAAACTTAGAAACGGTTCTGCCTAGGATTATGAAACTTAAACCGAGCGTCTGCGACATGATTAGCCGCGGTGCTTTGCAGCACGTGACCAAGCTCAATCCCAACCAGCTAAAAACTAGCGTTGAGTCAAAAACCGCAGCCGTCCACCTACTGGTTGAATTTGACGACCTGAAGGCCTCGGCACGAAAACACGCCTCCGATGGTTTGCGAAAACTAATTGACGATGTCGGCGGCACACTAGTTATGACCAGCGATCTGGACGAGCAACAGACGCTCCGTAAAGTTAGGGAAGCTATAGCGACTTTATTCCTGCAGAACGATGGCGCACGCACAGCTGTTCCGCTAGCCGAAGACCTCCAGGTGCCGCTCGAGAAGTTGCCAGAATTCCTGAAAGAATTAGAGCGCATACTGACCCTAGAGCAGCTGCCAACCGCCTGGTGGGGCCATGCTGGCTCTGGCATTGTCAGGCTTTATCCCCAACTCGACCTCGAACAACTTGGCGACCGCCAGTCGTTCTTCAAGCTATCCGATAAGCTTTATAAACTGGCTGTCTCGATGGGCGGCAGCCTGAGCGCATCAGGTTCGCACGGTCGTATCCGAGCACCGTTTGCCGCCGAGATCCACGGCGAAAAATTTGTGCAGATCAACCAGCAAGTTAAAAAGATTTTCGATCCGCGCGGTTTGCTGAACCCTGGCATCGGCGACACTAGCCTAGACGACCTCAAAGCCACCATCCGCGGTAGTTACACGCTGGCTCACCGCCACGAACACCTGCCCCGCAGTTAATTTGTTCAGCTAGGCGGCTTCATCTATAGTGGTAACGAGTGATTAAAGCTAAAGGTTTAACTAAAAGTTACCGCAAAAAACTGGCGGTTGACGATTTATCCTTTCAGGTTGAGACCGGGAAAGTTACCGGCTTCTTGGGACCAAACGGCGCCGGCAAGTCTACGACCATGCGCCTGATGCTTGGCTTAGACAATGGAAAAGGCACCACCAGCTACGACGGCAAAGCTTTGGGCGAATACGCACAGCCCTCCAGTGTGGTGGGCATACTGCTGGAAGCTAAGGCATTTCATCCAACCCGGACTGCCCGTAACCATTTAAAGGTTTTAGCGGCAGCTGGCAACATCCCCTACAGCCGAGTTGACGAGGTGTTAGATATTGTTGGGCTCGGGGACGTAGCCAAAGACAAGCCTGGAAAATTTTCTTTGGGAATGAGCCAGCGGCTGGGTATCGCCGCCGCTCTACTGGGAGATCCTAAGTATCTAATATTGGACGAGCCGGCCAACGGCCTGGATCCGGAGGGTATCGCTTGGCTCAGACAATTCCTGCGGGATTACGCCAAAGATGGTCGCGGAGTTTTTATATCAAGCCACCTGCTCAGTGAGATGTCCCAGCTGGCTGATAACGTCGTAGTCATCGGCAAAGGCAAGTTAATCGCCGACACCTCAATTAGAAATTTGGTTGCCCGCAGCAGTGTAGCTGTTTTTGTACGTGTCGATAAGCAGGCGGTGTTGGAAAAAGCACTCCAAACAGCAAAACTAAATTATAAGAAGCAGGCGGATGGGCTGTTGGTAAACGACGTCAAAACTGACGCGATCGGCAAGTTGGCTCACGCCTCAAAGTTGACGGTTTTGGAACTAGCAGCTCAAACCGCTTCCCTAGAGAAAGCTTTCTTGGAACTTACCGAAGGCGCCGAAGAATACCGCGCTCAGCCCGACAAGGAGGCCAAGTCATGATACCGGCTCTGAAGTCTGAGTTCAGGAAGTTATTCAGCATCCGTTCTACCTACCTTTTCGTTTTGCTGGCCTTGGTCATTGTCGGTATTTATTCTTTCTACGGCGAAGGTTTTAAGGACGCCTCAAGTATTATCCAAGCTGCGCACGTCAAGCACGCTGTACGAATCGGCAGCATAAATCTTTTTGTCTCCGGCACAATAACTCAGATTGGTAGTTTCGTGGGCTTGTTTGGCGGCATTATTGCTCTTTTGCTCATAACCCATGAATACCGCTACAGCACCATCACCTACACCCTTACCGCCAGCAATAGCCGCAGTAAAGTTTTGGCCAGCAAGATACTGGCTATCATTGGCTTTGTACTGGGTTATTCAATTATTTTGACTGCCTACGGCATAGGCATGATCTATTTAGGGTTGGCTTTTTCGCACAATACTTTGCCGCACCAGGAAATAAGCTACCTAACCTATTTTGGCAAGGTGCTATTTCACTCAGAAGGCGAGGCCCTGGTAGGCCTATTACTCGGCGTGCTGATACGTAATCAAGTCGGTTCGTTTGCCTCCCTATTTATTCTTCCCGGTCCTGTTGAAGGGTTGCTGAGTCTTATTCTTAGGCACGACTCGGTTTACCTGCCATTCATGGCGCTTGACCAAGTTATACAATCGCCCTCCTTAAGCCCGCCAGGTGTTAACGAAGCTTCTACCGGCTACTTATCACCAGCCAAAGGCGCTTTGGTTTTTCTCGCCTATTTAACAGCTGTCTGGATTGTCGGTTGGTACTCGTTCCTGCGTCGCGACGCCACCTAAATTTTTACGTTAATAAAAAGTCCGGTGACTCCGGACTTTTTTGGTGGGAAGAGAGGGACTCGAACCCTCAAGCCTTGCGGCAACGG
>CAZETJ010000020.1:0-4218 GCA_964514575.1 uncultured Candidatus Saccharibacteria bacterium
GCGAATTCCTCCAGCTGAGTCCAGAACCGCTCCATAAGTTTGCGGTTGGCTCCGACAGTGTTGATAGCCCCTTCAATGAAATCACTCTTAAGCTTAGCCATGACCTGCGGGTTCTTCTTGCCGATAGCCTTACGCAATGTGTCAGCCTGGCCGCCCGTAAAACCGCACATCTCCTTGCTGATCTGCATAACCTGTTCCTGGTAGACAATAACTCCATAAGTGTTTTCGAGTGCTGGTTTCATGGCTGGATGGACGTACTCGATGGCTTTCTTACCGTGTTTTCTGGCAATAAAATCATCTATCCACTGCATCGGACCTGGCCGGTATAGAGCCACCATGGCTATGATATCTTCGAAAACAGTTGGTTTGAGCTGCTTCAAGTGCCGCCTCATACCAGCCGACTCTAGCTGGAAAACTCCTGTGGTTTCGGCGGCTTGCAACAGCTTAAAGGTCGGCACGTCATCAATCGGTATGTCCGCTATAGCTATATCCTTACCATAAACTTTTCTGACAATGCGCAGGGCATTTTTAATAATCGTGAGGTTGGACAGGCCCAAAAAGTCCATTTTTAGAAGGCCGAGTTCCTCGATCGGACCCATGGAATACTGAGTGGCGATTACTCCTTTTTGAGCCATTTCCAGCGGCGCGTATTTAACTACATCGTCAGGAGCTATAACTACTCCGGCAGCGTGGACACCGTGACTGCGAATGGTTCCTTCCAGCCTGGTAGCTAAACCAAAGACTCTAGCTGATTGCTCATTCTGCTGGTTCTCGGCCTTTAACTCAGGGATTGTCTTGAGTGTTTGGCTAAGCGGCGTATGCCTGCCCTGGATCGGCGGAGGGATCATCTTAGCTAGCCTATCAGCCTCAGCGTAAGGTACCTGCAGCACTCTGGCTACGTCACGTACGGAGTTACGAGCGGCCATCGTGCCAAAAGTCGCAATGTTAGCCACCCGGTCGCGCCCATATTTTTCAACGCAATAGTCAATCACCTCGTCGCGCCGGGTATCTTGAATGTCGATGTCCATATCTGGCATGCTGATGCGATCGGGATTCAAAAAGCGCTCAAAAAGAAGATCATACTTCAGCGGATCAATTTCCGTGATTCTCATCGCGTAGGCCATGATGGAGCTAGCAGCGCTGCCGCGGCCCGGGCCGAAGACTATACCGCGATCTTTGCCCCAGTTTATAAAGTCGGCCACGATCAGGAAGTAGCCGTTAAAGCCCATCGAGTTTACCACCTCGATTTCGTAGTCAGCCCGCTCTGCCACTTCCTTAGCAACGGTCTTTTTAGCTTCAGCTACAGATAATTTACGGGCTGTGGGTTTGTTCTTTCCGCCGTAGCGCCAAGCCAGGCCTTGCCAGACCAATTTCTCTAGAAGGCTTTTTTCGGTTTCACCTTCTGGAACGGGAAACTTGGGAATGAGGATTTTACCCAGTTCGATTGTCAGAGCACATCTGTCAGCAATTGCCTTGGTATTTTTTATCAACTCCGGGTGATCTTTACCCCACCGCTTGATTATGTCGGCCGGGTCAGCCACATGAAGCTCAAATTCTTTTAGGCTAAAGCGGTTCTCATCAGTTAAGAATGCTCCGGTCTGGACGCACAGCAGAATCTCATGAGCCTCTTGGTCCTCTCTTAATAAATAGTGGGCGTCGCAGGTGACTACCGCAGGGATAGCCAATTCCTTAGAGAGTTTAAGCAATTGATCGTTGACCGCTGTCTGTTCCTTCCAGGCCGTAGGATGCGATGGATGGCCGTGATCCTGCAGCTCTATGTAATAACGGTCGCCTAGCAGCTCTTTGTACCACTGAGCGGACTTCTTAGCCTGCTCGTACTGGCCTTGGCGCAACGCGTCGCTGACTTCGCCTCCTATACAACCTGAGAGAACTATTAACCCCTCGTTGTACTCCTTCAGTAGCTCGCGGTCAATTCTGGGCCGGTAGTAGAAACCATCCAGGTTGGCTATCGTCGAGAGGCGCATTAAGTTTTGGTAGCCTTTGGCGTTCATGGCCAGGATGGTCAGGTGAAAATACTGGCGATCATGTTCGACGGTTTTATCGCTGTGAGCTCGGGGCGCTACGTAGGCCTCCATACCAACGATGGGTTTGACGTCGGCCTTTTTGGCGGCCTTATAGAATTCAATCGCGCCACTCATCGTTCCGTGGTCAGTAATGGCGACGGAGCCCATGCCGAGCTCCTTGATACGCTCCATCAGCGCCGGAACTTTGGTCAGACCATCCAACAGCGAATATTGGGTGTGGTTATGCAAATGAACATAATCGCTAGGTTTTAGGTTTACCCTCTCAGCCATTTGGACTAATTATAACCCGGAGGGCTCTGCCTCCCGGCTTGAAATCGCCCTTTTTGAGCTCTAGACGCAAAAAACACTACATTTTCTCGTATGCTTTTCGGGCGAGCTGGCGATTAGCCTTTGAAGAACTTGGAAAGATTTTTCTTAGCCAGTTTGGCTTGTTTGATAGCCTTGTTCAATTCCGGATCCTCGGCCTGTCCAGCTTTGAGAGCTTTTAGCGCCGTTTTGACTTTATTCTGGGAATCTTTGGCTCGAATTAAGGCTTCGTTAAATTCTTCACGAGCCTGAGAGCCTAGCGTCACAGTTTTAGCCTGGGCTTCCTTGACTACCACCGCAAGCTCATCGCCGGCAACCTGCAATTGGTGGGCGGCGTCTTCTTTGACCTCCACGGCCTTGTCGGCTAACTCTTCACGGGTTTCCTTGCCGCTTTTTGGAGCGGTCAGTATTCCGGCCAGATAACCGCCAACTCCGGCAGCTAACGCGCCTATAGCCACTTTACGGCCAGTCTTAGGGTCTTTACGCATAATCATTAAACTATCCTTTCTTTCGCTTAAATTTAGCGGCGGTTTCGACAATATTCCCAATAACTTTTAACACGGCTAGCGGCGAGGCGACTCGCTCGAATGAGGAAGCGGCTGACTCTACGGTCTCGGCCACGTCCTCAGCCCGATTAGTGATGCGTTTGACTTGCCTCAGTACAGATATAAGATAGCCCAGAGCCACCGAGAAAAGCAGCAAGAAAATACTCAGGCTGACCGACAGAATGATGACGAGAATCAATTCAGTTGTATTCATATCTCAATTATATAGCTTCACGCCAGGAAATGTTCAAATTTTCAAATGACCGGTATTTCTTGGGCTCGTCATATATTCCTCGCTGAACGCTCGGATTATAGCTCTGGACTGTCAAGCGGGGCAACCAAAACGGATGCTATTTTTCGAGTTTCTGTTTGATAATTTTTCGGGCAAGTGCCGGATTAGCTTGGCCCTTGGACAACCCCATAACTTGGCCGACCAAAAAACCGATAGCCTTCTCTTGGCCAGCCTTAATATCTGTAACGACTTTAGGATTTTCTTTGATAGCTTCGTTGACGATTTTCTCAATTTCAGTCTCGTCCGAGGTTTGCTTGAAATCCAGCCCCTCCAAGGTCTTGCCTTCAAGGATTATCGCCTCAAGGCTTTGATTGAGCTGGTTGCTGCTTATTTCTCCAGCTAGCGTGGCGCTCGAAACAGCAATTGTACTCTTTATTGTTGGACCTTTAGCCTGAGCTATTGCGTTGCGTAGCGTTAGATTATTGGTGATGGCCTGGCTCCAGACTCTCGCGACTTTCGGATCTCCGGCTTCGCTGATAGCCTTTATGTAAGTTTGGGCAGTTTCATAGTCGTCGAGAATTGTTTCTATCTGGTGAGGGCTCAACCCGGACGCGCCTAGATCATGACGCAGTTTCGAAGGCATCTCAGGCATTTGCGATGCTATTCCCTTAATAAACGTCTCATTTAGCTCTGTAGGGGGGATATCTGGCTCGGGCATGTAGCGATAGTCGTGGGCCTCCTCTTTGCCGCGCTGGCTGGTGGTCTTTTGTTTGGCTTCATCCCAACCACGGGTCTCTTGGATGACCTTATCGCCTTTTCCTAGAACTTCAGTCTGACGCTTGACCTCATAAGCCACTGCATTCTCTACGCTTCTAAAGCTGTTGAGGTTCTTGACCTCTGTTCGGATGCCAGGTTTTGCCGGATTTGTGCTGATACTGATGTTCACATCAAAACGCACGTGTCCATGGTACAAATCGCCATCGGTAACGCCAGCATATTTCATAATTAACCACAGCTCGCGAGCGTAGGCTTTGGCATGCGCAGCGCTATGGATATCCGGCTCGCCGACAATCTCTAACAGCGGCGTGCC
>CAZETJ010000020.1:4318-5392 GCA_964514575.1 uncultured Candidatus Saccharibacteria bacterium
CCCCACATCGATATGGCTAATTAAAGTGTTTGGCTTGGCGCTCCTGGCATCGTTGTCGACAGCCGAGAAAAGCTTGGTCTTGGTCTTAAGTTGAACATGAGTTTCGATACCGATCGTAGGAATGTATTTCATAACGCTCCCAAATCACGCAGGCAATGCTTAAAACCAGTTAGGGCAGCTTGGGCTTCACGCTTTTTGAGCTTGGCTCCCGGCTCGTGGACCAACCGGTTACGCAGCTTGTGGGCGTACCAGACAGCATCATTGTCCGACAGTTCTCGCTGGGCCGAAACTAGTCGCTCGCCCATATTCTTACCCTTAAAATGGCGCTTGCGCAGAGCCTCGTCTACTAGCTTGTCGGCGTCAATGACAGACAGCACCATTCCTTCTGGAGTCCGCACCCCGTTCAGAAGTTGCGACCATTTTTCGTCAAAATAATTTTTGTTGAGAAGATATCGGCGTTTTTTGCCAAACATGCCAATCAAGATCAATATGCCGAGGCCGAATATAATAACAGCCAGCAAGAATACTATGGTCATGCCAGCTCCTCAAAAGCTCTGGCCGCCGCCAGGACCTGTGCGTCGCCACTCATTGGTCCTATAATCTGCAATCCGACTGGCAGGCCGTCTGACTCGCCGGCCGGCACGCTGATAGAGGGATTCCCCGAGATATTGGCAGCTACCGTCAAGATATCGTTAAGGTACATCTTGAGCGGATCGTCAGTTTTCTCGCCGATTTTAAAAGCCGTAGTTGGCGAGGTTGGACCGATAAGAAGATCATGCGCCTCAAAAGCCTGCTTAAATTCGTTAATGATCTTTGTGCGAACGGTTTGGGCCTTTTTGTAGTAAGCATCGTAGTAGCCAGAGCTTAGTACGTAGGCACCGATCATGATACGGCGCTTAGCCTCAGCGCCAAAACCTTGTTCGCGAGACAGCTCATAGCTTTCTTCCAAATTCTTGGCTTCCTTGGCGTAGTGACCGTAGCGTTGTCCGTCATAGCGAGCAAGATTGCTGCTAACCTCGGCCGGGCAAACTATGTAATAAACCGCCAAGGCTAGCGGCAGACTGGGCAGCCTGA
>CAZETJ010000021.1:0-5272 GCA_964514575.1 uncultured Candidatus Saccharibacteria bacterium
GCGGCAATCGTGAAGAACGCGAGAATGGCGCCATGCTAGGCGTGGCTATAGTGGCCGCCGTTTTGGCGCCGGTCGCGGCAACTTTGCTGCAGCTGGCTATTTCTCGCCGCCGCGAATATCTGGCTGATGCCACTGGCGCGTTAACGACCCGTTACCCGGAAGGCCTGGCAGATGCTCTAGAAGAAATCGAAAAAACCGGCAGCGTGTTGCGCAAGCAAAACACCTCGACGGCCCATATGTTTTTTGCCAATCCGCTATCCGGACACAGTTTTCTGAATCTTTTTAGCACTCATCCGCCGATCCAGGCGCGCATCAAAGCGCTGCGGGAAATGAAATTGTGACCTTACTTTTGTTCCGACAAAAGTAATCAAAAGCTCTCGAGCAAGTTCAAAAACTAGATAGTCGCTCGATCTTTGACATAAGTGAATTTGCGGAACTCGTCCGCCAACTGGCGGACTCAAACAGTCCTCGATTCGGCTTTTGCCTCAGCCCTCGCTCTTTCTGTTTTTGAAACGCTCGAAATAGCAGGACCAAGGAGAGCACACTGGAGAAAAACTGTCTGCTATCGGATATAATATGAGTATGGCAAGACAGGGAGGAAAGAAGTCTTCTACCAGTACCGCGGCTGATAGCATGCCGCGGCAGCGGGCTTTGACCAAAAGGCAGAAGCGGGCTAAGGCTAAAACCGAAAGCCGGACATTGGCAACGCCGCTCAACAGCTTCCGATTGAGCCTGCAAGTTTTTAAAGTCCTGAGCCGGTTTTGGAAGCCGCTCGGCGGCATTTTGCTGGTCTACTTATTACTAAATATTTTATTCGCCAGCGGCATCAGCAGCCTGAATAGCACGGTTGCCAGTATAAAATCTGATTTGAATAACTCTGGGGTCCAGGCACATCCGTTATTAGCTGGGACTACTGGTTTCTTGGTTCTGGCCACCAGCGCCGGAACCTCCAGCTCATCGACGGGCTCAATCTTGCAGGTGATTTTAATTATCGTCGAGAGTCTGGCTATTATCTGGGCGCTCAGGCATTTGATGGCCGGAAAGCCTATCGGCATCAAGCAGGCTTATTACAATGCTTCGGCTCCGCTAATTCCATTCCTGCTCGTTTTGGCAATAATCTTTGTGCAGCTACTGCCGCTAAGTATCGGCGCGATAGTTATTAGTGCGATTGTCTCTAGCCTTGGATCGGTAGGAGCTCTCTGGACTATTTTGTTCGCTGCGATACTGGTGCTATTGGCCGTCTGGTCGCTGTATATGCTCAGCGCTTCAGTTCTGGGGCTTTATATTGTCACGCTGCCGGACATGAAACCTTTGACCGCCATCCGCTCGGCCAAGAATCTGGTCCGTTTTAGGCGCTGGTTAGTGATTAGGCGAGTCTTATTTCTGCCGGTATTAATTCTGGTTGTCCTGGGTGCAGTTATAATTCCGCTAATCCTTTATGCCACTTCGCTCGTGGCGCCAGTCTATTTTGTGCTCGGGGCGCTAGCCTTACTCTTCGCGCACAGCTATTTGTACAGCCTATATCGGGAGCTGCTTGGATGAGCGCAGGTAGCGCGGCGCAGCGGGCTGCCAAGTTGCGCGAACTCATCAACGACTATCGCTACAACTACCACGTACTGAACAAATCGATAATGAGCGAGGCCGCCGCTGACAGCCTTAAGCACGAGCTATCGCAAATTGAAGCCGAGCACCCAGATCTTATAACTCCCGATTCGCCGACCCAACGGGTAGCTGGCGAGCCTCTGCCGGGCTTTAAAAAAATCCAACACTCTGGCCGCATGCTGAGCCTGAACGATGTGTTTGACGAAACCGAGCTTAGAGCTTGGGTCGCTCGCACGGCTAAATTGGCCGGCAGTGAAAAGTTTGATTTCTTTGCCGATCTTAAGATGGACGGCCTGGCATGCGCACTGGTTTATCAGGACGGCGCTTTAAGCCAGGGAGTCACACGGGGCGACGGTTACGTTGGCGAAGACGTGACCGCCAATATCCGAACTATCGAATCGATCCCGCTGCGCCTGCGGGACCCTTCCGAAAGAACAAAAACTTCTGGCTTGGATGCATCGCAAGGCGGCCGCGAGGAGCGGACTGAGGTGTATGACGAATACGATAAAAGAGCACCGCAGCGGACAACACAGCGAGGCGCCAAGAGCGGTGGCGGAGTTGCCAGCTCTGCTGGCGAGCAGGCTACCGCGGCCAGCAAGTTTTTGCAGGGCCGAACGGAAATCCGCGGCGAAATCGTCATGTACAAAGACCAGTTCGCCAAGCTTAACGAAGATCGTGAAAAACAAGGCTTGCCCAAATTCGCCAACCCGCGAAATCTGGCAGCTGGTACTATCCGCCAGCTCGATCCAAAACTGGTTGCCGGCCGGCCATTGGAATTCCATGCCTACGACATGCTGCGGGAAAATCCGGACGAGACTCCGACCAACGACTTTATCTATAAAACTATCAGGGAACTGGGCCTAATCACTAATCCGCAGGCCAAAAAACTGGACTCTATAGATGGGGTTTTGGAATTTACCAAAACTTGGGAAGACAAGCGCAAGCAGCTGCCGTTCAATACCGACGGCCTGGTTATAAAAATCAACGATCGTAAACTTCAGGCTCGCCTTGGCGTAGTTGGTAAAGCACCGCGCGGCGCCGTGGCCTTCAAATACCCGGCCGAGCAGGCTACTACCAAGGTCAAGGATATCTTTGTCAGCATTGGCCGTACCGGAGCCGCCACGCCCGTGGCTATGTTGGAGCCGGTAGTCGTAGCCGGCAGTACGGTGCAAATGGCAACCCTGCACAATGAGGGCGAGATCCAGCGCAAGGACATTCGTATCGGTGACACGGTCATCGTCCAAAAAGCTGGCGATGTAATCCCAGAAGTAGTTGAGCCGTTGGTCAAACTGCGCGATGGATCAGAGCGTAAATTCGTGATGCCAACGCATTGCCCGGATTGCAATACTAAGCTGGCCAAAGCCAAAGAGACTGAAGCCGTCTGGCGCTGTCCTAACGAGCATTGCCCGTCGCGCGCCTGGAAGCGCGTTGAGCACTTCGCGTCCAAAGCCGCTCTGGATATCGACGGCCTAGGCGAAAAGAACGTTATAGCCTTGATTGACGCCGGCCTTATTCGCGACCCGTCCGATCTTTATATGCTCAAAAAAGAGGACGTGCTTAAGCTGGATCGCTTCGCTGAAATCTCCGCTGGCAAGCTAGTTAAAGCCATCGCTGATAAAAAACATCCATCGTTGCCGCGATTTATTTACGGCTTAGGTATCCGGCACGCCGGCGTCCAGACCGCCATTGATTTGGCTAGTCGTTTCCATGGCTTGGATAATCTAAGCAAGGCTACCATTGATGAGCTGTCAGAGGTAGAAGGCGTTGGCGAAGTGGTGGCCGAAGCAATCGTCGAGTGGTTTGAGCAGCCGTCCAACCAAGAGCTTTTAGAAAAATTCGAAAAGTACGGCGTTCATCCGGAAAAGGCCGAGACAGTCCACGGTCCGCTGAGCGATAAGAATTTTGTGGTTACCGGCAGTTTAGATTCTATGAGCCGCGAAGAAGCAGCTGAGCGTATCCGAGCTCTCGGCGGCACATTCCAAAGTTCGGTTGGCAAAGACACCGATTATTTGGTCGCCGGAGCCAATGTTGGCGAGAGCAAACTCAAGAAAGCTCGCGACCTTGGAACTAAGCAAATTGATGAAAAAGAATTACTTAACATGTTAAGTAAATGAGCAACGAAGAACTGGTTTCCAGAACCGCCGCTTTCGTCAAAGATAAATTCAAGGATGAGTCATCCGGCCACGACTGGTGGCATATCTACAGAGTCTGGCAACTAGCCAAACGGATCGCGGCCAAAGAGAAGGGTGCCAACATTCTGGTCGTAGAGCTGGGCGCTCTGCTACACGACATCGCAGACTTCAAGTTTCACGGCAATGACCTAGAAGCCGGGCCAAAAGCAGCCAGGGTGTGGCTGGCTAAAGCAGGGGCTGACGACCAGGTCATTTTGGCGGTCGAGGATATTGTTAGAAACGTTTCTTTCAAGGGCGCCAAAATCGAGAATAAATTTAAGAGTATTGATGGCCAAATTGTCCACGACGCCGATAAGCTGGACGCTATCGGCGCAATCGGCATCGCCAGGGTTTTTGCTTACTCTGGTTTTAACGGCAACCTAATACACGATCCCGACAGGAAAGTTTTAGATTTTAAAACTTTCGAAGAGTATGCCAACTACAAATCAACGAGCATAAACCACTTCTACGAAAAATTGTTGCTGCTCAAAGATCGGATGCTGACAAAAACGGGTAATCAAATGGCTGCCCGCCGGCATGAATATATGGAAAATTATCTTAAAGAGTTTTATACAGAGTGGGACGGCAAGCTATAATTAGTTCCGACAAGGGGCATTAGCTCAGCTGGCTAGAGCGCCGCATTCGCATTGCGGAGGCCGGCGGTTCGACTCCGCCATGCTCCACCATATTAGCCTGGTATTATTAATTGATGATCAAAACAGATAAATCCAAATGGACTTTGGAAAAGGTGCTGCCCTGGCTGTTTTTGATCGGCGGCATTATTGTGGTCATCGCTTCCACCGCTTTATCCGTCGAGGTCTTTAACCGCCTGAAAAACCCGCATTACGTGCCAGTCTGCAATCTTAACCCAATTTTAAGTTGTACTAGTGTGGCCGATAGCAATCAGGCCCACGCCTTTGGCTTTCCTAATTATTTTCTCGGCATCGCTGGCTATGCGGCCTTATCGACTATTGGCGCGGCTATGCTGGCAGGCGCAAGGTTCAAGCGTTGGTTTTGGAAGTCGGTAGAGGCCGGAGTAATTTTTGCGTTCTTATTCATGAGCTGGCTGCAGTTTGAAACACTGTATCGAATCGGGGCATTGTGTCTTTTCTGCATGGTGCTGTGGGTTTTTACTGGCCCGATATTTTGGTACACGACGCTCTTTAATCTGCGTGCCGGCAACATCAAATTGCCCAAAAAGTTCGATAGAGCAGTGGCTTTTGCCCAGCGCCACCACGCTGACATCCTAATTCTTTGGTATCTGATTCTTATCGTACTGATCGGCCACCGCTTCTGGTACTACTGGAAAACCCTTTAGTTTAGATGCCTAGTCTTTTAAGTGATTCACTGACCAAGCAGGCCATAACTCACACTCGGCACTGCCTGACAGGTTGTGCGCTGGGTGAAATTACCGGCATGGCTATTGGTCAAAACTGGAATAACCTATTGCAAACAGCTTTAGGGGCGATCTTGGCCTTCGTATTTGGATACACGCTAAC
>CAZETJ010000022.1:0-4138 GCA_964514575.1 uncultured Candidatus Saccharibacteria bacterium
TGTATACCAATTTCACCACTCACCCAAGCAGGATAATTATACTGTTTAACAGATAGGAATTCAATTTTGCTATTTGACTGTTTGTTTTTGTTGGCGAATTTCCCAGTTGGCTACGTTATAGAACCTGTCGACGGTCGAGTTATCGGCTTTACGTTCATAGTGCGCTACCGTCCCGCGGGTTATATAAATAAAGTTCGGCTGGTATAGCGCCAGCGCTGGCGCGTCACCAACCCAGGCGCTTAGAAAAGCTTTAAGCTTGATGGCTCGCAATGTTGGATTCGATCGGGTTCGAGCAGCCTCAAGCCCCTGGTCAGCCGCCGAAGATTTATATTCACTCAAGTTAAGGTGCCCCTGGCTAGTCAAGCTCGCCTGCGAGCTATCCCAATAAGCGAAAACGTCTGGGTCAACACCAATGTTGATGCCATACAGCAAAATATCATAGCTATGGCTGCCGATAACCGAAGCTTGGAGATCGGAGCTATCGTAATAACTCGGCGTAACTTTGACGCCGACTTTCGCCCATTGGGCCTGCAGAAATCCCGCGACTTTAGTGTAGTTAGCCGTATTCTGCCCGCTTAAGTTGAAGCTTAGGGTTTGTCCGCTCTTAGACCTTAGTCCCGTTGATGGATCGCGCGCCCAGCCAGCCTGATCGAGGAGCTGGTTGGCCAGGTTTAGGTCATAGCCCTGCTCGGTGATAGAGCTGTCGTACCCCAGCTGATCCTTAAGCAGCGGGCTATCGGACAACTTGACTGGCAGGCCAAGCAAGTTGACTAGTTGGGCGCGGTCAACAGCCGCCGTCAGGGCTTTACGGATATTAGCGTCATTTAGGTTAGGCCGCGAATTATTAAAAAACGCATCGACCTCGGCAGTTAGCGGCGTGCTGTAAATCTGTACCGAGTTATCATTGGTCAATTCCGGCGGCACGCTATCCAGGCCAGCGACGGCGTTGAGCTGTTTCTTTTCAAAGGCCGTGGATAATTGCTGGTCGTCATTGAAAGTTATTAAGCTAAAGCCGTCCAATTTTGGCCGGCCAGCATAATAATGATCGAAGGGCGCCAAACTGATGTGCTGCTGGCGATTGGTCACATCGTTACCGGTTACTTCTATAAATTTCCATTCGAATGGACCAGTACCCACTGGCGCCGAGTTAAAGCTTGCGCTGCGCAGCTCTTCCGCAGGAATCTTTGATAGTAAATGCTCTGGGATTATGCCGTTTATTAATGAATTGGGGAAAGAACTTAGTGGATTCGGCAAGTCAAAAGTAACCGTGTAGGCGTCGGCTTTATTAACTGTAATGCCCTGCCAGCTGGAATAGAGCGGCGACTGAGCCTCAATATTCTGAATCGTCCGATAGGTATAGACTACGTCGTCAGCCGTAAAAGGCCGTCCGTCCTGCCACTTGACGTTATGGCGCAGCTTAACCACGTACTGGTTCTGAGCATCGTTTAGACTAAAGCTAGTGGCTAAGTCCCCGACCAAGTTGTCGTTGTCGTCATATTTAAAAAGACCGGAGAAAATCAGCCGCGAGACTGAGGCGTCCGCTGCGCCAGTAGCGTAAAGCGGGTTGGCGTTGGTAAAGCTACCAGTAATCCCCTCGTTATAGAGACCGCCGGGTACAGGCTGAAGCGACTGGTAGTACGGTGATAGGGCTCGAATCTGAAGATACGTGCAGAAGAAAATCAGCACCATCAAAACTGTCCATAAAAAGATAAAGCGCCGGACGCTGACCAAACGGTCAATTCGGCGAATTAACAATTTCTCGATTTTCTGGTCGGCTTGGGCCACCGAGCTAGCGGCTTCTTCTTGACGCCGTTTTAGACGACGACGAAAGTCTTTCTTGGTTTTTTCATCAATCACTGCCACCAAAAACCACCTTCCCAGAGCCTACTTGGCAACGATGCCAACGATTATGCTAGCCGAAAAGATGAACACCAAGATAATAGTTAGTTGGTGCAGTGTTTTGTCTGAGCCACGCCGGACAGTGTTAACCTCGCCGCCGCCGCCTAGCCCAGCGCCAAGGCTGGCGCCGCGCGTCTGGATCAAAATCAAGACCACCAGCAATAGCATGCTAGCGATGGTTATGTAATTCCAAATACTCATGCCTGTTTTGCCTGCTTAAAATCTTCCAGAATTCGGCTTACCAAAAAATTAATTAAACCCAAAATCAAACCGGCAATAATAGCCACGCCTAAGTTCTTGACATAAAGCGGGTGGTAGATCCAGCTAGCTATTAACACTACCAGACCGTTGACCACTAGCATGAATAGTCCAAGGCTTAGAAGGATCGCCGGGAATGATAGAACGATTAATAGCGGCTTTAGGGCCATGTTCACCAGCGCTAAAAAGAATCCGGCGCCCAAGATAGTTCCCCAATGACCATCGATATTCAATCTAGCTGGACCAAGCAGCCCAGAGGCCACCCACAAACCCAAGCTAGAAACCAACCAACGGATAACAAATTTAATAAGCGGACTTTTCATGTACTGCATTAATTTTATCAGGTTAACGGTAGTTGGCTAAATAGCGGTATAGCTCGGCACCGCGCTTTGGGCCCAGGGCTTGCTCAAGCTCGGCCTGCTCGGCGTGGATAACACCGCGCGCTGACCCAAAACTCCTGATCAACTTTTTGCGAGTGACTGTCCCTATACCGGGGATTTCGTCTAGAATACTGGAAACTACCCGTCCACGTTTGAGGGTTGTGTGATAGGAGACTGCGAAGCGATGGCTTTCATCCCTGATTCTTTGCAGCAATTTCACCAACGGCGACTCTGGAGGCAATGAGACCATTTCGTATCCAGCGCTTGCGGGCAAAACTATTTCTTCGAACCGCTTAGCTAGGCCAATCATTGGCAAGTTGCTGAGTCCGCAGGCGTCGCGGACTTTTAGAGCCGCGCTCAGCTGGCCTTTGCCGCCGTCAATCAAAATCAAATCGGGCAGCCCCCATTTTTTACGATTTTCTTCGCTAAAGCGGCGGCTTAGCGTTTCGGCCATATGAGCAAAGTCATCATTGCCGGGCAAGCGCATCTTGAATTTACGGTAGGCAGTTTTGTCGGGGACACCGGAGCTAAAAACTACCATACTGGCCACGGTGTCGCTGCCTTGCATGTGGGAAATATCAAAGCCTTCTATCCGTCGCGGCGGTTTGGGTAGTTCGAGCAGGCTGGCCAGCTGGACAAGCGCCTCGTCACGACTAGCGTCTTGGAGTTCACCGTCCGAGAACAGCACCTGCCGGGACAATTCCCTTAGAGCGAAGAGCTGGTTGCGCAACTTAGCCGCGGTTTCAAAATCCCGGCTCTTAGCAGCTTGCTTCATCTCGCGTTCGATTTGGCGAGTCAAAGCTACCCGTTCACCCTTAAGGTATTGGATAAGTTTGCGCAGGTTAGCCCGATAGTCCTTTAGACTGGTACGGCCTTCCTCTAGACCAGGGTCTAGCCCAAGATGGTAATGCAGGTTAACACGGTGAGCGCCGCTCGGATGGCTAATGGCATATGGAAAGGCTCGCCTGAGGTAACGCAAGGCCTTTTTGATAGCCGGGCTGTTCAAATACGGCCCAAAGTATCTCGCGCCGTCGTCAAGCGGCCGGCGAACCAGCCGGACAGTAGGATAATCGCTGGCCGGGTCAATCCGCACGTACTGAGCGCTCTTATCGTCTCGCAGCAGGATATTAAAGCGCGGCTGATAGCGCCGGACCAGCTCCGCCTCTAGAAAAAGGGCGTCTGCTTCTGTCTCTACCTCTGTCCATTCAACATCGGCTATATCCGCCACCAGTACGTCAGTCTTGGGATCAAAGGCCCGGCTTTTTTGAAAATACTGCCGAACACGGTTTTTCAGGTTAGCCGCTTTGCCGATATATATAATCTGACCGCTGGCGTCCTTATGGAAATAAACCCCCGGCCCAGCGGGGAGTTTACTGAGTTTTGCCTCTAATTTCTTATCCGCCATATGCCTATATTTTACCCCAGGGTACGCGCTAACGATTTGCATCTGTTAAGTGGACAGTGTTATAGTTAAATCCGACAT
Source organism: uncultured Candidatus Saccharibacteria bacterium (assembly GCA_964514575.1). Classification (GTDB taxonomy): domain Bacteria; phylum Patescibacteriota; class Saccharimonadia; order Saccharimonadales; family UBA10212; genus CAZETJ01. The sequence goes on from CAZETJ010000022.1 coordinate 4,021, forward strand.
CAATTTAACAGGGAGAAAGGAGCGGTAAAGATGAGCAAAATAGTTAAGGCAGTTGGCGAATCCGCCGCTCTATGCGGCCTCTAGCCACCCTAAAAAGTTCCAAAATTTAGTTAATTAA
>CAZETJ010000023.1:0-3988 GCA_964514575.1 uncultured Candidatus Saccharibacteria bacterium
TCGGTTTCTTTATCTGGATGCTGCACCTAGCTGACGTTATACATTAGTTTAAAAACGCCAAGCTAAGTAGAAAAGCTCAAGCTATAAATAGTAGAATGGTTGAAGATGTTTGAAAAAATCGCTCGGTTCTCAGTACGATGGCGCTGGCTGATAATTGTTTTCTGGATCGCGGCCATCCCGCTGACGGCTCATTATTTTCCAAAAATCGGCGATGTCGAAAAGAATAATGTGTCGGATTTTTTGCCGGCAAAGGTTGATTCCAGCAAAGCCGCCAAGCTCGAAAAGGCTTTTGAGCGCAAGGATACCGCCACCAGCACGGATCTGGTCGTCTACCGCGACAGTGGTAAACTGGGCGCGACTGACTCTACGGCGGCTTCGCAAATTGTTAGCAACATTCGTAAAGTTAGCGACGTTACCGAGGTGCGCGACTTGGGCGTCAGCGCCGACGGCCAGGCCGAGCAGTTTATAATTGGAATTTCTGGCGCGGGCTTTGGCGACCAAGCGACTGGCATTATCAAAAATATCCGAAGCGAGATTAAAGGAACCGCTCTGCCGGCTGGCCTGCACGCCAATTTGGCGGGCGAGCTAGCCTCTGAGGTAGACCAAGCAAGCGCCAACAATTCCGGCAAAAATAAGACCGAGGGCTACACCGTATTGCTTATCCTGGTCTTACTACTGCTTGTGTTCCGCTCTATCCTGGCGCCGATCGTAACGTTGATACCGGCCGCGATGGCGCTAATCATTTCCCAGCCGGTGATTGCCGAGGCGACGAAAGTCGGCGTCAAAGTGGGCTTTATTACCCAAATTTTACTGATAGTCCTACTACTTGGCGCCGGCACGGATTACGGCTTGTTTTTGGTCTTCCGGGTGCGCGAAGAACTGCGTAATGGGTTCAAGCCCAAAGAAGCCGTAGTTAAGGCGCTGGCCCGGGTCGGCGAAGCCATAACTTTCTCGGCCGCCACCGTGATCGCCGCCTTGCTGACCTTGCTGCTGGCTAGCTTTGGTTTATACAGCGGGCTTGGTCCGGCGCTAGCCATAGGCCTCGCCATAATGCTGCTGATGGGGCTGACTTTCTTGCCAGCGCTACTGGCGATTCTTGGGCGAGCAGTCTTTTGGCCATCAAAAACCGCTAAGCGTGAGCAAAAGATTGGCCTGTGGGGCCGGCTGGCCGACAACGCCATTAAACACACAACCGTGATGTTGGTCTTGGGCGCTCTGGTCTTCGGCGGTTTGGCCGCTGGCCTGTTGGGTTATAAGGCTGCCGGTTTCGGTAATTCGCCGCCGCCCTCTGGTACTGATTCGGGCGCTGGCCAGCAGGCGTTGACAGCCCACTTCCCGGCGGCCAACAGCAATCCCGATGTTCTAATCTTTCATTTTCCACAGTCGGTCTGGAATAACTTGGGCGAGCTAAAAACCGCCCAGGATAAGCTGTCGCACTCCAGTGTCTTTTCGGCTGTTAGCGGGCCGTTTAACCTCAATGGCGCCAGTCTGACCACCGCGCAGCTGAAGCAAATCCATAACGGTGGCGACAGTCCCGAACTGCAGGCTGTTAACCAATTTATCAGTGCCGATGGCAAAACCGCCCAATTCTACGCGCTAATGAGCGCCGGGCCAACCGGCAGCGCTGATGCCATGCGGGCGACGCCGGCCGCCAGGACCGAGCTAGCCACGGTGGCAAAAACCGTCGGCGCTGACACTAGTAGCGTGCTTGGGACAGACTCGGTGGCTTACGACATAAACCAGGTCCAAAACTCCGACCTCAAAAAAATCATCCCCGTGGTGCTGATTCTCATTGGTATTTTGCTGGCGGTCATGCTGCGCAGCTTGGTGGCGCCGTGGTATCTGATTCTGACAGTTGGCCTAAGTTACATCTCCAGCCTTGGCTTCTCTATGTACATCTTTGTGCATCTTCTTCACCAGGATGGCCTGAACTTTGTGCTGCCGTTTCTGCTGTTTATCTTCGGCATGGCGCTTGGCCAGGACTACAACATTTTGGTAATGAGCCGCATACGCGAGGAGGCCCATCGTAGCGAAACTTTGTTCAAAGCCATAACCAAAGCTATCGGTATAACCGGTACGACCGTGACTTCAGCTGGTTTAATACTAGCTGGTACCTTCAGCATTTTGGGAATAGTTGGCGGTAACACGCAGGTCGAACAAATCGGCTTTGGCGTAGCCTTTGCTATTTTGCTTGATACGTTCTTTGTACGCACACTGCTGGTGCCTTCGATTGTCGCCCTGCTTGGTCGCTGGAACTGGTGGCCGTCCAAACTCCACCGTTCAGACGATAAGACTACCTAGATTAGCTACAAAAACACCGCTATTATACTGCCAAACCACTTTCGATTATCTATCAAGCTATTGATTGTCCAGATATTCCAAGTAGGCTTTCGCTTCGGGTCTGTCTATCTTTTTCAGCGAGTCTCGTATCATCGCTTTGACCGACATAGGGGTTAGGCTTCCACTAAAATTGATAGTACTGTCTAGGCAAATTTCTTCAATCCCCAGCATTGTTTCGCGATCCAGCCCAAAGTGTGCGAATAGAACCTTTCCGTTAACGCTATTTAGCGGCTTAGCCGTTCCTTTTGCACGTGCTAGAGAAGTAGAAGAGTATAAGACTGCCATTCGGGCAGCCTCTCGCAGACCTATAGATTCATCGTCAGATTCAACCACCTCTTTTTTAAGAAGGCCGGGATTGATCGGATGTCGTTCCTCTACTTCTTCTTCAGCCTCAAATTGATTTGAATTTTCAGGTTCGCCATCAGAGTCGACCTGTTCCAGGGCAGGCGTGGCGTCAGCTTCGGGAGGTTCGGGCATGCCAGCATCCGCCGCGTCCTCAAGAGGTGTAGGCCCACTAATTCGTCGGTGACTTGCGGTACGTGCGGTACGGTGGTGCCGATGTGGGGCTTTGGGTCTAGGTGCCAGGGGGATGGGAGAAGGCTCTTTGGCTTTGGCGGCGCTTTTCCTGTCTATTATTTCGATAGATTCCTCTAAGTAGTACATGCGGGTAGCCCTTTCGCCACTGGATCCAACAATTTCTCTACCAGTGGCTACTTCTAGTTTTTTTCTAAGTGAGCTCATAGCCTTGCGAAAGGCTTGGACCCGGGCGTTAAAAGTACCACTTTCGAAGAAGCCGTTATCAAGGAATAGTTTTCTGGCAAAAGGTTCAAGGTCTATTTTAGCCAGGACTTCCATGATAAAAATTTCATGGTCCGTAAGGCTCAAAGAACAGTCGATAGCACCGATTTTCGCAATGTAATCCACTGTCCCCGCCAGTTTCTCGGTTACAATCAACTGGTTTATCTCAGAGAGTCTAGGGTCGCGGAGTGATGGTCTCGGCCCTATTTCCTTCGAAGGCTTGTCACTTGCGTCATCATTCTGGACAAGCCCGGGCCCCGCCTCTTCCTCCGCGTTCCCGCCGGCTTTTTCTCCCGGGACTTTGTCTACGGGAGCTTCTAATGTTTCGGCGCACTCCGGGTCTAATATGCGTGGCAAAAATCCTCCCTCTCCCGATAAATCGATCTCAATGGCCCCGACCTCTTGCATCTCGTTCAACAGACCAGCCGCTTGCTCAATGATTTGCACTATTGCCTCACCAAGCTCGACTAGACGCGTTCGAACCTCGGGTGTTAAAAGCGTAGGATCTCTCCGGTAGTCTGCCAAATCGAACAGCATTGAACGCTTTATGTCCCGCATTAAGTTACCGAGAGAAGCAGCCCTGCCGGTAGCAGGCAACGAAGCGATAGAAGGTACGGACTCCCGGAGGGGTTCATGCATTATCGGATTATTTTTGCACCCTAAGGTGCAAAATGCAAATAAGTTGTATGACTACTATCCAGCGTGTGGACCATCTACCACTAAAGTTTGTTTTTTGGTAGAAGTCTTACCTCTGTAGAAAGTTGTAAATATTTCAACAAACGTGCTATACTAATGGTAATCCAGTCGACACTAGTACGTGCGCTTTTTGAGGGAGAGTGTTACTAAACTG
>CAZETJ010000024.1:0-3687 GCA_964514575.1 uncultured Candidatus Saccharibacteria bacterium
ACGGCATCAGGCGACACTCTACTAATTTTAGACTCTAATATCAAGCGCCGCCAAGCATTGCCCGTTAAATACGCACTCAAATTGTGAGGCTTTTTGTTAGGTGTTGCCGAAGGCCGCCATATCTGTTAAACTAGCAGTCTGATATGGCAAGGAAAAGCGAGAAACGAAAAATCATCGGATTAGTTTGCGAGGCCTGCGGGCGCCGCCATTATTACACGACCAAAAACACTATGAACACCCCTGATAAAGTCGAGCTCAAAAAGTTCTGTCCGATTAAACGCCAGATGGCCGTTCAGTCGGAAACCAAGAAAAACCTCGGACGCAACGTCGTCAAACCACGTCGCTAGCCTAAAGAGGTTAAACGGTTTAAAATACAAACTTGTAAGCCAGCGTAGCGCTTGCAAGTTTGAGAGGAGGAGCAGCGAGAAGCTGAAGACGCGAAGAAAGTTCATCGAAGTTTCTTCACCGTCGAAAGCTGGTAGCTTGCTACGACGAAGGAGTGTAGCTCAGTTGGCTAGAGCGTCGGTCTCCAAAACCGAAGGTCGGGGGTTCGAGCCCCTCCACTCCTGCCAGATGTTCAAGTACCAATTAAGTGGTGATAATATTCTATGATGAGCAAAACAGTTCTCGCTAAGCCAGTCTTAATCTGCTTATATGGCTTTCCAGGATCCGGCAAGAGTTACGTGGCCCGTAGCCTGGCTACGGCTTTACCATTAGCGCACGTCAGCGCTGATAGGATCCGCAGCGAATTATTCCGCCAACCGCGCTATGACGCTCAAGAGAACGCTGTGGTTCTCCACCTGATGAACTACATGACCGAGGAGTTTTTAAACGCCGGTATCAGCGTGGCTTACGATGTTAACGCGGCTCGCAGCGGACAGCGCCGAGCCTTGCGCGAACTAGCTAAACGCCACCACGCCGAATTCCTCCTGGTTTGGCTGCAGATAGATGAAGAGAGCGCCTTTGCTCGGACCCAGAACCGTGATCGGCGGACAACGGATGATCACTACGCCCAAGACCACACACAGGAAACTTTCGATGCCCAAACAGCTAATATGCAACCGCCGCAGGCCGAGGACTATTTGGTCATCAGCGGTAAACACGCCTTTATAACCCAGAAGAACGCTATTATAAATCGCCTACACCAACGCAAGCTGATTAGCGACGATGTAGTTCGTCAAAATATAGCTAAGCCGGACCTGATAAACCTGATTCCGAACCCCTTTACCGCGCCAAACGACCAGCGCAACATCGAAGTCCGATAAATGGCTATCAAAAGAGTTGATCTAGGCGAAGCCGGTAGTTTGCTACTGGTGAAAAAGCGGGGTATGCGCAATTTGCGACTAAGTATCACTCCAAAGGGTGAAGTTCGGGTAAGTCTGCCGGCCTGGGCACCTTACCAGACAGGTATTAAGTTTGCCCGGGATAGAGCTGACTGGATAAACGAGCAGCTCCAGAAGCGCCAGGCCTCACCGCTCACCGAAGGGGCTCATATCGGCAAGTCGAAACGGCTTTATTTTAAGATGTCGGCTTCCGGCAGCCTTACCAGTCGTTTAAAGCCTAATGAGATTATTGTCAGCTCGCCATGGCCAGTAAACGACCCCAGAACCCAGCTGAAGGCCCGCCAGGCCTGTGAGAGAGCTCTGAAAGCCGAGGCAGAGCAGTTATTACCCCAAAGACTGGCTTATCTGGCAGCCAAGCACGGCTACAGCTACAAAAACGTCCGAATCAGGAAGCTCTCTTCAAGATGGGGCAGTTGTTCCAGCCATGGGGTGATTACTCTAAGCTTTTTCTTGATGCAACTGCCTTGGGACCTAGTTGATTACGTATTGATCCACGAGCTTTTGCATACCAAACATATGCACCACGGTCCGGCTTTTTGGGCCGATTTTGAAGCTATACTGCCGGGGGCTAAAAAGGTCCGAAAGCAAGTCAATAGCCATCGCCCGGCGATCGAAGCTCAGACGCTTGCATAACAGATAGGTTTACGCTATTATTGACAAGTCAGGCCTACGATTAACGTAGGCTTTTAAAGTGGCGAAGGGATTTTAGGGAGTGGCCGAAGACAAGAGGGGCAAAAAAGCACCACGAATTCGGAAGGTTGCACCAACCGTCCGCGAGTTAACTGAAGCGGCAGCTGTCAAAGCACCGGCTAAGAAAACACGCAGGCTGAAGGTACCTACACCCGTTCATAAAGCCTTAGCACCTCTAGGTAAAGTGCTGGCGCCAGTTGGCAAAGTTCTTAAATGGCTAACTCCGCGTTACTTTATCAATTCCTGGCGTGAGCTGCGCCAAGTCACCTGGCCGAATCGCCGAGAGACCTGGCGGCTAACTTTGGCAGTCTTTATTTTTGCCATCGTCTTCGGAGCACTAGTTGCCGGCGTCGACAAGGGATTAGATGTTATTTTCAAGCACGTGGTTCTTAAGTAAGGAAAATTATGGTTAAACGATACGATTCATCCAAACAGTGGTACGCCATCCATACCTATAGCGGGTATGAGGAGAAAGTTGCCGAGAGTATTCGCCAGCGCGCGGAGAGCTTAGATATGGGCGACAAGATCTTCCAAGTCCTGGTTCCCAAGGAAAAAATGATTGAAATTCGCAACGGCAAGCGCAAAATCGTCGAGAAGCGTATATTCCAGGGCTATGTGCTGGTAGAGATGAAGCTGAGCGAGGATGCTTGGTATATAGTTCGCAACACGCCAAACGTTACCGGCTTTGTGGGCACAGGTACCGAACCGACACCAGTTAGCGCTGATGAAATGGCCAAGATTATGAAACGCATGGGCCGCGAAGAACCGAAACACAAGTTTGATTACCGTACCGGCGAAGTCGTGAATATTATCGACGGTCCGTTTAAAGGTTTTGACGGCGCTATCAACGAGATTGATGCTCAAAAGGGCAAATTGAAGGTGTTAGTTAATATGTTCGGCCGCGAGACCCCAGTGGAGCTTGATGGCCTGCAGGTAAAGAGAGTCTAAATATGAGTACCGAGTATTTTGAGGATATGACTAACGCCGAACTGGAAGAGAGAGTAAAAGGCGACCGTAAGGGAATCCCCTCTGACGTTTATGAAGAATTAGCAGCAGAAGCCAAGAGTCGCATGGCTTACATCCCCTCCGCCTACCCGGAACAACTAGGAGCGCTTCTGGGAATTGTGATAGTTGCTGAGCGAGAGATTAATTATACGGAGGCTCAAAATGGCGAAAGAGCTTAAAGCGACACTAAAACTTAAGATCCGAGCTGGCCAAGCCAATGCCGCGCCACCGGTTGGCTCTACTCTGGGTCAGCACGGTGTCAATATGATGGATTTTATTAATCCCTTTAACGAACAGACCAAAGATCGCATGGGACAAATGGTTACCGTCCATATTAGGGTTTACGAAGATCGGACGATGGACTGGCGCATTGTTGGCACGCCGACCGACGAGCTAATCTTGGCGGCTCTCAAGGTAGACAAAGGCTCGGGCGAACCTAATAAAATAAAGTTAGAGAAGAAACTCAGCCAATCACAGCTAACCGAAATCGCCGAAGCCAAAGCCACAGACATGAATACTGATGATATAGAGGCTGTTAAAAAGATGGTCGCCGGCACAGCCCGTAGCATGGGCATAGAAGTAGAAGGCTAGACTATGGGTAGCCCGGAGCTAGATACTGGCACGAGGGCGGCTTTTCTTAAAACTGACC
>CAZETJ010000025.1:0-3013 GCA_964514575.1 uncultured Candidatus Saccharibacteria bacterium
TGGGCCTGCGCAACACTCTTATTACCAACACCAAAGGCACGGTGATTATGAACAGTCTGATGGACGGTTACCAGCCGCTGGGCTCGCCTTTGCAGAAACTGCGTAACGGCGTGCTGATTGCCTGGGAAACCGGCCTGACCACGCCTTATTCACTAGAAACCGCCGAAGCCCGCGGCACGGTTTTTGTCGAGCCGGCTCAGAAAGTCTACGCTGGTCAGATAGTAGGGCTAAATCGCCGTAATGACGATATGGAAATCAACGTTTGCAAAGCCAAGCACCTGACCAACATGCGCAGTAGTAGTAGCGATGGCACCGTCCAGTTGACACCGCCAACCATCTTTAGCCTAGAACAGTGCATCGACTTTTTGGAAAACGACGAACTTTTGGAAGTCACGCCAAAGTCTTTGCGCCTGCGCAAACGCGAACTCGACCCCACCAAGCGCAAGCGCCTAGCCCAGCAGTAATAACCCTGCCAAATTGATATAATTAAGGATATGAACGTAGTCGTTAACGATTTGATGACCGACTACCAGAAAATTGGCAGGGGCCAGAAGATTCTTGTTTTTCTACACGGTTGGGGCGACACTTCTAAAACTTTTTCTAAGCTTGTAGAGCAGTTGAAAAACGACTACACCATCTTGGCTCTAGATTTGCCCGGCTTTGGCGGAACGCAGGCTCCTCCAACGGCATGGGGTTTGTCGGACTACGCCAATTTCATAAAGGCTTGGCTAGAAAAAACTGGCGTCAATAATATTTATGCTCTGGTAGGTCACTCGTACGGCGGGGCTGTGGCGATAGCCGGCCTAAGTTCTGGAGCGCTGAAAGCCGACAAGCTAATTCTTATCGCCTCAGCCGGTATTCGTGGCAAAAATAAACTGCGCGGGCCGGTCTTAAAAACGATCACAAAACCCGCCAAACTCGCATTATTTTTGTTACCAAAACAAACAAGGAAAAGACTTCGAGCTAAATTCTATTCCTCCATTGGTTCTGACATAGCGCTGCTGCCCCATATGGAGCCAACGTTTAAACGAATTATCAGTGAAGACATACGTACCAAAGCAAAGCGTATAACCGTGCCGACGTTGCTGATTTATGGTACGGACGATAAAGAGACTCCACCCGAAGACGGTCGTATTCTAAATCGAGCTATTGCCGGCTCCAGGCTAGAGCTGATACAAGGGGCCGGGCATTTTCTTCATCAGGGATCGGCCAATCATGTTGACAGACTAGTCACGGAATTCCTCAATGCCTAAGATTTTTCGAGGCGTTACTTCAGTTTATAAACCTAAGTTTGCGCGAGCCGTCGTATATATGCTCCAAGCTACTGAGTACGATACGGCTAAATACTTGAGCTGGCTTTATAGAGTTTTTGATTTTGGTAAGGTCATGCACCGCCGGACACTAGTTCTCACACGCCCGGCGAAGATGTTGCTGCGGGCTATGTACGCTGGTATGTTGATCCAGATTGTTTTTGGAGTTTGGCTAGGTTTTCATGCATGGCACATACACCATTCTTACGTTGGCTGGGTGATAATCGCTCTATTTTTGGCATCGACACCAGTAGTCTGGGCCCAGTTGATTGTGGCGCCCCTGGTGTTGGGTCGTTGGTTCATAACAAAACCGGGCCAGTGGTTTAAAGTTCGTAGCTCTGCTAAAGTTTTTGCTAACCACTCCGCAACTAAAATAGCTATTGCCGGCAGTTACGGCAAAACTACTACGAAAGAAATCTTGTTAACGGTTCTAAGCCAAGGTAAAAAAGTTGCTGCTACGCCAGCCAACGAGAACGTGGCTATCAGCCACGCCCAATTTGCCGAAGGACTAAAGGGCGACGAAGACATTCTGATTATTGAATACGGCGAGGGCGGTCCGGGCGACATTGCCCGCTTCGCCAAGGCCACTCATCCAAACATTGGTGTTGTTACCGGCCTAGCCCCGGCGCACTTGGATAAGTACAAAACTTTAGCCGCCGCTGGCGAGGATATCTTTTCGCTGGCCAATTATTTGGATGGCGGCGAGATGTACGTTAATGAAGACAGCAAAGAATCTGAGCCGTTCATTCATAAGTCATTCATAACTTATGGTTCTAAGAAAATACGCGACTGGAAAGTTAGTGATGTGGATGTAAAGATTGAAGGCCTTAGTTTCAAGATGAAAAAAGGCAAACGCGAACTGGCGATCAAGTCGAATCTAGTTGGCGAACATTTAATTGGGCCGCTAGTGCTGGCAATTTATATGGCTGACAAAGCTGGTCTGAGTGAGAAGCAAATCCAGGAAGGCGTGTCATCGATCATGCCTTTTGAGCACCGTATGCAGGCCCGACCGATGAATGGCGGCTGGCTGATTGACGACACCTACAATGGCAATATTGACGGGATGGAAGCTGGTTTGGCGTTGCTGGCTAAACTGCCAGCCAAACGCAAGATTTACGTAACGCCCGGTCTAGTTGACCAAGGCAGAGAAACCGAGAGCGTGCACGTGCGGTTGGGCGAGGCAATCGCCAAGGCAGCACCGGATTTGGTAGTTTTAATGAAGCATGCCGTAACCAACTATATCGTCGAGGGCCTAGAGAAAGCTAAATTTAAGGGCGAAACCAGAATCGAAGACGACCCACTCGATTTTTATAACAACCTCGATAAATTCATTGCGGCCGGCGACCTGGTAATGATGCAGAACGACTGGCCGGATCAATATGAGTAACGGCGAAGTATAATAAAGAGACGATGAAGACTGTGGCTGTAATCTTTGGCGGACGTTCGACTGAGCACGATGTTTCAATTGTGACCGCCCTGGCCAGTATCATCAAACCCCTGGAATTGACTAAGCACTACGAAGTGGAAGCTATTTATATTGCCAAAGACGGCAGCTGGTACCGAGGCGACAAACTTGAAGACATTAAGCTGTATCAGTCTGGCGCGATCGATGGTTTTTTGGCTAAAATGCCTAAAGTCCAACTGCTGTTTGATGGCGGCCTGAGGCTAGTTCGGCAGGGGACGTTTTCTGCCAAGGCCCGCAA
>CAZETJ010000026.1:0-2834 GCA_964514575.1 uncultured Candidatus Saccharibacteria bacterium
ACGAGTTGCAATTTTAGCAAGAAAGTTATTTGATGTCAATACTAAAAAATGAACTACTATGAAAGTCAATATCCTTAAGCTTAAAGACCCCAGTTATCCGCCTATCCTAAAGCAGATTCACGACGCACCGCTACAGATTTACTGGCTGGGGGCACCGCTAGACAGCTGGTCGGGCTTACCCCGCGTAGCGGTCGTCGGTAGCCGCAAAGCCACACCTTATGGCCAAGAGGTAACTAAGCAGCTCTGCCGTGAACTAGCACGGGCGAGTGTAGTTATTATTAGCGGCTTGGCTCTGGGGATCGACTCCATAGCTCACACTGCAGCCCTGGAGGAAGGCAGCATAACCGTCGCCGTACTTCCTACCAGCCTGGAGAAAATTTATCCATCTAGCCACGCTGGTTTGGCCAGGCGAATCACCGATAACGGCGGCACGCTTATCAGCGAATATCCAGTCGGTAAGCCTGCTTTGAAGTATCAGTTCACGGCCCGCAACCGAATAGTTAGTGGTCTGGCGGACTTAGTATTGATTACTGAGGCCGCCGCTAACAGCGGTACGATGGCCACGGCCCGCTTCGCCCTCGACCAGGGCAAAACAGTGATGGTCGTACCAGGGAACATAACCAGCCCTTCTAGCGAGGGGTGCAACAACTTGATAAAGAGCGGGGCATTACCGGTCACCGACGCTAGCGACATCTTTTTTGCCCTTAAAATTTCTCCTGATAAAACGAAGCAAAGAGTTTTCCGAGGCACAAGCGACGAGCAGCGAATTATGCAGTTGATCCGAGAGGGCGTATCTGACCAGGATGACTTGGCCGAAGCGGCAAAGCTATCCGGAGCCGAGCTAGCTAGCTTGTTATCAATGCTCGAGATCAACGGCTATATTCGGCCAGCTGGTAATGGTCGCTGGCTTACCCTCTAGAATCAAAGCTGTGCGCTAGTCAATCCGCTTTAGCCTTTACATTTGCATATATATAAGAAGGTGCCTACACTAACAAATTGAACTTATGCCTAAGAACTTAGTGATTGTAGAAAGCCCGGCTAAGGCAAAAACCATAGCCCGTTACCTCGGTAAGGATTTTCGAGTTATTAGTAGCTTTGGCCATGTCCGAGACCTTCCCAAGAAGGGAATTGGTGTTGATATCGAGCACGGATTTGCACCTACGTATGAAGTCAGCCCAGACAAAAGAAAAGTTGTTGCCGAACTTAAAAAGGCCGCCAAAGACAACACTGTCTGGCTGGCAAGCGACGAAGACCGAGAGGGTGAAGCCATAGCCTGGCACGTTGCTGAACTGCTGGATCTGCCAGCCGATAGAACTAAGCGGATAGTCTTTCATGAGATAACCGAGCCAGCTATTACCGCCGCCGTGGCCAACCCTCGCCAGATAGACATGAAGCTGGTTGACGCTCAACAAGCCAGGCGTATCCTCGATCGACTGGTCGGTTATGAACTTAGCCCCGTGCTTTGGAAGAAAGTACGGGCCGGCCTGTCGGCCGGCAGGGTCCAAAGCGTCGCCGTACGATTGATCGTGGAACGCGAAAGAGAAATAAAAAATTTCAAGCCAGTAGCAAACTTTAAGGTATCCGCCAGCTTTAAAACGGATGGCCACGAGCTACCGGCCGAGCTCGAGGATCGACTGGAAAATGAAGTCAGCGCCCACAAATTTCTAGAGGAACTTATACCAGCCACGTTCAAAGTTGACACGGTCGACCAAAAACCCGGCCAACGCAGTCCAAGTCCACCTTTTACAACCAGTACCCTGCAACAAGAGGCTGCTCGACGATTGGGCTACAGCGTTCGACAGACCATGACACTGGCCCAAAGACTTTACGAGAACGGACACATAACTTACATGCGTACTGACAGTACGATCCTGTCAGCCATTGCCCTTAACGCTGCCAAAGACTACATAAGCAAGACCTACGGCGCTAAGTATCATCACCTACGCCAATATAAAACGAAGAGTGCCTCCGCCCAGGAGGCTCACGAAGCTATCCGGCCGTCAAATTTGAGTACCCTGAGTGCTGGTAACGACGCTCAACAAAGAAAACTTTACGAATTGATTTGGCGGCGATTAGTCGCTAGCCAAATGGCGTCGGCGCAAATCCAAAAAACGGAGGTGACTATTGATATCTCGGGCCGGGTCGAAAAGTTTAAAGCCATCGGCGAGGTTGTAATTTTCGACGGATTTCTGAAAGCCTATGGCGGCGGTAAAGAGGATGTGATTCTGCCATCGATAAGCCAGGGTCAAAGCTTAAATTTAATCACCGCCGCGGCCACCGAAACCTTTAGCAGACCGCCCGCTCGATATAGTGAAGCCAGTCTGGTGCGTAAGCTAGAGTCTCTTGGTATAGGCCGCCCAAGTACTTACGCGCCGACAATCGGCACGATCCAGGACCGCGGCTATGTCGAAAAAAGAGAGTTGCCCGGCGAACCATTAGACAGTAAGTTTCTGCAACTAAGCAACGGCAATATCACCGTTGAGACCCAACAGACAATAGTCGGCGCTGATCGCGGCAAACTGCTCCCGACGGCAGTGGCCGAAGTTGTCACGGACTTTTTGATCAAATATTTTACCAGTATAGTCGACTACGATTTTACAGCCCGCGCCGAGGAAGAGTTTGACAATATTGCGGACGGCAAACTTACCTGGCAGGAAGCTTTGCATCAATTTTACGACCGATTCCACCCTTTGGTCAAAGCGTCCGACAAAGCCACCAGAGCCGAAACCAGCCAAGCCCGCGAACTCGGGAAAGACCCCAAAAGCGGATTGCCGGTAATTGCTCGCTTCGGCCGCTTCGGACCAATGCTACAGCTCGGCAGCACCGAAAGTGAA